>NZ_CAMFHB010000001.1 GCF_945952055.1 uncultured Alsobacter sp.
GAGGAGATCGCGTTGGTGACCGACATCAGCGGCGTGTGCAGCGCCGGCGTCACCGACCAGACCACGTAGTAGCCGACGAAGACTGCCAGCACGAAGATGGCGAGGCGGAAGACGAAGGGGTCGATAGCGCCGCCCGTGGCCGCGTGGGCCGCGGCACCGAGCGCCGTGGCGACCTGGTCGGCCGAGGCCTGGGCCGCCTGGGCGGCCTCCTGCGCAAGCCGTGCGGCGGCCTGCGCCTTTTCGAGCAACTGCTGGGGTGTCTCGTTGGCCATTCAAGCCTCCCGTCAGGCCGCCGTTTCGGCGGTCTTGGGCTGGAAATTGGGGTGGACCACCGCGCCGTCGCGGGTCAGGTTCGTGGCCTTGACGAGTTCGTCGTCCCACTTCACCGCCAGCGCCTTCGCCGCCTTGTCGACCATCGTCTCGAGGAAGGAGAACAGGTTCTTGGCGTAGAGCGCCGAGGACGTCGCCGCGAGCCGTCCGGGAACGTTCAGGTGGCCGACGATCTTGACGCCGTTCGGCGTGGTCACGACCTCGCCGGGCTTGGCCAACGCCACGTTGCCGCCCCGCTCCACGGCGAGGTCCACGATGACCGAGCCGGGCTTCATGGACATGACCATGTCTTCGGAGATGAGCTTGGGAGCCGGCCGCCCGGGGATCAGCGCCGTGGTCACGACGATGTCCTGCTTGGCGATGTGGGACGCCACGAGCGCGGCCTGCTTGGCCTGGTACTCCTTGGACATCTCCTTGGCGTAGCCGCCGGACGTCTCGGCCTGCTTGAACTCCTCGTCCTCCACCGCGATGAACTTCGCGCCCAGCGACTCGACCTGCTCCTTGGCGGCGGGCCGGACGTCCGTGGCGGTCACCACGCCGCCGAGGCGGCGGGCGGTGGCGATGGCCTGGAGGCCGGCGACACCGGCACCCATGACGAAGATCTTGGCGGCGGGGACCGTGCCGGCGGCGGTCATCATCATCGGCAGGCCGCGGCCGTACTCGGCCGCGGCGTCGATGACGGCGCGGTAGCCGGCGAGGTTGGCCTGGGAGGACAGGACGTCCATGACCTGGGCGCGGGTGATGCGGGGCATCAGCTCCATCGCGAAGGACGCGACACCGGCATCGGCCATCGCCTTCAGCGCAGCGTCATTGCCATAGGGGTCCATGATCGCGAGGACGAGGGCGCCTTTCTTCATGCCCTTGAGCTCGTCGGCATTGGGCCGGCGCACCTTCAGGACCACGTCCGCGCCGTCGAGGGCGGCCGCGGCGGTGGCCGCGACCGTGGCGCCGGCCGCCTCGTAGTCGGCATCGACGATGCCCGAGGCGAGGCCCGCCCCGGACTGAACGGACACCGACGCTCCAAGCGCGGCCAGCTTCTTGACCGTTTCGGGCGTGGCGGCGACGCGCGTCTCCAGCGCGTCGGACTCGGTAATCACGGCGATGCGCATCAGGAGCACTCCGCAGGAGGCGCCGCCTCGAAAGGCGCACGCCGGGCGTCGACGGGTACGGTAGGCGGCAAGGTCCTGCCCGTCAGAGCAGGAAGATGGCCATCAGGACGACGATGCCCGCGACGGTTATGGTGCCCCACTTCGTAAAGGCAATGAAGCCGCGGTAGGTGCGCTCATGCTCGGCATAGTCCATCGCCGGGTGGCCGCCATGCACCGTGTTGTGATCCGCCATCTTATCCTCGGGCTCGTGTCCGCTTGAAGACGTATTCCTTGCAGAAGAGGGCTTTAGCGCAAGCGCCGAACCCGTGCAACGGAGTCGCCGCCTTGGGGAACCGTCCGGCGCGCCGGGTCATCCCTGCCCGGCCCTGAGCGCCCCGGCGGCCCCGAAGGCGCCGAGGACGAGGGAGAACAGGGTCAGTCCACACAGCACGAGGAACGGCGTCAGGAACGGGATGGTCCCGCCGGTGGCGGCGTTGGACGCGGAGACGCCGAAGATCAGCACCGGCACCATGAGGGGCAGCACCAGGATCGACAGCACGAGCCCGCCGCGGCGCAGGCTCGCGGTCAGCGCGGCCCCGACGGTGCCGATGAAGGTCAGCGCGGGCGTGCCGACGAGGAGCGTCGCCGTGACGGAGGCGAGCGCCTCGGTCGGCAGGGCGAGCAGCAGGCCGAACAGCGGAGCGGCCAGCGCCAGCGGCAGCCCCGTCGTCAACCAGTGGGCGAAGGCCTTCACCACGACCACGAGCTCGAGCGGTGCCTCGCCCATCATGATGAGGTCGAGGGACCCGTCCTCGGCGTCCGCCTGGAAGAGCCTGTCGAGCCCCAGCAGGGTCGCCAGCGCCGCCGCGATCCACAGGATGGCCGGGCCGATGCGCGACAGCAGGTTGAGGTCGGGACCGATCGCGAAGGGCACGATGGTCACCAGCATCAGGAAGAAGACGAGACCCATGGCCCCGCCGCCGCCGATGCGGACGGCGAGCTTGAGCTCCCGCGACAGCAGCGCGCCCAGTGCACTCATGGCGTGCCTCCGATGGCCAGCCGCGTGGCCGTCCGGAAGCCCAGCGGCACGTGCGTCGCCGCGATGGCGAGTCCGCCCGCGGCCAGGTGCTCGTCGACGAGGGCGTCGAACAGGCGCTGGGACGCCGCGTCGAGGGCCGCCGTGGGCTCGTCGAGGAGCCAGACCGGACGCGAGGAGACGAGCAGGCGGGCGAGCGCCAGCCGCCGGCGCTGGCCCGCCGAGAGATAGGCGCAGGGCAGGTCGCCGGCATGGCCGAGACCCAGCCGCTCGAGCGCCTCCTGGGGCGCGCGGGCCGCGTGGCCGAGCATGGCCTGCCAGAACCCGAGGCTCTCCAGCGGCGTCAGGGACGGCTTGAGCGCGTCGCGATGCCCGATGTAATGGGCGAGTTCCGGCAGGGTCTTCTCGGCCGGGGCGTCCTCCACGGCCAGCCGGCCCGCGGCCGGCACGATCTGGCCCGCCAGCATCATCAGGAGGCTCGACTTGCCTGCGCCGTTGCGACCGGTCAGGACCAGTCCCTCGCCGCCCGCGACGGTAAAGGAAAGGTTTCTGAAGACCGGTCGACCGGACCGTTCGCAGGCGAGATCGGCGGCGACGACGCGCATCGAAGAGAAAAACCGCATGGGACGACTTTCGTCCGTGTAGCGGCTTCGCTTGAAATTATCTATAAGCGCGACGGCTGCGCCGAGCGCTTCATCCAGCGCGGGGACTCGGGCACTCCCGGGGCGGCGCGCGTGTCAACGCCTTTGGCCGCATTCACCGCGAACCCCGAGAGGATCCCGTCGTGACGACTTCACTCGACAGCTTCAAGTCCCGCAAGAAGCTCAAGGTCGGCGCAAAGACCTACATCTACTACTCGCTCAAGGACGCCGAGAAGAACGGCCTGGAAGGCATTTCCCGCCTCCCGTTCTCCCAGAAGGTCCTGCTGGAGAACCTGCTGCGCTTCGAGGACGGCCGCTCCGTCACGAAGGAAGACATCGAGGCCGTCGCCGCCTTCCTGATCAACAAGGGCAAGGCCGAGCGCGAGATCGCCTTCCGGCCGGCCCGCGTCCTGATGCAGGACTTCACCGGCGTTCCCGCGGTGGTCGACCTCGCCGCGATGCGAGACGCCATGAAGAACCTCGGCGGCGATCCCGAGAAGATCAACCCGCTGGTGCCCGTCGACCTCGTCATCGACCATTCGGTGATCGTCGACGAGTTCGGCACCTCCAAGGCGCTGAAGCAGAACGTCGCGCTCGAATACGCCCGCAACGGTGAGCGCTACAACTTCCTGCGCTGGGGCCAGAAGGCGTTCGAGAACTTCCGCGTCGTGCCGCCCGGCACCGGCATCTGCCACCAGGTGAACCTGGAATATCTCGCCCAGACCATCTGGACGAAGAAGGAGAAGGTGAAGGTCGCCGGCAAGACCGTCACCCAGGAGGTCGCCTACCCCGACACGCTGGTGGGCACCGACAGCCACACCACCATGGTCAACGGCATGGCGGTGCTGGGCTGGGGCGTGGGCGGCATCGAGGCCGAGGCGGCCATGCTGGGCCAGCCGATCTCCATGCTCATCCCCGAGGTCATCGGCTTCAAGCTGACCGGCCGCATCCGCGAAGGCGTGACGGCGACCGACGTCGTGCTCACCGTGACGCAGATGCTGCGCAAGAAGGGCGTGGTGGGCAAGTTCGTCGAGTTCTACGGCAGCGGCCTCGCGGCCCTGACGCTCGCCGACCGTGCCACGATCGCCAACATGGCGCCCGAATACGGTGCCACCTGCGGCTTCTTCCCGGTCGACACCGAAACGCTCGACTTCCTCGGCACCTCCGGCCGCGCCCCGGCGCGCGTCGCGCTCGTCGAGAAGTATGCCAAGGCGCAGGGCATGTTCCGCTCGCGCGCCACGCCGGACCCGGTGTTCACCGACACCCTCGAGCTCGACCTCACGACGGTGCAGCCCTCGATCGCCGGCCCGAAGCGGCCGCAGGACCGGGTGCTGCTCGCCGAGGCCAAGCCGGGCTTCGCGGCCGCCATGGCGGACTTCAAGAAGACCGCCGCCGACCTCGCCAAGCGCTACAAGGTCGAGGGCAAGAACTTCGACCTCGGCAACGGTGACGTGGTGATCGCCGCGATCACGTCGTGCACCAACACGTCGAATCCGGGCGTGATGGTGGCTGCGGGCCTGCTCGCCCGCAACGCCGTGGCCAAGGGCCTCACGACGAAGCCGTGGGTGAAGACCTCGCTGGCGCCCGGATCGCAGGTCGTGGCCGAATATCTCGACAAGTCCGGCCTGCAGAAGTCGCTCGACAAGCTCGGCTTCAACCTCGTCGGCTTCGGCTGCACCACCTGCATCGGCAACTCCGGCCCGCTCGCGGCCGAGGTGTCGAAGTCGATCAACGACAACGACCTCGTCGCCGCGGCTGTGCTCTCGGGTAACCGTAACTTCGAAGGCCGCGTCAATCCGGACGTCCGGGCCAACTACCTCGCCTCGCCCCCACTGGTGGTCGCCTATGCGCTCGCCGGCTCGCTGCAGGTCGACCTCGCGACCGAGCCGCTCGGCAAGGACAAGAAGGGCAACCCGGTCTACCTGAAGGACATCTGGCCGACCTCCAAGGAGGTCGAGGAGACGATCCGCAAGACCATCACCAAGGCGCTCTTCAAGGCCAAGTACGCGGACGTCTTCAAGGGCGACGCCAACTGGCGCAAGATCAGCGTCGAGGGCGGGCTCACCTACCGCTGGAACATGAGCTCGACCTACGTGCAGAACCCGCCCTACTTCGAGGGCATGACGCTGCAGCCCAAGCCCGTCGAGGACATCGTCAACGCGCGCATCCTCGGCCTCTTCCTCGACTCGATCACGACCGACCACATCTCCCCGGCCGGTTCGATCAAGGTGTCGTCTCCGGCCGGCACCTACCTGACGGAACGCCAGGTGGCTCCCGCCGACTTCAACCAGTACGGCACGCGCCGCGGCAACCACGAGATCATGATGCGTGGCACCTTCGCCAACATCCGCATCAAGAACCAGATGGTGCCCGGCGTCGAAGGCGGCGTGACGATCCACTATCCGTCGAAGAAGCAGATGCCGATCTACGACGCGGCCATGTCGTACCAGGCCGAGAAGGTGCCGCTGGTGGTCTTCGCCGGCAAGGAATACGGCACCGGCTCGTCCCGCGACTGGGCGGCGAAGGGCACCCTGCTGCTCGGCGTCCGTGCGGTGGTGGCCCAGTCGTTCGAGCGCATCCATCGCTCGAACCTGGTCGGCATGGGCGTCGTTCCGCTGGTCTTCGAGGAGGGCACTTCCTGGCAGACGCTCGGGCTGAAGGGCGACGAGACGGTGAGCATCGCCGGCCTCTCCAGTGACCTGAAGCCCCGTCAGAAGCTCGAGGCGATCATCACCGACGCCAAGGGCAAGAAGACGAAGGTGCCGCTGATCTGCCGCATCGATACGCTCGACGAGCTCGAGTACTTCAAGAACGGCGGCATCCTGCCCTACGTGATCCGCAGCCTGGTCGCGTAATATTCCATCACATTTGTGTGAAAAGGGCCGCCGGGCACCGTCCGGCGGCCCTTTTTGATACGGCCTCAACCCAACGTGAGTTTCGATACGGGGGCGACGCGCCTAGGGTCCGCCCCGTCCGGCATCGGCGGTCGTCCTCCGCCCGGGGCGCTTCCCCGTCCCGTCACGAGCCAGTTCGGAAAACGCATCGATTATGGTTCCAGTCCGTCGCGTCCTGTCAGTTCTCGCCGTCCTTGTCTCGGTTTCCCCGGCTCTGGCCGAAGGACCGACGGCGGTGGTGGAGATGTTCACCAGCCAGGGCTGCTCGTCCTGCCCGCCGGCCGACCTGATGGTGGGCGAACTCGCCAAGGACCCCTCGGTCCTCGCCCTGTCGTTCCCCGTCGACTACTGGGACTATCTGGGCTGGAAGGACACTTTCGCGGACAAGGCCTTCACCGCCCGTCAGCGCGGCTACAGCGAGGCGCGCGGCGACCGGCACGTGTACACGCCGCAGGCCGTCGTCGACGGCATGCTCCACGCGGTCGGCTCCAACCGCGATTCCATCATTGCCCAGCGCTTCGACGGGCGGGCCAAGGGCGCGCTGGCAGTGCCGGTGTCGGCGACGGTCGACGGCAGCACGATCCGCATCGCGGTCGGGGCCGCGGCCCAGCCTCGCCTCAAGCCCGCCACCGTCCTGCTCCTTCCCGTCATGCGGCGCAGCGACGTCGCGATCGCGCGCGGCGAGAACAAGGGCCGCACCGTCACCTACACGAACGTCGTCCGCGAACTCATTCCGCTCGGCGTCTGGGACGGCACGCAGAAGTCGTTCGAAGCCCCTGCCTCGCTCGCCCGCATGCGCAATGCCGACGCCTTCGCCGTCATCGTTCAGGAAGGCACCACGGACAGGCCCGGCATCGTGCTGGGCGCGGCCAAGGGTCCTGGCCTCTGACGGCCCGGAACCGATCGGGAACAAAGCGCGGGTGACACCGCCCGGCGCCGCCGCTATCCCTCGCGCATGAGCGCGCCATCCGTGATTCGCATTCTCGGCGTCGACCCCGGCCTTCGGAACACGGGGTGGGGCGTGATCGACTGCGTCGGGACGAGGCTGTCCTACGTGGCCTGCGGGACGGTCCATTCGGACGGGGACCTGCATCTGGCCGATCGCCTGCGACAGTTGCACGAGGGCCTGTCCTCCGTGCTCCACGCGCACATGCCGGACGAGGTCGCCATCGAGGAGACCTTCGTGAACAAGGACGCCCGCGCCACCCTGAAGCTGGGACAGGCCCGCGGAATCGCCATGCTGGTGCCCGCCCAGGCAGGCCTGCCGGTGGCGGAATACGCCCCCAACCTCGTGAAGAAGACCATCGTCGGCGCCGGCCACGCCGAGAAGGACCAGATCCACATGATGGTCCGCGTGCTGTTGCCCAAGGCCGATCCCGGGACGTCCGACGCGGCCGACGCCCTGGCCATCGCGCTCACGCACGCCCAGCACCGCGGCGCCCGGGCGCTCGAACGCGCCGTCCTCGCGCGCGCGCGCTAACGACACGGCGCTGCGTTCCGCCACGGCCCGGCATGCACTAGATTGCGCGTCAGACTCCAACCCGGCGACCCGGCATGTATCAGCCTCCTCACTTCCGCGAGACCGACCGCGAGCGCCAGCACGGCCTGATGCGCACCCATCCCCTGGGTCTGCTCGTGACGGCCCGGAACGGCGAGATCCTCGCGAATTCCATTCCGTTCGTGCTCGACGAGACGGGTGCGGAGGGCCGCGGCATTCTGCGAGGTCATCTCGCAAGGCCCAACCCGCAGTGGCGGGCCTGCGTCGAGGGCTGCGATGCCCTGGTCGTGTTCCAGGGGCCCGAGCACTACGTGTCGCCCAGTTGGTACGCGACCAAGCAGGAGACGCACCGCGTCGTTCCGACCTGGAACTACGCCGTGGTCCAGGCTCGCGGCCGCGCCCTGGCCATCGAGGATCCGGCCTGGCTGCACGCGCAGATCCGCGCCCTCACGACCATGATGGAGGGCGGGCGTCCCGAGCCCTGGGCCGTCGACGACGCCCCGTCGGAGTTCCTTGAAGGCCAGGTGCGCGGGATTGTGGGTCTCGAGATCCCCATCGACTCCGTCGAGGGGAAGTGGAAGGCCAGCCAGAACCGCAACGAGGCCGACCGGGCCGGCGTGGTGGAGGGCCTGGGCACGCTCGGAACGGAAGCGGCGGCCGCGATGGCGGCGATGGTGGCGCGGGGGCGCACGGACGGATGATCGGCAAGCTCAAGGGCGTCATCGACAGCTACGGCGAGGACCATGTCATCCTCGACGTCCACGGCGTCGGCTACGTCGTCCAGTGCTCGGCCCGGACGCTGACGGCGCTGCCGCCGGCCGGCGAGGCCGCCGTCCTGTCGATCGAGACACAGGTCCGCGAGGACGCGATCCGCCTTTTCGGCTTCCGCACCGACAACGAGCGGGAGTGGTTCCGGCTCTTGCAGACCGTGCAGGGCGTCGGTTCGAAGGTGGCGCTCGGCATCCTCTCCTCGCTCGAGCCCGGCGCCATCGCCACCGCCATCGGCACGCAGGACAAGGCCATGATCGCCCGTGCCCCGGGTGTCGGGCCCAAGCTCGCGGCGCGCATCGTGGCCGAACTCAAGGACAAGGCACCCGCCTTCGGCACCATCGACCCCGCGCTGGTGAAGCTCAGTGGCGCCGTCGAGGACAAGACCGCCCCCAAGCCCGTGGCGGACGCCGTCTCGGCGCTGATCAACCTCGGCTATCCGCAGGCGCAGGCGTCGGCCGCGGTGGCCGCGGCGCTGAAGGTGGCCGGCGACGGCGCGGAAGCGCCGCAGCTCATCCGGCTGGGATTGCGGGAGATGGCGCGGTGAGCGGATCAGCCCTCAGCGTCGATCACGTCGCGGTAGATTTCCCGAAGGGGCACCGACACGCCGATGGCGGGGAGATCGAGCGCGGCCGCCAGTCCTTCAACACGTCTGCTGCGCCATTCGCCGTCAATGCGGTCGATCACGTCGATGTGGCTGCGATCCCGGTCGACGATGACGTAGTGCTGAAGCGTCTGCAGCCGCCGGTAAAGCCGGTCTTTTTCGAGGCGGTCGCGGACTTCGCTTCCCGGTCCAGCGACTTCTACCAGAACGACGGGGTCATGTGCGGAAACCGCGCTGCGTTCGAGACGTGGCCCGCAACGGACCATGACGTCTGGGAAGACGGCCAAATCGAGAAAGCGCTCCTTGAGCCAGAAAGTCTCGGTGAAGACCTGACACGATGCCTCGCGGGCCCGGAGTTGCTGCCGGAACTCCATCGCCAGATTGCCGACGATGACGTTGTGCTCCCAGCGGGCGCCGACCATCATTCGGATGACACGGCCACCGATGAGCTCCCACTTCTCGTGGGCGGGCTTGTCGGCCAGCGCCTCCTCGAAGTCGTCGAAGTCCATGTATTCGAAGCCGTCGCGGCGCATGGCCTTGTTCATCCGTTCACTCCGGCAATGTCATCAAAGAATGCAGGGATGCTAACACGGACAGCCCTCGCCTGCGACGGGCCCGGCAGCACCACCACCAGGACAGCCGCATGAGCACCCCGCCGCCCCGCCGGCTCGTCTCCGCCGAGAAGCGCGAGGACGACCTGGAATCCTCGATCCGCCCGCTGGTGCTCGACGACTTCGTCGGGCAGGCGGCGGCACGCAAGAACCTCAAGGTGTTCATCGAGGCGGCCAAGACGCGGCGCGAAGCGCTGGATCACGTGCTGTTCGTGGGACCGCCCGGCCTCGGCAAGACGACGCTGGCGCAGATCGTGGCGCGCGAGCTCGGCGTCAACTTCCGCTCCACGTCCGGCCCGGTGATCGCGAAGGCGGGCGACCTCGCTGCGCAGCTCACGAACCTCGAGGAGCGCGACGTCCTCTTCATCGACGAGATCCACCGGCTCAACCCGGCGGTCGAGGAAATCCTCTACCCTGCGATGGAGGACTACCAGCTCGACCTGATCATCGGCGAAGGGCCAGCCGCCCGCTCGGTGAAGATCGACCTCGCCAAGTTCACGCTCGTGGGCGCGACCACGCGCGCCGGCCTGCTGACGACCCCCCTGCGCGACCGCTTCGGCATCCCGATCCGCCTGAACTTCTACACCGTCGACGAACTCGAACTGATCGTCAGCCGCGGCGCCCGGGTGCTCGGCTTCAACATGGCATCCGACGGCGCCAACGAGATCGCCAAGCGCGCCCGCGGCACGCCGCGCATCGCCGGCCGCCTGTTGCGGCGTGTGCGGGACTTCGCCGTCGTGGACGGCGTGGACGTCGTCACGCGCGAGGTGGCGGATCGCGCCCTGCGCTTCCTCGACGTCGATCCGATCGGGCTCGACCTCATGGACCGGCGCTACCTCGAGCTCGTCGCCGTCAATTTCGGCGGCGGACCCGTCGGCATCGAGACGATCGCCGCAGCCCTGTCCGAACCGCGCGACGCCATCGAGGACATCATCGAGCCCTATCTGCTGCAGCAGGGTTTCCTGCAGCGCACGCCGCGCGGACGGCTGCTCACGCCCCAGGCTTTCCGGCACATGGGCCTCGCCGTCCCGGCCCAGGCCGGAGCACCGCAATACGGGCTGTTTCCGGACGAGGATCCCTGACCGGAAGGTTCCCCGTACGGGTTTGTGCCCCGTGCATGGCTGCCGGCACTGGCCAAGGACCGCCTGAAGGCCTACATGTTGTCTTGCGGGGCTGCGGGGTGCGTGAGGACAATGAATCCCCGGGGCCTTATCGATCCTAACGGGAGCTGTCCCCGCCCTCGTCCGTGGACTTGGGCACACGGCGCCCACCTACGTTGTAGGTTTCCCGGGATCGATCGTCCCACGGCCACTGTGGCTCCGCACTCTTCCTCCTCCCGATGACGATCCCCATGGGCAAGGCCGCGCTCCGGACGACGGCGCTGGCCAGGCGCGACGCGTTCGATGCCGCGTTCAGGGACGAGGCTGCCAAGGCCGTCGCGTCCAGGATCGCCGCGCTCGCCGGCGCGATGCCTCCCGGACCCGTGTCGGCCTTCTGGCCCATCCGCAGCGAGATCGATCCCCGCCCGGCGCTGAGCCTCCTGGCATCGGCAGGCCGGACGGCGGCCCTCCCGCGCGTCACGCCCCGGGGTCTTCAGTTCTGCGCCTGGTCGGCGGGGGACCCCTTGGTCAAGGCCGGGTTCGGGCTGAGCGAGCCCGGACCGGAGGCTCCGATCGTGCGCCCCGCGACGATGCTTGTGCCGCTGGCGGCGTTCGACCGACGCGGCCACCGGATAGGCTATGGCGCCGGCTACTACGACCGCGCCATCGCCGCCTGCCAGGCCGACGGCGCCCCGCTCCTGACCATCGGGCTTGCGTTTTCGTGCCAGGAGGTCGAGGCCGTTCCGGACGAGGCGCACGACAAGCCGCTGGACTTTCTCGTCACCGAGCGCGAAACGATCCGGTTCCGGGCGCCCTGACGGGGCTCGCCCGGCTGCAACGGGATTCAGGTCTGATGCGTCTTCTCTTTCTCGGCGACATCGTGGGGCGCCCCGGCCGCCAGGTCGTCATGTCCCGGCTGCCGATGCTGCGGGACGCCTGGAAGCTCGACTGCGTGGTGATCAACGGCGAGAACGCCGCCGGCGGCTTCGGCATCACCGAAGCAATCTGCGACGAGGTGCTCGGCGCCGGCGCCGACGTGATCACGCTCGGCAACCACTCGTTCGACCAGCGCGAGGCGCTCGTCTTCATCGAGCGCCAGCCGCGGCTGGTGAGGCCCGCCAACTATCCCCCCGGCACCCCCGGTCGCGGGGCCACGGTCATCGACACGCCCTCGGGCGCCCGCGTGCTCGTGGTCAACGTGATGGGCCGGCTGTTCATCGATCCGCTGGACGATCCGTTCGCCGCGGTGGAGCGGATCGTGTCCGAGTGCCCGCTCGGGAGCGCCTGCGACGCGATCCTCGTCGACATGCACGCCGAAGCCACGAGCGAGAAGCAGGCGATGGGTGCCTTCCTCGATGGCCGGGTGAGCGTCGTCGTGGGGACGCACACCCACGTCCCGACCGCCGACGGCCAGATCCTGCCCGGCGGCACTGCCTATCTCACCGACGCCGGAATGTGCGGCGACTACGACTCGATCCTCGGCATGGCGAAGGACGAACCGGTGCGCCGGTTCATCCAGAAGACGCCCGGCGGCAGGCTCGAGGTGGCGACGGGCGAAGGCACGCTGTGCGGCCTCGCCGTCGAGATCGATGACCGGACGGGCCTCGCCGTGGCCGTCGCCCATGTGCGGCTTGGGCCGCGCCTGGCCGAATCGGCCCCCGCCTTCTGGTCATGAGCGCCTCGGCGGCAGCGCTTCCTTTATTTCCCGCGCGCCGCGACGTATAAGGCGCGCCGTTGCTTTCCCGGGCTGCCGGCCGCCGCGCCGCGTGGTCCCGCCGACGATCCGAGGACGTTCCATGGCCGGTCATTCCCAGTTCAAGAACATCATGCACCGCAAGGGCCGCCAGGACGCCCAGCGGTCCAAGCTCTTCTCGAAGCTGGCACGCGAAATCACCGTCTCCGCGAAGATGGGATTGCCGGACCCGAACATGAACCCGCGCCTGCGCGCCGCCGTGCTGGCCGCCCGCGCCGAGAACATGCCCAAGGACAACATCGAGCGCGCCATCAAGAAGGCGCTCGGCGGTGACACCGAGAACTACGAGGAGATCCGCTACGAGGGCTACGCCCCCGGCGGCGTCGCCGTGATCATCGAGGCGCTCACCGACAACCGCAATCGCACCGCGAGCGAAGTCCGGTCCTACTTCACCAAGGCGGGCGGCAGCCTGGCCGAAACCGGCGCCGTGTCGTTCATGTTCGACCGGGTCGGCGTCATCGCCTTCGACGCCAAGGTCGGCAGCGAGGACGCGGTGATGGAAGCGGCCATCGAGGCGGGAGCCGACGACGTGTCCTCGTCCGAGGACGGGCACGAGATCGTCACGGCGATGGAGGCCCTGCGCGACGTGCAGAAGGTGCTCGAGGCCAAGTTCGGCGAGCCGCGCAAGTCGTCGCTGGTGTGGAAGCCGCAGAACACCGTCGCCGTGGACGACGAGGCCGGTGAAAAGATCATCCGGCTCATGGATTCGCTGGACGACAACGACGACGTCCAGAACGTCTACACGAACGCCGAGTTCTCCGACGCTCTCATGACGAAGATGGGATGAGGATGCCCATCAGGGGCATTCCTTCCTGACGCGATCCAGGGCCTGCGCGCCGCCGGCCAGCGAATAGCGGTCCGTCGACTCGTTGCCCTTCTTCGACGTGGCCTTGACCACGAGGCTCTGGCCCCGGCGCAGCGCCTCGACGAACGCCGCGTCCTCGGCGGCGTTCTTGACCCAGGCCGCGGTGCCCTTGGTCAGCAGCGCGAACGTCGTCGGGCCGATCACCGCGCTGCCTTCCGAGCCGTCCTTGGCCTGGAAGCCCAGGACCACGCTCACCTCGTTGCGCACGCCTTCCGCAGGCCGGCTGGAAATGAACAGGTATCCGGGATCGCGCTTCAGCGTCTTGGGCAGGCGCTCGGCCGGCTGCAGCAGCGCGTAGCAGACCTTGCTCTTGGTCGTCTCCGACATGTAGACGCCCCAGCTCCCGAACTTGGCCACCTCCATGGGCTGGCCTCCGCCGGCGGCGGCGGCAGCCGCAGCGGGCTTGGCCGGCGTGGAAGGCTTGGCTGCGGCGGCGGGTTTCGCCGGCGTGCCCGGCTTGGCGGGCGTCGCGGGCTTGGCCGGGGTTGCCGGCTTGGCCGTCGTCGTGGCGGGCTTGGCCGGGGTCGCGGGCTTGGGCTTTTCCTGCGCCGACGACGGCGCGGCCAAGCCGGCGCTAAGGCCGGCAGCGAGACAAACGACCCAGAGAGCCTGATGAGACATGCGAATCATGGGGTGCATTCTAGCGTTCCGCGGGCCCTGCGCCATGTCGGCAGTTTAACCGACGGCAGCCGGCTTGGGCGCGGCGCCGTCGTCACGGGTGACCTCGATCGAGCGAGTCGGTTTCCCGACCGCGCGAGACGTGGCAAAGTGGCGGTCGTGGGTCAACCGATTTTGGTTCCCGCGGACCGGATCGACGCCTCCCACCGTGAGGCGGTCGCGCTCCGTCATCGATTGGGGACCGTTCTTGAGTTCACACGCGGAACTGGTGACGTGGGTCACCGCTGTCGCACAGCAGCGCGACCGCGAGGCTTTCGTTCGCCTGTTCGACCACTTCGCTCCGCGGCTCGTGTCGTATCTCCAGCGCCTCGGCGTCGAGGCGACGTTCGCGGAGGAACTGACCCAGGAGGTCATGGTCACGCTCTGGCGCAAGGCCGACCAGTTCGACGCGTCGAAATCCTCGGTCGCGACGTGGCTCTACCGGATCGCGCGCAACCGACGCATCGACGCGCTGCGGCGCGACCGGCTCGATTTCGTCGATCCGCTGGAGCCCGGCCAGGACGTGCCGGACGAGAGCGACACCGAGCGCAGCCTGGACATGGTCCAGCGCGAGGATTTCCTGCGCACCGCCATGGAAACGCTTCCACCCGAGCAGCTCTCCCTGGTGAAGATGGCCTTCTACGAGGGGCTGTCCCACAGCGAGATCGCCGAGCGCGCCAACATTCCGCTCGGGACCGTCAAGTCCCGCATCCGCCTCGCCTTCACGCGCCTGCGACGGCAGCTGGAATCGGCCGGGGTCGTGGAGGCCGGCTGATGATGCGCGCGGTCCTGTGCAAGAGCTACGGGCCTCCCGAGAGCCTGGTCGTCGAGGACATGCCGGATCCGGTCGCCGGTCCCGGTGAGGTCGTCGTCGACAGCGCCGTGATCGGGATGAATTTCTTCGACAGCCTGATCATCCAGAACAAGTACCAGGTGAAGCCCGACCTGCCGTTCTCCCCCGGGGCGGAACTGGCGGGACGGGTGATCCGGGTGGGTCCGGGCGTCGAACCGTCGTGGATGGGGCGACGCGTCGCCGCCTGGGTCGGCTACGGCGCCTGCCGGTCGCAGGTCGTGGTGCGCACCGACCAGCTCGTGCCCATTCCGGACGGGCTGGCCGACGAGGCCGCGGCCGGCCTCATGGTCACCTATGGCACCACCCTCCACGCGCTCAAGGATCGTGCGCGCCTGCAGGCCGGCGAGACGCTGGCCGTTCTCGGCGCGTCTGGAGGCGTCGGCCTCGCCGCGGTCGAGATCGGCGCCCTGATGGGGGCGCGCGTGATCGCCTGCGCCTCCTCGCAGGACAAGCTGGCCGTCGCGCGTGACCACGGCGCGGCCGAACTCGTCGACTACGGATCGGGCGAGTTGCGCGAGGCGCTGAAGGCCGCAACGGGCGGCCGGGGCGTCGACGTCGTCTATGATCCCGTGGGCGGCGCGCTGGCCGAACCGGCCCTGCGCTCGATCGCCTGGAAGGGTCGCTATCTCGTCATCGGCTTCGCGGCGGGGGAGATCCCTAAGATCCCACTGAACCTCGTCCTTCTGAAGGGCTGCGACGTGCAAGGCGTCTTCTGGGGCGCCTTCACCGAACGCGAACCGGCGGCCAATGCCGCGAACATCGCGACGCTGATGCAGTGGGCCCAGGAGGGCCGCATCCGCGCGCACGCCTCGGCCGTCTTTCCGCTGGAGGAGACAGCTGCGGCCATACGCCTCATCGCCGAGCGCAAGGCCGCCGGAAAAGTCCTCGTCAGGCCCTGACCCGGACGCTTCGGCGCACCGGTCTCACACGTCGGCGTCGAGGGTCTCGCGGGCCCGTTCCCGGTGCTCGGGCTTCATGGCGCGGGCCACGGTGGACAGGGCCGTTGCGATCACGGCGGCGTCGTCCGTGAAGCCGATGATCGGCAGCACGTCGGGGATGATGTCGACGGGCAGCACGAAATAGCCGATCGCCCCCAGCAGGATGAGCTTCACGCGGCGCTCGGTGGTCGGGTCGGTCGCGCAGTAGAACGCGGCCAGCACGTCCTCGGCAAAGGGGAGCTTGCGCCCGACCTTGCGCAGCAGCGTCCAGAAGTCGCCCTTCAGCCGCTCCTCGTCACGCGCGGCGCGGCGCATCGCCTCGATCTCGGCGGCCGAGAAGACGTTGTTGAAGGGATCGTCCGAAGTCGAGCGCATCGCTTTCTCCAGCCCGGGGCTGCAACGCGGGAGGAGATGGCCCCTCCCGACCCTCGCTGCAAGGGATCACACGGCAAGTTTGTCCATGGCCTGCGCGAGCGCCACGTCGCGAAGCGTCAGGCCCTTGGCGTCGTGCGTGGTGAGCGTCACGTTCACGGTGCGGTAGACGTTCGACCACTCGGGATGATGGTCCATCTTCTCGGCCACGAGGGCGACCCGGGTCATGAAGCCGAACGCCGCCACGAAGTCCGCGAAGACGAAGCGCTTGTGGATGGCGTCACGCCCTTCCACCAGCGTCCAGCCCTCCAGTGCGGCCAGGGCTTCGGTCCGTTGCGTGCCTTCAAGCCTGTCACTCATGCCGCATCCTCGTCTGGTCCATCGCGATGAGAGCTAGCGCCGCGGTCGCAAACGTCCAGCCGGGCCCGCTCAGCCCAGCGGGTACTCCGCCTCGACGATGTAGGGCCCGCCGCCCGTCGAGGCGCGCGAGGAGAACAGGACGAAGCGGTCCGCGGTGAAGCTGCGCGCCAGGAAGGGGCCGCGCGAGGACAGGAAGTCGGCCGCGTGCCAGGGCGTCGTGTCGCGCAGCCTGGCGAGGGTGACGTGGGGGGTGAACTTGCGCTTGTCGGGCGGCAGGCCGACGCGCCTGACCAGACGCTCCTGCTCCGCCTGCAACTCGGCCAGGGCGGTGTTCTGGGCGATGCGTGCCACGAGCGCCCGCGGCCGGTCGCCACCGAAAATGTCGAGGCCGTCGAAGGTCAGCGTCAGCGGCCGTCGGCGCACCTGGTAGAGCAGGCTGTAGACGTCACGGGCGCTGGCGTCGTCGATGTCGCCCATGAATCGCAGCGTGACGTGGTAATTCTCGGTGTCGATCCAGCGGGCTCCGACCAGCCCTCCGCGGATCATCGAGAGGGATTCGGCGATCTCCGGAGGGACCTCGAGGCCGGTGAACAGGCGTGGCATCAGGACCTCCCGCAGTCACGGGGCCGAGAGCCGGAGCCGGGCCGGCCCTCGAGGAAAGGCCGCGCCGACGTGACGGAAGCCGTGGCACGAGGGGCGCGACCATGCTCGCCACCCACCATGGTTCCGCAGGCGCCGATTCTCAATCCCCGGGGGGAGGTATGGTTGCACAAGCCTGCATCTGTCCGGGGACAAATGCAGGCGCGCCCTCAGGGGCAGGTGTTGCTGTGCAACTGGTGGATCGCGTCGATCCGCTCCTCCACGTCCGCGGTGATCGTCACCTTGGCCGACGCGATCGCGATCGCGAGCTGGTCCATGGTGGTGGCCCCGATGATGTTCGAGGTCACGAACGGCCTGCTGTTGACGAAGGCAAGGGCCATCTGGGCGGGGTCCAGGCCCGCGTCGCTGGCCAGCGCCAGGTACTTGCGGATCGCGTCCTCCGCGCCGGGGCGCTCGTAGCGCTGGCCGCGGTTGAACAGGGTCGTGCGGGCACCGGCCGGACGGGCTCCGTCCAGATACTTGCCGGTGAGATACCCCTGCGCGAGCGGGGAATAGGCGAGCAGACCGACCTGCTCACGCATGCTGACCTCCGCGAGCGCCACCTCGTAGGTCCGGTTCAGCAGGTTGTAGGCATTCTGGATCGAGGCCACGCGCGGCAGACCGCGCGTCTCGGAGGCGGCCAGGAAGCGCATCGTGCCCCACGCGCTCTCGTTGGACAGCCCCACGTGGCGCACCTTGCCGGCCTTCACGAAGTCGCCGAGCACCTCGAGGATTTCCTCGATCGGATTTTCCGGCCCGCGATAGTCCTGGACCCTGAAGACCGTCGGGTTCGAGCCCCACGGCACCGCCCGGTCCGGGAAATGCAGCTGGTAGAGGTCCAGGTAGTCGGTCTGAAGCCGCTTCAGGCTCTTGTCGAGCGCCTCGGTCATCTGCGCCCGGTTGAGCTGGGTGGTCGACCCGTCGTCGCGGAACCAGGTGTTCTGGCTGCGCCCGATCACCTTCGAGGCCAGGATGACCTTGCCGCGGTTCTTGCGGGCCTTGAACCAGGTGCCGATGATCCGCTCGGTGGAGCCTTGGGTCTCCGCCTTGGGCGGGATCGAGTAGAGTTCGGCCGTGTCGAAGAAGTTGACGCCCTGGTCGAGGGCGTAGTCCATCTGGGCGTGGCCTTCGGCCTCGGTGTTCTGCTGGCCCCACGTCATCGTGCCGAGGCAAATGAGGCTGACGTCGAGGCCGGTGCGGCCGAGCGGGCGGTACTGCATGGGGTCTCCGGGGATCACGCGAAACGGTCCGCCCGGTTATGGCCCCTCGCCTGCAACTTGGCCAGAGTTGCAGTGCAACACGGCTCTGCGGCCAGACGCCGGCCGCGTCAGGCCGCCTTCTTCAGCGTCGCGATAAAGGCTTCCACGCTGGGAAGGATGCGCTCGACGATCACGCCGACCCCTTCCGTCGTGGGATGAATGCCATCCTTCAGGTTGAGACGCGATATGCCGGCGACCCCGTCGAGGAAAAACGGATAGAGCGGCACGTCGTGCTTTTTCGCCAGATCCGGGTAGATCGCATCGAAGGCCCGGGCGTAGTCGCCACCCATGTTGCGGGGGGCGAGCATGCCGGCGAGCATCACCGCGATTCCACGCTCCTTGAGCCGCGTGACGATGGTGTCGAGGGCCTTTCGCGTCACCGCGGGGTCGATGCCGCGCAGGGCGTCGTTGGCGCCGAGTTCGACGATCACGGCCCGCGTTCCTTCGCCGACGGACCAGTCCAGGCGCTCGAGGCCCTGGCTGGCGGTGTCGCCGGAAACGCCCGCATTGGCGATCTCGACGGCATGGCCGCGCGCCCGCAGGGCTTTCTGCAACTGGTCGGGGAAGGCCGCGCCCTGCGGAAGCATGTAGCCGGCGGTCAGGCTGTCGCCCAGGGCGACGATGCGCAGGGGCTCGGCCGCGGCGGCCTCGCCCGCGAAGGGGGCACCCGCCATGGACGCAAGCCTCTCGATCAGGGGGAGTGTGACGCCGAGCGCGAGCAGACCCAGGACGGCTCGCCGCGTTCGGCCTTTCTGGACGACGGCCCGGGGCTCACCATATGAGGGTGCAGGACGCGTCGCGCACGGGGGGAAGGTCGGCTCGTCTGACATCGCCCCTAGATCGGAACGAAATCCCGAATGGTCAAGGCAATCGAACTCGATAACGTCGAATTGAGCCTCGGACGCGGCGCCGCACGTGTTCACATCCTCAAGGGCATCTCGCTGCAGGTGGAGCGCGGCGAGGCCGTGGGCCTCGTCGGCCCGTCGGGTTCGGGCAAGTCGACCCTGCTGATGACCATGGCCGGCCTTGAGCGCCCCGATTCCGGAACGATCCGGATCGACGGAGAGGACCTCGGCCCGCTGGACGAAGACGGGCTGGCGCGCTTCCGCGGCCGGCGCATCGGAATCGTCTTCCAGTCCTTCCACCTGCTGCCGACGATGACGGCGCTGGAGAACGTGGCCATCCCGCTCGAACTCGCCGGCCTGCCGGATGCCCAGGGCCGCGCGCGGAAGGAGCTGGAGGCCGTGGGCCTCGGGCACCGCCTGTCGCATTTCCCCGCGCAGCTCTCCGGCGGCGAGCAGCAGCGCGTGGCGGTGGCGAGGGCCCTCGCACCCGACCCGGCGATCCTCGTGGCCGACGAACCGACCGGCAATCTCGACGAGACGACGGGCCGCCAGATCATGGACCTGGTGTTCGCCATGAAGCGCGAGCGCGGGACGACGCTGGTCCTGGTGACGCACGACTCCACGCTGGCCAGGCGCTGCGACCGCACCATCACGCTTCGATCGGGCAACGTGGTCGACACCGTGGCCACCGGCGCGGTGCCGGCATGAACGCCCCTGTTCCCCCCTCGCGGATCACCGCCGGGCAGCCTGCGGGCCTCGGCCTGACCATCGCGTTCGCCCTGCGCAACCTTCGGCACGGGCTGCGCGGCTTCGGCGTGTTCCTGGCGTGCATCGCGCTGGGCGTCGGAGCCATCACCGGCGTCGGCTCGGTGGCGCGCGCGCTCGGCGACGGCCTCGCCAGCCAGGGCCGACTCATTCTCGGCGGCGACGTTTCGGCGAGCCTCCTGCAGCGCGAGGCGACGCCCGAGGAAATCGCCTGGCTGCGCGGCCGGGGCCAGATGCATGCGGTGGCGACCCTGCGCGCCATGGTCCGCACCGCCGACGGCCGCAGCGCGCTCGTCGAACCCAAGGCCGTGGCGGAGGGCTATCCCGCCGTCGGAAGCATCGAATTCTCGCCTCCGCTCGCCCTGGACCAGGTTCTCGCCAAGGACGGTGCGGCCTATGGAGCCGCCGCCGATGAGGTTCTTTTCGCCAGGCTCGGGCTGAAGCCGGGCGACCGGCTGCGCATCGGCGAGGCCGACATCGTCCTGCGCGCCGTCCTGGTCTCGGAACCGGACAAGCTCGCCGCCGGCATCGGATTCGGTCCGCGGCTCATCCTGTCGCAGGAGGCGCTGCGGGCTTCGGGGCTGCTCGCCCCCGGAAGCCTCGTGCGCTGGACCTACCGGGTCTCGCTGCCCGCGGGTCAATCCGACGACGCGGGCCTCACCCGGTTCGCTGACGACCTGGCGCGCGACCTGCCTGAGTCGGGCTTCGAGGTCCGGTCCCGCGTGAACGCGGCGCCCCAGTTTTCCCGGAACGTGGAGCGCTTCGCCCAGTATCTGACCCTCGTCGGCCTCTCGGCGCTCGTGGTGGGCGGCGTGGGGGTCGCGAACGCGGTCGCGGCCTACGTGGATCGCAGGCGGGCCTCGCTCGCCACGCTGAAGAGCCTGGGGGCGACCGGCGGACGCGTCTTCGCGATCGCGCTCGCCGAGATCCTCGCCCTCGCCTCTCTCGGCGTGGCGATCGGCCTGTGCCTGGGCGCGGCGCTGCCCTTCGTGCTGGAGGCCGCCGTTCGCGATCTCCTGCCGGTGCCGCTCGAACCGCATCTCTATCCGCGCGAACTGCTGCTGGGAGGCGTCTACGGCCTGCTGACGGCCCTCGCCTTCTCGCTCTGGCCGCTCGGCCGGGTGCACGACGTGCCGGTCTCGGCCCTGTTTCGCGACCAGATCGAACCCGGGCAGCGCTGGCCCCGGCGGCGCTACGTCGCGATGACGGTGGCGGCGGTGGCGGCCCTCGCCGCGACCTCGATCCTGCTGTCCTACGACCGCCGCATCGCCTTCGCGGCCGCCATCGGCACGGCGGGGGCCTTCGTGCTCCTGAGGCTCATCGCCGCGGCGATCACCGCGATCGCGGCACGGCTCCCCAGGCCCAGGCGCACAGAACTGCGCATGGCGGTGGCCAACATTCACCGGCCGGGGGCGCTGACGCCGACGCTGGTGCTGTCGCTCGGGCTGGGCGTCACCCTGCTCGTCACGCTGGCGCTGATCGACAGCACCGTGCGGACCCAGCTCACTCGCTCCCTGCCCGAGAAGGCGCCAAGCTTCTTCTTCCTCGACGTGCCCTCGTCGGCCGAGAAGGATTTCGACGCCTTCCTCGCGGCGCAGGCCAAGGGTGCGAAGATCGAGCGCGTTCCGATGATGCGGGGCCGGGTGGTGGCGCTCAACGGCGTTCCGGCCGCCGAGATCAAGGCCGCCGACAACGCCCGCTGGGTGCTGGAGGGCGATCGCGGGATCACCTATGCGGCCAGCCCGCCCGACGGCTCGACGGTCGCCACCGGAAGCTGGTGGCCTGCGGACTACAGGGGCGAGCCGCTGGTCTCCTTCGACGCGGAGCTTGCCCGCGGCCTCGGCCTGAAGATCGGCGACCGCATCACGGTGAACGTGCTGGGCCGCAATCTCACCGCGAAGGTCGCCAACTTCCGGAAGATCGAATGGCAATCTCTCGGCATTAACTTCGTTATGGTTTTTTCGCCGAACACCTTTGCCGGCGCCCCGCACACCAACCTGGCGACGGTGACGTTTCCGGGCGGCGCGAGCAACGAGACCGAGGCCGCCATCCTGGCCGCAGCGGGGCGGGACTTCCCGATGGTGACGAGCGTTCGCGTCAAGGAAGCGCTGGAGGCTGTGAACGACATCGTCGGCAAGCTCGCCATGGCGATCCGCGGCGCCAGCGCCGTCGCGCTGGTGGCCAGCGTCCTCGTGCTCGCCGGCGCGCTGGCCGCGGGACGTCGCTCCCGCGTGCACGACGCGGTGGTCCTGAAGACGCTCGGCGCGACGCGCGGGCGGCTTCTGGCCGCATTCCTGCTCGAATATGGTCTGCTCGGCGTGGCCACGGCCCTGTTCGGAGCATTGGCCGGAGGCTTCGCGGCGTGGTGGGTGCTCACGCGTGTGATGATGCTCAGTTTCGACTGGCAATTGGGCGGCGCGCTCGCCGCTTCGGCCGGCGCCATTGCCGTGACGATCCTTTTGGGACTAGCCGGGACCTGGCGAATCCTGGGCCAGAAGCCCGCGCCTTATCTACGCGACCTGTGAGTATAAATCGGCAGAGTTCCTGAACACTGGGGCTCTACCGCGCCGGTAGTCTCACCGTGTCTGGTGCAACGCAATAATTTGGCAAGCGAGCCTTCTACGAAGGTCTTGTTTTTGTCGCGAGGCCCCCTCATATTTCGTGCATCGCCGTCCCGGCGAAGGAAAATTGAATCCGCTCTTCGAGAGGACTCACATGAGCAACTACGATCGCAACCCCGCAGCCCGGTTCGGCACGGGCTTTGCCCGCACCGGTGCCGCCGAGTACGATCAGGGCCTGCGGGCCTACATGCTCGGCATCTACAACCACATGACGCTGGGGCTGGCTATCTCGGCGCTGGTCGCGCTGGGCGTGGCCAAGCTTGCCATCACGACCGATCCCTCCCTCGCGGTGGGCAAGGTCGGCGGAACGCTCGTCACGAGCTTCGGTGCGCTGCTCTACGCCAGCCCGCTGAAGTGGGTGGTGATGCTGTCCCCGCTCGCCTTCATCTTCTTCCTGTCGTTCCGCTTCGACCGGATGAGCCAGGGCACGCTCCTCGGCACCTTCCTCGCCTTCGCCGGCGTGATGGGCCTGTCGATGGGCTCGATCTTCCTGGTGTACACCTCCGCCAGCATCATGCAGGCGCTGTTCATCACGGCGGCTTCGTTCGCGGGCCTGTCGCTGTTCGGCTACACGACCAAGAAGAGCCTGTCCGGAATGGGCTCCTTCCTGATCATGGGTGTCTGGGGCCTGCTGATCGCCGGTCTCGTGAACATCTTCATGCAGAGCAGCGTGTTCCAGTTCGCGATCAACCTGATGGGCGTGCTGATCTTCGCCGGCCTGACGGCCTGGGATACGCAGCGCCTGAAGGAAGAGTACGACATCGTCGCCGGCGACGGCGAGATGGCTGGCAAGGCCTCGGTGATGGGTGCCCTGTCGCTCTACCTGAACTTCATCAACATGTTCCAGTTCATCCTCGCCCTCGTGGGCAACCGGAACGAGTAAACGGACCGACCGACAGGTCCTCCGAGAAGCCCCGGGGTTCGCCCCGGGGCTTTTTCTTTGGCCGGAGCCCGGCTCTCAGCGCGATTGCGCGTGGTATTCGTCGTTGGGACGCATGTCGACAGCCGAGGCCATGCGGTTGGACATGGCGTAGAAGCCGGTCACGGCCGCGATGTCCCAGATGTCCTTCTCCGAGAAACCCGCGGCCCGCAGCGCCTGCCTGTCGTCGTCGCCGACCGTGGCGGAGGCGGTCGTGACCTTGGCCGCGAAGGTCAGCATGGCGCGGTGGCGGGGCGACAGGTCCGCGGCTCGCCAGTTGATGGCCATCAGTTCCCCCAGCATGGGATCGCCCGAGAGCTGGCGGACCGCGGCCCCGTGGGCGGTGATGCAATAGAAGCAGCGGTTCTCGGCGGACACCACGACCGCGATCATCTCGCGCTCCAGCTTGGACAGGCCGGACGGTCCGAGCATCAGGTCGTTGTAGAAGGACACGAAGGCCTCGAGCTTGGCCATGTCGTGGGCATAGGCCGTGAGGACGTTCGGCACGAAGCCGATCTTGTCGAGGCATTTCTGGAAATAAGCCTCCATGGCCGGGGTCGGGGCCGCCGGCGGCAGATCCAGCGCCATCACACGCTTTCCGCTGGCCTGGTTGCGGGGCTTTTCGCCGGTTTCGGGCCGCTTGGTCGTCATTTCAACCCTCTTCTTTCCATTCTCGCCATGGTTTCGCTGCCTCAATGAGCCTAGCATAGGCCCATGGCGGGACCCCACGCCGCCGCTCGGAGGGAAGCCCATGTCGGTCCAGCCCCGCAACCCCGGCGAGGCGACGGAGTCCGTCGCGTCCACAGACGTCCCTGCCGCCTTCGTGCAGGCGCTGTTCGGGCGCGTCTCGCGGGAAGATGCCGGTCGATACGATCCCGACACGTTGCGGATTTTCGCGGCCCATGCGCTCGAGCACCTGCAGGCTCCCCGCCCCCCGGGGCATGAAGACGTCCGCCTGACGGAGTTCATGGTCCCGGTCGGAGGGCGTCCGCGGGACGTGACGGTCCTGGAGATCGTCAACGACAACATGCCGTTCCTGCTCGATTCGACGCTTGCCGAACTCACCGAGCGCGGGCTCGAGATCCGTTTCCTCGCCCATCCCATCCTGGCGATCGAACGGACGGAGGACGGCACGTTCAGGCGCTTCGCCGGCGAGGCACAGGCCACGGGGCAAGTCGGGACGCGGCGGGAGAGCCTGATCCAGGTGCACCTCGATCCCCTGGACGACGAGGCGCGCCGGGCTTTGCTGGAGTCGCTCGCGCGCATCTACGCCGACGTGCGGGTCGCCGTGCGCGACTGGGGCGCCATGCGCGGCCGGCTGGCCGCGATCGGTTACGCCTACCGCACCAATCCGCCACCCCTGCCGGCGGAGGAGGTCTCGGAGGCGGTGGCCTTTCTCGACTGGCTGGCCGCGGACCATTTCACGCTGCTCGGCCTGCGGGAGTACCGCTACGAGCCCGGCGCCTCCGCCGAAAGCTCCGTCCAGGGCTCGGGTCTGGGCATCCTCGCCGATCCGGAGGTGAAGATCCTGCGGCGGGGACGGGAGTTGGTGGCCACGACGCCCGAGATCATGGCCTTCCTCGAGGAGCCCGTTCCGCTGATCGTGACCAAGGCGAGCAGCCGCTCGCGCGTGCATCGGCGCGTCCACCTCGACACCATCGGGGTCAAGCAATACGGCGAGGATGGCCGGCTGACCGGCGAGTTGCGCATCGTCGGCCTGTTCACCGCGAGCGCCTACACCGGCTCCACGTCCGCCGTCCCCTATATCGGGCACAAGGTGGCGCAGGTGGTTCGCCGCGCGGGCTTCGATCCGGCGAGCTACTCCGGCCGAGCGCTCCTCAACGTGCTGGAGAGCTATCCCCGCGACGAGCTCTTCCAGATCGACGTGGACACGCTGCTCGCGTTCACGCTCGACATCATGACCCTCTACGAGCGGCCGCGCATCCGCGTGCTGGCCCGGGCGGACAAGTTCGACCGTTTCGTCTCGCTGCTCGTCTACATTCCGAAGGATCGTTTCGACAGCGCCATCCGGCGCAAGGTGGGCGAGGTGCTGGCCCGGCTCTACGACGGTCGCGTCTCGGCGACCTACCCCGCCTATCCCGAGGGCCCCCTGTCGCGGACGCACTACATCATCGGCCGCTACGAGGGCGAAACCCCGAAGCTCGACCAGGCGACACTGGAGGAGGCCGTCGCGGCGGTGGCGCAGACCTGGGCCGACGGCCTGACCGAGCGCCTGCGCCAGACCGAGGACCCCGGGCGGGCCCGCCAGCTCGTGGCCCGCTACGGCGAGGCCTTCTCGGCCGCCTATCGCGAGGCGTTCAAGCCGTGGGAGGCGCTCGAGGACATCGCCATCCTGGAGAAGCTCGACGCGGCCCGGCCGCATGCGGTGGACATCGGGCGCCGGCCCGGCGAGCCGGCGACGCGGGTCTCGCTCATGCTGTTCAGCCATGGCCGCTCCCTGCCGCTCTCGGAACGCGTGCCCTTGCTGGAGCATCTCGGCTTCCGGGCCGTGAGCGAGCGCACCTACGCGGTCACGCCGCCCGGCGCCGACCACACCGGGTTCGCGATCCACGACATGACGCTGGAGCGGGCGAGCGGCGGAGAGATCGACGTGGAACGCCTCGAGGCGCTCCTGGAGTCGGCCCTGATGGCGCTCCTGGCGGGAGAGGCCGAGTCGGACGGCTACAACGCCCTCGTGCTGGAGGCGGGCATCGGCTGGCGGGACGTGGCCGCGCTGCGGACCCTGTCCCGCTATCTGCAGCAGGCCCGCGTGCCGTTCAGCCAGGACTACATGGCGGCGACGCTGGTGAAGCATGCGGAGGCGGCGCGCCTCCTCGTGGACCTGCTGCACGCGCGCTTCGACCCGTCCCCCGCGGCAGAGCGCGATCGCGCCGCCCGGGAGGAGGAGGTGCGCGGCCGGATCGAAAGCGCCCTCACGGCTGTCACGAGCCTCGACGAGGACCGCATCCTGCGGCGCTTCGTCAACCTGATCGCGGCCGCGGTCCGCACGAGCTTCTTCCAGCGCGAGAGGGACGGGCGGCACCGCGAGGCCATCGCGTTCAAGTTCGAGAGCCGCCGGATCGAAGGGCTGCCTTTGCCCCGGCCCCTCTACGAAATCTTCGTGCATTCGCCGCGGGTCGAGGGCGTGCACCTGCGCTTCGGCAAGGTGGCGCGCGGCGGCCTGCGCTGGTCGGACAGGCCGCAGGACTTCCGCACCGAGATCCTGGGCCTCGTGAAGGCCCAGCAGGTCAAGAACGCGGTCATCGTTCCGGTCGGCGCCAAGGGCGGGTTCGTGCCCAAGCGCCTGCCTCCTCCCGCCGACCGCCAGGCCTTCATGGCGGAAGGCATCGGCGCCTATCGCGCCTTCGTCGGCACGCTCCTGGATCTGACCGACAACATCGCGGGCGACGCGATCGTCCCGCCTGCGGACACCGTCCGGCACGACGGCGACGACCCCTACCTCGTCGTTGCCGCCGACAAGGGGACCGCGACGTTCTCGGACATCGCCAACGCGCTGTCCATCGAGCACGGCCACTGGCTGGGCGATGCGTTCGCCTCGGGCGGCTCGCAGGGCTACGACCACAAGAAGATGGGCATCACCGCGCGTGGCGCCTGGGAAGCCGTGAAGCGGCACTTCAGGGAGCTCGGCACGGACATCCAGGCGACCCCGTTCTCGGTGGTGGGCGTGGGCGACATGTCCGGCGACGTCTTCGGCAACGGCATGCTGCTCTCGCCGCAGATCAGGCTTCTCGCCGCCTTCGACCATCGGGACATCTTCCTCGATCCCTCGCCGGATCCCGCCGCGTCGCTGGCCGAGCGGCAACGCCTGTTCGACCTGCCGCGCTCGTCCTGGGCGGACTACGACCGGACGCTGATCTCCGCCGGCGGCGGCGTCTTTCCGCGCTCGTCCAAGAGCATCCCCCTGTCGGAGCCCGTGCGCGCCATGCTCGGTCTCACCGCGCGGGAGGCCGCGCCGGCCGACGTGATGAGGGCCATCCTGAAGGCCCGGGTCGACCTGCTCTGGTTCGGCGGCATCGGCACCTATGTGCGCAGCTCGACCGAGACGGACGAGCAGGCCGGCGACCGCGCCAACGACGCGATCCGGATCACCGGCGCGGATGTCGGGGCGCGCGTCATCGGCGAGGGCGCCAATCTCGGCGTGACGCAGCGCGGCCGCATCGAGGCCGCGCGCAAGGGCGTCCGCCTGAACACCGACGCCATCGACAACTCGGCCGGGGTGAACACCTCCGACGTGGAGGTGAACATCAAGATCGCGCTCGCCGTGCCGGAGGCGGACGGACGCCTCGACGCGCAGGCCCGATCGTCGCTGCTGGCGGCCATGACCGACGAGGTCGCCACCCTCGTCCTGCGCAACAACTACCTGCAGACGCTGTCGCTCTCCCTGTCCGAGCAGCGGGCCCGCGAAGACCTGGGCTTCGCGCGGCGCCTGATGCAGGTGCTGGAGGCCGAGGGCCGCCTCGACCGCGCGGTCGAGGAACTGCCCGACGACATGACGCTGGACGAACGGGCCCGCAAGGGCGAGGGCATCACACGGCCCGAGCTCGCGGTGCTGCTCGCCTATGCGAAGCTGTCCCTGCACGACGCGCTTCTCGCCAGCCGCGTGCCCGACGACCCCTATCTGAGCCGGGAGCTCGTTCGATACTTCCCGGCGACGCTGGTGGAGCGCTTTCCCGACGCCATCGAGACCCATCGCCTGCGCCGCGAGATCGTCGCGACGCAGCTCGCCAATGCCATCGTCAACCGCGGCGGCCCGTCGGTCGTGGTCCGGCTCGCCGACCAGACGGGCGCCGACGCCCCGGCCATCGCGGCGGCCTACGCCGCGGTCCGCGACAGCTACGACCTCGGCGGCTTCAACGGCGCCGTCGACCGGCTCGACGCGCGCGTTCCCGGAGCCCTGCAGATGCGCCTCTACGGCGCGGCGCAGGACCTGCTCCTGTCGCGGCTCGTCTGGTTCATCCGGCAGATCGACTGGACGGCGGAGACGCTCGACGCCGTGGTGGGCCGCTACCGCGACGGCATCGCCGAGGTCGCGGCTTCACTCGCCGACACGCTGCTCCCCGATCAGGCCGAGCAGGTGAGCCGGCGGGCGGCGGCCCTCGTGGCCGACGGGGCTCCGGAGCCGCTGGCGCTGCGCGTCGCGAGCTTCCCGGCGCTCGTCGCCGCGCCGGACATCGTGCTCGTGGCGATGCGGACGGGCCGGCCGATCGCCGCG
The DNA here is from genome assembly GCF_945952055.1 of uncultured Alsobacter sp. Lineage (GTDB taxonomy): Bacteria > Pseudomonadota > Alphaproteobacteria > Rhizobiales > Beijerinckiaceae > Alsobacter. Next base: position 28,650 of record NZ_CAMFHB010000001.1, read on the forward strand.
GTCGCGGCAACCCACTTCGCCGTGGCTGCCCGCTTCCGCCTCGCCGACATCGCGCTGTCCGCCCGGGACGTGCCGGTGACCGACCACTACGATCGCCTGGCGCTCGACGGCGCGCTGTCCACCATCGAGGCTGCCCACCGGGCCCTGACCACCGAGATCGTGGGGGAGGGAGACGCCTCCGGGCTCGAAGCCGTCGACGGCTGGGCCCAGCGCCGCGGCGCCGCCGCCGACCGGCTGATGGCGAGCGTCGAGGCCATCGCCGGCTCCGGCCTGACCTTGTCCAAGCTCACGGTCGCCGCGAGCCTGCTGGGGGATCTGGCCAGACGGTGAGCGGGCCGAGCCGGGCGCGCCCTCAAGCCGGCGGGGACAGGCCGACGGCCGAGAGAGCCGCGCCCTGGCGCTGGGCCAGTGTGTCGAGCGAGAAGTCGGCCACGGCGGCGTCGAACAGGCGGTGGAAGTTGAGTTCGGCGCGCAGGTGCAGGAACACGCCGCCGAGCCCGATGGCGGCGCGGTCCATGAAGACGAATTCGCGCGGCACCGTCACCGGTCCCTTTTCCTTCAGCGCCTTGTGCACCGTGAACGCCTCGCGGCGGCCGTACTCGGACGGCTTCACCTTGTCGGCGATGGTGCGGACCCGGTCGTCGAGCAGCGGCCCGTAGATGAAGCGGGCCCAGATGTTGAGGATGTCGATGAGCTCGTTGGTGAGGCCGCGGAAGCCCCAGGTCTCGTAGGCGTGGACGATGCGGGCGCGATCGTCGGTGAGCAGCCCGCGATAGAGATCGACCACGCCGCCGACGAAGCGGGGCGGGAAGATGCGGATGCAGCCATAGTCCAGCAGGTTGATGCCGGCCGGGCTCTCGCCGTCGCGGAACACGGTGTAATTGCCGAGGTGCGGATCGCCGTGGATGACGCCGTAGTGGCTGAAGGGGTGCCACCAGGCCTTGAACATCGCGGTGGCCAGCCGGTTGCGGTCCTCGAGGGAGTGATCCTTGAAGGCCAGCATCTTCTCACCCTCGAGCCACCCCAGCGTCAGCAGGCGGGCGGTCGACAGCTCGGGCCAGACCGCCGGGACGCGGACGAGGGGCTCGTCGTCGAGCATGGCGGCATAAAGCCGCGCATGGCGGGCCTCGCGCCGGTAGTCGAGTTCCTCGCGGACGCGGGCGCCGACCTCCTTGGCGATCTCGCGGGTGTCGATGGCGGGATCCATCCGCCGGTGCACGGCGAAGAGGATCTCGAGCTGCTTCAGGTCGGCCTCCACGGCCGATTGCATGTCCGGGTACTGGAGCTTGCAGGCCAGCGCGCTGCCGTCCTTCGCCGTGGCGCGGTGCACCTGCCCGAGCGACGCCGCCGCCGCGGAGCGGAGCTCGAAAGACCCGAAGCGGCTCATCCAGTCCGCACCGAGCTCGGCCATCATGCGGCGCTTGACGAAAGCGGGGCCCATGGGCGGGGCCTCGCTCTGCAGCTTCGACAGCTCCTCGGCATATTCGGGCGGGAGCACGTCGGGCACGGTCGCCATCAGCTGGGCGACCTTCATCAGCGGACCTTTCAGCCCGCCCAGCGCCTGCGCGAGCGCGGCCGCATTGCCCTGGTCCCTGCCGTCCAGCCCGAAGAGCTTGGACCCGGCGATGCGGGCGGCCACGCCGCCGACATTGGCTCCGACCCGGGCGTAGCGCGAGACTCGCGCCGACATCCGGTTCGCTTCACGATCACGTTCGGTCATGGCGCAGATATGGGGCGGTGCGGGCGGATGTCGATGGAGGGGGGGAGCGAATGGCGAGTAGCAATAGGGAAAGGCTAACGTCTCGCCGAGCCCGTCTCGCTATTCGCTACTCTCTCTCCTCGCTCCCCCGTCACTCCATGCCCTCCAGTTCGACGATGAGGCGCTCGATCAGCGACAGACCGATCTGCCAGAAGGCCGGGTCGCGGGCGTCGAGACCGAACGGGGCCAGCAGCTCCGTGTGGTGCTTGGTGCCGCCGGCCGAGAGCATGGCGAGATAGCGCTCGGCAAAGCCGTCCGCGGCCTTCTCGTAGACGCCGTAGAGCGAGTTCACCAGGCAGTCGCCGAAGGCGTAGGCGTAGACGTAGAACGGCGAGTGCACGAAATGCGGGATGTAGGCCCAGAAGGTCTCGTAGCCCGCGCCGATGCGGATTGCCGGCCCCAGGCTCTCGGTCTGCACCTTCAGCCAGGCCTCGCCCAGGTCGTCGGCGGTGAGCTCGCCCGCGGTGCGCCGCGTGTGGACCTCGCGTTCGAAGCTGTAGAAGGCGATTTGCCGCACCACCGTGTTGATCATGTCCTCGACCTTGGCGGCCAGCATGGCCTTGCGGGCCTTCGGGTCCGTGGTGCCCGCCAGCAAGGCCCGGAAGGTCAGCATCTCGCCGAACACCGAGGCCGTCTCCGCCAGCGTCAGCGGCGTCGGCGCCATCAGCGCGCCGTTGGGCGCGGCCAGCACCTGGTGCACGCCATGGCCGAGCTCGTGGGCCAGCGTCATGACGTCGCGCGGGCGGCCCTGGTAGTTCAGCAGCACGTAGGGGTGCGAGGAGGGAACCGTGGGATGGGCGAAGGCGCCCGGCGCCTTGCCCGGGCGCACCGGGGCGTCGATCCAGCCTCCGTCGAAGAAGCGGCGGGCAATGTCGGCCATGCCGGGCGAGAAGCCGCCATAGGCCTTCAGCACCGTCTCGCGCGCATCCGCCCAGGGAATGGTGCGCTGCTCGACCTTGGGGAGCGGTGCGTTGCGGTCCCAGTGGTTCAGCGCGTCGACGCCGAACCAGCGCGCCTTGAGCGCATAGTAGCGATGGGAGAGCCGCGGATAGGCCTCGCGCACCGCCGACACCAGCGCGTCGACGACCTCGGGCTCGACACGGTTGGACAGGTGGCGCGACTCGGCCACGTCGCCGAAGCCCCGCCAGCGATCGGCGATCTCCTTGTCCTTGGCCAGCGTGTTCGTGATCAGCGTAAAGACCCGCAGATTGTCCTTCAGCGTCGCGGCCAGCGCCTCGGCCGCCTGCTTGCGGACCGCGCCGTCGGCGTCCTGCATCTTGTTCAGGGTCGGCTCGAGGGTGAGCTCCTCGTCGCCGACCTTGAAGCGCAGCGACGAGATCGTCTCGTCGAACAGGCGGTTCCAGGCGGAGCGCCCGGTCACCGACTTCTCGTGGAAGAGCTGCTCCAGCTTGTCGTCGAGCTGGTAGGGCTTCTCCTTGCGGATGTCCTCGAGCCAGGGCCGATAGTGGGAGAGCGGAGACTTCTGCGCGAGCGCGTCGAGAACAGCGTCGTCGAGGCGGTTGAGTTCGAGCTGGAAGAACAGCAGCTCCGTCGAGGCGGCCGTGACCCGCTCCTGCGTGTCGCCGAAGAACTTGGCCCGCTTCGGGTCGGTGGTGTCGCCGGCATAGACGAGACCGGCATAGGAGATGATCCGGCCGAGGCGGTCGTCGATCACCTCGTACTGGGCGATGGCCTCGTGGAGACGGCGGGCCGCGTCCGGCCCCGTGACCATCGCTTCGAGCTTGCCGCGATAGGCATCGGCGAAGGCCTTGCACTCGGCGTCGGCCCTGGCGGTGTCGGCGGCGAACGCCTCCGACTCCATGCCGGGATAGAGGTCGTTCAGGTTCCACTCGGGCAGGGTCCCGAGTGGGGCGCCGGCCGCGGCGGCTCCACCCTTTGCGACTTCGGCGGGAGCCATCGGGCGGAAGACGCGGAAATCGAGCATTGGGGCACCCATCTCGGCAAAAGGACCATCCGTCACATATCGGTGAGCCCGGCTCCCGATCAATGGTCACGGTTGTACGCCCTTCCGACGTTAAACCCCCATTTACCCTATTCGTCGAGGATCGCCCCGAAACGAGACACAGCGAAGAGAGTCGGGGCCATGACCAGCACCATCCTGATTGTGGACGATGATCCGATCCAGCGACGCTTGCTGGACAACACGCTGCGCAAGCTCGGCTACGAGACGGTGATCGCTCAGGGGGGCGAAGAGGCCGTCGCGCTGCTCCAGGGCGCCGAGCAGCCCTCGATCAACCTCGTCGTGCTCGACCTGGTGATGCCCGATCTCGACGGCATGGGCGTCCTGTCGCGCCTGCGGGACAGCGGCATCGAGGTCCCGGTGATCGTGCAGACGGCGCACGGCTCCATCGAGACGGTGATCTCGGCCATGCGGGCCGGGGCCGCCGACTTCGTGGTGAAGCCGGTCGGGGCCGAGCGCCTCGCCGTCTCCGTCAAGAACGCCCTGCGGGCCGGCGCGCTGGAGGATGAGATCCGGCGCATGACGCGCCACGCGACGGGCACCCTCACCTTCCGCGACCTCGCCACGCGCAGCGCCGAGATGTCGCGCGTCGTGCGGCTCGCCGAACGCGCCGCCAAGTCGACCATCCCGGTGCTGGTCGAAGGCGAGTCCGGCGTCGGCAAGGAGCTGCTCGCCCGCGCCATCCAGGGGTCCAGCGACCGGCGCGGCAAACCTTTCGTGACGGTCAACTGCGGGGCCATCCCCGACAACCTCGTGGAGTCGATCCTGTTCGGCCACGAGAAGGGCGCCTTCACCGGCGCGACCGAACGGCACATGGGCAAGTTCGTGGAAGCCCACGGCGGCACCCTGTTCCTCGACGAGATCGGCGAGCTGCCGCTTGAGGCGCAGGTGAAGCTGCTGCGCGCCATCCAGGAGGGCGAGGTCGATCCCGTCGGCGGTCGCCGCCCCGTGAAGGTCGACATCCGCCTGATCTCCGCGACCAACCAGAACCTGATCGAGGCGGTGAAGCAGGGTCGTTTCCGCGAGGACCTGTTCTACCGGCTCAACGTCTTCCCGATCACGATCCCGCCCCTGCGCTCGCGCCGCGAGGACATCACCGACATCGCCCGCCGCTTCCTGGCGCGCTTCGCCGCGGAAGAAGGCAAGCGCATCGTCGGCATCACGCCGGACGCCGAGGCCCTGCTGGCGAGCTATGCCTGGCCGGGCAACGTGCGGCAGCTCGAGAACACGATGTTCCGTGCGGTCGTGCTGTGCGACGGCGACCAGCTGGGCGTCACCGAGTTCCCGCAGATCGCGGCGCAGGTGGACGGGTATTCGGTCGAAATGCCGCCGGCCCCTCCCTTGCGCCAGGAGGCCCTGCCCGTCGTCGACACCAGGCCGCTGACGGAAGTCGTGCTGCGCGATCCGTCGATCATGCGCCTTCTGGACGACCGCGGCGACGTGCGGGCCCTGTCGACCATCGAGGAGCAGGTGATCCGTTTCGCGCTCGACCATTACCGCGGGCACATGACCGAAATGGCCCGCAAGCTCGGGATCGGCCGCTCGACCCTGTATCGGAAGCTCAAGGAATTCGGCATCGACGGCGGTGCCGAGGAGTCCGGGGACGAGGCCGCAGCTTGAACCGCGCCTTTCGCGCAACACCTCGACGACTTTCGCGCCAGGCGAGCATCACGGGGGATGATGCGACGTCGTGGCGTGCTTGCCAACACAGTGCGGGACGGTGAGAAGTGATCCAAATCGGGACTGTCTTGATTTGTTTTTCGGAGCCCTCGATGCGTCCCCAGACCTGGCGAGCGATGTTGGCGGGAGCCTCTCTCCTGGCTCTTGCGGCCGCCACGCCCGTCGCCGCCTCGGCCACCGAAGTGCCTGGCGACCAGCAATCCGCCGCCGGGACCATCGCCGCCGAGCTGCGCCCGGCGCAGACGGCCGATGACAGCGCCCGCGATGCGCTGCTGGCGCCCCTGCCCGACGCGCCGGACGCCCTGATCGTCGAGCGCCTGGCCGCCCAGCCCCAGCCTTCCGAGCCGGCGATCGCCATGCCGGCCCTCCCGGAACCCGCCGAGACGCTGATCGTCGACCGGCAGGCCGAGGAGGCCCGCACCCTTGCCGAGACGCGCGTCGACGTGCCGCTGCCCGACGTTCCGACCACCCTGCTCGTCGATAAGGCGGCATCGCCGCTCCCGACGGCCCTCAAGACCGCCATCGAGACGGGCTCGCTCACCGGACCCGGCGTCGCCGCGCTGACGGCGAAGGAGCGCCAGGCGCTCGTCGAGATCTACGCCGCCCGCGACCATGCGCCGCTGTGGCTGGATGCGGACGGGCGTCCGACGGCTGCCGCAGGCGGCATCCTGCACACGCTCGGAACAGCCGAGGCGGACGCGCTGGATCCCAGCGCCTACCCCGTGGCCGCCAGCGGCATGGCACCGGCCGCGGCCGTTCGCTTCGACGTGACCCTGACGGCGGCGGCCTTCGCCTATGCGCGGGACGCGCGCGGCGGGCGCCTCGACCCGACGAAACTCTCGAACCTGATCACGCCGGAACTGTTCATCCCGACGCCCGCCGAGGTGGTGGCGACGCTGCAGGCGGCGCCCGACGCAGCGGCAGCCCTTGCCGCGTGGCAGCCGCAGCACGAGGGCTACAAGGCCCTGCGCGCCAAGCTCGCCGAGATGCGCGAGAGCACCGCGGCCGTGGGGGGACCGGAGCCGATCCCGAATGGCCCCGTCCTGCGCCCCGGCATGAGCGATCCCCGCGTGCCGGCCCTTCGCAAGCGGCTCGGCCTGCTGGACACGGACAGCACCCAGTTCGACGGACAGGTGTCCGAGGCGCTGGCCGACTTCCAGCGCGCCCGGGGCCTGCGGGCGAACGGGCGCCTGGACCGCGCGACGCTCGACGCCCTCGACGGCGGACGCGTGTCGGCGCCGTTCGGCGTCACCGACATCGTGGCCAACATGGAGCGCTGGCGCTGGCTGCCGCCGGAGCTCGGACAGCGCCACATCATCGTGAACCTGCCGGAGTACACGCTGCGGCTGGTGGAAGACGGCCAGGTGGTGCATCGCACCCGCGTGATCGTCGGCAAGCCCGAAACGCAGACGCCCGTGTTCTCCCACGCCATGGAGCACGTGATCGTCAACCCGTACTGGCACATTCCGCCGTCGATCCTGCGCAAGGAGATCCTGCCCAAGCTGGCGCAGGACCCCGACTACGCGGCCAAGCACGGCTACGAGGTGATCCGGCGCGGCAACTCGATCTCGGTGCGCCAGCCGCCCGGCGAGCGCAATGCGCTCGGCTTCATCAAGTTCATGTTCCCGAACCAGCACTCCGTGTACCTGCACGACACGCCGACGCGGAACCTGTTCGCCAGCACGCGGCGGGCGTTCAGCCACGGCTGCGTGCGCGTCGACCAGCCGTTCCGGCTGGCCGAGTTCGTCCTGGGCGAGCAGGGGTTCACCGAGGAGAAGATGCGCAGGATGATCGGGACGGGCGAGCGCATGATCAAGCTGCGCAGCCAGCTCCCCGTGCACCTCACCTACTTCACGGCCTATGTGGACGACAGCGGCCGGCTGCAGCGGCTCGAGGACATCTACGGGCACGACGGCAAGGTGAAGACCGCGCTGGGCGTCAGCCCCGACGGCCGGCGCTTCGCGACGCTGCGCCGTGGCGTCAGTCAGTAAGACTGTGTAAAACTGCGTAGCTCGCGCTGGGAACCCAATTCCGCCACCTTTACCCCTTAGCGCAGCCGGATGGCATGCTCGACGTCCGCGTACTGGACCGTCGGCATGCTCGTATCGGGTCGCGGCATTGCAGGGGGTAACGTGCCGTTAACCGTTTTGGGCAAGCTTCTGTTCAGCAATCTCGCAGCGATGCGGGCGCCTATGCGCCGCCTCGATCGGAAGAGTTGAACAGTTGGCGTTCCTTCGCTCCAGGCGCATGGCGCGTATCGTCGGCCGCTGTCTCCGGACGGTGGCCCCCGGTTGCCTTTCCCTCGCTGCCCTCGTCGCGGCGAGCAGCCAGGTCGGCAATGCGGTGGCCAATGGCGATACCCGCACCCTCGACATCTACCATACGCACACCAAGGAATCGGCCTCGATCACCTACAAGCGGAACGGGTCGTATGATCGTGCCGCGCTCGACAAGCTGAACTGGATCCTGCGCGACTGGCGGCGCGACGAGCCCACCAACATGGATCCGCGGCTCTTCGACATCGTGTGGGAGGTGCACCGCGAGGTCGGCTCGAACGAGCCCCTGCACATCGTGTCCGCCTACCGCGCGCCCGAGACGAACGCCATGCTCCGGCGCCGCTCCCGCGCCGTCGCCAAGCACTCCCAGCACATGGAGGGCAAGGCGATGGACTTCTACCTGCCGGACGCCTCCATGGCGAAGGTGCGCGAGATCGGGCTCCGACTGCAGCGCGGCGGCGTCGGCTACTACCCCACCGCGTTCAATCCCTTCGTGCATATCGATGCCGGAAGCGTGCGCCATTGGCCGCGCATGACGCGTGACCAGCTCGCGCGGCTGTTCCCGGACGGCAAGACGGTCCACATCCCCTCCGACGGCAAGCCCATGCCGGGCTACGACCTCGCGCAGGCGGAAATCGAAGCCAATGGCGGGTCGGTCAGCGCCTATGCCGACAGCGGCGACGGCGGCGGCCTGTTCTCCCGCGGCGGCAAGAGCTTCTTCGCGGCCCTCTTCGGCGGCGCCGACGAGGAAGAGGACATGGCGCAGGCGCCCCGGCGGAACGCGCGCACGGCGGCCCGCAACGCGCAGGCGCCCTCGGGACCGCAGATGGCGTCCCTGACCATTTCAGGCTCCGGCGACACCGACGGTCGCCCGGTGTTCTTCCCCAACACCAGCATCGGTTCACCGGCGCCCGACACCCGCCGCCCCGCGCAGCCGCGCAGGGTGGAAGCGCCCCCGGCGCCTGCCCCGGTCGAGGCTCCGGCGCCGGCCCAGGCCGCGCCGCCCGTCGTCGCGGCGGCACCGCCGCCGGAAGCCCCCGCCGCTCCGGCCGCCCCGCTTCGCACGGCGTCGACGCAGCCCCAGGGTCTCGTCTGGACCACCGGGGCGCAGCCCGCTGCCGGCACGCCCGAGCCCGTCCTGCGCCCCGACGTGCCTCTGCCGCTCGCCCGGCCCGCCGATCTCACCGGTCAGGGGCTCCTGGCCGCAAACGTTCCGTTGCCGCCGCAGCGGCCGGTCAACCTCGCCTCCCTCGTGCCCATGGTGCCGCTGGCCGCGGCGCCACAGGCGCCGGCGCCCGAGAAACTGCCCGAGAACCTGATCGCCGGCTCCGCCGCCGCGCCGGTGGGCGTGGCTCTCGCCTATGCGGCGGTGCCGCTGCCGCCCATGCGCCCGCCTGGCCTGGGCCCGCAGCCCACCCGCGTCGCGGTCGCCGCCCCGTCGGCCGTTGCCGCGCCGGCCCCCGCCAGGTCCGAGCCGCTCGTGAGCGCGCCCCTGGACCGCACCGCCCTCAAGACCCTGTTCGCGACGGCGTCCATCGCCGGAGATGCCCCGGCGCCCGCCGGCAAGGTGACGGTCGCCACGACCAAGGCGAAGCCCGTCGAGAAGGACGTGGCGGGACTGACCGCACGCCCCGCCTCCACCGTGGTGATGGGCTTCCGCGAGAACGAGGGCGAGCTGAAGCACGACCGCTTCGCCGGCCCCGCCGTGAAGCCGCTCCCGGTGGCGCGGTTCAACCCCTAGGGTTGATTTCCGCAGGCGGCTGCGTGGGGTTCACGCACCCGCACGTCCGCCCCGTCTGCACACCCCTCCCAGCGTCTTGGCCGGGCCTGGCCCGGCCATTCACGCCTCGAGGATTGGCCCCGACAAAGTCGCGGATGCCCGGGCCAAGCCCGGGAGGACGAGCGAGGGTGGACGAGACAGCCACCAGGGCGGGAGCCGCCCGACGGATCGTCGGTGGCGGTTGCGGCTCAGGCCATGCCGAGGGCTTCGAGGTAGAGTTCCATGATGGCCTCTTCCTCCTTGCGCTCGGCGTGGTCCTTCTTCCGGATCGCGACGATCTTGCGGATGATCTTGGTGTCGAAGCCGTTGGCCTTCGCCTCGCCGTAGACGTCCTTGATGTCGTCCGACAGCGCCTTCTTCTCTTCCTCGAGCCGCTCGATGCGCTCGATGATGGTCTTGAGCTGGTCGGCGGCGATCGAATTATCCATGGGTCAGCGCCTCGTGCAGTCGTCTACGGAAGGGTGAGCGATCGAGCGTTGCGTGTCGGCCATCCGACCGCGGGGGTCAAGCCCGGGACGATCCGCATCGGGCCCGGCCTGTGGATGGCGGGGGCAATCTCAGCCGGGCGTCCACCTGGCGCGGTGGCGGCTTGCCGTGCGGGTCGGTTGACGCTCGACGCGGTTCAGCGCCGGGTCGGCGAGAATCCCCGGGAGGATGCGGGCGAGGCGCTCGGCCCAGGCGAGGCACCCCGCCGGTTCACCGATCAGGTCCTGGCGGATCTCGATGAGGGCATTGGCGAGGCCCAGACGCGTCGCATGCCGGTTGACCACGTCGCCGGCCAGTGCCCCGTCATAGGGCTCGTTGTCGCCGACCACGATGTCGCCCTCCGCTTCTAGGGCCCGCAGGAGCGGCTTCGGAAAGCGGGGATCGGCGTCCCAGAGCACCGTGATGTGCCAGGGACGCGGCACGCCCTTCCACGACGGCGTGAAGGAATGCATGGAGAGGATGGCGGGCGGACGTCCGCTCTCGAGGCCGGCCGACACGGCCTCGCCGATGGACCGGTCGTAGGGCCGGTAGAAGCGATCCAGCCGGCGCTCGACCTCGGCGTCGTCGGCCCGCGCATTGCCGGGGACGATGGCACCGTCCGAGAGCCGCATCACCAGGGTCGGATCGTCCTCGCCCCGATTGGGGTCGATGAGCAGGCGCGAGAAGGTGCTGAGGACGGCGGGCGCGCCCGTGAGGCGGGCGAGATGCCGGGTCGTCTCGGCGATGCCGATGTCGTAGGCGATGTGCCGCTGCAGCTCGGCGGCGGGCATGCCGAGGGACGCGTAGTCGGCCGGGATCGCATTGGAGGCGTGGTCGCACAGGATGAGCAGGCCGCAGGCGGGATCGCCGGCGATCCGCTCGACGGGTGCGGGGATGGCGTCGGACAGTGTCATGGCGGGACGGGGAGCGGGCGCGTGATGACGAGCGGTCACCATAGTGACGGGGCCCTCCGCTTGCCATAGGACTGAGGCAGGAGCCGGGCGACGCGGAGGAAAAGCATGTGGACCAGCGCGGGTGAGGCGATCGGCCGGCAGCGCGAGACGCTGCGCCTGCTCTTCGATGCCGCCGTCCATGCCGCCCAGCCAGCCGGCTGCCTGCCGGCCCACCTTCCCGAGCCTCCGGCCAAGGGCCGCCTGATCCTGCTTGCCGGCGGCAAAGCCGCCGGAAGCATGATGGCCTTCGCGGAGGCCTGGTACGCCGATCGGCACGGCCTGGGGCCGGACCGCCTCGTCGGGTTGGCCGTGACGCGGCTGGGCTACGGCGTGCCGACCCGGTGGATCGAGGTGGTGGAGGCGGGACATCCCGTGCCCGATGCGGCGGGCGTCGCCGCGACCCGGCGCACGCTCGAGCTCGCGGCGTCGGCGACGGAGGACGACCTCGTTCTCGTGCTGCTCTCGGGCGGCGGCTCGGCCAACTGGATCGCGCCGGCCGGGGGCCTGACCCTGGCCGACAAGCAGGCCGTGACGCGCGCCATGCTTCGATCGGGCGCGTCGATCGGCGAGATCAACACGGTGCGCAAGCGGCTGTCGCTCATCAAGGGCGGGCGTCTCGCCCGCATTGCCGCCCCGGCCCGGATGCTGACCCTGGCGATCTCGGACGTCCCGCGCGACGATCCCTCGACGATCGCCTCCGGCCCGACCGTGCCCGACCCCACCACCAACGCCGATGCCCGCGAGATCGTCGCCCGCTACGGCCTGCCCCTCCCCGATGCCGCGCGCGTTCTCATCGACGATCCGGCGAACGAGACGCCGAAGCCCGGCGACCCGGTGTTCGACCGCACCGCGTTCCGGATCGTCGCGGCGCCGCGGGCCAGCGTTGAGGCCGCCGCCGCCGCGGCCAGGGCCGCGGGCTACGAGCCGGTGATGCTCGGGGCCGACCTGGAAGGCGAGGCTCGCGAGGTCGCCGTGGAGCAGGCCCGCCTCGCCTTGCGGCTGAAGTCCGAGGGGCGCCGGGCCGCCATCCTCTCGGGCGGCGAACTTACCGTGACGCTGCGCGGCGGCGGCCGGGGCGGCCCCAACCAGGAATTCGCGCTGGCGCTGGCGGTGGCCCTCGACGGCGCCGAAGGCATCTCGGCCGTGGCCGGCGACACCGACGGGACGGATGGCGGCGGCGGCAGCCCCGACGACCCGGCCGGGGCCTTCGTCGATCCCACGACGCTGGCCCGCGCCCGCAGCGCCGGCGTCGATCCCGCCGCCTCGCTGGCCGACAACGATTCGACCGGGTTCTTCTCGGCCACCGGCGATCTGCTGTCGCCGGGGCCCACCCGCACCAACGTCAACGACCTGCGGGCTATTCTCGTCGATTGACAGGGTGGCGCGGGCGGGGCGAAGCAGTCGCTGCGGTCGCGCCCTTTCACCGGCGCCGATTCGCCTCGTGAGGTGCACGTCCCCATGCGGTTGCTGTCGAGCCTGATCGTCGCCGGACTTGCCGGCCTGTTCGCCGCCGGCGAGGCCCGCGCGGACCTGCGCCTGTGCAACATGACCCAGAGCCGCGTCGGCGTGGCCATGGGCTATCGCGACGCCCAGGGCTGGCTGACCGAAGGCTGGTGGAACCTGAAGCCGAACGATTGCGAGACGATGCTGAAGGGCGCGCTGGCGGCGCGGTTCTACTACATCTTCGCCCAGGACTACGACCGCGGCGGCGAGTGGGGCGGCAAGACCTTCATGTGCACCCGCGACAAGGAGTTCACGATCCGCGGCGTCGAGGATTGCCTGGCCCGCGGCTTTGACCGGACCGGCTTCTTCGAGATCGATACGGGCGAACAGAAGAACTGGACCGTGCAGCTCACCGACAGCACGCGCCCATCGCAGGCGCCGAAGCCCTGAGTTTCGGCCACTGAAAGGTTCGGCCGACAAACCGCTTCGGCGGCGGCTCAGAGCCTGTGAACCTTTCACCTAAGGATTGGTAGTCCAGGTCGAACCGACCTCTCAGCTGTCATCCCCGGGCTTGGCCCGGGGACCCACGACTTTGCCTGCACCATTCTGAAGTCGTGGGTGGCCGGGCCAAGCCCGGCCATGACGCGGAGAGAGTGAGGCAAGCTGGACAGCCGAAAGATTCACACCCTCTCAGCGAGCGTGTCGAAGGACACCAACCCTCAGCCGCCCATCAGCCGCTCGAACACGGCCCTCACCTGCCGGCGCGTCTCGGTGAGGTCGCGCTCCAGGACCTTGAAGTCGGGCAGCCCCACGACGGCGGCCATGCGGCGACGGATGCCGGGGGCCGCCTTCGTGGGGTCGAAGCCGCCGGGGACGCTGAGGCGCTGCCACTGGAAGATGTCGCGCATCAGGTCGTGGGCGCGGCGCAGGAGATCCGCGTCGTTCGGATCGAGGAGGCCGAGGCGCCCCGCCTCTTCGACGATGGCCGCGGTGGTCCGCGCCGCGAGCGAGGGATGGTGGCGCGCGTTGGCCAGCACCAGCACCTGCGCGATGAACTCGATGTCCAGGAGGCCGCCGGCCGCGAGCTTGAGGTCCCAGGCATCGTCCTCGCCCTTCTCCTGCGCCACGAGGCGCCGCATGGCCAGCGCTTCGCGGCGGATGGCCGCGGGGTCGCCGGCCCGGGCCAGCGCGGTGCCGATGGCCGCCTCGACCTCCTCCGCGAAGGCCGGATCGCCGGCCACCGGCCGGGCCCGCACCAGGGCCATGTGTTCCCAGGTCTCGGCCTCCTCGCGCTGGTAGCTGACGAAGCCCTTGTACTGGGTGGCGGCAGGGCCCTTGTTGCCGGAGGGGCGCAGCCGCATGTCGACCGCGTAGAGCACGCCACGGCGGGTCGGGACGGTGAGCGCGCTGATGAGCCGCTGCGTGAGGCGGCCGTAGTAGACCACGGCATGCAGCGGGCGCGGCCCGTCGCTCTCGGGATGGTCGTCCTCGAAGTCGTAGAGGACGACGAGATCGAGGTCGGACGTCGCCGTCATCTCGCGCGAGCCGAGGCGGCCCATGCCCAGCACCGCTAGGCGCCCGCCGGGCACCCGGCCGTGATCGGCCGCGAAGCGGCGCTCGACCTCGGCGAGGCAGAGCCGGATCACCGCTTCGGCGAGGTTGGCGTAGGCCTCGCCGAGACGCTCGAACGACAGTGCCTGCGACAGCGCCCGCGCACCGATCAGGAACAGCTCGTGCTGGCCGGCCTCGCGGATGCGGTCGAGGAAATCCTCCAGCAGGGCCGGCTCGCCGATGGCGGCGCCCAGGCGCTTCTCGAGCGCGGCGACGTCGAGCCCCGCGGCCCCGAACGCCGGATCGATGATGGCGTCGAGGAGGTGCGGCCGGGCGGCGATAGTCTCGGCCATGCGGGGCGCCGAGCCGAGCAGATCGGCGAAGAGGGCCAGCACCGGCTTCTGCGATTTCAGGATGGCGAAGAGCTCCACCGCCGCCGGCATCTTGCCCAGCGCGGTGTCGAACGCGGCGAGCGCGCCGTCGGGATCGGCCGTGCTGCCGAACGCCGCGAGCAGGGGAGGCACGAGTTCGGTGAGCACCTCCCTGGCCCGTGCCGAGGTCACCGCCTGGCGCCGGCCGAAATGCCAGCCGCGCACCGTCTCGGCGACGAGCGGCGGATCGGTGAAGCCCATGCGGCGCAGCGTCTCGAGCGTGCCCGGGTCGTCGGTGGTGCCGGTGAAGACGAGGTTGCCTTCGCCCGCGCTCAGGTCGGCGCCCTCCTCGAACAGGCGCGCATAGTGCTTCTCCACCAGGAGCGCGCGCTGCGTCAGCGCCTTCGAAAAGCGCTTCAGGTCCGGGAAGCCGCAGAACTTGGCAAAGCGGGCCAGGCGGTCGGCGTCGTCGGGCAGTCGCTGCGTCTGCTCGTCGGCCACCATCTGCAGCCGGTGCTCGAGCGTGCGCAGGAAGACGTAGGCCTCCGTGAGGTCCTGCACCGCGCCGTCCGAGATCCAGCCGTCGGCGCGCAACGCCGGCAGCATGTCGAGCGTCCGACGTCCCCGCAGCGCGGGCCGCCTCCCGCCGAAGACGAGCTGCTGCGTCTGCACGAAGAACTCGATCTCGCGGATTCCGCCTCGCCCGAGCTTGATGTCGTGCCCTGCCACGGCCACCTGCTCGTGCCCGCGCACGGCGTGGATCTGGCGCTTCATGGCGTGGATGTCGGCGATGGCCGCGAAGTCGAAATACTTGCGCCAGATGAACGGCGTGAGGTCGCGCAGGAAGGCCTCGCCGAGCGGCAGGTCGCCCGCCACGGGACGCGCCTTGATGAGTGCGGCGCGCTCCCAGTTCTGCCCCACGGTCTCGTAGTAGGCGAAGGCCGAGGGCAGCGCGATCGCGGTCGGCGTCGAGGCCGGATCCGGCCGCAGGCGCAGGTCGGTGCGAAAGACGTAGCCGTCGGCGGTGCGCTCCTGGAGGATCTTCACCATGCCTCGCACGAGGCGGACGTAGAACGGCCCCGGCTCGACTCCGTCGGCGAGCGGCGCGCCCTCCGGATCGAAGAACACCACGACGTCGATGTCGGAGGAGTAGTTGAGCTCCTGTGCCCCGTGCTTGCCGAGCGCCAGCACCACGACGCCGCACCCTTCGGCGGGATCGGCCGGATCGCGCGGGCGGAAGCGTCCGCCCTGCGCCGCCTCGGCGAGCAGGAAGCGCACCGCCGAGCCGATGGCGGCGTCGGCCAGTCCGGCGAGCGATGCGGTGACGGCATCCAGGCCCCAGGCACCGCCGATGTCGGCCAGGGCCGCGAGCAGCGCGACCTCCTGCTTGGCGAGCCGGAGCTCGCGCATCAGGGCGGTCTCGCTGGAGGCCGCGCGCCAGGCCGAGGCGGCCTGGCCGAGGGTGGCCCGGATGCGCTCGTCCGGATCGCACGCGAGAAGCCGGACGAGCCGCGCCGGGTCGCCGGTGACGAGACGCCACAGGTAAGGCGAGTGGTCGGCGAGCCCCGACAGCAGGGCGCGGACGGGAGGATGCGCATCGAACAGGGCCGCCAGCTCGGCCCCGGACGGATCGTCGGCAAGGCCCGCCAGCCAATCGCTCAACCGCCGCTGCGCACCCTTGCGGTCGGCGAGCACCGGTGCGGCGGTGATCCGTGCGGCAAGCGCTCCGGCCATCGGGTGTTCCCTCTCGTTCTTGGTGCTTCTCTCTAGCGCACCTGCGTGGACGGGGCAGCCCCAAGACGGTGGGTCCATTTCACGCCCACCTCTCAGCCGTCATCCCCGGGCCTGGCCCGGGGACCCACGACTTTACCTGGGCCATCCCGAAGTCGTGGGTGCCCGGGCCAAGCCCGGGCATGACGCGCGGAGGGATGCGAGCGGCTCGATACGCCGAATCGATGGTGCGCGTGACCTCTCAACCGCCCCCGCGCCGCACCGGCAGCGACACCACGGCGCGCAGTCCCGGGCCGTTGTCCTCCAGGCGCAGCGCGCCGCCGTGCAGGCGGGCGACGGCGGCGGCCAGCGAGAGGCCGAGGCCGAAGCCCGGCCGGGAGCGGGAGTTTTCCAGCCGCACGAAGCGGTCGAGGACGCGGGCGCGGTCGGCCTCGGGGATGCCGGGACCGGTGTCGGACACCACGAGGTCGACCATGTCGTCGCGGCGCATCGCCTGCACGGAGACTGCGGGCTGGGTGGCGGCGTCCTTGCCGACGGGGGCGTATTTCAGGGCGTTGTCGACGAGGTTTGCGAGGGCCTGGCCGACGAGCTCGCGCGAGCCGAAGAGACGGACCTGGTCGGGGACCTCGACGGTGAGGGTCACGCCGGCCTCCTCGGCCACGGGCTCGTAGAGTTCGGCCACGTCGCGGGCGACCTCGGCGACGTCGAACTCCGCCATGCCCTCGCGGGCATTCCCCGCCTCGGCCCGGGCGATCATCAGCAGGGCGTTGAAGACGCGGATGAGGTTGTCCGCTTCCTCGATGATCTTCTCCAGCGCCCCGCGGTAGTCGTCCGGCGACTGGGCGGTGCGCAGCGCCTCCTCGGCGCCGTTGCGCAGGCGGGTGAGCGGCGTCTTGAGATCGTGGGCGACGTTGTCGGACACCTGCTTGAGGCCCGCCATCAGCTCTTCCACGCGGTCGAGCATGAGGTTGAGGTTGCCGGCGAGCCGGTCGAACTCGTCGTTGGTGCCGGCAATGGCGAGGCGGCCCGCGAGGTTGCCCTCCATGATGCCGCGGGTCGTGTCGGTCATGGAGTCGATGCGCCCCAGCACGCGGCGGGTGACGAACCAGCCGCCGAGCAGGGCCATGACGACGACGAGGGACAGCGACCAGCCGAAGGCGCGGCGGATGACGAAGCGCAGGCGGTCGCTTTCCGACAGGTCGCGCCCCACCAGGAGACGGAAGCCGCCCTGCAGTTCGAAGACGCGCACCAGCGCCTCGTGCTCGCCGTTGTCGTCGTCCGCATGGGAGTAGCGGATGATGCGCTGGCCGGGACTGAGCATCACGTCGGGCCCGACGCGTCCGACGTTGCCGGCGAGCCTGACGCCCCGGGGTGCGAGGAGCAGATAGAGCGAGGATCCCGGCAGGCGCGTGCGGGCGTCGATGACGCTGACGAGCCGTGGCACGCCGCCGGCCTGGTACTGCTCGGCGAGGCCCTGGATCTCGGCATCGACGGCGCCGGAGACCTGCTCGGCGATGAGCCGGCGGGTGTTGAAGGCGATGTAGCCGAGCAGCACCGCCGCGAAGATCGCGAAGATGACGAGATAGGCTGCCGAGAGCTTGAACGCCGTCGTGCGGAAGAGCTTACCGAGCGCCGTCACGGACCATGTATCCCGCGCCGCGCACCGTGTGGATCAGCGGGCGGTCGAAGCCCTTGTCGATCTTGCCCCGAAGCCGCGACAGGTGGACGTCGATGACGTTGGTCTGCGGGTCGAAATGGTAGTCCCAGACGTTCTCGAGCAGCATGGTGCGCGTCACGACCTGGCCGGCGTGGCGCATCAGGTATTCGAGCAGGCGGAACTCGCGCGGCTGCAGGTCGATCGGCTTGCCCTCCCGCGTCACCCGGCGAGCGAGGCGATCGAGCTCGAGGTCGCCGACGCGGTAGAGCGTCTCCTCGGCGGGACCGGCGCGGCGCCGGCGGGCGAGAACCTCGACGCGGGCGAGCAGCTCGGAGAAGGCATAGGGCTTGGCGAGATAGTCGTCGCCGCCGGCGCGCAAGCCCTTCACGCGGTCGTCGACCTGGCCGAGCGCCGACAGGATCAGGACGGGGGTTTCCACCTTCTGCTCGCGCAGGCCGTGGATGAGGGACAGGCCGTCGAGCTTGGGCAGCATGCGGTCGATGATCAGGACGTCGTAGGCGCCTTCGCGCGCCATGGCATAGCCGTCGAGCCCGTCGGCCGCGGTGTCGGCGACGTGCCCGGTCTCGCGGAAGGCCTTCACCAGATAGGCGGCGGCTTCCTTGTCGTCCTCGACGATGAGCAACTTCATGGGCATGGAAACTACTCCAACGCGCGCCGGTGTGAAGCGGGAACGCGGCGGCTCCCGGCCCTCTCCCGAAACGCAAACGGCAGGCCGGCGGGGGGCGTCCGGCCTGCCGCTTCGATGCGGCGCAGGTTGCGGGCTCTGCGCCGCGGTACGGCCGGAGAGGGGCTGGCTCCGGCCGATTCCTAGCAGCGGCAGAGATCAGCCGCGGCTCTTGGCGTCCTTGCCCGGGAAGGCCAGCGCGACGAAGCGCGAGTTGTCCCCGGACTTGAGGCGCATCAGGACGGCCTTGCGGCCTTCCTTGCGGGCGTCGGTGACGGCCTGCTTCACCTGCGAGGGCTCGGAGACGGCCTTGCCGCCGATCTCCAGGATCACGTCGCCGGTCTTGATGCCCTGGCCGGCAGCCGCGCCGTCCGGGTCGACCTGCGTCACGACCACGCCCTGCCCGCCGGCGCCCTTCACCGTCGAGGCGGGGGCGAGCTGCAGGCCGAAGCCCTGGGACTCGCCGTCCGCGCCCGAACCGATGTCGGCCTTGGCGGTCTTCTCGCCCGGCAGGGTGCCGAGCTTCATCGACAGGGTCTGCTCCTTGCCGCCGCGAACGACGCCGAGCTGCACCGTGACGCCGGGACGCTTGGCCCCGATTTCGCGGCTGAGCTCACGCGGGCCCGCCACCGGCTTGCCGTCGACGGACACGATCGTGTCGCCCGCCTGCACGCCGGCCTGGGCCGCCGGGCCGTCCTTCTGCGCCTCGGCAACGAGCGCGCCGCTGGTGCCCTTCAGGCCGAGGCTGTCGGCGATCTCGGCCGTCACCGGCTGGATCTGCACGCCGATGAAGCCACGCGAGACGGAGCCTTTGTCCTTCAGCGACTCGACGACGTTGGTCGCGACCTCGGTCGGGATGGCGAAGGCGATGCCGACGCTGCCGCCGGACGGCGAGTAGATCGCCGTGTTCACGCCCACGACCTCGCCGTTCATGTCGAAGGTCGGGCCACCCGAGTTGCCGCGGTTCACGGCCGCGTCGATCTGCAGGTAGTCGTCGTAGGGGCCCGAGCCGATGTCGCGGCCCCGCGCCGAGACGATGCCGGCCGTCACGGTACCACCGAGGCCGAAGGGGTTGCCGACGGCCACGACCCAGTCGCCGATGCGCGGCTGGCCCTGGGCGAACTTCACGAAGGGATAGGTCCCCTCCTGCTTCACCTTGAGCAGCGCCAGGTCGGTCTTGGGATCGGTGCCGACGACCTTGGCGTCGAGCGTGCGCCCGTCGTCCATGGTCAGCGTCACTTCCACCGCGTTGGCGACGACGTGGTTGTTGGTCACCACGTAGCCGTCCTGCGAGATGAAGAAGCCGGAGCCCTGGGCCTGGCCGAACTGCTTGCCGCGCGGACGGGCCTGCTGGCCCCGCTGGCCGTTCTGGCCGAACTCGCGGAAGAACTTCTGGATGTTCGGCGGCAGGTTGTCGAGGCCCGGAGGCAGGCCGTTGCCGCTGCTGTCCTCGTCATCGTCCGCGACGCCGTTGCCACGCATGCCGGCGGTCTCGATCTTCACCTTCACCGACACGACGGCGGGCTTCACCCGGTCGACGACGTCGGCAAAGGAGGTCGGGCCGGCCATCGGCCGGGCGGTCGCAGCCTGGCCCTGGGTCTGCGTCTGGGCGAAGGCGCTGTCGGCGGAAAAGAAGGTGTTGTGCGTCAACCCTGCCCCGACGACCGCGACCGCGCAGGCCCCGGCCAGAAGGCTGGCCCGCAGCGTGCGGCGGGGGGATTTCGTCTCGTTCGTCATGCTCGTCTCCTGTGCGGGTCCGGTTGACCCTGAATTCGTGCCGGAGAAGCGCCCCGGCTTGCACGGGAGAATTGGGGATGTCGGCTTACGGCCGTTTCACGGGTGAATGAATTTTTGGAAAGGTGGGGTCTGGTGGAGACGTCCTGCGCCCTTCGACACGGCCGTTGCGCGGCCTGCTCAGGATGAGGAGCGTTGCAAGTGCCTGAATAATCTCAATAGTCCTCATCCTGAGCAGCCGCCGCAGGCGGCGTGTCGAAGGACGCAGGATGTGGACGCTCAACCTTCCTTGCGCAGAACCTTGTCCAATTCCGCCTGCTCTTCCGCCGTCAGCGGCGCCGATGCGCCGGCCAGCACCGCGCGCTTGCGGGCGTTGGTCCAGACCAAGGCGCCGCCGGCCAGCAGCACCGCGAACGGGGCGAGCCAGAGGATGAGGTTCTTGCCGGAGAAGGAGGGCTTCAGCAGCACGAACTCGCCGTAGCGGGCAACGAGAAAGTCGCGGACCTCCTGGTCGGAGGCCCCGCTCTTGAGCTTGTCGCGGACGACGAGGCGCAGGTCGCGCGCGAGTGGGGCGTCGCTGTCGTCGATGGACTGGTTCTGACAGACGAGGCAGCGCAGTTCGGCCGAGAGCTGGCGGGCGCGGCCCTCGAGCTTCGGGTCCGCCAGGATCTCGTCCGGCTGCACGGCGAAAGCCGGCGCGAGCGAAGCCGCGCCGAGCACGGCGGCGAGGAGAAGCGCAGGCAGGCGGCGGGGGGCGCGCACGGTCATTCCGCCGGCACGGCAGCGGGTGCCCGCGAACGCACGGGCGCGCCGAGCCGCACGCGCCGGTCCAGCAGCGACAGGCCGCCACCGAGAGCCATGACGACCGAGCCCAGCCAGATCAGCAGCACCAGCGGCTTCCAGTAGAGGCGCAGGCCCGCGCGGCCGTCGCTCTCGATTTCGGCGACGCTGGCGTAGACCTGGCCGAGCCCGACGGTGAGCAGGCCCGCTTCGCTCGTCGGCATGTTGCGGGCCGCGAAGATGCGCTTGCCAGGCTCCAGCGTCCCCAGGACCTTGCTGCCGTCGAGGACGACGAGCCGGGCCACGGTCTCGCGGTAGTCCGGCCCGTTGCGGGGCGCCACGCCATCGAGGCGGACCTGGTAGCCGCCCAGATCCACCGTCTCGCCGGGCTTCATCGTCACGATGCGCTCCACGCCCCAAGCCGTGGCGGCGATGCCGATGACGGTGAGGCCGATGCCGGCATGGGCCAGTGCGGTCCCCCAGGCGGATCGCGGCAGGCCGGCGGCGCGCGATAAGGCCTTGCCCAGATTGCCGGAGGCGAAGAATCCGCCGGCAGGCCGGCTGCGGGTGACGATCTCGGTCAGCGAGCCCAGGATCAACCAGGCCCCGAGCCCGATGCCGAGCGGTGCCGCGACCGGCCCACCCCAGGTCACCGCAAGCACTGCGACGGTCACGAGCACGGCGAGCACGCCCGCCGTGACGAGGCGCTGGGCGACGCCCAGCAGGTCGCCGCGCTTCCAGGCGAGCGACTGACCGAAGGGCACGGCCAGCAGCAGCGGGATGGCGAGCGGCAGGAAGGTCAGGTTGAAGAACGGCGCACCCACCGAGATCTTGGCGGGGTTGGCCGGGTCGAGCCAGCCGGTGACGGCTTCGAGCGCTAGCGGATAGAGCGTGCCGACGAAGACGGTGGCGCAGGACGCGGCCAGGAACAGGTTGTTCAGGACCAGGGCGCCCTCGCGCGACACCGGCGCGAAGATGCCGCCCTGGCGCAGCATCGGGGCGCGCCAGGCGAAGAGGGCCAGGCTGCCGCCGATGAAGATGATGAGGATCGCGAGGATGAAGGTGCCGCGCGTCGGGTCGGTGGCGAAGGCGTGGACCGAGGTGAGCACGCCCGAGCGCACCAGGAAGGTGCCGATCAGCGAGAGCGAGAAGGTGAGGATCGACAGCAGGATCGTCCAGACCTTCAGCGCGTCGCGCTTTTCCATCACGACGGTGGAATGCAGCAGCGCGGTGCCGGCGAGCCAGGGCATCAGGGACGCGTTCTCGACCGGGTCCCAGAACCACCAGCCACCCCAGCCGAGCTCGTAGTAGGCCCAGTACGAGCCCATGGAGATGCCGAGCGTCAGGAAGATCCAGGCGACCAGCGTCCACGGCCGCACGAAGCGCGCCCACACCGCGTCGATGCGGCCCTCGATGAGGGCGCCGACCGCGAAGGAAAACGCAATCGAGAAGCCGACATAGCCGAGGTACAGGAGCGGCGGATGGATCGCGAGGCCCGGGTCCTGCAGCAGCGGGTTGAGCCCCTGGCCCTCGAACGGAGCCGGGGAAAGGCGGGCGAAGGGGTTCGACGTGACCAGGATGAAGGCCAGGAAGGCGGCGGCGACGGCGCCCTGCGCGCCCAGCACGCCGGCGAGCAGGCGCTGCGGCATGCCGGAGCCCCGCACGGCGACGGCCGCCGCGAACACCGCGAGGATCAGCACCCACAGGAGCATCGAGCCCTCGTGGTTCGACCACACGCCGGAGATCTTGTAGACGAGCGGCTTGGCCGAATGGGAATTCTGGACGACGTTGACGACCGAGAAATCGGAGGTCACGTAGGCCGCCGTCAGCGCGACGAAGGACACGGCCACCAGCGCCGCCATGACCAGCGCCACCGGCCGGGCGGTGCCCATGAGCACGCCGTCGCGCGCCACGACGCCCCAGATGGGAATGACGCTCAGGACGAGCGACAGCGCGAAGGCGAGCACGAGCGCGTAGTGGCCGACCTCGACGATCATGGCTTTGTCCCCTGCGCGGCGGCGGGCGTGGTCGTGGGAGGCGTGCCGGCGGCGGCGCCGTCCTTGCCCGGCGCATGTTGCCACACGCCCTGCTTCTTCAGCGAGTCGGCCACTTCCTTGGGCATGTAGTTCTCGTCGTGCTTGGCCAGCACGCTGTCGGCCCTGAACTCGCCGGAGGGCTCCAGGATGCCCTCGGCGACCACCCCCTGCCCTTCCCGGAACAGGTCGGGCAGGATGCCGCGGTAGCGCACGGTCACGGACTTGTTGGTGTCGGTGACGGCGAAGACGACCGCCATTTCCGGCCCCTTCTGGACGCTGCCCTGCTGGACGAGCCCGCCGATGCGCAGCCGCGTGCCGGGCTGCACGTTCTTCTCGGCGAGTTCGCTCGGGCCGTAGAAGAACACGATCGTGTCGCGCATGGCGAAGAGCACCAGGCCCGCGGCGACGCCGAGCACGGCGAGAGCCGAGCCGATGAGGGTGAGGCGCCTCTGCTTGCGGGTCATCACGAACCACCGATCTTCAGGTCGCGGCCGAGCGCTTCCAGGCGCGCGCGGCCGTCGGGATTGTCGGCCAGCGCCGTCGTCCCGCGCTGCAGAGCGTCCTTCGCCTTGTCGGGCTCGTTCAAGACGGCATAGGAGCGCACCAGCCGCAGCCATCCCTCGACGTCGGAGCCATCCTGGGCGAGCCGGGCCGCGAGGCCCTCGACCATGCCCTTGATGGCATCCATCTGGTCCTTCGGGGGCAGGGCTGCAACCTGGGCCGCGGCCGGGGGCGTGCCGCCCAGCTTCGTGATGCGCTCCGCCAGGCTCTTCACCACGGGCGAACCGGGCGGGACGTCCTCGATGATCTTCGAATAGGCCTCGATGGCCGCCTTGCTGTCGCCGTCCTGCTCGGCACCGAGCGCGCGGTAGAAGCGGGATTTCACCGAGGTGGGATCGGCCTTCAGCGCGCGGTCGAGGACGGCGCGCGCCTCGGCGGTGACGAGACCGTCCGCGGCGGCGACCAGCGCCTCGCCCCAGTTGTCGAGCCTGGCCGGGGTCTCGCCCAGGAGCCTGTTGGCCGAAGCCCAGGCGCGCACGCCGTCGTCGTAGCGGCCCATCGACATGTAGAGAGGCGCGACGACCTCCCAGCCGCGGCCGTCCTCCGGATTGGCGGAGAGATGGCTCTCGATGCGGGCCATGGCCTGGTCGAAATCCAGGTTGCCCTTGCTCTCCTGGCTGCGCGACGCGAGGGGCTGGTCGGGCAGCGAAGGCTGGCCGAGCGTGTAGTAGAGCGGCACGCTGAGCAGCGGGATGCCGACGAGCGCGACCAGGGCCGCGACACGACGCCGCCATGTCGCGCTGGCGTCGGCCGAGACCGCCGCGGCGCGCCGCTCGGCCGCCAGCAGCCGCCGCGCGGCCTCGACGCGGGCCACCTCCGCCTCGTCGGCGGCCAGCAGCCCACGGGCGGCGTCCCGATCGATTTCGGCGAGTTGCGCCGCATAGAAGCCGGTGTCCGCATCGCCGGCTGCGTGGGCGGCCGGGCGGCGGGCGAGCGGAAGCAGCACGGCCAGGGCGGCCGCGCCGGTGAGGAGAGCCAGAACGATCGTGACGACCATGGCAGGGGGAATACAGTCCCGCGCGCTGCAGGTCACGCCCTATGTGGGTCGTGATCTTTTCGGATGCGGGGCCTTTGCGCGGTCAGCTCACGATGTCCCAGCCACCGCTCGGGTTGCGGCAGGCGACGCCCGTACCCTGCTGCGGGCGGCCGTTGATGTAGATGGTGTGGGTGTAGCGGCGGCAGGTGCCCTGCGGGTCGGTGTAAACCGGGCCCGGCTCGATGTAGCCGTAGTTGCCGCTCTGCGACCGCCATTCGGACCGCGCGCCGCTGTTCACGGCGCTGTACTGGGCATCATAGGCGCGCGCCTGGGCCTCGTCGTCGAGATTGCGCCCGACCTGGTTGCCGAGGAAACCGCCCAGCATGGTGCCGGCCATGACGGCGGCGACCTTGCCGGCACCGCCGCCGAAGCGGCTGCCGATGAGGCCGCCGGCCACCGCGCCGATCACGGTGCCGCCCGCCTCGTTCGGCCCGGTGCTCTGGGAACACCCGGCGGTGCCGAGCGCGATGGCGGCGGCAAGACCGAGGGCGACGACGGATTTCACGACCATGTTATCGGCTCCTGAGACTCTCTTCGCCGCACGCGATCATCGCGGAGCGACGCTTGTCAAGGCAAAGCTCTGACGGTGGATTGGGACGCCAATTGGGCAGGCTTCAGTTCGCCGGGAGCACGAGCACGGCCCTCAGCCCCCCCAGGGACGACGGTTCGAGCGCCAGATGACCGCCATAGAGGTCGGCGAGGTCGGCCACGATCGACAGGCCGAGGCCCGACCCGGGCTTCGATTCGTCGAGCCTGGCGCCCCGCCGCAGCATCCGCTCGCGAGCTTCCTGGGGCAGTCCCGGACCGTCGTCCTCGACCCAGACGGCCAGGAACGGCCGGTCGTCGCGCGGCGCCGCCGGCTTGACGAGGACCAGGACCCGCGCGTCGGCCCATTTACCCGCATTGTCGACGAGGTTGCCGACCATCTCCTCGAAATCCTGGCGTTCGCCGCGAAAGCGCAGATCGGCCTCGATCTCGCGATCGAAGGCGAGGTCGCGGTCGCGGTGGATCTTGGCGGCCGTGCGCAGGATGCCGTCGACGACGGGCCCCACCTCGGTCGAGGCGCCGACCGAACCGGCGCGGGCCGCGGCCCGCGCACGCTCCAGGTACCAGTTCACCTGGTCGCGCATGACGGCGGCCTGCTCGCGGACCTTGTCCGCCAGCGGTCCCTCGTCCCCCGACGCCTCGTTGACGATCACGCTGAGCGGCGTCTTGAGGGCATGGGCGAGGTTGCCGACCTGGGTGCGCGCCCTGTCGAGGATCTCGCGGTTGGAATCGATCAGCAGGTTCACTTCGCTGGCCAGCGGCGCGAGGTCGTCGGAGTAGTTCCCGTCGATCCGTTCGGCCTGGCCCCGCCGGATCGCGCCCACCGCCTGCTGCAGGCGGGAGAGCGGCTGCAGGCCGAACCGCACCTGGAACACGGCCGTGGCGGCGAGCGCCAGGCCCAGCAGGAAGAAGGTGAACGTCAGCGCGAGGCGGAAGGAGGAGATCGTCTGCTCGATCTCGTTGGCGTCGGCGGCGACCTGGATCAGGTAGCGACCGTCCTCCCCGAGGTCGATGGTGCGCTCGACCATGCGCAGGAGGCGCTCGTCGGGCCCGGTGGCGTAGCCCTCCCGCAGGTCCCCCGGCCGCGCCTTGGGGCCGGGATCGGGCATGGCCGGCAGCTTCCCGCCGAAGAGCGACGTGGAGCTGCGCGTGTCGAAGCTCTTGTCGACCCGCGTGACCTGCCAGTACCAGCCCGACAGCGGCAGGTCGAAGCGCGGCTCGCCCAGGCTGAACGACTCAGTCCGGTCCCCGTCGTCCGGTGCCGCCACCGAGGCGACGAGCGACTTCAGGTACACGTGCAGGCGCTCGTCGAAGGACCGCTCGGTGTTGCGGCGGTAGATGGTGGACAGGATGACGCCCGCCACCACCAGGATCACCAGGCTGCAAGCCGCCGACGTGACGAAGAGGCGCGTCGCGATCGACTGGCGCTGCAGCGACGGCCAGCGCAGTGCATTCATCGGCCAGGGGTCTCGGGCGGCGGCTGGAGGATGTAGCCGAGCCCGCGCACGGTCTGGATCACGTCCACCCCGAGCTTGCGGCGCAACCGGCCGACGAACACCTCGATCGTGTTGCTGTCCCGGTCGAAGTCCTGGTCGTACAGGTGCTCGACGATCTCGGCGCGCGACACGAGGCGGCCTACGTGATGCATGAGGTAGGCGATGAGCCGGTACTCGTGCGAGGTGAGCTTCACCGGGTTTCCGTCCACCGTGACGCGGCCCGCGCGCGTGTCGAGGCGGACCGGACCGCAGATGAGCTCGCTGGTGGCATGGCCGGCGGCGCGCCGCAGCACGGCCCGGACCCGCGCCAGGATCTCCTCCATGTGGAACGGCTTGGTGACGTAGTCGTCCGCCCCGGCATCGAAGCCCTGGACCTTGTCGCTCCAGCGGTCGCGGGCCGTGAGGATGATCACCGGCATGGTGCGCTGGGAGCGGCGCCACGCGGACAGAACGGCCACGCCGTCCATCTTGGGCAGGCCGAGATCCAGGATCACCGCGTCGTAGGGCTCGGTGTCGCCCAGGAAATGGCCTTCCTCGCCGTCGAATGCCGTGTCGACGGCGTAACCCGCCTGCTCCAGGGCAGTGACGACCTGACGGTTCAAGTCCTTGTCGTCTTCGACGACGAGCAGTCTCACGGCGACGTTCTCCCGCGCTTACTGGGGACCCAGGACCTTGCCGGTCGCGGCATCCACCACGACCCTGACGACTCGGCCGTCCCGTCTCAGCGCCGTGATATGGTAGAACAGGTTATCACCTTCGCGGCAAAGTCGTGCGCGCACGGCTTCTCCGCCCATCTTCGCCCGCGCCGCGCGCAGGGCGGTGAGTTGCGGCACCACCCGCTTGGCCTGCACCTCCTCCCGGATTTCGGAATCGGTGAGGCAACCGCTGGGCTGCGCGGTCTGCGCCTGCACCTGGCCGGGGTGCACCGCGAGCGCCGCGAAGATGGCAAGGGATGAGATCCGCATCATGCCGCGATGCTATCAGATCCGAATGTGAACCGCCGCTGAACGAATGGAGAGAGCAGTCTGATCCCGCTCACTTTCACCCTCGCTCGTCCTGCCCGGGCTCGGCCCGGGCATCCACGACTTCGGGACGGCGGAGAGGGAGGCGCCTCTCAGCGAATATTGCTCAGCGCCCCAGCCGGCTCAGCAACGCGGCGCCGGTGCGGATGCCGTTGAGGAAGCACTCGAGCTTCAGGTTCTCGTTGGGAGCGTGGTTGGCCTCGTCGGCGTTGGCATAGGGCACGACGAAGGCGTGGGTGCCGAGGATCTTGGTGAAGACGTAGTCCGGCAGGCTGCCGCCAGCGGACGGCACCAGCAGCGGCTCGACACCCTGGGCATCGACGATGGCCTGGCGGATGGGCTCGGCGAAGGGCGATTCCATCGGGGTCTTAGACGGCAGCATGCCGTTGAGGGGCACGAACTGGACGTCGGGGGCGTGCTTCTTCACGTGTGCCGCGACCTTGGCGAAGACCTCGGCCGGCGTCATGGCTTCGACGAGGCGGATGTCGCACTTGGCGAAGGCCTCGTGCGGCAGCACGGTCTTGGAGCCGGGCCCGCCATAGCCGCCGTGCAGGCCGTTGATGGTCAGCGTGGGGTGGAACATCAGCCGGTCCGCGACCGGGCGGTCCTGCGGCGCGTCGAGCGCCTTGAGGTCGAGCTCGGCCTTCACGTCGCCGGCGGCCAT
Organism: uncultured Alsobacter sp.; assembly: GCF_945952055.1. Taxonomy (GTDB): domain Bacteria; phylum Pseudomonadota; class Alphaproteobacteria; order Rhizobiales; family Beijerinckiaceae; genus Alsobacter. The sequence goes on from NZ_CAMFHB010000001.1 coordinate 56,857, forward strand.
CGGCAGGCGCGCGGCCGCCTCGCGCTCCAGCGCGGTCGGCGGCACGATCGAGTCGTGGAAGCCCTCGATGGTGATCTCGCCCTGCGCGTTCTTCATGGTGCCGAGCAGGTGGACGAGGGTCCAGATCGGGTTCGGCGAGACGCCGCCGAAATTGCCGGAATGCAGGTCGCGCTTGGCACCGCGGGCACGCAGCTCGAAGGAGGCGACTCCGCGCACGCCGAAGGTCACGGTCGGACGGCCGGATTCGTGCAGCGGCCCGTCGGCGGTGACGACGAGGTCGGCCTTCAGCCGGTCGCGGTGCTTCTCGACGAAGGAGGCGATGTGCGGGCTGCCGATCTCCTCCTCGCCTTCCAGCAGGAAGAGCACGTTGCATGGCAGCTCCCCATGCACGGCGAGGTGCGACTCGATCGCCATGATCTGCGCGAAGTGCTGGCCCTTGTTGTCGCCGATGCCGCGGGCCCAGATGCGGCCGTCGCGGATGGTGGGCTCGAAGGGCGGGCTCACCCACTCCTCCAGCGGATCCGGCGGCTGCACGTCGTAATGACCGTAGAGCAGGACGGTGGGCGCGCCGGGCTTCTTCTCCCAGCGGGCGAGCACCATGGGGTGGTTCTCGGTGGCGATGGTCTCGGCCTGCATGCCGAGGCCCGACAGCATGTCCACGAGCAGGGCGGCGACCTCGCGGATGCCGATGTTGTGCGCGCTGATGCTGGGGTGGCGCACATAGTCCATCACCCGGCGGATGAAGGCCTCCTCGTTCGCCTTGATGTGGGCGAAGACTTTTTCGAGACCTTCCGGCGTGCTGCCTGCACCGTTCGTCATCGCGATCCCTCAGGCGTCGTGGGTGAGGAGAAGAGCGCCCGAGGCGTGCACGCTGCAGCGCCATCCCGGCGCCACGAACGTCGTCGCATCGAGCTGCATGACGATGGCCGGACCGGCGAAGGCATCGCCGGCGCCGAGCTCCGCGCGCTCGTAAACCGGGACTTCGGCCACACCCGTGGCGAGATGGACCGGACGGCGGCCCGTCGGCGTCGCGCCGCTGCCCTTGCCGAGTTCGATCTTCTCCGGCTGCGGCATCTGGCCGACCGCCTCGACCCGCAGGGTGACGACCTCGATGGGCGCCTCCAGCGTGAAGCCGTAGAGCGCCTCATGCGCGGCCGAGAAGGCCGCCTCGGCCGCCTCGCGCGAGCCGGCCCAAGCGATCGCCAATTCGCCGCCCTGGCCCTTGTAGCGCATCATGGTGACGCGGGTGGTGGTGCGCGCGTCGGCACCGACTTCCTCGGCGTCGAACCAGGCGACGGCCTGCGCCGCGAGATCGGTGTAGATCGCCTCGATCTCCGCGACGTCGACGGCGCCCGCCACCGGCAACGTGCGGCTGAACTCGGCCCGCAGGTCAGCGGCCAGCAGCCCGTCGGCGCAGAGCACGCCGGGAGCTGGCGGGATCATGACGCGCGGGATCGACAGCAGCTCGGCGAGCGAACAGCCGTGCAGCGGGCCGGCCCCCCCGAACGGCACGAGGGTGAAGTCGCGCGGGTCGTGGCCGCGCTCGACCGAGACGACGCGCATGGCGCCGACCATGTGGCTGTCGACGATGGCGAGGATGCCGCGGGCCGCGTCCTGCAGCGAGAGGCCCAACGGGCGGGCGACCTTGTCCATGACCGCGGACCGGGCCTTCTCGACATCGAGGGTCATGGCGCCGCCGAGCAGGCGGTCGGGCAGCGTGCCCAGCGCCACATGCGCGTCGGTGACGGTCGGCTCGGTGCCGCCATGGCCGTAGCAGGCCGGGCCCGGACGGGCGCCGGCGCTCATGGGGCCGACGTTCAGCGCGCCATCGACGATGCGGGCGATGGAGCCGCCGCCGGCGCCGATCGTCACCATGTCCACCATGGGCAGCGGCAACGGCCACTCGCCGACCTGGCCGCGCTGGGTGAGGCCGATCTGGCCGTCCTTGATGAGGCAGATGTCGGCGCTGGTGCCGCCGATGTCGACGGTGATGATGTCGGAGATGCCGCAGGCCGCCGCGACGTCGCGCGCGCCGACCACGCCGGCCGCCGGGCCGGACAGGGCGGTGAGCGCGGGGGCGCGGCGGATGGTCTTCGCGCCGGCCACGCCGCCGTTCGACTGCATCAGCAGCAGCGGCGCGTCGACGCCGGCCTCGGTGAGGCGCGTCTCGAGCCGGCCGATATAGGTCGACACACCGGGCATGACGCCGGCGTTGAGCACGGTCGCCAGCGAGCGCTCGTATTCGCGCACGACCGGCTGCACGTCGACCGACGAGGTGACGGCGACGCCCGGCAGCGCGTCGCGCAGCATGGCGGTGACGCGCAGCTCGTGCTCGGGATTGGCGAAGGAGTGCAGCAGGCAGACGGCGACGGCCTGGACTCCGAGCCGCTTCAGGTCGGCCGCCGCCGCCACCACGGTCGCCTCGTCCAGGGGTTCCAGCACGGCGCCGCCGGCGGCGATGCGCTCGGAGACCTCCAGCACGCGTGCCGCTGGAACGGGTCGCTCGGGCTTCACCCAGCTGTAGAGGTTCGCTTTGCGAGGGATGTCCTGGCGGCCGATCGTCAGCACGTGGCGGAAGCCGCGCGTGGTGACGAGCGCGGTCGAGGCGCCCTTCCCTTCCAGGATCATGTTGGTCGCGATGGTCGTGCCGTGCAGCACGCGGCCGACGTCGGCCGCGCCGATCCCGGCCTTCTCCATGGCGAGGCCCACGCCCGTCATGAAGGCCTGTGACGGATCCGACGGGACGCTCGGCGTCTTCGCCCGCCAGACATGGCCGGAGGCCGTGTCGAGCAGCGCGATGTCGGTGAAGGTGCCGCCGATGTCGACGGCGACGACGTGGCGGGCGCCTTCAGGAGAGGGCATCGACGTACTCGTTCCGGTGGAAAGCCTTGACGGGATAGCGATCGGAACGCAGGCGCGCGGTCGCGGCCTCGTCCACGGCATGATCGACGACGGCGACGCCGTAGATGCGGCGCGCCGCCTCCACGGTGACGAAGCCGCCTTCGACGTCGGCCAGCACCAGCGCCGGCGGCCGGTCGTGCGGGTGGCCGTAGCCGCCTCCGCCGCCCGTCTCGATGCGCAGGATGTCGCCCTTCTTCAGCACGTTGCCGTCGGACAAGGGCTTGAGCTGCCGCTCGTTCGGCGTGCCCTTGTTCACGTAGGCCCGACCGGGCCCGCCCGACATGCCGCCGGCCATGCCCCAGGGCGGGTTGGTGACGCAGTCGATGCGCAGGGCCATCAGCGCCTCGTCGGCGAGGATCTCGTACTCGCGCACCACGCCACAGCCGCCGCGCCAGCGCCCCGCGCCGCCGCTGTCGGTGACGACGCCATACTCTAGCAAACGCACCGGGTAGCCAATCTCGAGGAACTCGACGGGGTAGTTCTCCTGCGCCACGAAGTAGACCGTGTCGATGCCGTCGGCGAAGGGGCGCGCGCCGTAGCCGACGCCGAGCCCGTCGGCGAGCAGGAAGCGGTCCTTCTCGCCCTTGGCGTTGGTGTAGGTGCCGCGCATGATGGTGATGACGTAGGCCGAGTGCGCGGCCGGCGCGCCGCCGCCTGCGGCGTTGACCAGGCCGTTGATGCCCGCGAGCACGCGCATCATGGTCAGGCCGCGCATGCCGAGCGAGGCCGGGAATTTCGGCCACAGCAGCGAGCCCTCGCGCAGGCGGATCTCGTCGAGCGCCTGCGGGCCGCCGGCATTGCAGACCTGCCCGGGGTCTCCGCCCAGGAAGTAGAGCCCGAGCGCCATGCCCGGCACGCCGGGGTTCATGAGGAAGTTCACCGGGCCGACCGACTGGTCGTCGGTGGCGGTCGCGTCGAAGACGAAGCGGTCCTCGCCGCCCGGCGCCTTGTCGTGGGTGAGCGAGAAGCGCAGCTTCAGCGGGCCGCTGCCATGGCCGTCGCCATCGATCGCGTCGGTGAAGCTGTGCGTGCCGACCGGGAAGGTCTCGGCGAGCTTGGTGCGCACGAGCTTGCGGGTGCGCTCGAGGAGTTGCGCCAGCGCGTCCTCCATCACGTCGGCGCCGAAGCGGCCGACGAGTTCGCCGACGCGGCGCACGCCCAGTTCGACGGCGCCCATGAGGGCGCGCAGGTCGCCACGGCTCTGGTCGGGGAAGCGCGAGTTGCGGTGGAAGATCGTCAGCGTCGCCTCGTTCACCGCGCCCCGGTCGATGAGCTTGGTGGGCGGGATGATGATGCCTTCCTGGTAGATGTCGGTGGCGTCGGGGCTGATCGAGCCCGGGCGGATGCCGCCGATGTCGGCGAAGTGGGCCCAGCACATCACGAAGGCGCAGCGCCGGCCCTCGTGGAAGATCGGGGCGATCAGCACCTGGTCGTTGGAGTGGGAGACGGCGCCGCGCGACCCGTAGCAGTCGTTGTACCAGTAGAGGTCGCCCGGATGCATCGTCTCCTTGGGGAAGGAGGCGAAGACCGGGCTCGTCATGTCACCGAACACGGGCACCATGGAGCCCACCGCCATCACGCCGTCGGCGTCGAAGAGCGCGGTGTAGAAGTCCTTCTTCTCGCGGATGAAGGCGCTGATGGCGGTGCGCTCGATGAGCGCTTCCATCTCGGCCTGGACCGCCCGGATCGCGCCGCGCACGATCTCCAGCGTCACGGGATCGCAGCGGCTCGCCGGGGCGGCGGGCGGCACGGACAGGGCAGCGGCGCTGGCTGGCGTCATGCGGGGTATCCCTGGTTGATGCGGATCGCGGAGGCGCCGGCAAACACGCAAAGATGTGCCGGCGCCTTGCAGCCTATCACGCCGTGGCGACGAGCCGCTCTGCGGCACGCAGCGCCGCGACGAAGCGGTTCTGGCCGCGCACGAGCTGCACCTTGGCGAACCCTTGCGTGGTCGCGTCCATGGCGGCGATCTCGTTGGCGGCAGCCAGCGTCGGCAGGGCCGGAACCGGCGTCGCCGGATCGTGGCGGAAGCGCGGGGCCACCGTGAAGTTGATCGGCACGAGGATGCGGGCGAGGCCCTGGATCACCACGTTGGCGCGCGCCGCGTCGGCCTTGCCCGAGGCGATCTTGCCGTAGAAGGCGTCCAGCGCCTTCTCGAGCGAGGCGACGGCGGCCTTGGCCGGGGCGAGGTCGAAGGCTTCGCCGGCGGCCTTGGAATAGCGCGCCAGCGTCTCAGAGAACTCCTTCGTCGTGGCGCGCCAGTCGAAGGGCAGGATCTCGGCGTTGGCGACGCCCAGGATCGACCCGAGATAGACCTTCATGTCACGCAGCAGGATGTCCTTGTCCGCGATGTCCATGACGTCGTTCTCGGTGTGCCAGGCGATGTTGCCGCCGCAGCCGCCGACCGCGTAGTAGCCTTTCTCGGCCCGCAGCTCGTCCGGCATCGTCGAGCTCAGCATGAAGAAGCTCGAGATGCCGATGTTGTTGAAGGAGTAGTCGCCGGCGCGGTGGGGGCGCTCGCCGTGGCTCTCGAGGCCGGCGACCTCCTTGATGACGCCTTGCACGAAGCCTTCGGTCTCCGGCATCCAGGAGACGTCCTTGAACAGCGTCGCCCAGCGGCAGCCGGGGCTGTCGCAGTTGACCTGCGCCACGCAGTTCTCGTCGAGGTCGATGGCGAAGTGGTCGGCGAACCAGGTGGAGCCGGCATAGCGGCCCGTCGAGTGACCCGGCCACCAGGCGATGCGCACGGTGCGGCGCAGCTTGGAGCGGTGCTTCCACAGCACGCGGGCGAGTTCCAGCATGGTCGCGTCGCCGGTGGCGTTGTCGCCGACGCCGACATCCCAGCTGTCATAGTGGCCGTGCAGCAGGACGAACTTGTCGGGCTCGACCGAGCCCTTGATCTCGACGACCGGCACCTTCTGCTTGAACCAGCCCTCGCGCATCTCCGTCTCGATGGTCACGCTCTCGCCGCGCGAGGCCATCTCGATCAGCGCCTTGCCGTTCTCGTTGTTCACCGCGACGATCGGGATCTTGGGCTTGCGCGGCAGGTCGTCGAGGTCGGGCGTGCCCCAGATCGAGGTGCAGATGCCCCAGTGGATGTCGACGCCGGGGTTCATGGCGATGACGCCGACGGCCCCCTTCTCCTCGAACTCGCGCATCTTCTGCGGGAAGGCGAAGCCCTCCGAGATGACGATCTTGCCGCGAATGCGCTCGGCCGACGAAAGGTCTGCGTCCTGGCTCTTGTGGAACAGCGACCCGATGGAGCGGGAGTAGGTCGCCGGCACGTGGACGATCGGCGCGGTCACGCCCTTGCGGCAATCGATCGCATAGGCCGGCGGCTTCGCCCGGATGGTCCGGCCACCCGCCTTCACGCGGGCATCGTAGGGCACGGACAGGTAGATCTCGGGCTCGTGCACGGTGACCGGGACGCCGAACGACTTCAGCGCCTCCACCATGATGTCGCAGCTGGCGTTGACGTCCTCCGGCTTCCAGCGCGGGAACGTGGAGAAGCGCTCCACGAGGGCCCACGGGGCATCGAGTGTGACGTCGGCAAGGATCTCCGCGTGCGCCATGGCGCGCCTCCCGTTTCACTGGCTGAAATCGCGTTTCAGACGGACGATACCAGCCTGTGCGGGGCTGGCAAGCGCCGAGAACGCAGAGCAGATGCGGTCGCGCTGAAGCATTCTCTTCGCGTTTGCAAACACCTCTCCGCGTCCTGCCCGGGCCGAGTCCGGCGAGGACCCCGAGAGGGGGGGGAGCCGCCTCAACCGAGGGAAGGATTCAGGTGTTCGGCGACGGCGGTGTGTCGAAGGACGCAGATCCGTGCCGTGCCGACCCTAAACCGCGGCCGGCCAGTGCTGGCGCCAGCCCAGCGCCTCCGAGATGCGCACGGCGGCCTCGCCGACCAGGCGGCGCAGGTTGGGTTCGGAGCCGGGCACGAGGCGGTCCATGGTGCCCGCCACGCTGACGGCGGCCACGACCTGGCCGTCCCGGTCGTAGACGGCGCTCGCAAAGGAGAAGGCGTTGGCATCGAGATCGCCGCGGCTCTCGTTCGTGCCCGTCTCCCGAATCTGCTTCAGGCGCTTCTTGAGCGACTTGGCATCGGTGATGGTGTTGGGCGTGAAGGCGGTGAGCGGCCCGGCGAGGACTTCCTTCCGGATCTCCTCGGGTGCGAAAGCCAGAAGGATTTTAGGCCCACCACCGGCGTGGAGCGGACCGCGGCGGCCCACCTGGGCGTAAAGGCGGCCCGAGTCGGTGGCGGTGCGCAAAGCCACGCAGACGCTGTTCAGGCCGTCGCGGACGAGCAGGTTCACGTGCTGGCCGGCGGCGCGGGCGAGATCGTCGAGGAACGGCGCGGCGGCCTTGATGAGTGTGACATTGTCCTGTGCGCTCGCGGCCAGAACCAGCGGCCGGTAGCCCAGCGTGTAGGTGCGTGTGTCCGGATCCTTGATGACATAGCCGCGCTGTTCCAGCGTGAAGATGAGCCGGAAGACCAGGCTCTTGGTGTTGCCCGACACCTTGGCCAATTCCGTCACGCTCAGGCCGGGATGCTCGGCGAGGGCCTCCAGCAGGGAAAGAGCTCTGTCGACGGCGGAGATGGTGTACGGCATGAGCTCGTCGGTGCTGGGCGGCTGTCACATTCCAAAATCTGGAACAACTGCGCTGTTGCGTAGCGTGAAATCGCGTTTCACACAATAACATCGGTCCGGGACAGGAGACAGCAGCCATGGCCATCGCCGGCGCCACGTCGCGCTTCGCCTTCTACCGGGACACCGGCCCCGCGCGCGACGTCATCGTCATCGCCGAGCGCCCGATCCCGGAGCCGGTGCCTGGAAGCGTCAGGGTGCGCATTCATCGCTCCGGCATCAATCCCTCCGATACCAAGCGACGCGGGGGCTGGTCCAGCTACAAGCCGCGGTCGCCGCAAATGGTTCTGCACTGCGACGGAGCCGGCGTGATCGAGGCCGTCGGCGAGGGCGTTTCGCCGCACCGGATCGGCGAGCGGGTGTGGGTGTGGAACGCCGAGACCGAGGGCCAGGGCACCGCGGCCGACCACTGCATCGTCGCCGCCGATCAGGCGGTCCGGCTGCCGGACGTTGCCGGGTTCGACGTCGGCGCCTGCCTGGGCGTGCCGGCCTGCACGGCCCACCGTGCGGTGTTCGCCGACGGGCCCGTGGAGGCGCAGTGGGTGCTCGTTCAGGGCGGGGCCGGCGCGGTGGGCGCCTATGCCGTCCAGTTCGCCGCCCGGGCGGGAGCACGCGTCATCGCCACCGGATCGAGCCCGGACAAACGCGACGTCGCGCTCGGCCTCGGCGCCCGCCACGCGGTGGACTACCGCGACCCCGAGGCCGCCCGCCAGATCCTGGCGCTCACCGGTGGCCGGGGCGTGGATCGGGTCGTCGAGGTGGACCTCGGCGAGAACCTGACGCTCGATCTGGAGGTCTGTGCGCTCAATGCGACGATCGCGTCCTACTCGTCCACGCGCGTGCGGGAGTTTCCGTTCCCCTACTACGCGATCGCGCCCAAGGGGCTGAACTTCCGCATCGTGCAGGGGTATTGCCTGCCCGACGCCGCACGGGCGCAGGCGGTGGCGGACATCACGGATGCGTTGGCGCACGGGGCGCTCGTGCATCGGATCGGCAAGGTCTTCCCGCTCGAGGAGATCGTTGCGGCGCACGAGGCCTCCGAGCGGGGTGACGTGGGCAAGGTGCTGATCGCGGTGACGGAGTGAGATGGCGCTTCTTTCTGCACCACAAAGCCCCTCATCCTGAGCCACGGCCGCAGGCCGTGTGTCGAAGGACGCAGCTCAGTGCCGCTGCACCAGTCTGCGTCCTTCGACTCGGCCGCTGCGCGGCCGGCTCAGGATGAGGGGCTTTTCGTGCTGTAAGCGGATCCGTACTCACGCCGCCCTGTTCGCCAGGTCCGGCCGAGCCAGAAAGTCGTCGATCAGCGCGGTGGCGTCCTGCACTTTCACGAGCACCTGGTTGAGGCGACGCGTGAGGCCGGCTGCGGCGAAGCGGGCGGTGTCGGAGGCGGGGTCGAGCTTGGCGATCGTCAGCGCCGCCTTCAGGCTCGGCAGCGCGCGCGAGCCGAGCGCCGGATCGTGCAGGTGGCCGGGCAGGTCCTGGTAGAGCACCGGGTTCAGCACCCGGGTGAGCCGCAGGAACAGGCGGTTGGCGGCCGCCGTCAGCGCGTCGTCGGTGGCGCCTTCCAGCGCGTCGCGCAGGGTCTCAGCCCGCTGCTTCAGCGTGGCGACGGCCTTCTCGGCGGCGGCGAAGTCGAAGGCGGAGCCCGCCTCCTCGCGGTACTCGCGCAGCGCGTCGAGATAGTCCTGAGCCATGGCCTGCGGCTCGAAGGGCAGCACGTCGGCGGTGGCCATGCGCAGCAGGATCGAGGCGTAGAGCCGCGTGTCCTGGGCGAGGATCGCGGGGTCCACCTTGTCGATGGTCTCGTGCTCGGAGTGCCACCACCAGGCGCCGCCCGAGCCGCCGACGTTGGGGTCGCGATCGGGATCGTCCGGCGTCAGCATCGAATAGACCGACATCGAGGAGAGCCCGATGCCCCAGAAGGACTGGTCGGCCGCGCGCGACGGCCGCGTGGCGGACACATACTTGTCGCCGCGCTTGCCGATGGCGAGCTGCGCCTTGCTGCTGGTCATCGTCGTCCAGCCGGTGATCTCCTTGGTCATCGCCTCGTTGAAGGTCGAGACCTCGGCCATCTGGTGGCGTGGCACGTAGACGGTGGCGCCGCGCACGCCCGGCGAGTCGATGTTGAAGTAGACGATGGCGTGGGCGTGCAGGTCGGCGTGGAAAGTGTCGGCGAACCAGGTCGAGCCCGAGTAGCGGCCATGCGAGTGACCCGGCCACCAGGCGAGCTTGATGCCGTAGCGCAGCTTGCCCTCGAACTGCTTGAGGACGCGGGCGAGCTCGAGGACACAGGCATCGCCGGTGACGTTGTCCGTCGAACCGTCGAACCACGAGCAGTAGTGCGCGCCGACCAGCAGGAACTCCGGCTCGCGTCCCTTGATCTCGGCGACCGGCAGGCGCACCTCGCGCCAGCTCGTCTCGACCTCGGCGGACAGCGTCGCGGTGACGGGGCCCTTGGCCATGGCCTCGCGGATGCGGGCACCGTCGTGGCCGCTGATCGACACGACGTGGAGCTTGGGGATGGCGCTCGTCTGGTCGAACTCGGGGGTGCCCCAGACGGGCGTGATGATCATCTTGTGGCGCTGCTTGCCGGCCGACATCGAGACCATGCCCAGCGCCCCGTTCTTGGCCGCGAGCAGGGCGTTGTAGGGCGTGGGCAGCTTGCCGACGAGAACGATCTTGCCCGCCACGTCCTTGCCGGCGTAGCCCGCCTCGGTGCCGTCGCCCACGTCGACGAGCGGCGCGGTGACGCCGCCCTTGGGCGTCGACAGGCCGAAGGCGACGCCGACGGCCTGGATGTCCATGCCGCCCTCGGCGGTCTTCAGCGCCAACGCCGCCGAAACCGGATGCGAGATGTAGGACTGGAAGCGATGCACCGTGTGAGAGATGCCGGCAGCCGTCAGCGCGTCGGTCAGGACCTTGCAGGCCTTTTCCTCCTGCGGGGTGCCGGACACCTTTTCGCCGATCGCGCAGAGCGCCTTGCAGGTCTCCATCAGGTGGTCGGGGGACACGAGATCGCGGGCTTGCGCGTCGAGGGTCGCCATGGTGCGTCTCCTACGGCTCAGGACAGGACGGGTTCGGCCGCCACCGCAGCGCGGGGCGCCTGCACGAGGTGGCAGGCCACGCGGCGGCCGCCGGGCAGGTCGATCAGCGGCGGGCGCTCGGCGGTGCAGGCGGCGATGGCCACCGGGCAGCGATTCACGAAGGCGCAGCCGGCGCCGACCTTGCGCGCATCGGCGGTGCCCGGCCGCAGCGGCAGCGGGGCGCGCGACTGGTCGACGCGGGGCTGCGGCACGGCGGCGATGAGGGCGCGGGTGTAGGGATGCAGCGGCTCGCGGATGACGTCCTCGGTGGGGCCGTCCTCCACCAGGGAGCCGAGATACATGACCATGGTGCGGCGCGCGACGTAGCGCACCAGCGCGAGGTCATGGGAGATGTAGATCGCGGTCAGCCCCAGCGTGTCCTGGAGCTCGCGCATCAGGTTGAGGATGCCGGCGCGCACGCTGACGTCGAGCATCGACACGGGCTCGTCGGCCACCACGAAGCGCGGTTCCAGCACCAGCGCCCGCGCCAGCACGATGCGCTGCAGCTGGCCACCGGACATCTCGTGCGGGTAGCGCTCCAGGAGATCGGTGCCGCGGATGCGCACGCGCTCCAGCACGACCTTCATGCGGTCGAGGTGCTCGGCCTTCGGGATCCCGGCGTTGACCAGCGGCTCGGACAGCGAGTTCGCGATGCTGAGCCGCGGGTTCAGCGCGTCGAAGGGATTCTGGAAGACGAACTGGGCGTCGCGGCGGAACGCCATCAGTTCGGTGCCGGCCAGCCCGGCGAGCTCCCGGCCGCCGATGGCAATGGAGCCGGCGGATGGTTCCAGCAGCTTGAGAAGCAGGCGTCCCGTCGTCGTCTTGCCGCACCCGGATTCGCCGAGCAGGCCCACCGTCTCCCCCGGCGCGATGTCGAAGTCGACCGAACGCACGGCGTGCACGACCGGATGCTCCCCGCGCATCACCTGCGCGAGGCCACGCCGGACGGCGAACGTCTTGGTCAGGCCGCGGACGCGGACGTAGGCGTCCATGTGGCTGGATCCCTGGCGGTTTCGGCGAGGGCCGCGGCCTCGTCGGACCGCCAGCAGGCGCTGGCATGTCCGTCGGCCGCGACGGTGAGAGGTGGCGATTCGCTGCGGCAGCGGGCCACGGCAAACGGGCAGCGCTCGGCGAAGCGGCAGCCCGTCGGCGGCGACCGCAAGTCAGGCGGCGCACCCATGATCGGCGCGAGCGTGCCGCCGGCGCGCTCGAGGTCCGGGAAGGCGTTGGTCAGGCCCATGGTGTAGGGGTGGCGGGGCGCCGCGAGCACGTCGCCGACCTTGCCGGATTCCACCACCTCGCCCGCATACATGACGACCACGCGGTCACAGACATAGGCGACGACGCTGATGTCATGGGTCACCAGCAGCACCGACACACCGAGGCGGGACTGAAGGTCGCGCAACGTGTCCAGCACCTGGCGCTGGACGATCACGTCGAGGGCGGTGACCGGCTCGTCGGCGATGACGAGGGATGGTTCGAGCGCCAGCGCCATGGCGATGGCGGCGCGCTGGCGCATGCCGCCGGAGAACTGGTGCGGGTATTCGACGGAGCGCTTGGCGTCGAGGCCGACGAGGCCGAACAGCTCCGCCGTGCGGTTGCGCGCAGCCTCCCGACCGAGGCCGCCGCGCAGCCGCAGCACCTCCTCCATCTGCGTCCCGACGCGGTAGACCGGGTCGAGCGCGTTCATGGAGCTCTGCGGCACGAAGCTGATGCGCCGCCACAAGAGGTCCTTCCAGGCCGCCGGCGGACCGGCGAGGAGGTCCTTGCCCTCGAACACCACCTCGCCGCCCTTGAAGGTGGCGTTGCGGGGCACGACGCCGGTGAGCGCCCGGGCGAGCGTGGTCTTGCCGCAGCCCGATTCGCCCACGAGCCCCACGACCTCGCCCGCGCCGACCTCGAGCGTGCCGCGGCTCACGGCATGCAGCGTGCCGCCCTTCGTGGCGTAGTCGACGGCGAGGTTGCGGACGGAGAGGAGCGTCACGCCGTCAGTCCTTCAGCTTGGGGAAGAGGACTTCCTCGTAGCCGCGGCTGATGAAGAAGCCGGCGACGACGACGAGGACGATGCAGAGCCCCGGCGGGATGAACCAGTTGTAGCTGCCGCGCGACAGCGCCTGCGACGCATAGGCGTCCTGCAGCATGCCGCCCCACGACACCGAGCCCGACGGTCCGAATCCGAGGAAGCTGACGCTGGCCTCCGTGAGGATGGCCCAGCCGATGGCGATCGAGCCGTAGAGCAGCGACAGCGGCAGGATGTTGGGCGCGATGTGGACCCGGATGATGCGCCAGTCGCTGGAGCCCGCGACTCGCGCCGCCTCGACGAAGCCGCGCTCGCGCAGCGTCAGCACCTGCGAGCGGATGACGCGCGCCGTGTTGGGCCACAGCAGGACGGTGATCGCGATCACCACGTTCTGGGTCTGCGGCCCGAGGAAGGCCGCCAGCACGATGACGAAGGGCAGGAACGGGATGCCGAGCGCGATGTCGGCGAGGCGCATCAGCGCGGCGTCGACCAGGCCGCCGAAATAGCCGGACACGAGGCCGACCAGCGTGCCGAGCGCCACGACCGCGAGAGCCGCGGTGAGCCCGACCATGAAGGCGCTGCGCGTGCCGATGACGAGCTGGGAGAAGATGTCGCGACCGAGATTGGTGGTGCCCAGCGGAAACTCCAGGCTCGGCCCGAGATTGGCGGCGAGGTTCCCGTCGTCCAGGAACAGGATCTCGAGAGGATCCTTGGCGAGAAAATCGGCGAAGAGCGCCACGAGCAGGAATACGACGTAGATCGTCACGCCGATGAGGGCGAGCGGATCCTTCTCGGGCAGGCGCAGGGCCCGCATGAGGCTCGGGAGCTTGCGCTTGCGCGACAGGACCGGCGGCTGGGCGGCGACCTCAACCATGGGCCACCCGCGGGTCGAGCACCGAGTAGAGCAGGTCGGCGACGAAGTTCATCACGATCAGGATCAGCGCGATGAACATGAAGGCGCCCTGGGCCAGCGGATAGTCGGAGGAGGCCACCGCGTCGACGAGCACGCGGCCGAGGCCCGGCCAGCTGAACACCGTCTCGACCACGACGTTGCCGCCGACCGAGGCGCCGAGCCCCAGCGCGAAGGCGGTGACGACGGGGAGCAGCGCGTTGCGCGCGGCGTGCATCAGCAGGATCCGCCACTCGGGCAGGCCCTTCATGCGCGCCATCATCACGTAGTCCTCCTGCAGCACGTCGAGCATGTTCGAGCGCATGAGCAGGAGCGGCAGGCCCTGCAGGTAGAGGGCGAGCGTCATCGACGGCAGGATGAGGTGGTGCAGGAAGTCCGCCGAGGTCATCCGCGCCAAGGTCGACCCGTAGTCGGCGCCGGCCGAATTGGCGCCGCCCGACGGGAACCAGCCGAGCCCGAAGGCGAAGATGGCGAGCAGCACCATGCCGAGCCAGAACTCCGGGGCGGCACGCAGCGTGAGCACGATGGGGATGCCCACGGCCTCGGCGATCGAGCCTCGCTTCCAGGCGAGCCACGCGCCCACGAGAACGCCGAAGATGTAGGCGATGGTGATCGAGAGCGCCGTCAGGGCGAGCGTGTTCGGCAGGACCTCGAAGATCATCTCGAAGACCGGCCGCTTGGACCGGAACGACGTGCCGAACTCGCCGCGCAGCACGTTGCCGAAATAGAGGGCGTATTGCTCGGGCAGCGAGCGGTCGAGGCCGAACTGCTTCTTCAGGGCCTCCTGCTGCTCGGCCGTGAAGGTCGTGTCGATGTAGGCCGCCGTGGGGTCGCCCGGCATCAGCCTGAACAGGAAGAACAGAAGCGTCGCCACGGCCCAGAGCACCAGCAGCATCTGGCCAAAGCGGATCGCAACCGAACGCATCCGTCACTCCGTGGAAGGCCGGCCGCCGCCCTTCGGCAGCCCGGCCTGGACATGCAACGGACGGGCCGCCTGGCCCGTCCGCCTGCTGCGAAGCCTCATTCCGGCTGCAGCGTTTCCTTCTTGCCGGTCGGGTAGCTGAGCTTCCCGCCGACCACCTCGTAGCCCGCCTTCTTCAGGATGGCCTTGGCCTCGTCGATGCTGGCCTTGGGCGGAGTGCCCGTGTGCCAGAACGGCAGCGCCGGCGAGATCATCGAGGAGGCCGGCACGGCGAAGCCGTTCCACGCCGCCTGGGCCATCAGGTTGCGGTTGACCGCGATCGAGAGAGCCTGCCGGAAGGCCGGATCGTCGAAGGGCTGGCGGCGCAGGTTGTGGCCGACGAAGCGCAGGCCCATGTCGACCGTGGAGGCGACCTGGATGTCCTTCTGCTGGGCGGCCATGTCGTTGAGGAGCTTCGGATCGCCGCGGTAGTCGGAGAGGAAGTTGACCTCGCCGCGCTTCAGCATGCCGAGCCCCGCCTCGTTGTTGGCGATGACGCGCAGGATGAAGCGGTCGAACTTCGGAGCCGCGAAGTGGTCGGCGTTCTTCTCGAGCACCACCTCCTCGTTCAGCTTGAAGCGGGCGACCTTGAAGGGGCCCGAACCGACCGGCTGCTTTTCCTGGTAGGACTCGGCGTTCTCGGGCTTGCCCGCCATGCCCGCCAGGACCGGCTCCCACACGTGCTTGGGGATCAGGTTGATCTTGGCGATGCTGGAGGTGAGGAACGAAGCGTTCGGCTCCTTCAGCTTGAAGCGCACCTTGCCCGGGCCCGTCACTTCCATCGAGGCGATGTTGGAGGAGAACGGCTTGTACATGGGCGACTTGTCGCCCATCGTCGCCTGGAAGGAGAACACGACGTCCTCGGCCGTTACCGGCTTGCCGTCATGCCACTTCATGTTCGGCTTCAGCTCGACGTCGAGCGTCGTCGCGTCGGCCCAGGTCACCTTCTGCGCGGCATAGGGCTTGGGCAGGCCATCCGGCCCGATGCGCATCAGGCGATCCCAGATGAGCTCGGTGACCCAGCTGTCGACCGCGCCCGAGATGTAGAGCGGGTTGATGGAGACCAGCGGATCGGTGGAGTTGGCGATGATGTCCTTCACCGTGCCGGCCGGAGCCGCCTGCGTGAAGGTCCAGAAATTACGGATGCCGATGCCCCCCTGGTCGACGACGGTGTCGGGCTTGAACACCGACGACAGGTAGCCGACCGTGTTCTTCGGGTGGACGAGGAACACGTAGGGCGCGTCCTTGGCGACCATCGCCTGCGCCTTGGCGACCTCGGCCTTGCGCTTGGCCGGATCGGTCTCGCGGCGCTGCTGCTCCGCGATGGCGTCGTACTCCTTGTTCGTATAGCCGACGAAGTTGAAGCCCTTCTCCGCCGTGGAGGAGTGGAACAGGTTGAAGACGAGCTCGTCCGGATCGGAACGCTCGGGGCGGCCGACCATGCGCCACATGGTGGTGTCCCACTTCTGGCGGTTGAACCAGACGTAGTCGGACAGCTGCTGGCGCGGGAAGCCGCGGACCTCGACGTCGAGGCCGAGCTTGCGCCACTCCTGCGCGATGAGCTGGGCAGCCTGGTATTCCTGCGGGTCGGCCGCCTGGGCGGCCGTGGCCAGCACGATCTTGCGGATCGGGTCGCCGGCGGCGAGCGCGGGCGAAGCGACCATCAACGGCGCCGAGGCGACCGCGGCAAGCATGGACAGTGTCAGGACGCGACGATGAAGATTCATGCCTCTCCTCCCCTCAAGGACAGGGTGAAACGCGGGACGCGTTGGGTGGGCCGGAAACGGTCCGGCTGACCTGATGCAGAGATTGGCCTACTCGTTGCAGCACGTAAACTGCTTTTTCACTGGCTGAAACAAGTCAGCTGTGTGACACGGCGTCCCGTGGGGGATGAGGGAATGTCGTCGTCAGGTCTCGGTGGCCAATTTCGCTTGTCAGCCAAGGCCTGAATCCCTCCGCTCCTCCTGCCCGGGCTCGGCGCGGGCATCGACGACTTTGCCGGGGCCATCCTCACGTCGTGGGTGGCCGGGCCAAGCCCGGCCATGACGGCGGAGAGGGGTACGCGAGCTGGACCACCCCCCTCACAGCGACACCATCGCCTTGATCGTCCCCGATGCCGGATCGGTCCAGCGCGCGATCTGCGTGGGCACCGCGTCGAGCCCGCAGCGGTGGGTCACAAGCCGCGACACCGGCACCTTGCCGGCCTGCATGGCGGCGAGCACCGTCTCGAAGTCCTCGGCCAGCGCATTGCGGCTCGCGAGCAGCCGCATCTCGCGCTTGTGGAACTCGGGGTCCGAGAAGGACAGGTCCGTGCGCACGATCCCGACCATGACGTAGGTGCCGGTGTGCGCCACCAGACCGAACGCGGCCTCCATCGACTTCGGGTTGCCGGTCGCGTCGAACACGACGTCGAACATGTCGCCGCCGGTGAGCGAAGCAAGCGCCGCCGCCGCTTCCGGGCCGGCCATCACCGTCTCCGGGACGCCGAGCGCGTCCTTGCAGAACGCGAGCCGGCCGGTGTTCATGTCCATCATGGTCACGGGGGCCCCGCGCAGGCCGGCGAAAAGCGCCACGCCAAGGCCGATCGGGCCGGCTCCCACCACGAGGACGCGGTCCTGCGAACCGAGGCCGCTGCGGCTCACGGCATGGGCGCCGATGGCGAGGAACTCGACGGTCGCGGCGTCGTCGAGCGAGATGCCCTCCGCCTTGAAGACGTTGCGGGCGGGAAGCGCGAGATACTCGCCCATGCCGCCGTCGCGGTGGACGCCGAGCACGCCGATGCTCATGCAGCAGTTCGGCCGCCCACGCCGGCACGCATGGCAGGTGCCGCAGGCGATGTAGGGATTCACATAGACCGGATCGCCGATCGACAGGCGCCCGCCGGCCGGTGCCGCGACGACCTCGCCGGCGAGTTCGTGGCCGAGCACACGGGGGTATTCGAGATAGGGATGCTTGCCCGCGACGATGTGCAGGTCGGTTCCGCACACCCCGACGCGGCGGATGCGCAGCACGACGTCGTCGTCTCCCGCGGGCACGGGATCGGGACGATCGAGCACGGCGACGCGGCCGGGTTCGAGGCAGCAGACGACTTTCATGGTGGGGCTCCGGCGGGCTGGGGATCCAGACTAGGGTCCGCGGCCGACGCCTGTCGAGGCATCGTCGATGCTGCATTGCGGCAGAGCCCGTGGGGCCCAGCCATGCCCGGCGGCCGATTGTGCAGCGCGACCGGCGCTGCTTCACTCCGGGCACAAAGCCGGAGCCTCTGCCCATGTATCTCGGAACCCAGACCCCTGCCCGCGACGACGACGATTTCCGCGTCTTCGCCCAGTTGGGCGTGAACCACGTCTGCGCCGACCCGCCGGGCAATCCGCACGACTGGACGCTCGACGATCTCCTGCGCCACCGCGAGCGGGTGGAGAGCTTCGGCCTGGTCCTCGACATGGTCGAATTGCCCTTGAACTCCCGGCCGGTCGAGGAGCAGAAGAGCCCGGACATCCTGACCAAGGGGCCGGACCGCGATCGCCAGATCGACAGCATCTGCGCGCTCATCGAGCGGGTGGGTCGGGCCGGCATCCCGTCGGTGAAGTACAACATGAACCTGATCGGCATCCCGCGCACGCCGCCGGAGCCGGGCCGGGGCGGTTCGCTCAACGCGGCGTTCCGGTGGGACCTCACCGACCAGAACGCCCCTCCCGGACTCGCGGGGGTTCTGCCCGAGGACGAGAACTGGGAGCGGATCGACTACTTCCTGGCGCGCGTGGTGCCGGCGGCGGCCGCCGCCAAGGTGCGCCTCGCCTGCCACCCGCACGATCCCTACACGCCGCCGGGCTATCGCGGCGTCACGCGCGTGCTGGGCACGGTCGACGGGCTGAAGCGCTTCGTGCAGATGCACGAGAGCCCGTGGCACGGGCTCAACTTCTGCCAGGGCACGGTCGGCGAGATGCTCGACGATCCGGACAAGGAGATCGACGACGTGATCCGCTGGTTCGGCTCGCGGGGCAAGATCTTCAACCTGCACTTCCGCAACATCCGCGGTCGCAAGCTCTCCTTCATGGAAACCTTCCCAGAGGAAGGCGACATGGACATGCTGCGCTCGCTCAAGGTCTTTGCCGAGGTCGGCTATAAATACATGGTCATGCCCGACCACGTGCCGAAGATCGCCGGTCGCGATCCGCAGATGACGGCCTTCGCCTTCGTCTACGGCTACATCGCCGCGGCGCTGCAGGCCGCCGAGGCTGCCTATCCGGGATCGACGCAGCGGTAAGAAGCGCCTGGGAGACGGTGCGTCCTTCGACACGCCCGCTTCGCGGGCTGCTCACAGCTTGTGAATCTTTGTCTCAGTCCGGCTTGCACCTCCCTCTCCGCGTCCTGGCCGGGCTTGGCCCGGCCATCCACGACTTCAGGATGGCCCGGGCAAAGTCGTGGATGCCCGGGCCAAGCCCGGGCAAGACGGCGAAGAGGGTGTTGTGAACGCGAAAACTGAGGCACAGGTCGACCCGCGAGATTGATTCACAAGCTCTGAGCAGCCGCTGCAGGCGGCGTGTCGAAGGACGCAGGATGCCTGCGCCTCCCTCACCCGTTCACCAGAACCTCGATCCTCTCGATCAGCTGCGGACCCGAGATCGGCTTTCGCAGGAGCGCGTAGGTGCCGGGCAGGGCCTCGGCGAGGGCGGGCTCGGTGGCGCTGGTGGCGAAGCCCGTGAGCAGGATCGCGGGCAGGTCCCTGCGGCGGCGCTGGGCTTCGCGGATCACGGCGATGCCGTCCATGCCGGGCATGGACAGGTCCGAGACGAGGAGGTCCACGGGCTCGCCACGATCGAGCATCGAAAGGGCCTCGACGCCTCGCTCCGCCTGCAGGACGAGATAGCCGGCATTGCCCAACTGTTCGGCCGTGACCGTGCGCACGATGGTGTCGTCGTCGACGAGCAGGATGCGCCGGCCCCGGCCATCGGACGCGGCCGTCTTGTCCGCGGGCGCGGCGGTCTCGCGGGCGTCCATCCCCGCCACGGGAAACCAGGTCGCGACGGTGGTGCCCTGCCCCGGTGCGCTCTCGATCGAGAGACCGCCGCCGCTCTGCTCGGCGAAGCCCTTGGCCATCGCGAGACCCAGGCCGGTTCCCTTGCCGCGCGGCTTCGTCGTGAAGAAGGGCTCCGTCGCGCGGGCAAGCACGTCCGGCGGCATGCCTTCGCCTGTATCGATCACCTTCAGGCAGACCACCGGAACGGGCTCCCCGTGCCCGTTGGTGCGCATGTCGGTTCGGCGCGCGGCCAGCCTCAGGACGCCGCTGCCGTCCATGGCGTCGCGCGCATTGGTGGCCAGGTTGACCAGCATGGTCTCCAGCTGGCCCTTGTCGGCGAACAGGGCAGGGACGCCGTCCTCGACCTCGACGTCGACCCGGATGCCCGATCCGAGCGTATGGCTGAGGATCTCCTGCATCCCGTCCAGCAGCGCCCGGACGGCGACGGCCTCGGCGCGCAGGTCACCCCGGCGGGAAAAGGCGAGGAGGCGGCGCGTCACCCCGGCGCCCCGCTCCGTCGCCTCGCCGATCAGCCGGGCATAGCGCCGGACGCTGTCGGGATCGCCGGCCCGCTTGGCGAGGAGCAGCGCTCCGCCCTGGACGGCGTGCAGGACGTTGTTGAAGTCGTGGGCGATGCCCCCCGCGAGTTGCCCGAGCGCTTCCATGCGCTGGCTGTGGGCGAGGCGCTGCTGGGCGTCCTCCAGCTCCTTCGTGCGCTCGGCAACCAGCCTTTCGAGATCGGCCTTGTCGCGGGTCAGGATCGCCTGCGCCTGCCTCGCCGCGGTGACGTCGACGACGGTGCCCACCAGCCGGATGGCCCGCCCGTCGCGATGGTACGTCCTCCATTGGGCCGAGATCCTTCGCTCTGGATCCCCGTTCCTGGGCCTGACGCGATACTCGCAGCCGGTGTCCGCGCCGTCGTCCTGCTTCAGCGACCATCGAAAGCGGTCCCGGACCATCGGCACGTCGTCGGGATGGATGCCATCGAGACAGACCTGCAAGGTCACAGGGGCACCGGGCTCCATGCCCCACATCGCACGGACGCGATCGTCCCAGGTGAGTTCGTCGGTCTCGATGTTGAAGTCGAAGACGCCGATCTGCCCCGCGTCCGTCGCCAGCCGGAAACGCGTCTCGCTTTCGGCGAGGGCCGCGAGCGTGCGCCTCTCGGCGTCGATGTCGATCAGCGCCACCACGCCGCCGATCAGGTGCCCGCCCGCGTCCCTGACGGCGCGACCCATGATCCTCGTCCAGGCCAGGGTGCCGTCGCCCCTCTGGTACTGGACCTCGATGACGGGATTGTCCTCGTGGGCCACGACCATCCGCGCGAGCGGATACTCGTGGCTCTCGACCTTGCGGCCGTCGGCGTGGAAGGCCACCCATTCGCCATAGCTGTGGATGTCCGGCGAATGGAGGACCGGATGCCCCAGCATCTTCTCGACATAGCTGTTGCCCTCGACGATCTGCCCCGATGGCAGTTCGGCCATCACGAGACCCACGGGCACGGTTTCCACGATCGTGTGCAGGCGCGCCTGGCTGAGGGCCAGCTGCGTCTCCGCCTCGCGCTGGGCCGTGACGTCGGTCAGGGCCTCGAGCACGTTCGGCCCCGCCGGTGAGGAGCGACGCAGGCGCTTGACGGCCCGGACGACGATGGCCGTGCCGTCGCGACGGATCTGCCTCAGGTCACCCTCCCACTCGCCTTCGGCCTCCAGCCGGGCCGAGATCCTGGCGAAGGTGTCGGGGTAGGTGGTGTGCAACAGGTCCTGGGCCTTGCGCCCCAACGCCTCCGCGGCCGTCCAGCCATAGAGCCGCTGGCAACCGTCCGACCAGTAGCGGATCGTGCCGTCGGGACGGCGCGTCATGAACGCCCCGGCATCGAGCGTGGCGAGCAGTTCGCGCAGGCGCCGGTCCTTGTCTTTCTCCAGGCTGACGTCGCGGGCGATGGTGGCCAGCCCGAGCTGCCGGCCGGTCCTGTCGCGAAGCGCGACCACCGTGCGATGCGTTTCCACGACGGTGCCGGCGGCGCGGTTCAGAAGCCGCATCTCGCCGGTCCAGGTGCCGGTCCGCTCGATGGCCGGCCGCACCTCCGTCTCGAGCCGCGGCCGTTGTTCCGGGGCGACGCAGGAGGGGAGATCGACCGCGGAGACGTCCTCGCCTTCCGGGACGCCGAGCATGCGGCGACCGCCCCGGTTCATGTAGGTCACGCGCCCGTCGGGGTCGGCCAGGGCGACGAGATCGGGGATGGTCTCCACCAGTTGCTGCAGGAGCTGACGCTGACGGTCCTCGGCCTGCCGCTCGGTCACGTCCAGCTCGACGACCACGCCGCCGACAATGGCACCCGCCGCATCGCGGATCGGCGCGGCGTTGTTGATGTAGAAGCGGTGGGGGCCTCCATCGAAGGGCTGGCATTCGATCAGCTCGTTGCGGGTGGTCTCCCCGCGCAGCAAGGCGCGCGCCATGGCCCAGTCGCCGGCTTCCATGCGCCGGCCGGTCTCACCGTCCCACCCGAGCCACTCGCCGTAGTTCTCCCAGCTCCCCGTCTCGGGAGGCACGCCCCAGAGCGCGCGATTGGCGGCATTGTCCAGGACGAGGCGGCCCGAGGCGTCGGCGATGATGACGCCCACGGGCAAGGCGTCGAGGAGAGCCCGAAGGCGCCCTTCGCTCAGGCGCAATTCCTCGCGGAGGCGCAGGTTCTCCTGCGCGAGATCCGGTGCGCTGGGGGACGGCGTTTCTCGCGTGACCATCGTGGGGCCGGGGGATCCCTGGGAGCCCCAGATTACCCCAGTCTAAGCATTGAAACCAAAGGGTTTTTTGATGATCTGCATCATCATGCCATTTGCCGAATGAGCAAGAATTCCTTGCGGCCGCGTTGCTGCGAGCCCCGCGGATGAACGCTCTTGCAGCGCTCCCGTCAACTGGTATGATGAGTACACGAGTGATCTCCAGAGAGAGGCACCATGCGGGGAGGATTGATCGGTTGCGGGTTCTTTGCCCGCAATCACCTGGCAGCCTGGCGCGACCTGGGCGTCGAGATGGTCCTGTGCGACCGGGCTCTCGACAGGGCCGAGGCCCTCGCCCGCGAATTCGGCGCCAAGGCCGTGTATCGGGACGCTGCGGCCATGTTCGCGGCCGAGCGCCTCGATTTCGTGGACATCGCCACGACGGTCGAGAGCCACCGGCCCCTGGTCGAAATGTGCGCCGCCGCCGGCCTGCCGACGATCTGCCAGAAGCCTTTCGCCCTCGATCTCGCCGACGGTCGCGCCATGGTCGCCGCCGCGCGGGCCGCCGGCGTCCCGCTGCTGGTGCACGAGAACTTCCGCTGGCAGGCCCCGATGCAGGCGATGGCCGGGCTCCTGCAGGACGGCGCGATCGGACGACCCGCCTTCGCTCGCATCAGCTTCCGCCACGGCTTCGACATCTATGCCAACCAGCCCTACCTGGCGACGGAGCCGCGGCTCGCGCTCGTCGACGTCGGCGTGCACGTGCTCGACCTCGCGCGCTTCTTCCTGGGCGACGTCACGCGCCTCTATTGCCGGACGCAGCGGCTGAACCCGCGTGTCGCCGGCGAGGACGCCGCCACCCTCGTGCTCGACCACGCCTCGGGTGCGGTGAGCACCGTCGAGATCTCCTTCTTCGCCAAGCTCGATCCCGACCCCTTCCCGCAAACGCTGGTCCGGATCGAGGGCGACACGGGAACGCTCGAGGTCTCGCCGGGCTATCGCCTCGCGGTGACGACGGGCGGCCAGACCTCCGTCCGCTCCGTCGATCCGCCCGTGCCGGCCTGGGGCGAGCGCCCCTGGCACCTGATCCAGGACAGCGTGATCGCCATCCAGCGGCACTGGCTCGATTGCCTGCGCAACGGGCGCGAGCCGGCCCCCTCCGGGGCCGACAACCTGCGGACGCTCGAACTCGTCTTCGCCGCCTACGACAGCGCGGCGCGGGGCGAGGCCGTCACCATCTCGGGAGCTGCCGCATGACCGCCTCCGGCCGCCAGGCTCCCTCCCCGCCCGAGCGCGTCGTCGCGCGCTACGTCCTCGACACGGCGGAAGCGCCCGAGCGCGCCGCCGAGATCATCGCGGGCGAACAGTCGAGCGGAACCTTCGTGGCGCTGGCGCGCGAGACGAAAGGGCTGAAGGAGCGGTCCGGCGCGCAAGTCGAGACACTCGAGATCGTGGGCGAGGTCGAGGGCCCCGGCCTGCCGGGCGCCAAGACAGGGCCGGTCCTGCGGCGCTGCGTGCTGGAGCTCTCCTGGCCGCTCGCCAACATGGGCCCGTCCCTGCCCAACCTCGTCGCCACGATCGCCGGCAACCTGTTCGAGCTGAACTGCGTCGCGGGGCTCAGGCTCGTCGACCTGGCGCTCCCCGCCGCCTTCGCCGAGCGCTATCCCGGACCGCGCCACGGCATCGACGGCACGCGCCGGCTCTCCGGCGTCACGGACGGTCCGCTGATCGGCACCATCGTCAAGCCGAGCGTGGGTCTGTCACCCGACGAGACCGCCCACGAGGTGGCGCAGCTCGTGGCTGGCGGCATCGATTTCGTGAAGGACGACGAGCTCCAGGCCGACGGGCCGCACTGCCCCTTCGAGGACCGCGTGCGCGCGGTCATGCGGGTCGTCAACGAGGCCGCCGACCGCACAGGCAAGAAGGCGATGATCGCCTTCAACCTCACGGGCGAGCTCGACGAGATGCGGCGCCGGCACGACTTCGTCGTGGCGCAGGGCGGCACCTGCGTGATGGCGAGCCTGCACTCGGTCGGCTTCGTCGGCATGGTCGAGCTCGCGCGGCACAGCGCCCTGCCGATCCACGCTCACCGCAACGGCTGGGGCTATCTGTCCCGTCACCCCGCACTCGGCTTCGACTATGCGCCCTGGCAGATGCTCTGGCGGCTGGCCGGCGCCGACCACCTGCACGTGAACGGCCTCGCCAACAAGTTCTGCGAGGACGACGCCAGCGTGATCGCGTCCGCGCAGGCGGTGCTCACCCCGATGTTCCCCCAGGCGCCCATGGCGGCCATGCCCGTGTTCAGCTCGGGGCAGACGGTACGCCAGGCGGCACCGACCTATGCGGCCATCGGCACGACGGACCTCATCTTCGCCGCGGGAGGCGGGATCTTCGGCCATCCGGGCGGCGTGAAGGCCGGCGTCGTCGCCCTGCGGAAGGCGTGGCAGGCGGCCGTCGAGGGCGTGTCCCTGGACGACCTCGCCCGGCAGGAACCGGACGTCGCCGCTGCCATGGGAATCGGCCGGTGACGGACGCCCTCGCCCTCCCTGGCGGCCTGCTGCTCGCCTTCTACGGCGACGACTTCACGGGCTCGACCGACACGATGGAGGTGATGGCCTTCGCCGGCCTGCCGATCGTGCTGTTCCTGGAGGATCCCACGCCCGAACGGATGGCCCGCTTTCCCGATGCGCGGGCGGTGGGCATCGCCGGCGTCTCGCGCAGCCGCGATCCGGCCTGGATGGAAGCCAATCTCCCCGGACGGTTCGAGGCCCTGGCGCGGCTCGGCGCCCCGGTGCTGCAGTACAAGGTTTGCTCGACCTTCGACTCCGCGCCCCATGTCGGGTCCATCGGCAAGGCCGTCGACCTCGGCGTGCAGCACGCGCCCGGCCGGTTCACGCCGATGGTCGTGGGTGCGCCGCGGCTGCGCCGCTTCCAGGCCTTCGGCAACCTCTTCGCCACGCTGGACGACGTCGGCTACCGGCTCGATCGCCATCCCACCATGGCGCGCCATCCGGTGACGCCGATGGGCGAGGCCGACCTCGCCATCCACCTGTCACGCCAGACGCAACGGCGCATCGAGCTCGTGCATCTCGTGCAGCTCAAGCAGGGGCGCGGCGCCGATCGCCTGGCCGGATTGGCCGGCGACGACGTGCCGGTGGTTCTCATCGACGTGCTCGACGACGAGACCCTGGCCGAGGCCGGCCGGCTCGTGTGGGAGAACCGCGGCGAGGGACTGTTCACGGCATCCTCGTCGGGCCTGCAATACGCGCTCGTGGCCTACTGGCGCGGCTGTGGCGCCCTCGCGCCCGAGACCGCGGCGCGGCCCGCATCGGCGGTCGACAGGATCGCCGTCGTCAGCGGCAGCTGCTCGCCGGCCACCCAGGCCCAGATCGGCTGGGCGTCCGAGCATGGCTTCGACGCGATCCGCCTCGATGCCGCGGCGGCCGTGTCCGGCGATGTCGAACGCGAAGCGGACCGCTGCACGGGCCTCGCCCTCGCGGCGCTGGGGCAAGGGCGCGACCCGCTCGTCTTCAGCGCGCTCGGCCCCGCGGATCCGTCGCTCGCCACCGTCGCTGCGGCGGCGGAGCGTACCGGCCTCGATCCGGCCGCCGCGAACCGGCGCATCGGACAGGCCCTGGCCAGCGTGATGCGGACGCTGCTCGAGCGCACCGGTCTCACCCGGGTCGCGGTCGCCGGCGGCGACACCTCGGGCGACGTGGCGAGCAGCCTCGGGCTGATGGCGCTCACAGCCCTGGCCCCTCTCGCACCCGGGTCGCCGCTCTGCGCGGCCTGGTCCGACGATCCCTCCCGCCCACCGCTCGAGGTCGCCCTCAAGGGCGGCCAGGTGGGTTCCGCCTCCTTCTTCGGCGCCGTCAAGGCCGGCGCTCCCCTGACGTGAAAGGACCAAGGCCCATGGAAAAGATCGCGCTCCTGGGAGCAGGCGGAAAGATGGGGCGGCGCCTCGCCCTCAACCTGAAGGGCGGCCCCTGGCAGGTCGACCATGTCGAGGTGAACCCCGACGCGCGGGCGCGGGTCGAGAAGGACCTCGGCATCACCTGCGTGCCGGCCGACAACGCGCTCGCCGCGGCGGACGGGATCCTGATGGCGGTGCCCGACGCGCTGATCGGCAAGATCGCCAAGGGCTTCATCGAGCGCGTGAAGCCGGGCTGCGCCATTGTCATGCTCGACGCGGCGGCCCCGCATGCCGGCGAACTGCCCAAGCGCGACGACGTCACCTACTTCATCTCGCACCCCTGCCACCCGTCGATCTTCAAGCACGAGCCGACCGCGGAACGGCACGCCGACTTCTTCGGCGGCATCGCCCCGCAGGCGATCGTCTGCGCGCTGATGCAAGGACCGGAGGAGCACTACGCGCAGTGCGAGGCGGTGGCGAAGGCCATCTACGCACCCGTGACCGTGTCGCATCGCGTCACGGTGGAACAGATGGCGATCCTGGAGCCCGGCCTCTCGGAGACGATCGGCGCGACGCTCGTCACCGCGCTGCGCCAGGCCACCGACGCCGCCGTCGCCAAGGGCGTGCCGAAGGGCGCCGCCTGGGACTTCATGCTCGGCCATCTCGGCATCGAGCTCGCGCTGCTGTTCGAGCAGTACCCCGGCCAATTCTCCGACGGCGCGAAGCTCGCCATCGCCAAGGCGATGCCGCGCCTGTTCCGCGACGACTGGCTCTCCGTGCTCGAGCCCGACGCGATCACCGAGAGCGTCAAGGACATCTGCAATCCGGCCCGCTGAGGGCCGTGTCGCCTGCCTTCGCCTATCGCCTGCCAAAAACCCAAAACGAACAAAGCACCTGGAGAAACGCCCATGACCCGCTTGCTTGATCGTCGTCACCTCCTGGCCGGAGCCGCGGGCCTCGCGCTTGCGGCCGCGACCACGCTGCCCGCGGCGGCCCAGACCGTGCCCACCGGCAAGGTCACCGTCGAACTCTTCGCGCTGGCTACGAACGGCTTCGATCCCGTGATCGAGACGTTCCAGAAGCAGTATCCGAACATCACGATCAAATACACGAAGTTCGGCACCGACGAGTTCAAGCAGGCGCTGCGCGTCGGCTCCTCCTCGGGCAAGATGCCCGACCTGTGGTTCAACTGGGGCGGCAGCCTCGCCTATCCCTACAGCCGGGCGGGCCTCACCCTCGACCTGACGCCACGCATCGGCGAGCTCAAGCTCGACCAGACGCTGGCGCCCGCCGCCATCGAGCTCGCCAAGGACCAGGGCAAGCTCTGGGGCGTGCCCAACCGCGTCGTCCCGATGACGATGGTCTACCGCAAGGAGATGCTGGAGAAGGCCGGCGTGAAGGTGCCCAACACCTTCGCCGAGCTTGAGGAGGCCGCCGCGAAGCTGAAGGCCGCCGGCATCATCCCCTTCTCGCTGGGCGGCAAGTTCAGCTGGATGACGATGCGCTTCACCGACTTCTTCATCGAGCACTACGCCGGCCCCAAGAAGCACGACGCCATCAAGGCGATGGACGAGAGCTGGGACCAGGAGGCCGTGGTCAAGGCCTTCGCCAAGCTCAAGGAATGGAACGACAAGGGCTACTTCAACCCGGGCTTCCTGAACGTCGACCCGGCGACGAACATGCAGCTCCTCTACCAGGGCAAGGCGGCCATGGTGCTCGAGGTGCCCTCGGTCGAGGTCACGCGCCTGAAGCGCGAGAACATCGATCCCAACACCTACGGCACCTTCCTGATGCCGACCGACCAGACGCCGCGCCGCGTCTCCGGCTTCCAGCAGCAGCTGCAGGTCTCGGCCAAGGCGTCGAAGGACGTGCAGGATGCCGCGCTGCTCTTCGCCACCTACGTCGTGCGGCCCGACCTCGCGGCCAAGAACATGGAGAGCATCGGCGGACCGAGCGCGGTGAAGGGCATCACGCCCGGCGCCGACTCGCCGATCCAGAGCCAGTACGCCAAGTGGCTTTCCGAAGGCCTGCAGCTCTACCTGCCGGGCGACCAGTCGCTGCCGCAGGAAATGGTCGCCGCCTACTTCGAGGCGCAGGACAGCGTCGTGCTCGGCGCGATGACCCCGGCCGAGGCCGCCAAGAGCGTCCAGCAGGCGATCACCGCCTTCAAGGCGCGCACCAAGTGAGCGTCACCACGCCCGTGACGCAGGGGGGCCGCCGTGCCTCCCTGCGGCCCGAATGGATCGTCGGCGCGCTGTTCCTCGCGCCGGCGTTCCTGATCTACGTGACCATCATCGTCTACCCGCTGGTCTACTCGTCCTGGCTGAGCCTGTTCGACTGGGACGGCATCAGCCCGACGAAGCGCTTCGTGGGCTTCGAGAACTACGTCACCCTGTGGACGTCGAACCGGGTCTTCTGGATCGCGCTCAAGAACAACGCCCTGTGGACGGCCGTGGCGCTGGTGGTGCCGACGGCGCTGGGCCTCGGGCTCGCCCTGCTGCTCAACGGCAAGCTGGTCGCCCGAGGCTTCTGGCGCGGCATCTTCTATTTTCCCGCGATCCTCTCGCTCAGCATCTGCGGCCTCATCTGGACCTGGATCTATCATCCGACGCTGGGCTTCCTGAACCAGTTCCTGGAGTGGGTGGGACTGGAGAACCTGCAGCGGGCGTGGCTTTCCGAGCCCTCGATCGCGCTCTTCGCGGTCATGGTCGCGGCGGCCTGGCACAACACCGGCCTGCCGATGCTGCTCTATCTCGCCGGCCTGCAGACCATCCCGCGCGAGATCATCGAGGCCGCCGAGGTCGACGGCGCCAGCCGCATCCAGCGCTTCCGCTTCGTGATCTGGCCGATGCTGAAGGACACTACCTTCGTGGTCCTCGCCATCACCTTCATCAACTCGCTGAAGGTCTACGACGTCGTCTACGTGATGACCTATGGCGGCCCGGCCAACCAGACGCAGGTGCTGGGCACCTGGATGTACTTCCTGACCTACAACTTCAACCGCATCGGGCTCGGCACCGCCATCGCCGTCGTGCTCTTCGGCCTGACGCTGATCTTCGCCATTCCCTACACGCGCCGGCTGGGGGCGGAGAAATGACCGACGCCGCCCTTCGCTCCCATCCCCGCGCCGCCGAGTACGCGCGCGGCACCCGCATCCCGGTCAGCCGCGTCGTGTTCTACGCGGGCCTGTCGATCTTCGCGCTCGTGTGGTTCGCGCCGGTCTTCATCCTCATCTTCACGGCGCTGAAATCGGCCTCCGACTTCGCCCATGGCGGCACGTTCTCGCTGCCCAGGCACATCGAGTGGGCGAACTTCTCCAAGGCCTGGGACGTCGGCATCCGCATCTACTTCGCCAACTCCGCCATGATGACGCTGGTGAAGGTGCCGACCGGCGTGCTGATCGCCTCGCTCGCCGCCTTCGCGCTGACCTTCCTGCGGCTGCCCGGCGAACGCTGGATCTTCACCTTCTTCATCGTCGGCCTCGTCGTGCCGATCCAGATGACGCTGGTGCCGCTGACCCTGCTCCTGCGCAGCGTCGACCTGATCGACAGCTTGTTCGGCCTGTTCTGGATCTACCTGGGCTTCGGGCTGCCCTTCGCGATCCTGGTCATGCGGGGGTACATGCGGTCGATCCCGCGCGAGCTCATCGACGCGGCGTTCATCGACGGCTGCACGTGGTTCGGCGTCTTCTGGCGGATCGTCCTGCCGCTCTCCAAGCCGGCCGTCGTGTCGCTGATCATCTTCGACGGCATCGCCACCTGGAGCGAGTTCATCCTGGCCCAGATCTTCCTGCGCCAGAACACCAACCGCACGCTGCCGCTGGGGCTCGTGAACTTCCAGACGGAGTTCTCGACCGCCTACGAGCTCCTCGCCGCAGCGCAGTGCATCACCATCGTGCCGCTGGTCCTCGTCTACCTCTTCTTCCAGAGGTACTTCGTCGACGGACTGTCCGGCTCCCTCAAATCCTGACCCCAACGGAGCACGACATGCGCCTGCCACCCGAGAAGCTGCAACGCGTCATCATCAACACCGACGCCAAGAACGAGGCCGACGACCAGTACGCCATCGTCCAGGCTCTCCTGACGCCCTGCTTCGACCTGCATGGAATCATTCCGGCCCACTTCGGCGCGATCAAGTCGAAGACGAGCCTGAAGGACTCGGCCGACGAGGTGCACAAGATCCTCGACCTCATGGACCTCACCGGACAGGTGCGGGTGGCCGACGGCGCGCTGGGCCCGATCCCCGACGCGCAGACGCCGGCACCTTCGGCCGGGGCCGAGATGATCATCCGCGAGGCGATGAAGGACGACCCGCGCCCGCTGCACATTGCCTTCCTCGGCCCGCTCACGGACATGGCGTCGGCGATCCTGATGGAGCCGCGGATCGTCAACCGGAACGTGCGCGTGATCTGGATCGGCGGCGGCCACTATCCGCACGGCGGACGCGAGTACAACCTGTCGAACGACATCGCCGGCGCCAACCTCGTGTTCGGCTCCGGCATCGAGGTCTGGCAGATCCCGATGACGGTCTACCGCATGATGGCGGTCGGCTACGCCGAGCTCTACGAGCGCGTCTACGACAAGGGCCCCATCGGCAAGTACCTGGTGGAGCAGCTCATCGACTGGAACACCCGCATGGTGGCGGGCCCCATCGAACACCGCTCGCTGGGCGACAGCCCGGCCATCGGCGTGATGATGTACCCGGAGTGCGGCAAGTGGGAGTACCGGCCGGGCCCCGAGTTCAACGACCTGATGAGCTACGTGCCCAACGGCATGAACCGGCCCGCCAGGGTCTATGAAACCGTCGACGTGCGCTTTATTCAGGAAGACTTCTTCGCAAAGCTCTCGCGCTTCGCCCGAGGCATCCGGGAGTTTGCGCGCTTCGACGGATGACGCCATGCGCCAGGAGCCCATCCACCGCAGGAAACTCTCCCACGAGGTGGTGGAGCGGCTCCTGTCGCGCATCGAGAGCGGGGAGATCGCGCCAGGCGATCCGCTGCCCTCGGAGCGCGAGCTCATGGAAGCCTACCAGGTCGGGCGACCGGCCATCCGCGAGGCGCTGCAGTCGCTCGAACGCTGGGGGCTGGTCAGCATCACCCACGGCGAGCGGGCCCGCCTCGTCGTGCCGACCGCCGGCAACCTGCTGGCACAGGTGCAGGAAGGGGCGCGGCATCTGCTGCGCTCCGACACACATTCGCTCGATCACCTGAAGGATGCCCGCCTGTTCCTGGAGACCGGCATGGCGCGGCTGGCGGCGGAGCGCGCGACCCCCGAGGGCGTGGCCGCCCTGCGGGCGCGGCTCGACGACCAGCGGGAAGCGCTGACGCATCTCGAGGACTTCCTCGACCGCGACATGGCCTTCCACCGTGAGATCGCGAACCTGTCGGGCAATCCGATCTTTCCGGCCATCATCGAGGCGACGTTCGGCTGGCTCGGCGCCTTCTACCGATCGCTGGTGCGCGCGCCCGGCGCGGAGCAGCTGACGCTCGCCGAGCACGAACGCATCCTGGCCGCGATCGCGGCCGGCGATCCCGACGCGGCCGCCGCCGCGATGGGCGACCATCTCACGCGGGCCAACGAGCTCTATCGGCGCCTGGGAACCGACGCCACGGGCAGCGGGTCGTCATGACGGGCCGCGGCGCGATGGAGCCTGTGGCCGAACGTCTCTACGGCACCGCCGCCCCGCCGCCGCCCCGCCTGCGCCTTCGCGCCGGAGCGCTCACCGCCGACCTCGTCGACGGCGGCATCCGCCGGCTCGCCTGGAACGGCGTCGAAATCGTGCGCGGGATCTCGTTCCTGATCCGCGACGAAGCCTGGGGCACGCTGCCGGTCCGCCTCGACGATCCCGTGCTGGAACGGACCGACAGCGGCTTTCGCGTGGGCCTCAACGGCACCATCGAGGCCGAGGGCGCGCGCTTCGCCTTCGCCGCCTCCATCGAGGGCCGCGCCGACGGAACGTTCTCCTTCGCCGTGGAGGGACGATCGGACGCGGAGATCGTCACCAACCGGGCCGGTTTCGTCGTTCTCCATCCTGCCGGCTTCGCCGGGATGCCGGTGACCTTGCTCGACGTCGCGGAGCACGAGAGCGACGCGGTTTTCCCCGAGAGCATCAGCCCCGGCCAACCCTTCTTCGACCTGCGCGGCCTGCGCTACGCGCTTGCGGGCGCCGGTACGGTCACGTGCCTGATGGACGCCTCGCTGCCGACCGACCCGCTGGGCCGCTTCGAGACCGAGGACCAGCGCAACTGGTGCGACGCGTCGTTCAAGACCTATGTCGGCTCACTGCTGCATCCCTGGCCCTACGGGCTGCCCGCCGGCGAGCCGTTCCGGCAGCAGGTGACGGTGTCGGTCGATGCGACGGATGGGGGGCCGGCCGCGGCCGCCGATGCGTCCGCTGCGTCCCGTGTCGATGCGCTGCCGCGTTTTGCGATCGCGGTGCCGCATGGCGCGGACAAGGCTCCGCCGACGGCCCTGGCCGCCGTGCGTGGCCTGCGGATGCCCTGGGCCGTCATCGAGGCGGACATGCGGCGCGCGGATCTCCCCGACCATCTGTCGGCGGCAGCCCGGCTGACCGCGGGCCGCGGCACACAGGTGGAGATCGTCGCACCGGCCGTGTCGTCCCCGGCCGACGAGTTGGCCGCCGCAGCGGTGCTGTGCGCCCAGGCCGGCCTGCGGCCCGACGCGGTCCTGGTGGTGCCGGCTCCCCTTCTCAAGAGCTTTCAGCCGAGCGGGCCATGGCCCGATCTGCCCCCACTCGAGGAGTACTACGCCGCCGCGCGCAGTGCCTTCCCGGGGGCTGCGGTCGGCGGCGGCATGATGACCAACTTCACGGAGTTGAACCGCAAGCGGCCCGATCCGGCGAACCTCGCCTTCATCGCCCACGGCACGACGGCCATCGTGCACGATGCCGACGACGAGGCCGTGATGGAGACGCTGGAGACGCTGGTCCACATCGGGCACCGCGTGAGGGACCATTGGCCCGGCGTGCCCTGGCACCTTGGGCCATCGTCCATCGCCATGCGCTCCAATCCGTACGGCGCGACCGAGCCACGGAACCCGGACTGGCTGCGCATGCCGCTGGCCGATCGCGACCCGCGCCAGCGCGGGCTCTTCGGCGCGGCCTGGACGGTCGGGTACGCGGCGGCCGCCACGGAGGCGGGAGCGGCGATGGTCTGCCTGCATGCCAGCCACGGCTTCCTGGGGCTCGGCGACGAGACCGGCCTCTGGCCGTGCTTCCACGTGATGGCGGCGCTGGCGCGGGCTTCGGGACAAGAGTGGGCGGAGCTGCCTGTCGGCACGGGCCTGGCGTCGCTGGCGTGGCGCGACGGGACGGGCAAACGTGGTGTCGTGGCCAACCTCACGGCCGAGGAACAGCCCCTCGGGCTCACGGGCCCGGGACGCGTGCTTGACGTCTCAACCGTTGCTGAGGCGCGCGGCGACGCCGGCTGGATCGATGGGACTCCGGAAGCCCTGCCGGCGGTGCTCGGTCCCTATGCGGTCGCGTTCGTCACGGGGTGAGAGACACGCTTCGGCCAAGAAGCGTGCACGCCTTGCTCCCCTCCCTCGTCCTGCCCGGGCCTGGCCCGGGCATCCACGACTTCGGAACGGCCCCGGCAAAGTCGTGGATGGCCGGGCCAAGCCCGGCCATGACGGTTGAGAGGGAGCGCGAACTGGAAGAATGCCGAGTTGGAGACTGTGGGAACCGTTGTTAGGCAGTCCCTTTGCCCCCTACCGCCGCTCCGCCAGGATCAGGCCATCGCCGTTCATCGGGGGCTGGCGGACCAGCGAGCGGGGACCGCGGTCGACCACGGGCCAGAACGCCTGGCGGCTGGCGAGATCGATCCCGCGGACGTCGTAGCCCGTGAGATCCACGGTGAAGCGCAGGTCCGTGGGGGCGGGGCAGTAGACGGCCAGGCGCGAGCGGTCGGGCGTCGCCATGGTCCGGATCTGCGGAATGGCGCCCTCGAGGATCGTCGCGGGTTCCATGGCGAAGAGGTCGTGGGTCTCGTAGACGTGCCGCGCGAAGCCCATGTCCCAGGCGCCCGGCATGGTCAGGGCGTCCTCCCAGTCGAAGGGTTCGAGCGAACGGGCCTTCGCGAGGAAATCGAAGCCGCGCCGGTGAAAGCTCCACACGCCGTGCGCGCCGTAGGCGACGCCCATGCTGGCGCCGGAGAGCAGGCTCTGCCAGGCCGCGCGGCGCACCTCGTCGCGTGACCAGCGGCTGCCGTCCTGGGTGATGCGGCCGTGGCCCTCGTAGCAGGGCTCGGAGTTCAGCACCGGGACGCGCTTGGGGTAGCCGAGGAAGGTTTCGGCGAGCATCCAGGGCCGGTCGGAGTGGGCCACGTGGTGCCCGGACTGGAACGAGTAGAAGTCGACGGCCGTGTCGAACGGCGCCGGCAGGTGTCCTTCGGGATGGAGGTGCATCGAGACAGTGGCGTCCGGCCACTCCCGCTGCACCGCCTCGAGGGCCGCGCCGTAGTAGGGCGCCTCGTCGGGCGACTCGAACCGGGTGTCACCGCTGATCACCATCACGGGATCGAAGCGGCGGAAGCGGCGCGTCACCATGGTCGCGTAGGGGGCGACGTCGGCAAGCGCCATGGCCGACGGGATCGGGCTGCCGCGGGAGCAGCGCGTCTCCGGGACGTAGCTGCACCACAGCACCGTGAGCACCGGCAGGAAGCCTTCCGCGACGGCCATCTCGAGCATGCGCTCGGCCCGGTCGAAATAGGCCGGGTTTGGCCGCGACAGGATCCAGCGGCCATCGGGCTGCGTTTCGAAGGGTGCGAGCTCGGTGGGTGGCACGCTGCGGTCGTGGGTGATGGGCAGGATGCTGATCTGCAGGGACGTGAAGCCCTGCAGGCGCCGGACCGCCAGATAGCGAGCCCACTCCTCCAGCGTCACGTTGGAGAACGTCGCCCAGACCGTGTCGGCGAGATAGAAGAACGCCCTGCCGTCGCGCAGGAAATGGCGCCCGTTGGGCGCAAGGACGAGCTTGCCCATGTCATGCCTCCCGGCCCGGCGTCTTGACGCGCCAGGCCGAGAGATCATGTCATCATACCAGTTTCCGCGTCCAGCGGTTTGCGTCTGCGTCAGCCGCTGAGCTGCCGCGTCGCCAGCACACGAAAGACCGACGAGGCGACGAAGCTCCCCGCCGTCACGATCTGCAGAGCGGCATCGGCTAGACCGCCGGAGTCGATCGCCTTGGTGTCGAAGCCCAGCACCGACAGCCCGAAGGCGACCACGCCGATGGCGTTGGCCCAGATGGTGCGGCTGAGGAAAATGGATTTCGTATCGATCATCGCAATGTCCCTTGCTGTTGAAACGGAAGGCGCAGGCGTGGCGCGGACGAGGCGGATCGCCTCGGCCTCGACATCGGCGAC
Organism: uncultured Alsobacter sp.; assembly: GCF_945952055.1. Classification (GTDB taxonomy): domain Bacteria; phylum Pseudomonadota; class Alphaproteobacteria; order Rhizobiales; family Beijerinckiaceae; genus Alsobacter. The sequence goes on from NZ_CAMFHB010000001.1 coordinate 92,404, forward strand.
GCGGCGGCTCCAGCCGCGGCCGAAGGCGGTCCAGGCAGCGAGGCGCTGCAGGAAGGAGAGGCGTCTTCGCTGCAGGTCCCGGATCGCCGCCAGCGGATCGGCCCTGGCGGCGGCTGCCAGGGTTGCCGGACCGATGCGGCCGTCCGGGGTGACGCCCAGCGCGCTCTGCAGCAGGCGGATGGCGCGGCCCGGACCGGAGTTCACGGCGAGGTCGAAGACGGCGAGGTCCAGGCCCGACGGCAACCGGTCCGCCGCCACCGCCCGCCAGTAGCGGGCCCGGTAGATCGCTGCGATGTCGGACGCTTCGAGCGCCCTCAGCTCGGCCGCCGTCACCGGCCGGCCGCGGTGGGCGGCGAGGGTCGACAGCGTGATGCCGCGGAAGGTGGGACCGCCCGGGTCGCGCGGGTCGTCGGACCAGCCGCCCTCGTGGCGCAGCACGCAGGCCAGTGCGGTGTCGAAGGACGTGTCCATGTCAGCCTCACAGTTCGGCCAGGTAGTCGTAGGGGCCCGTGCCGCTGGCGACCGGCGCGGCCCGCATCTCGAGCGCGAGGTCGGCGGCGGGCACGGCCAGGGCGGAGCGGCGGAAGTAGCGGCGGGCCATCAGGAGTTCGAGCGATGGCGGCCGCCGCTCGAACGGCGTCGCGACCGGGCTCTCCTCGAGCTGCACGCCCGCGACGTCGAGCGTGGCCGGCGCGGTCCCCGTGAGCAGCAGCCGGAGCGCGAGGGAGGACCCCGTTCCGATGGTCTTTCCCAGCACCGGCGGCAGCGAGACCACGAAGCGGATCCTCTGCCAGGCCGGCGAGATGGCGAGCGCCGTGGGCGGCAACGCGACGACCGCCGGACTGCCGCCTGCCCCGAAGAGCTGGCGGGCTTCCACGGAGAACGACGCGGAGGCGGTGCGGTACCAGAAGGAGAGCGTGACCGTCCGCCCGGCGAGGCGCGAGACGTCCTCCAGCCGCGTGCTCCATTCCAGGCCACCGACGGCCGCCGAGGTGACGTTCAGGGTCGCGACCCAGCCGGGTGGCCCGTCGGGCACGCCAGCCGTCCGGCTGACCTGCCCCGCGACCGAGCCCGTGCCGACGGCCACCCAGCGGTCGAAGGTCCAGACCGAACCGGTGGCCAGCGTGAAGGGACCGGCGCCCCTCTGGGCGATGGCGAACTCGCCGTTGACGACGTGATTGCGCAGGCCCCCGAGGGGAGCTCCGGCGATGTCGGTGAGGCCGCCCGGGAGGCTCGCGGCCCCCGTCGCCGGATCGGCGACCAGGCAATCGTGCCAGGCGGCGCCATCGGCCGACACTTTGATGCGGTAGCGGTCATCTCCGGCGAGGCCCGTTTCCGCGCGCCCGGACCAGCCGGACTGGTAGACGTGCGAGACGGTGCGCCCGAGGGCCTCCTTGTTCAGGGCGAGACGGACGTCGCCGGTGCCGCCCTCCGCGACCGTCCTGGCCGTGAAGTACCCGCCCGTGAGCTTCGCGGCGAAGGCGTTCTGCCCGTCGGGCGCCGCCCCGATGCCGAGGCCCGCCAGACCCGCCAGCGTGCGCAGGGCGAGGCCGGCATCGGTCCAGGAGGTGCCATCGAACAGGCGCAGCGCCTGCTCGGCGATGACGAAGGCGAGCCACCCGGCACGCGGCTGGTGGAAGCGCCAGGCGCCGTCCTCGAAGGCCGCCAGGCGGCCCGCCTGGCCGGCGAAGGCCCCGGTCGGCGAGGTGCCGACGAGATGGCGATCGCCCTCCGCCGGAGCCGTCGGCGGCACGAGGCGGTCGCGGTCGAGAACGGCGATCTGCACCAGCGCATCGAGCACCTGCAAGGCGTCGTTGTGGGTGACGTGCTTCTGGGATTGTGCGGCCGCCAGGTAGGGCAACCGCAGCCGCGTGCTGTCTGACATGGATGAGGATCCTCGGAGGGTGGGATCAGGCGGCCGCCAGCACGGCCTCCAGCGGGGCGCCGCGCCCGACGCTGGCGCTGAGCTGGACGATGCGGACCGACAGGGTGGGCTGCGGCGCGCCGAAGTCCGCGAGTTCGGCCGCAGCGGGGTAGAGCACCGCGGGCGACGTGGCGCCCAGGGTGCGGACCACGAGGCCCGCCTTCAGCACGTCGACCTCGTAGCGTTCGGAGGCCTCGTCCAGCGGTGTGTCGACGGGCTCCCAGGCATCGCCGCCGAGGCGGCTGCGGCGGATCCATGCGAGAGCGACGCCATCCGCCGTGCGCCGCGCCCCGGCCCGCACCGGCGCCAGCGGCCGCAGCGCGTCCGCACCCGGCGTCGCGGTGAGCGAGACCATCGCGGGATCGCCCACGTCGGCGGTGGCCGGGCCGATCCGCCAGCGCAGCGCGCGGCCGAGCGCGTCGGCGCCGACCGCCGCGTCGAACAGCGAGCCGTCCAGGATCACCACGTCGGAGCCGGCGGGCGCCGGCCGCGCGGCCGCTCTCTCCGAGCCGCCGAGGCCACGCAGCAGGCGGCTCAGCCGGAACCGGCGCGGGCCGACCAGGTCGGCGGCCGCGAAGGCCAGGACCTCCCACTGCCCGTCGGCGCCGCGCACGGCCGCGACGGCCTCGCCCGCCAGGGCGGCCAGGTCGCCCCGACCGACGAGGCCGTCGCCGGACAGCACCACGTCGCAGACGGCCGTGCGATCCCACCGCCACGGCGGCCCGGCCGGCAGCGGGGCCATGGTCCGGCCGATCAGGGACGCGGCGGCGATGCTGCCCGCCAGCGCGTAGGACGCCCCGTCGACGGAGCGCCAGACGGCCAGGGGGCCCGTCCACGGATCGGCCGCCGCGGCGAAAGACTGCAGCACCGCCGGGTCCGTGCGGGCCAGCGGCCAGTCGAGCGTCACGATCAGGGGACGGCCGGCCACCGAGGGCGCCGCCGCCGTGCCCGGCCGGGGTCTGGCCCTTGGGGGAGGCGATGCCGGAGGCGGGGGGACGGCGCGGGCCTCGATCTCCCGCTGCCCCGCATCCCGGATCCGCACGATGCGATAGGGGCCCGGGGCCCCCGGCGCGGGAAGCATCACCGTGTCGCCGGGTTCCAGCTCCAGCAGCCCCGGGCGCAGCACGAGGGTCGCCGTTTCCCGCGCGATCCAGGCGCGGTGCAGCGCACGCTCGGCGATGGTCTCGGCGACGGCGCGGTCGAGGACGGCCGGAAGGTCCACCTGGGCGGTGCGGACGCTCGCTCCTCCCGCTCGCCGGGCGGTCGCGGCCGCGCTGGCATAGTCACCCTCGGCATCGATGAAGCCGACCGTGAGCTCGTCGACGAGGTCCGCTTCCTGCGCCCGAACGCGCTGGACGAGGCTCCCGTCCCGACCCGGCACCAGGTCGTCCGGCGCGATGGCGACGGACCGGCGCGAGCCATCGGCCAGGAAGCGCAGTTCTCCGGAGGAGGCCACGGCCTCGAAGCCGAAGGCCTCGGCAAGCGGCTGCAGCGCGGCACGGGCGGAGAGGGGACGGTCGAGGACGAAGCCGTGGCACCATCCGTCCACCGCGACGCGGCCCACCGGGGCGACGGCGGTGGCCGCAAGCACGTCCGCGACGAGGAGATCCAGCGGTGCGGCCTCCAGCCGGCCGTTCAGCCAGTGCCCGGTTTGCCACGAGGCGCCGTCGGCCCACACCGACGCCAGGCTCGGAAAGGCCGGGAAAGGGCGTGCGTCCCAGGCCCAGACATGGATGCGATCGGGGTCGACCATGCGCCCGCCATAGACGGGCGAGACCGGATTGGATCCGGCCGGATGGCCGGCCGCGGCGGGATCGAAACGGGTGAGGACGGCGATCACGCCGCGCGCGAGCATCAGGTCGTCCCGTGCGCCGGTGGAGAACGGCGGCAGGGTGGCGGCCGTCGATCGCGGATCGGGGAAGGCGTTGGGCGCATTGGCTCCCTTGTCGACGGCGGGGCAGCCCACCTCCATGAGCCAGATCGGCTTGCCCTGCGGCACCCAGGCCGTGGATCGCGTCTCGATGCCGCCGTCGCGCTCGACGTGGGGGGAGGCCCACCAGCCCTGCAGATCCTTCGGGCGGTTGATCCACGGCTTGCCGAGCCCGTCCGTGATGGGGCTGCGCCGCTGCAGGCGCCGGTCCGAGTCGCTCGCGTAGTACCAGTCGTAGCCTTCGCCGCCGGCGGTGCCGGCCAGCAGCCCGTCCGGATCGTGCGGGCCGCGAAAGCGGCTCGCGTCGGCGTGCAGAGGCCCGTCCCGCCAGTCGGCCATCGGCCACCAGGCGTCGATGGCGACGGCCGTGACGGCCGGCGCTGACCACAGCGTGTCGAGCGGGAAGCGCAGCGTGCCCGGCGCGGGCCAGTGCCCGCCATACTCGGTCCAGTCGGCCGCATAGGTGACGGCGGTGGCGGGCCCCACCAGCCGGCGCACCTCGCCGGCCAGCGCGACCAGCCGGTCGACCGCCGGATAGCGTCCCGCGGCATCGCGGACGCGCGTCAGTCCGACGAGCTCGGATCCGATGAGGACCGCGTCGACGCCGCCGGCCGCGACGCCGAGCGCCGCGCAGTGCAGGACCTGCCGTGACAGCGACCACGTGTCGGGCCCCGCATAGGACACCGCGTCGCCCGCCAGCACCATGTGCGACGCGAGCGCCTGGCCGAAGAAGCGGTCGATCTGCGCCTGCGCCGACGCCGTGCCCTCGGCGGAATTGGGCCGGCCGGGCGCGGGGTCGCAGGTGATGCGGCCGCGCCAGGGATAGGCCGGCTGGTCGGCGGCGCCCGACCAGGGGTCCTGGTGGCCGGAGCCGGCCGGGACGTCCATCATCAGGAACGGGTTGAGGGTCACTTCCAGCCCCCGCGCCTTGAGATCGCGGATGGCCCGGACGACGGAGGCGTCGGACGGCGTGCCGCCGAAGGCGGGGACGCCGTCGGCGCGGGACACCACACGGGCATGCCCCCTGTCCAGGCCGGCCACGCTCCATGCGGTGCCGACATGGCTGCGCCCCGCATCCTCGATCCGGGGCGCGACGGTGCAGGAGCCAGCCCGCAGGTCATCCCCGAACCACGCCACGACGAGGCTGACGCGGCGCAGGTTGGGGCACAGGGCCTGCAGCGCGTCGAGCGAGGCGCCCCAGTCACTGGCGGCCTGCCACTGGTGGGTGTTCTCGGCCACCGTCGCGCCGAGGTCGCCGACGCGCGAGACCGGCTGCGGATCCAGCACGAACTCGCCCGCGCCGGGGATCAGGTTCACCGCCCTGATCCGGTCGGCGAAACCGTGGACCGGGCGCACGACCTCGAAGGTGAGCTGCGGCACGCGGTTGCCGAAGGGCTCGAGAGCGAGGCGCTCGAACACGACGTAGGCGGTTCCGCGGTAGGCCGGCGCGGCGGCAGCGCCCTCCTTGGCGACGATCAGCGGATCGGGCTCCTGGTCCTGCGTGCCGCGATGGACGCGCATGGCGAGCGTCCGCGTGTCGAGGAGCTTGCCGTCGGCCCAGACGCGCCGGACGAAGGCGATGGGTCCCTCGCACAGGCCGACGGCGAAGTTGGCGAAATAGCTGTAGCGCGTCGTGGTCGTGACGCTCGTCGCGCTCGCGGCCGTGCGGGAGCCCTTGCCGCCGCTGGACGAGGTGCGCGTCGCCGAGGTGGAGGTCGACTGGCTGACCGAGACGACCTCCTCGTAGCGCGTCGCCCAGATGATCTCGCCGCCGATCCGGGCCCGGCCGAACACGCGCGGGATGGGCGCGCCCTCGCTGGAGCCGAGCGCCGGCAGCGAGGTGAGGCGCGGGCCCTCGACGCTGCGGCTGGCGACCGTATGGCTGCTGTGCCGGAGCCCGCCGTCGAGCGCCGCGCCGGCCAGCCCGCCGAGGGCGCGACCGACCGCCGACCCGACCGGGCCGCCGATGGCCCCGCCGGCGACGGCGCCGGCGGCCTGGAGGACGAGGGTGCTCATGGGCGGAACTCCGGCAGGGGCGGAAACCGGAAGGCGTGGGAGAGGCGGCGGCGCCAGAGGCCGAGGTCGACCTCCGCCACGCTCGCCCCGTCGTGCGCGTGCACCATGCGGCCGGGGCCGGTGGCGATGCCGCAATGCTTGGCGGGCGTCCCGTCGCGCCAGCGGAAGAGCAGGAGGTCCCCTGCCCGCGCCTCGTCGACCGGACGGCCGGCGAGATGCCGGGCGGCCGCGTCGCGCAGCGTCTCCGCGCCGGCCGCCTCGGCCCAGTCCGCAGAGTAGGCCGGCACGGGTTCCGGCTCCTCGCCGTAGAGCGCCCGCCAGACACCGCGCACGAGGCCGAGGCAGTCGCAGCCCACCCCGCGCAGCGAGGCGGCGTGCCGGTAGGGCGTGCCGATCCAGGCCCGCGCCTCCGCGACGATGCGGGCCGCATCCGAGGGACCGGCGGTCACGACAAAAGGCTCCCACCATCCATGCGGCCGTCGCCGGTGCGGATGTTGCGCAGCACGTAGTCGCTGCCCGGCATGTGGGGAAAGCCGCGGAAATTGAGCAGGTTGCCGAAGCGCCCCGTGCAGCTGCCGAGGCTGCCGTCGCACCCCGCCGAAACGGTGAAGGCCATGCCGGGCTCGATGGCGCGGGGTGCCGGCTCCCACAGCGTCAGCGACACGACGGACGCATCGTGGCGGTGCAATTGCACCTGCGCCATCTGCCCCGCCAGCCCGCCTTGCGCGAAGGTCACCCGGCCGCCGTTGAAGAGCCCGTCGGCATACGCCTCGAGCCCGGTGGCGGTGAACCACGACACCCCATCCGTCGCGGCGACCCACCCCGTCGCGGACCAGCGCGGATCGGCGAGATCGACACCGCAGCGCGCGTCGCCCAGGTCGGCGTCGCAGCGCGCCTGGTAGAGCCGGCCGCGTGGCAGGTCGAGCCGGTGGGCGAGGCCGCGCATCTCCGCGACGAAGGCCGCGCCTGCGCGACGCACCTCGCCGATGGTGCCGACGTCGAGCAGGACGCGCGTCTGCGGCGCCTGCCAGTCCACCAGCCACAGCTCCACGCGCGCATCGTCCCACAGGCCCGCGGCGAGGTCGTCCTCCGCCAGCCCGGGCGCCGTGAGGGCGCCGGAGACGTCTCCGCCGCCCACGGCGAAACCCAGTTCGCCGTGCATGTCGGAGCCCTCCAGGCCGGTGCCCGCGGCATGGACGACGCCGCCGAGGTCGAGGTCGCGGTCATGGTCGGTGAAGCCCAGCACGGTGCCGTCGCGGCGGCGCAGGGTCCAGCAGCGGGCGAGCGTCGTCACGCCGGACGCGAACGCCTCGCGCAGGCTCGAAGGCAGGTCACGCATGGTGGGGTCCTCAGGGCAGGATCTCGATGAGGGGGATCTGCGGGATTTCCCCGGCCTCGAAGGCGGCGAAATCGACGGCGAGATCGTCGGTGTCGAAACGGACGGGGACGTCGAACAGGAAGCCCGCGGTGACCGCGGCGCCGGGCGCGGGAGCGCGGCCGGCCCGGAAGGTCACGAGCCCGCTGGCGGCATCGATCGACAGGTCGGCGGCCGACACGGGCTGGCCGCCCACGGCCACCGTCACGCTGCCGGCCGCCGGCTTGCGGATGGGCCGCACATAGGGCGCGAAGGCCCAGCCATAGGTCTTGGCGATCTGGAAGCTCAGGGTCGTGCCGTCGCCCGTGCCGATCGGCTGGTCGAACGGCGTCGGCAGGGTGCCCAGGCGGCACGAGCGGTCGTCGAGCCTGTCGCGCCAGCGGAACCCGTAGAGCCGGCCGCGGCGTTCCTCGAAGAAGGCCACGACCTCGGCGAGCGCCGCCAGGGTCTTCACGCCGTAGCCGGCCTCGTAGTGGCGGCGCGAGTGGGCCCAGCGGGCGTTGCGCTCCTCCCGGCCCGAGCCCGTGACGACGACGTCGGTACGCCGCCGCGGCCCGCCCCGCGCGCGAAGCGCGATGTCGACGGGAAACAGCACCTCGTGGAAGGGGGCCGGCATGGGGACCTCTCCGGGGGTTGATCCTGCTCAAGGCGGGCGAGGCGGTTGAGGGCTCAGATACGCGACGGAGGGCGCCCTGCGCCCCGTCATGCGAGGAGAAGCGAGAGATGACCCACGTCCCCCACGGCCTGCACGAGGAGTTTCCCAGCAGCGCCGCAGCCATCTCGTCCCTGAAGATCAAGGACGCCCATTTCGCGCGTCTGGCCGAGACCTACGAGACCCTGAACCGCGAGATCCATCGCATCGAAGCCGACGTGGCTCCGGCGAGCGACGAAGCCCTCGAAGGCCTCAAGAAGAAGCGCCTGAAGCTGAAGGACGAAATCGCGGCCATGCTGCGCACGGCCGCCTGAGCGGCCTACAGCGCCCGCTGCCCCCGGGCGACCGCCCGGGCGATGGCGGCGGAGACCTGGGCTTCCGATCGCCGGAACCCGTCGAGATCCGGCGTCGCCACGTTGACCGTGACGGCGACGGGCCGCGTGCCGGCACTGGCGCGCACGCCGAGGCGGCCGTCGCCGCCGCGTTCCAAGGGCAGAATCGCCTCCGCCCCGGCTTCGCCCGCCAGGCCCAGGCCTCCCGCGGTGGGGAAGTAGGTGGGCGTCGTCAGCACGGCCCCGCTCGCCGCCCGCATCACGGGCGCCGCGGCCGAGACCCCCTCCCCGCCCCCCGAGCCCGCGAAGCCGCCCAGCGCGGACGTGAGCGCGCTCCCCAGGACGCTCGTCACCGTGCCGACCCCCGACGCCACGAGCTGCTGCAGGGGCTGCAGCGACGCCTTCAACGCCGTCTGCTCGAGCCGCTGCGCGACCCCCTTCAGCACGTCGTCGAAGCTCTTGCCCCGTGCGATGCCGGTGGCGAAGGCGCCGGCCAGCGAAGCCGAGAGCTTCTCCGCCATGGCCGTCAGGCGCTCCATGTCGCGGCCGGCGGCCTGGAGGGTGTCGGTGAACTGCGCTGTGGGATCCATGGGACCTCCTTTGGCGGGACGGTGAGCGGTCTCAGTCGGGAAACCGCGCCAGCAGCTCTCCCAGGACCGCCCTGTCCGGAGGCTCGCCACCGGGACCGCCGCGCCGACCCGCCGCGGCGGCGAGTTCGCGCGGGGTGGCGGACCAGAAGGCGGCGGGCGGCCACCGCAGGACGCCGAGCCCGAAGGCCAGCGCCTCGGCCCAGGGAAAGGGGCGGGAGAGAGTTCCCTCGCCCCGGGCGGGCCGGCGTCCTGCGGGGCTCAAGGGCGCGGTGAGGGGTCCGCGCCCGAGCCGAAGGCGGCTTCGAGGACGCGGATCGCCGCGTCGACGAAGAGATGCAGTTCGCCGCCCAGGGGCAGCGTCGCGAGAGCCTCGGCATCCTGTGGCCGCGGGCCGCCGCGGGCGGAGACCACGAGAATGGTGCGCAGGTCCCCCGCCGAGAGGCGCCCGGCCGCGAAGCGGCGGCCCAGCGCATCGACGTCGCTGGCGCCGAAGGCGGCTTCCAGCTCGGCCAGCGCGCCGAGGGTGAGGCAGAAGACGAAGGAGCGGCCGGCGAGCGTCGCCTCGACCTCGCCGCGTCGCGCGTTGACCATGGGGCTCTCCGTCAGATCGCGGTGAAGACGAGGGGGCCGGCGCTCTCGAGCGTGAGGTCGAACGTGACCTCGCCCGCATGGTCGCCGCGGTAGTCCAGGCTGGCGATATGGAAGGAGCCCTGCACGATGCCGAAGTCGGGCACGCAGACCTGCCAGGGGCGGATCTCGTCGTCGAACAGCACCTGGCGCACCAGCGCGTCGGACTGCTCGTCGCGGAACACGCCCGAGCCGCTCACCGTGGCGCGGCGCACGGCGGCGCCCGCCAGCAGTTCCCGCCAGCGGCCGGCCGAGCCGGCATGGGTGACGTCGACGGCCTCGGCGTTGAAGGTGATCTGGCGGGCGCGCAGGCCGGCGACGGCGACGAACGCCCCCGCCCCGTCGTCGAGTTTCAGCAGCAGGTCCTTGCCTCTCTGGGCGGCCATGGCGGGTCCTTTCGTCAGGCGGGTTCGGTGAGGGCGGTGAGCCGCAGCACGGCGCGGCGCAGGCCCTGGCGATCGGGCCGCCAGGCTTCCTGCGCCGACACGCGCAGGAGCAGCAGCCGGTGGCCCTCGACCGCCGGTTCGGCTCCGTCGAGGAGGAGCGCGGCGCGCTCGACGATGCCGAGTGCCTCGGCGTCGCCGGCCTGCTGCGACCACGCGACGAGGGCGAGCGCGTGCCGGTGCCCCGCGACGTCGGCGTCGCTCCAGTCGCGCGCCTCGGCCTCGGCGAAGAGCAGGTAGGGCGGACTGGTGCCCTGGGGCGGCTGGTCCCACACCCGCGCTCCCCCGAGACGCTCGACGAGGTCGGCATCGGCCAGCAGTGCCGAGCGCAGGGCGGCGCGCAAAGCCAGGATGGGGCTGGTCACGGTCGCGTCTCCTGGCACAGGCATACGAGGGCGCGCCGCCGCTCGTCGGGATCGAAGACGGTGCGGATGTCGAGCACGCGGTCACCCTCGCGCCAGCGCATGGCGGCCGTCACGCCGGCCCGCCAGCGCAGCGTCACGCGATGCGTGATGGCGAGCGCCGGGGCGTCGGCCAGCGGCGCGTCGCTGGCCTTCAGCGGCGTCACCGCGCACCAGGCGGAGCCCGCCGCGACGTAGCGGCGGGCCAGGCCGCCGGCGGCGTCGGGCGTATCGACGGGAGCCTCCAGCACGAGGTGCTGGCGCAGGGACGCGAGCGGCGGCAGCGGGCTCACAGGCGGATCCTCCGGAACGGGAGCAGCAGCGCCAGCGCGGCCGACGGCACCGCCCAGGGCAGGGCCGCGTCGCCCCTGTTCTCCCAGAGCGCGGCGAGCGTCAGGCGCACGGCCTGGCGAACCGCCTCGGGCAGGGCGGACGGCGCCCCGGCGAGGCCCGCCGTGCCGGTGATCGCGATGCCTCCGGCCGGTGGATCGGGTAGGGGCGGCGGCCGCAGGAAGACGAGGCGCGGCGGATCGCGCGAGGTGGCGAGCACCCAGCAGCCCGGATCGACGTCGACGGGACCGCCGGCCGTCACGACCGTCACGCCGGTGACGGCGGTGACGGGCGACACCGGCAGGCGAAGCGGCCCGTGTTCCGGCCACGCGTCGAGGCGCAGGCGCCAGCCCTGGGTCAGCAGCAGGCGGCCACAGGCCGCCTCCACCGCGGCGCGGGACGCCGCGACGAGCGCCATGAGCAGCGCGTCCTCGCCGCTGCCGTCGACGCGCAACCACGCCTTGGCCTCCTCGAGCCCCAGCGGTTCGGCCGAGGGTGGGATCACGATGTCGAGGGCCATGGCGGTGTCTCCCGAGCGAGATGGCTGGCGCCGCGGCGAGAGCGTGCTAAGCAGCGGCCCATGTGTCGCCGGAGGCGGAAGAGATGCGGGTTGCGATGCCGAAGTGGATTGTCGCTGCCGTCGTGGCACTGGCCACGGCCGGCCCGGCCCATGCCGTGGTGCAGGGACGCCCCGACACGGGCCTCGCCCGCCATGCCCTGATGGTGCTCAACGACCGCGGCGCCTTCTGCTCCGCCTCGCTCATCGCGCCGACGGTGCTGCTCACCGCGGCGCACTGCGTCACCGGCGCGAACGCCTACCGCGTCCACTACAAGGACGGCGGCGGGCAGCCCGTGATGCTGGAACCGGCGAAGATCGCCGTGCACCCGGGCTACGACGCGGGCGCCGTGAAGGGCCGCCGGAGGTCGATCGACATGGCCCTGGTGAGGCTCACGGCACCGCTTCCGGGCTTCGAGCCGATCGGCCTGTCGCAGGCCGGCCGGCCGGGCCCGAACGCGCGGCTGACCGTGGCCGGCTACGGCCTCGGCGTGGAGGGTTCGGCGGTGAGCGGCGGCCAGTTCCGCACGGCCGAGCTCGGCGTCATCGAGCCCTTCGGCCCGAGCAGCATCCTCGTCTGGCTCACCGACCCCGCCACCGGCCGCAACGCGTCGGGCGCGGGGGCCTGCCAGGGCGATTCCGGCGGCCCGATCCTCGACGGCGGCGGCGTGATCGCCGTCACCGTCTGGGCCGAGGGCGCCGGCAAGGCACGCTGCGGGGCCCTGACCCAGGGCCTTCTCGTCGGCCCGCAGCGCGGCTGGATCGACGGCGTGCTCGGCGGCTGGGGCGTGCGGTGAAGCGCTGACGCCTCGGGCCCGCCATCAAGGCGCCCACCTCGCCGCGTCCTGGCCGGGCCCGGCCCAGCCATCCACGCCTTCGCCGTTGCCGCTCCGCAGTCGTGGGTCCCCGGGCCAAGCCCGGGGAAGACGTGCGGAGAGGTGGTGCAGGCTGGACGCTTCACGCGCCGTGAAGGCCCACGCCTCACGCCGTGCCGAACTTCAGGACCTTCAGCGCGTCGTAGTCCTGCACGCCGCCGCCCACGCGCTTGGTGGTGTAGAACAGCACGTAGGGCTTGGCGGTGTAGGGATCGCGCATGACCCGGATGCCGAGGCGGTCGACGATCAGGTAGGCGCGACGGAAGTCGCCGAAGGCGATGGACAGGCTGTCGGCGGCGACGTCGGGCATGTCCTCGGCCTCGACCACGGGGAAGTTCATCAGCGTGGCCGGCGTGCCGGGGGTGAGCGGCGGCGCCCAGAGATACTCGCCCGTGGTGGTCTTGAGCTTGCGCACCATGGCCTGCGTCTTGCGGTTCATGACGAACGACGCGTTCTGCCGGTAGCCGGCCTTCAGCGCATAGGCGAGGTCGATGAGCACGTCCGACGGGTTGGCGGCCGGCAGGGCTCCTGCGGCACCCGTCACGATGTAGCCGAGCTTGCCCCAGGTCCACGCCGCCTGGGCGACCCTGGGCGGCGACAGGAAGCCGAGGGGCTTGCTGATGCCGTCGCCGTTGACGAAGGCGGCGCCCTCCTGCTCGGCGAAGACCGTCTCGACCTCGTCGGCCACCCAGGCCTCGATGTCGAGCGCCGCGTCGTCGAGCAGCGTCTGCGTCGCCGACGGCATGGCGTAGAGTTCCATTGAGGGAAAGGCGAGCTCGGCCAGCACCTGGCTAGCGGTCTGCGGACGGGCCGCGGTCTCGCCCACCCAGCCGGCCACCGGGCCGGTGGTCGAGTAGGTCTTCTTGTAGACCGCGGTGGAGATCTCCCGCACGGTCGCCAGCGCGCGGATCGGCGAGATCTGCGTCATCCGGCGCAGCATCTCGCGTTCCGCCGGCGGCGGGACGAGGTAGCCGCCGTCCTGTCCCGAGCCGGCGGAAAGCGCCTTGGCTTCCAGCGCCTTCATGCCCTGCGTCTCGCCGGTGCGGACATAGGCCGCGAAGGCGGCCTTGTGCTCGCTGGCCAGCGTGTCGGCCGGGGCGGCGCGCGTCTCGAGCGCGGGACGCGCGGCCTTCAGCGTCAGCGCGTCGAGACGGCTGCGCGTCTCGTCGAGCGCCGCGTCGATGCGGGCGAGCTTCTCCTCGGTCAGCGGATCGGCGGCGGACTTCGCCGCGAGCTCGCCGAGCCGGTCCTCGTTCGCCTCGCGGTAGTGAGCGAACACGCGGTTCAGGTCGTCGAGGGTGGCGTAGGCCTCGCCGGAGCGGGCCTTGGTGTCGAGGTCGGCGGGCGTGTCGGTCATGTCGGGATCCCGGAGTTGACGAAGAGGGTGCGCAGCCGGCGGCGGGCCGGGCGCGGCGGACGCGGCGGTGAAGCCGCCTTCACCGCGGCGACGCGCGCGGCGGGAAGCAGGGGGAAGGTGACGAGCGACACCTCCCAGAGATCGAGCTTGAAGAGCTTGCGCACCCCGGTGCGCGGCTCGGTGCGGGCGTTGACCGTGCGGTAGCCGATCGACAGCCCGTCCAGCGCGCCCTGGCGCATGAGGGCGTGGAGCTCCCGGGCGCGGGCCACCTTCAGGTTCAGGATGCCGCGCACGAAGAGGCCCTTCTCGTCCTCCACGACGCTCTCCCAGCGGCCGACGGGCTGCTCGGGATCGTGCTGCCACAGGAGCCTGATGCCGCCCGCGCCGCGGCTGGCGATGCTGGCGGCGAAGGCGCCGGGCATCACCATGTCGCGGCCGAGGTCCACCACGCCGAAGAGGCTGGCATAACCCTCGAAGACGCCGTCGCCGGCGGCGCTCAGCGCCGCGTCGACGCGCTTGGTCTCGGCGGCGGCCAGCGGGCCCGGCCGCGGCGCCGGGCGCAGCGGCACGGAGGGCGGAGCGGTGGGTGGCCAGACGGGCGCCAGGGGAGCGTGCGACATGGCCTTACCTCCCCGGGCGTGGCGCCTGGCCCGGGCGCCGTCCGGTGGAGGACAGCCGGGCCAGCAGGGCCAGGAAGGTGGCAAAGACATCCGCGGGATCCGGCGGGCGCACGGCCGCCGTCCCGCGGCGCTCATCGCGTCGCGGCATGGTGATCTCCAGGGTTGCGGGGCAGCGGTTCGTCAGTCGTCCGCGTGGCGGGCGTTGAAGCGGTGCAGTTCACGCACGAAGGCGTCGAAGCGGCGGTTGGCGGCGGCCAGCTCGCGCAGCAGCATGGCCGCCGCGGTGGATGCCCCGCTGGCCCAGATGAACAGCGCGAGATCCGCGAGGTCGGCGCGGGTCACGAAGGCGTCGATCATCGAGGGAACCGCGTCGACGGCCATGGCACGGCTCCGGTGTGTGGGACTGCGGAAGCGACTCAGGCGGTGTTCGGATCGTTCTCGACCACCCGACATCCTCGTGTCGGCAGCCCGCAAGGAAGGCGGGTCGACGGACGCCCAGGCGAGCTCACACCCAGCGCTCCCGCTCCGGTCGCAGGATGGCCATGATCATCTCGTCCCGGTGAACCCCGCCGAACCACGCACTGCCCCGAGCCACGCCCTCGGCCACGCCGCGGCGGGACCTTGGTACACACTTCGACGCCTGACAGTGTCGGCCGCGGCCCGGGAACGGGCTTGTTGGTGATTGTCCAAACGGCGCGGCGGCATCAAATTTTGCCCCGTTCTTCTCGCTTGAGTTGCCTTTTCTTCATTCTGTGCATAGAGCCAACTTCTGGTCTATGGCTTTTTATTACCCCTCGCATCAGAATTTTGTTCAAAAATCTTAGAGCCATGATCGAGGGAATTGTTTCTATTGCGACCGACCCCATGGACAGAGAGCCCAAAAAATGAACACCACTGACACGCAAACCCGAAGCGTTCGCGCCCGTGCGAACCGGATCAAGGGCTTTCGGTGTCGATATCTGATCGCGGTCATCGAAGAACCGGACGACATCAGAAACGTCGGATCGGTCATTCGAAACGTGAATGTGCTTGGCGTTGAGAAGGCCTACGTGGTGTCCAGGAGATCCCTTCTGCCGCCCGAGTGGCGTGACATGCGGGAACGCAGGAAACTGGGGAATGTGTCGGCTTCTGCGATCAAGTGGAGCTTTGTGAAGACATTTCCAACGACGGAAGCCTGTCTGGAGCACCTCGAAAGAAACGGGTTCGTCTCGATCGTGACATCGCCCTACACGAAGGGGCGCCAAAATGCTGTCCTGCACGAGCATGACTACACGCAGTACAAGAAGCTTGCCGTCTGGTTTGGCAACGAGGCAACCGGCATCAGTGCGCAAGCACTCGACCGTAGTGTGCTGTGCGTCAATATCCCGATGTATGGCATCGTTGAGAGCCTGAATCTCGGGACGTCATCCGGCATCATCCTCTACGAAATCACCAAGCAGAGGCGGGCATTTCAAGTCATCCCCCGTCGAAAGCGCAATCGGCGGCCACCCCAACGCGCATTGACCGGCGATTAGCATGTTTATCGCTGGGCGGCATCAGTTACCACTCTGACGACGAGAGCGACAGCGGCTTCTGTCGAGCCAGCCTGAGCAGAGTCTTGTTGTAGGCGCAGGCGGCCAAGCATCGGGCGGATGACGTTTGATCTTCCTCCTTGGCGGCCGCCGGCCACACGTCAACGCAATAGAATGTTCGACGGATTCTGCGGGTCCGAGATCAGGCGTCGCTGTTTTGATTGGCTCAGGACGTCAGCCCTCATCTTGACAAC
Source organism: uncultured Alsobacter sp. (assembly GCF_945952055.1). Classification (GTDB taxonomy): domain Bacteria; phylum Pseudomonadota; class Alphaproteobacteria; order Rhizobiales; family Beijerinckiaceae; genus Alsobacter. Next base: position 108,197 of record NZ_CAMFHB010000001.1, read on the forward strand.
CAACGGAACTCCGCTGAGTGACACGATCACGCTCGGTGGCACACACCGCCGCTTGTAGACACACACGTCTAGGCCCGCTCCCATCACGCGCCAGTTGTTTGTGCCAGGGATTCGATAGCGACGATCGTCAGCCCATTCGAAAGCCAAGATCCAATCTTTGTCAGGGTCCGCGGCTCGCGCAGCGTCGAAGAATGCTTGACCTTGTACAAGAACTTCCGGATCGATGGAGAGTGATCCGGGAAACGCAAATAGCCGTTCGTCCATTACTTCATCGTCTTGAAAATTAATAGTATATTCCGCTTCTGAATATCTGGTTGTCGCATCAATCCGGGAGCGTTGCCTGCGCCAAAGCGCTTCAACTGAAACCCATCGTGGCACTCATCAATGGCAGTGTAGCTTTTGTTCCCGAAACTGTCGACTTCTCTCAATATGTCAGTCGGCACGCAAATCTTGACTATGTCTGAGATTTTCGTCCTCTGATTTCCCTCGTGGTCTGATTGTGTTCCCTCACTTGGACGAGCCCCTTTGGAGCTCGTCCACTGGCCGCCATCCGGTGAGCCAGGTGGTACTCTCGGTTGCTTCCTCCAGTGATCGTCAGTTGAGACATCCCGGCTCTCGGAATTTGACGGTAACTCTACGCCGGGATCAGGGCTTCCCCATCCACCCTTGCTGCCAGCCCCGCCCCCCTCCGCCCCAAACCCCACCGCCGCCCGCTTCTCGTCGCGGCTCAGGAATTCCACCGCCCCCACGCGCGCCCGAGGTCCACGTGCAATTGCGAGCAAAGCCAGGTTCCCGGGTTTCCGGCAGCAGACGCAGAAAGTACTAGTTTTCCTCGGCTATCATCTTCAAAACCATCGACAGATCGGAACTCGTGGCTTCACTGCCTTCGAACACCGAATAATTCGTCCCATTTTGTTGAAATGAGACCTCTACGCGCGCCCCTACCAGAGTCAATGTAACTGTGATGGAGTCTGCCGAATACATATTCATATTGAAATGAATATTTTTGCTTTGCAGAAGCGTGCAAAATTCTAGCAACCCATTGATCCCATGATATTTTTTCATTTCCTAGATGTCCTTTGCTTTAGCAATTTCAAGCATGTATCCGCCACATCCGATTTCAACCTCAATACGTCCTCATCCTGATCAGCCAGCGGAGCCGGCGTGTCGAAGGACGCAGGATGCCGGGCACGGCACAGTTCTGCGCCCTTCGACACGGCCGCTATGCGGCCTGCTCAGGATGAGGAGGATGGGAGGGGTGCGAAGGTTAGGAGGGGAATTTGCTCTGCGTCAGGACGATTATGTTGTCCAGAAAGGAGAGACCAGGTCTGATGATCCTATCTCAATGACCTGACTGCTCTGGCTCCCAAACATCCACTTTTATCTTCGCACTGCACTCGGCAGCCAATTTTACAGTATCAGACGAGTATGACGGCGGATTGTCTCCTGAATGATTGTCGAAATACATCGATATCTCGCACTGAATTGAGGAGTATTTTTTCCTTTTCAAGAAAATATCATTGGGCAACGATAGCTCGTCCAACATCGATTTCACCATGAAGTCCATACTTTTCGGATCCTCCCGATGCTCTGGACAATACACCCAAAGGCCCGTCTTGCTTACAGTGCCTTCAATTGTTCGACCCACTCTACAGATACGCTGACCCTTAACAGCCCAACTACACGGCGTTTTATTGAAGAACGTCGTCCACTCGGCTGGGTCCAATGTGTCGCCCCTCAAGACAAGGGACACCAACCTAAGGGGTATTGTCATGCTCATTTTCTATAGTCCTTTATGTTTCCAAGGTGTTCCCCATTGAAAAATGCATTTCCTTCGAAATCAAACTCGAGTTCGTCAGCGCCTCCAAAGCCCAGGTCGTCTTTTAGACGATGTATCAATGCCCGGAATTCGATGGGGTCGATTTCCAGCCGCCGAGCCACCTCACGAATGTTTTTTGTCAGCTTTGGCGCGCCTGTCGTCAAGTCGTCATCGCCGGCCCCGCCAATCAAGGAATGATCAGGGAGGTTCTCGCTGGTCCACTGCCCCCCATCCTCACTGCCCGCCGGTACACGTGGCTGTTCCCGCCAGCTTTGGCGAGTTCCTGAGCCAGCCCCACCGCCAAGATCGCCCCCGCCACCTCCGCCGGCGGGTGAGACGCTGAGGTCTCCGCCCACCGTATCGGAGCCGGCCCAGCCACCCTTGATGCCAACCCCGCCCCCCTCCGCCCCATACCCCACCGCCGCCCGCTTCTCGTCGCGGCTCAGGAAATCGGCCGCTCCCACGCGCGCCCACAACTCGCCACGCTCGGCGGTCAGCGCGTCGATGCGGTCGAGATCCGGCTCCAGGCGCAGGGCGCCCGGCCAGGCGGAGCCGAGCCAGTGGGCGAGGCTCTGGGCGGTGCGGGCCGCGAGCGGCAGCACCGTCTGGCGCCAGAAACTGCGGTTGGCCTCGGCGAAGTTGGCGTAGGTGTTGTCGCCGGGCAGGCCCAGCAGCATCGGCGGGACGCCGAAGGCCAGCGCGATCTCGCGCGCCGCGGCCGCCTTGGCCTCGACGAAATCCATCTCCTGCGGCGAAAGCGACAGCGGCTTCCAGTCCAACCCGCCCTCCAGCAGCAGGGGCCGGCCGGCATTGGCGGAGCCCTGGAAGCCTGCCTCGAGTTCCGCCTTCAGGCGCTGGAACTGCTCCTCGCCCAGGGTGGCACCGGCTGGCCCGGCATAGACCAGCGCGCCCGAGGGACGGGCGGCGTTGTCGAGCAGGGCCTTGTTCCAGGCGCCCGCCGCGTTGTGCACGTCGAGCGCGGCGGCCGCCGCCTCCATGGGCGAGAGGCCGTAGTGGTCGTCGAGCGGGTTGAACAGGGCGAGATGGAGCACAGGCGCCGGGCCGTCCGGCGGGGTCTCCAGGCGCACGCTGCGCCCGCCCGCCGTGTAGTCCCAGGCCTGCGCCCAGCCGTCCGGGCCTGGCACCACCCTCACCCGGTCGGGGCGCAGGGCATGCAGTTCGCGCGGCACGCCGGCAATGTCGACGCGCTCGAGATAGGCGTTGCCGCTCACCATCAGGTGGCCGTAGAGCGCCTGCAGCAGGGCAGCGCCGCCGTCGCGGGCGTTGGGGCGGGCGAGGAGGCCGAGAACCGGATGGTCCGGCACCTCGCGCTCGCCGTCATAGGCGACCAGCGTCACCCCCGCGGCCGCCTCGGCCACCATGCGCACGGCGCGATGCACCACGGGATTGCGCTGGTAGCCCTCGCGGGCCAGCGCCGCGTAGTCGCGCGGCGTCCACACCGGGCGTCCGACGCCCTGCCAGGCGAACACCGCAGCCGTGCGCGAGGCCTTGGCTTCCGCAGCCGGCGCATGCGCACGCGGCCCGCGGCCGAAGAGGCGCGAGAGGATCATGGGGTGGGTCCGGGATGAGAAGGGCGGGGGCGAATGAAAGGCTGCAGGCGCCTACAACCGCCTCACCCTCGGCGCGCCTCTCGGCTGCAGGGCCAGGGCGGTCACCGCCCAGACCAGGGCGTCGAGGCGGTCGGGCGAGCGGCCGCCGGAGAGGGCGTAGCCGCGGTCGGTGGGGCCGAAATCGCACATCTCGTCCTCCAGCGCCGGGAAGCTGCCGGCGTGGCGCACGCGACCCTGCTCGTAGAGCAGCGCCACGGGCTCGGCCCGCAGGGCCTTGCCCCGCGTGGCGCGCACCGGCGTCACCGGCACGAGCGGGTCGGCCTCGCGCAGCACCGCCTCGGCCATCTCGCCGCCCTGGTTCACCTCCACCACCAGTGCGTCGGCCTCCAGCCGGCGGTGCACGGCCAGCGCCGCCCGCGCCCAGCCGGCCGGGCTCACGCCCTGGACGCTGCCGTCGGCGAGCACGTGGACCACGCCCGCGGTGTCGATGCCGGCGGCCACGATGCCGCAGGCATCGGCCCTGGCGCCGGAGGTCGCCGGCGGATCCACCGCCACCACGATGCGCACCAGCGGCGGCGGCTCGGCCTCGCGCCGCGCCTCGATGAGCTCGCGGGACCACAGCGCGTCGGATCGGTCCTCGATCAATTCGCCATCGAGCTCCTGGCGCCCGAGCCGCGTGCCGGCATAGCGCGCGGTGACGCTGTCGAGGAAGGCGGCGGCCAGGTTCATGGCATTGGCTGTGGTGGAGGCGCGGGTGAGCGCCACCGACGGATCGGACACCAGCCGGCGCACCAGGTCCACGGCGCGCGGTGTGGTGGTGGCCACGAGGCGCGGGAAGTCGCCGAGGCGCAGGCCGAACTGCAGCATGTCCCAGGTCTCCTGCGGATGCTTCCACTTGGCGAGTTCGTCGAGCCAGGCGACGTCGAATTGCGGCCCGCGCAGGCTCTCGGGATCCTCGGCCGAGAACACCTGCGCCACGCAGCCATTGGGCCAGAGCAAGCGCCGCCGGGAGGGCTCCCAGCGCGGGCGCTCGGCCGGCATGTGCACGGAGAGAAGGCCTGACACGCCCTCGATCATCACCTCGCGGGCGTCGGCGAAGGTCTCCCCCACCAGCGCGATGCGCCGCGCGGGCTTCGATGCGAACGGGGGGCGGCCGGCCGCCACCCCCCTCACCCATTCCGCGCCGGTGCGCGTCTTGCCCGCCCCGCGCCCGCCCAGCACCAGCCAGACCCGCCAGGGCGTGCCGTCCCGCGCCGCCGGCGGCGGGCGCTGGTCGGACCGGCTGAAGGTCAGCCAGTCGGCCATCATCAGCGCGAAGTCAGCCTCGCGGCACGTCGCCAGCAGCTCCGGTTGCAGCCCGAGCGCTGCGGAGCTGTTCAAGACGTCGACCCAGCTCGTCGCGGAGCTGTTCGAGGGTACGGGGCTGTCCGTCATCGTCGGCCTCCCGGCGCCGCGCCGCATCGGCCCGTGCCTTGGCACGGCGCGACCGCGTGGCATCGCTGACCGCCTCGGCGGCGCTCAGCTCGCGCACGATCCTGGCGAGCACGGCCAGGGTGCGCGTCTCGCGCTCGGGCGGTGCGTCGGGCGGCGCCGCCGCCAGGCGCCGCTCGATCTCGGCGACCTGATGATCGGCATTGAGCCAGAGCCGGCGCAGCAGTGCGGTCCGGACTCCGTCGACGAGAGGATCCTCCGTTGGAGGACCATGGCCCTCGGGCTGGTGGCCCAAGAGGGAATAAATCTTTCGTCGGTCCAGCCCGGTATCCGACACGATGTTCTCGATCGGAACTCCTTCGTCGTATCGTTGACGAATGCCTTCCATAAAATCTTCATTTGGAATATACTTGGTCATGAACTTCTCCTACCCGGAAACGGCGGAGGACCAATGGTTGTTTCATTGCAGTGATTGATCAGATCACAGCAACCGTTGCTGGTTCCGCCGGGTGCAATTGTGGAGAATGACCAGAAACTACTCGGTTAGCGTGACGCTGTCAAGACTATTTTCCTATAATCTTGTCGCAGCTCTATCAGGCCGGCCCCCGCCCCCTCGCGCGCTTCGGCCAGGCCAGTGGCCAGCGGCGGATACGGTCCACCACATCCTCCAGCGCCACCTCGTCTTCCGACGCGTGCACCCGCCCCTTCACGCTCACGCCCGCCTCCACCACCGTCTCGGCGCGGCCGGAGACCAGCGGGTGCCACCAGGGCAGGTCCTTGCCCTCGGCCACCAGGCGATAGCCGCAGGTGGGCGGCAGCCAGGTGAGGGTGCGCACGGCCTCCGGCGTGAGACCGACGCAATCCGGTACGGCCTGCGTGCGGTTGGCGTAGTCCCGGCAGCGGCAGCTGCCGGCGTCGAACAGCCGGCAGGCGATGTCCGTGGCGTGGATGGTGCCCGTGTCCTCGTCCTCGAGCTTCACCAGGCAGCAGCGGCCGCAGCCGTCGCACAGGCTTTCCCATTGCGCCGGGTCCATGTCCTCCAGCGTGGTGGTGCGCCAGAAGGGCGGGCGGAGAGAGGTGTCGTCGGGCTCGTCGGTCATGTCGCGTCCTCGCGGGACGCGTGCTTAGCACGCCCGGCCGGCCGCGTCCGCGTGGCGTTCACGCCGCCGAGGTCTGCAGCCGCGCCAGGAACTCGTCCACCGCGGCGGAGAACGCTTGGGCCTGCGCGCCCACGCCGTCGGCCTCGCGCGTGATGCGGGCCACCGCCGCCTGGGTGTTCTGCGAGGCCTGGCGGATGGCCGCGGCGCTGTCGAGCACCGCCCCCGTGCGGGTGGAGGCGATGTCGATGACGCCGCCGAGCATGGCCTGGGCGCGCGCCTGCTCCTCCACCGCGTCGCGGATGATGGGCGCGACGAGCCGCAGGTCCTCGGCCGTGGTCGAGATGCTGGAGAGCAGCGAGGTGGCCAGCGAGGCGTCGTGGCTCACCCTGTCGATGAGGGCCTTGATGTCGGAGGCCGCACGCACCGTCTGCGCCGCGAGGCTCTTGACCTCGGAGGCGACAACCGCGAAGCCCCTGCCCGCCTCGCCGGCCCGCGCCGCCTCGATGGTGGCGTTGAGCGCCAGCAGGTTCGTCTGCGCCGCCACGTCCGAGATCATCGTCACGGCGGAGGCGATGGCGGAGGTCGAGGTGGACAGGCGCTCGATGGAGCGGTGCGTCTCCAGCACCGTGCCGCGCGCCGACTCCGCCTTCGCGAGCACGCCGGCCGACTGGCGTTCGAGGGACTGGATCGTCTCCGACACCCGGTCGGCCGCCGCGACGTTGTCGACGAGGGCCGCGCGGCTGGCATCGGCCGAACGGTCGACCGCCTCCAGCGCCGTGCGGGTCTCCTCGATCTGCTGCTGCGTCGCCTCGGCGTTGCGCTTCAGGTCGGTCGCGGCCTGCACGATGGTGGCGCTGATGCCGTGCATGGCCTTCTGGAACATGTCCATCTGGTCGGCGAGCGTGGTGCGGCGGTCGTCCACGCCTGCCCGCGTCAGCTGCTGGTCGACCGTGATCGCGTTGGCGACATCGAACATGATGAGCCGCGAGAGATGCCGGCGCTCCCGGGCGCCCCCGGGCCAAAGCCGCGACGCCCAGCCGCGCCGCAAATCGGTGAGGTCCGGCAGGCGGTTCAGCACCGAGTTGCGCACGCGGGCCCCGAGCCCGAGGCGGTTGCACAGGAGCATCGAGCGCTCCTGCGAGCCGGCATAGGCGTCGCCGAAGTCGGCCTGCAGCAGAATCCTGAGATGCGCCGCCTCAAGCTCCGCCAGCTCGGTGCGGTTGGGCGTGAGGATGTCGGCGATGACCGACGAACGGTGGATCGACTCGTCGATGGTCTCCAGCACCATGGCGTGGAGCCAGGGCTCCACACGCGCCAGCACGCGCCGCGCGACGTCGGCCGTGGTCCAGTCAACGCCGTAGAGCGCCATGCGGCTGACGCTCGGGGGCTGCACGTGGGGAAGCTGCATCGAAAGCCTACGAATTCAAGAACCCGATAGCATCCAAGCGTTGGCCGCGCGTTAACGATCGCCGGCCCTGGGCCCGTGTTCCCCATGGCAGCACGGTCTCCGGTGCGGATTCACCCTCCGTCAAGGACGACACGAGCGCGGCCCTCATCGAAGATGAAAGAACGCCAATGTCTTTACGCCCGGCCCGGCAAGGTCGGCGGGTCGAGACGGAGCCGTTCCATGCCGATCGTGGGCCTGCGATCCCTGCCCCTGAACGCCTTCGTCGTCGGCGTCGCGGCGCTGGGCGTCCTCTGCCTGGTGGGCTGGCCGATCGCGGTGTTCGCCGCGATCTCCATCATCGGCCTGCCGATCTTCGTGCTCATGGCGGCCATCCCGACGCTGGCGCTCGCGGTCGTCGCCTGGCGCCTGTCCTTCGTCGGGCTGGCGCGCATGGGCTTTCGCAGCGCCATCGCCAGCGCCGTCGTCGCGGCGATCGCCATGACCCTGCCGCCCGCGGTGTACAACGCCAAGACCGAGGACCGGGTCGCCGCCCTCGTCAAGGACGACAGGGCGGAGGCCGTTTCCGCCGCACGCGGGCTCGTCATCGCGCTGCGCGACGGCCTGCGATCGCGCGACGCGGTCTGCGGCGACCTGTGCCGACGGCTCCTGCTCACGGGGGCCGCGACCAAGGTTCTCGTCGACCCCGCGGGTTTCAGGGCCGACCAGCCCGCGACACCCGCGACCCCGGCCGTGTCCTTCCGGCTCGCGACGGGCGGCGGCGCCTGCCCGGACGTCGCGATCCAGGAGAACGGCCCCGTCATCTCCATACCCGCCGAGCGGCAAACGGCGCGCTCGGCGGAGCTGATGCGGGCGGCGCTCGTGGAAGGCCGATGCCTGGTCAGCGAACCGGGCCGCCTCGGCGACGCCGCGGTCGTCGTGTCGGAGGGCATGGTGGCCGATGGGAAAGGCCCCGCCGGGGCCGGCCTGAGCATCTCGGCCGACACGGTGCGGGCACAACGCCTGGCGCTCCACGTCGTCGAGAACGGCGCCCTGGTCGAGCGCCATCGGCGCACCGCCGTGCTCTTCGCGCCGCTGTTTCCGGTGCTGGTCCCGACCTATGCGGGGCTCTCCGGCCTGGAGCTCAAGCCGGCCTTCCTGCGCTCGTCCGAAACCCGGAATGCCTGGAAGGGTCAGCTCTCGCCCGACTGGGTCGCCTTCTTCGCGCAGACGCTGCGCATCGATCTAAGCCTCGCGGGGATCGGCCGCCCGGCCCCCGTGGCCACCGCGAAGGCGCTCCTGGCCCGCGAGGGCGCCCTGCCCAAGGCGGGACAGGCCATCGCGGACGACCTCCTCCACGCGGTCGTCATGCAGAACCGGATGGACGCCGAGCAGGCGGAGGCGGCCCTCGCCCTGCTTCGCGACGAGCGGGTGCCCGTGCCCTACACCGCCTGGGCGGCCGTGCGCTTCGGCCCCGCCGTCCGGCCCGGCTATGCCGGGGAGGTGGCGGACGTGCTGTTCGACCGGCTGCGCAAGCTCGCCCGGGGCCCGGCCCCGGCGCCGCCGCGCTCGCTGCGCGACGAGGGCCACGCCATCTCTGGCGCCATCGCCGCCCTCCCCGACGACGATATCCGCCGACGGCGGGACGATCTCGTCTGGCTCGCCGGCGACCCGGTGATGCGGGTGCACGGCTACACCGCGCTGCGTCGCCTGTCGGCCCTGGGCCGCGACGCCGTGCCCGTGATCCTCACGCTCCTGGATGCGGCGGCCGCCCAGCGGGCCGCCGGCGCCAAGGACGTCGAAGCCTGGCAGCATCCCTATCTCGCCGGCATGACCGCCCTGTGCACCATGAAGACCGAAGGCGCCGCCGCGCTTCCGGCGGTCATAGCCCTGCTCGAGCGCCGCGCGATGCCGGGCGGCGGCAGCTACGGACGCCTCGGCCTGAACACCCTCGTGGCGCTCGGCGCCGAGCCGGCGAAGGCCCGCGACGTCATGCTCGCGGCGGGGATCGAGCCGGCGAGCGTGGACAAGCAGCTCGCCTTCGCCCAGCGCAGGTCCGACTGCTCGTATTGATGGCCACCGCCGTCTGCCGCTTGGCAAAGCGGCGGGCAGCGTCCACCCTGCCGGCGCAACGCAGGGTGAGCCGCATGAGCGCCGACAGCCGCCGGACCCTCTCAACAGGGTCCAAGTTCGAGACCTGGGCCGGCTATTCCCGCGCGGTCATCGACGGCGACTTCGTCTTCGTGTCGGGCACCGCCGGCTACGACTTCGCCGCCGACACGATCGCGCCCGATGCCGCCTCGCAGGCGCGCAAGGCGCTGGAGACGATCGCCGCGACGCTGGCGCAGGCCGGGGCGACGATGGCCGACATCGTGCGGGTGCGGGTGTTCCTCACCGACCGCGCCGACGTGATGGCGGTGTCGTCCATCCTGGGCGAGACCTTCTCCGATCCCCGGCCGGCGAGCACCACGATCCTGTGCGGCTTCGCCATGCCGGAGATGAAGGTCGAGATCGAGGTCACCGCACTGAAGCGTCGCTGACACCTTTTCCTGTTCCGAAGGTCGTGGTTGATTGTCGCGTCGCGGGAGCGGGGTGGTTCGCAGGCATGCTGGAGGTCAGGGGCGTTGAACGGTCGTTCGGCCGCATGAAGGCCGTCGATGGCGTCGACCTCACGGTGGCGAAGGGCACCATCACCGGTCTCATCGGTCCCAACGGTGCGGGCAAGACGACGCTGTTCAACCTCATCGCGGGATCCCTGGCGCCCACGGCCGGCGAGATCCGCTTCGAGGGCCATGCCATCGGCGGCCTGTCGCCGGACAGGATCTTCCGCCTGGGTCTCGCCCGCACGTTCCAGATCCCGCGGCCCTTTCCCGGCATGACGGTGCTGGAGAACGCCATGCTGGTGCCGCTGCAGCAGGCAGGCGAGCGGTTCTGGAACAACTGGTTCCGGCCCGGCACGGTCGGCGGCCAGGAGCGCGCGTCGCGCCAGCGGGCGCTCGAGGTCCTCGGCTTCTGCGGGCTCGGCGACAAGCTCGCCCTCCCGGCCGGCCAGCTCTCGGGCGGCCAGCAGAAGCTGCTCGAGCTGGCGCGCGTGCTGATGATCGAGCCTCGCCTGATCCTGCTCGACGAGCCGGCCGCGGGCGTGAACCCCACCCTCATGGAAACGCTGGTCGACAAGATCGTGGCCCTCAACAAGCAGGGCATCACCTTCCTGCTCATCGAGCACAACATGGATCTGGTGATGCGGCTGTGCAGCCCCATCGTGGTCATGGCGCAGGGCAAGGTCATCTTCCGCGGCGAGGCGGACGGCGTGCAGCGCGATGCCGCGGTGCTCGACGCCTATCTGGGGGACGTGCCGGCATGACCGGGGCCGTCTTCACGGCGGAGGCCGTCGTGGCCGGCTACGTGCCCGGCCTGCCCATCGTGCAAGGCGCGTCGGTCGCCGTCGCGGCGGGCGAGATCGTCACCATCATCGGGCCCAACGGCGCAGGGAAGTCGACCTTCCTGAAGGCCCTGGCCGGTCTGGTGCCCACCACGTCGGGCCGGGTGTCGCTGGCCGGACGCGACGTGACGGGGCTGCCCGCGCCAGAGCTCGTGCGCGCCGGCCTCGGCTTCGTGCCGCAGACGGGCAACGTGTTCACGACGCTCACCATCCACGAGAACCTCGTGGTCGGCGCCCACACCGTCGGCGGCGACCTCGGGCCGCGGCTCGCCGCCGCCTATGCCATGTTCCCCGCCCTCGCCGCGAAGCGCGGGCAGCGGGCCCGCGTCCTGTCGGGGGGGCAGCGGCAGATGCTCGCCATCGCCCGCGCCCTCATGACCCGGCCGGCGGTGCTGATGCTGGACGAGCCGACGGCGGGGCTTTCGCCGAAGGCCGTGAACGAGGTGTTCGACGACCTGCGCCGGCTGGCGGCGTCGGGCGTGGCGATCCTCCTCGTCGAGCAGAATGCCAAGGCGGCGCTGCGGCTCTCCGATCGCGGGCTCGTGCTGGTGGAAGGCCGCAACCGCTTCGAGGGCCGCGCCGCCGATCTTCTGGCCGACCCCGCCGTGGGCGAGGCCTTTCTCGGCCACCGCAAGGCCGCCACTCCGGGAGGCGCGTGATGCTCGCCCAATCGCTGGCCGACGGCATCCTCACGGGCGCGATCATCGCGCTCGGCGCGATCGGCGTGTCGCTCGGGCTGCAGATCCTGCGCTTCGCCAACTTCGCCCATGCCGAACTCGTCACCTGGGGTGGCTACCTGGCGCTGGTCTTCGTCACCTTCGCCGGTCCCGGCACGCCGACCGGTCCCTTCAGCTTCGGCTGGCAGCTCATCGCCGCCATGCTGCTCGCCGCCGTGCTCACCGGCGGCCTCGCCTGGCTGGTCGACCGGCTGGTGTTCAGCCGCCTGCGGCGCAGCGGCGCCCAGCCGCTCTCCATGGTCTTCGCGAGCTTCGGCGCGGCCCTCGTCATGCGCCACGTCGTGGTGCTGATCTGGGGCAGCGGCAGCTACTTCTACACCAGCGAGCTGCAGATCGCGCTCGAGGTGCTGCCGGGCGTGCGCATGCTGCCGGACCAGCTGTTCATCCTCGGCCTGACGCTCCTCGTCGTCACCGGCCTGCATCTCTACCTCACCCACAGCCGGACCGGCATGGCCATGCGCGCCATGGCCGAGAGCCCGGCGCTGGCGCGCGTCTGCGGCATCGAGGTCGAGGCCGTGGTGCGGTGGACGTGGATCCTGTCCGGCGCGCTCGCGGCGATGGCCGGCGTGTTCATGGGGCTGTCGCCCCAGATCCATCCCGAGATGGGTCTCTCGCTCATGCTCGCGCTGTTCGCCGCGGCGATCCTCGGCGGGGTGGGCTCGCTCGTGGGGGCCGTCGTCGGCGGGCTTCTCGTCGGGCTCGCCGAGAACCTGTCGGTGCTCTTCGTCGATCCCGGCTACAAGACGGCGATGCCCTTCCTGCTGCTCCTGCTGGTGCTGGCCGTGCGGCCGCAGGGCCTCTTCGGAGACAAGGCGTGATCGGGCTGGCTTCCTACCTCGTCTTCTTCTTCAGCATCGTCCTGATCCTGGGCATCGTCGCCCTGGGGCTGAACCTGCAATGGGGCTATACGGGCCTCTTCAACGCCGGAATCGTCGGCTTCTACGCCATCGGCGCCTACACCCACGCCATCGTCACCTCGCCGGCCAAGGCAGGCATGATCGCCAACCTGGGCCTGCCGTGGGCCTTCGGCATCGCGGGCGCGATGGTGACCACGGCCTTCGCCGCCTGGCTCGTGGGGCTCGTCACGATCCGGCTGCGCGGCGACTATCTCGCCATCTCGACCTACGGCATCGCCGTGAGCATTCAGCTCGTGACGCTGAACCTGGAAAGCCTCACCGGCGGCCCCAACGGGTTTCCCGGCATTCCACGCCCGCTGTTCACGACGCTGGGCTCGCCGGCCCTGTTCAACATCTTCTTCCTCGGCGTCCTCGTGGTGGTCACGGGCCTGGTCTACTGGGGCCTCGAGCGCATCCTGCGATCGCCCTGGGGGCGGGTGCTGAAAGCCATCCGCGAGGACGAGACCGCCGCGGTCGCGCTCGGCAAGAGCGCCCTGCGCTTCCGGCTGGAAGCCTTCGTGATCGGCTCGACGCTCATGGGGCTCGCCGGCGCGCTCTATGCGAGCTACATCGGCTTCGTCAGCCCCTACGACTTCGTGCCGATCCTCACCTTCCAGATCTGGGCCATGGTGATCGTCGGCGGCAGCGGCAACAATCTGGGCGTCCTCCTCGGCACCCTGCTGGTCTGGGCCATCTGGGCGGCGTCCGGCGTCGCCGTCACCAAGCTCGTGCCGGCGGCCTATGCGGCCCAGGGCGGCGCGCTGCAGGTCATCCTGATCGGCCTCGTCCTCGTGCTGGCCCTTCTGTTCCGGCCGCGTGGCCTGCTGGGCGAGGCCGCGACCGTCTCCCGGCACGCCGCGGACGATTGACAGCGTCCTGCATTGTCCTGACATTTCGGCCAAGGACGGCCGGCGCCCGAGCCCTCAGAGGCGGATGCCGGGAGACCGTCACGAGGGAGAGGGTCAATGAAGCACTTGCTGACACTGGCGGCCGTCCTGGCCGCCGGGGCACTGACGGCGCCAAACCAGACGTCCGCCCAGGCCGTGAGCTGCCCGGTGAAGATCGGCGGGATCCTGCCGATGACGGGCTCGATGGCGCCGATCACCAAGAAGATCGCCGAGGCGGCGCAACTGGCGCTCGACCACATCAACCAGGGCGGCGGCATCAAGGGCTGCCCCGTCGAACTCGTCCTGCGCGACGACCAGGGCCAGCCGACCGTCGGCGTCGACGCGGCCAAGTACCTCGTCGAGGTCGAGCGCGTGCCGGCCATCACCGGAACGATCTCCTCGGGCGTCACCGGTCCGATCATCTCGTCGATCACCGGACCGTCCAAGATCGTGCAGATCAGCTGCTGCTCCACGGCGAGCGCCTTCACGCTCGACGGCCGCAGCGGCGGCTATTTCTTCCGCACCCTGCCGACCAGCAAGACGCAGGCCTTCGCCACCGCCTCCGAGATCGCCCGGCGCGGTCTCAAGAAGACGGCGATCATCTACGTCAACACCGACTTCGGCGTCGACATGACGCGCTTCATCAAGGAAGCGCTGCCCAAGCTCGGCGGCGAGTTCGTGGTGGAAGTGCCCTACACCGACAACCAGCCGAGCTACCGCGCCGAGGTCACCAAGGCGCTGGCCGCCAAGCCTGAATCGCTGATGCTGGTCGGCTTCCCCAAGGATGCCGTCACCATCGTCCGCGAGTGGCTGTCGCTGGGCGGCTCGCCCAAGATCGCGCTCAACAACTCCATGCGCGTCATGGACTTCGTGAACGGCGTCGGGCCGAAGTTCCTCAACGAGTCCTTCGGCATGGACAACGCCCAGGTCGCCGGCGCCACGGTCGACGCCTTCAACAAGGCTTTCGCCGAGAAGTACAAGTACGACAGCAACGGGCCCGGCGTGCACACCCAGTACGACGCGCTGATGGTGCTGGGCCTGGCGATGAACATCGCCAAGGACCTCACTGGCCCGTCGATCAAGGACGCGGTGCGCCAGGTCCATGCGGCCGGCGGTGCCCAGGTCGGCACCGGCCCGGACGAGTTCAAGAAGGCCGTCGCCCTGATCAAGGAGGGCAAGCCGATCAAGTATTTCGGCGCCACCGGCCCGATCGAGTTCGACGCCAACGGCGACGTGACCGGCCCCGCCCTGGTGTGGAAGATCGCCGACGGCCAGATCGTCACCGACCGCGTCATCTCCATCGAGGAGATGCAGGCGCTGTTCAAGAAGGTCGAGTAAGGGACTTGGCATTGGCCTGGAGGATGTGAATGGGGTCGTTGGGCCCCCTTTTCACAGTCCTCCATCCCCCAGCGCGTCCTGCCCGGGCTTCGGCCCGGGCATCCACGACTGAAGCTCCCAGCCGCTCCAAAGTCGTGGGCGGCCGGGCCAAGCCCGGCCATGACGGCTGAGACAATCGAACGGACTTGTCACCAGGGCGGGCGTTCAGCCGCCGGCCAGCCCCAACTGCCGCAGCACCGCGGTGTGCAGCGGCGCCCCGGGCTTGGCGAGCGCGCCTGTCAGGATGTCGATGTGGTTGGCCATCGCCACCACGTGCACCTCGACCCGGTTGCCGGCCGCGCGCCAGGCATCGGCGAGTTCGAGGGACTGGTCCACGAACTCCTGCGTCTCGCTCCCGCCGACCGTGACGATGAGCGGGGCCGCCTTGCGCGGCACGTGCCGGAGCGGGCTCCAGCGCGCCACCTCGTCGACCGTGAACCCCAGCGTGTCCTGCTGGAAGCTGCGCCGCAGGGGCTCGAGTTCGAACACACCCGAGATCGCCACGCCTCCCCTGACCGCGCCGGCCGGGATGCCGTGCCGAGCCTGCCAGTCCGGATCGAGCGCGATGGCCGTCAGTTGCCCGCCGGCCGAATGGCCCGCGACGTGGAGCGAGGCCGCGTCGCCGCCGAAGTCGCCGGCATGCTGCGAGAGCCAGTGCAGGGCCTGCCCGAGATGGTCCACGATGCCGTCCATGCGCACGGACGGGATGAGCGGGTAGTCGATGACGGCCACCAGCGCGCCGCGCGGGGCGAAGGCCCCGCCGACGAAGCTGAAGGTCGCCGCGTCGAGCGACTTCCAGAAGCCGCCATGGATGAACACCAGCACGGGCGCGGGTCCGCGGCCGGCCGGCGGCATGAACAGGTCGAGCGTCGCCTCCGGACCGGGGCCATACGGCACCTTGAGGCGGTGCGGGACGTCGCGCCGGGCCGCCGCGGAAGCGTCGAGGCGCCGCTGCATCACGGCGGGAAGGTCCGCGATCGTGTCGAGGGTGAACTGCGCGTCGAGCGCGGCGCGGTCGGGGTAATGTCGCCAGAGCATGGCGGCAGTCTGGCAGCATGGGCGGCAGCAATCCAGAGGCCATGCTACAAGGCCTGACCCGGGAGCCATGCACGATGTCCGACCCTGCCGCCCTGTCCCATTGCGCCACCGCCCACGTCATGGCCGAGGCGGACGCGGCGTTCCGGTTCATGGCCGACCCGATCGCGCTGGGCGGCTGGTCGTTGGGCTGCATGCGGACGCGACCCGACGGCGACGACGGGCTGCATACGGGCGAATCGCTCTTCGACGGCGGCCGGGGCTGGTTCCGCATCCAGGCCGATCCCGAGCGCCTGACCGTCGACTACGGCTTGGGCACGCCGCAGGCCCTCGCATGGCGCATCGCGGCCCAGGTCGTTCGCCCTGAGCGCTGCGCCCTGCCGGCCGGCACCTGCTACGTGTCCCTGATCGCCTGGCGCCCGGCCGGCATGGCCGACGAGCGCTGGCGACGCTTGTGTTCCGCCCACGAGACGGAAATCCTGCTCATCAAGGCCCAGATCGAGTCCGGATACCGGCCGGACTGAGCGCAAGCCTCCAACATTCGGATCCCGCCATGACGGCCCATGCCACCACTGCCCCCTTCCCCGTCGACGCGATCCGCACGCGCTTCCCGGCGCTCGAGCAGGCGGGATCCTTCGTGTTCTTCGACAATGCGGCCGGCGCCCAGGTGCCGCGCACCGTTCTCGACGCGGTCGTCCACCACCTCGTCGACCACAACGTCCAGCGCGGCGGGCGCTACGACAAGAGCCGCCTCGTCGATGCCGGCGTCGCCGAGGCCCGTGCCTCGGTGGCGCTGCTGCTCAACGCCGACTCGCCGGACGAGGTGTGCTTCGGCCTGAACGCGACCTCGTTCATCCGCCTGGTGAGCCTGGGGATCGGCCAGGGCATCCAGGCCGGCGGCGAGCGCGACGAGATCGTCGTCACCGACCTCGACCACGACGCCAACGTCGCCACCTGGACGGCGCTCCAGCCGATGGGCGCCAAGATCCGCGTCTGGCACATGCGGGAGGACGGCACCCTGAACCCGGCCGACCTCGCCCCGCTGCTCGGTCCGCGCACGCGGCTCGTGGCCTGCACCGCGGTGTCGCACGCCCTGGGCAGCCTGGTCGACCTTCCGGCCGTGTCGAAGCTCGCCCATGACGCGGGCGCCGAACTCTTCGTCGATGCCGTGCACTACACCCCGCACGCGGTGGCCGACGTGAAGGCGTGGGGCTGCGACTATCTCGTCGCCTCGGGCTACAAGGCGTTCGCGCCGCACATGGGATTCCTGTGGGGGCGCTTCGACGCGCTGCGGCGCCTGCCGACGTTCCGCGAGGATTTCATTCCCGACCGGCCGCCCTACAAGGTCGAGGCGGGGACCTTCGTCTACGAGAACGTGGCCGGCATGAACGCCGCCATTGCCTATGTCGAGGGCCTCGGCCGCGAGATCGGCGGCTCCAACGGCGCCGACCGCCGGGCCGACCTCGTCGCCGGCTTTGCGGCCATCCGCCGCCACGAGACGGACCTCGCGCGGCAGATGCTCGAGGTGCTGCGCGACGCGGGGGCGACCGTCTACGGCATCGCCGACCCGGCGCGGGTCTCCGAGCGCGTTCCCACCATCTGCTTCAACCTGCCGGGCGCCGAGCCGGCCGCGTTCGCGGAGGCGATGAACGCCGAGGGTTTCGGCATCCGCGACGGCCACATGTATGCGCCGCGGCTCATGGGGCGCCTCGGGCTGGCCATGGACTATGGCTGCCTGCGCGTCTCGCTCGTCCACTACAACACGGCCGACGAGATCCGGCGGTTCGCCGAGGCCATCCCCCGGGCACTCGCCCGGCTGTGAGCCGGCCGGGGCCCGCGCGCGACCGTTAACCAGCTACAACCGCTCCTGCGCGCAGACTCTCGCGCCGGGGCGCGTTGGTTGATAATCTGTTAAGCGTCAAATTACGCCCACAACGGTCCAAGCCTTTGGAATTCCGCGGGAAACTTTCCCTTTGGCAGCGGTTCGTCCGCGCCTTCGAGCGCTTTGATTCGTGGACCGCCTCCTCGATCAACGAGGGCGGCCGCAATCTCTCGTCGGCATGGGACCGCTATTCGGCCGTCATGGACCGCTTCCACGTGACGGGCGGGTGGCGCGTGGCCACGGACCTGGCCTGCGAGGGGCTGACGCTGTCGGTGGGTGGGCTCCTGCTCATGCTCACGCTCGCCATCCCCGCGTTTCGCGAGGTCGGCGGCGACGACTGGCTGAAGAAGCAGGACCTCGCCGTCGTGTTCCTCGACCGCTACGGCAACGAGGTCGGACGGCGCGGCATCCGGCACGACGACTCGATCGCGCTGGAGGAATTCCCGGACCACTTCGTGAAGGCCGTGCTGGCCACGGAGGACCGGCGCTTCTACGAGCATTTCGGCATCGACGTCATCGGCACGAGCCGCGCCCTAATGGCGAACGCGCGGGCCTCGGGCGTCGTCCAGGGTGGCTCATCGATCACGCAGCAGCTCGCCAAGAACCTCTTCCTGTCGAACCAGCGCTCGATCGAGCGCAAGATCAAGGAAGCCTTCCTGGCGCTGTGGCTGGAGTTCCATCTCAGCAAGCGCGAGATCCTCAAGCTGTATCTCGACCGCGCCTACATGGGCGGCGGCTCGTTCGGCGCCACGGCAGCGGCGGAGTTCTATTTCGGCAAGTCCATCAAGGACGTCTCCCTGGCGGAGGGCGCGATGCTGGCGGGCCTGTTCAAGGCACCCACCAAGTACGCGCCGCACCACAATCTTCCCGCCGCGCGGGCGCGCGCCGCCGACGTTCTCTCGAACCTCGTCGATGCCGGATACATGACCGAGGGGCAGGTCTACGCCGCGCGGCGCAACCCGGCCACGCCGGTGGACCGCAAACAGGAGATCAGCCCGGACTACTACCTCGACTGGGCGTTCAACGAGGTGAAGCGGCTCGCCGACGACGGCAAGCTGGGCAGCGATCGCGTGCTGACGGTGCGCACGGCGCTCGACACCAGCATGCAGAAGCAGTCGGAGAACGCGCTGGAGACCATCCTGAGGCAGCAGGGCGACGCCTATGACGCGTCGCAGGCGGCCACGGTCGTGATGGAGCCGGACGGGGCCGTGCGCGCCATGGTGGGTGGCCGCGACTACGGCGCGAGCCAGTTCAACCGCGCCACCGATGCGCTGCGCCAGCCGGGCTCCTCGTTCAAGCCGTTCGTCTACACGGCGGCGCTGATGACCGGGAAGTTCTCCCCCGCGACCATCGTTACGGATCGCCCCGTGTGCGTGGGCAACTGGTGCCCCAACAACTACGGGCGCTCCTATGCCGGCTCCATGCCGCTGGCTGTCGCCCTGGCCAAGTCGATCAACACGATCCCGGTGCAGCTCGCCACCGCCATCGGCGACGGCAACAACAAGGCCGGGCGCGCCAAGATCGTCGACACCTGCCGGGTCATGGGCCTGACCACGCCGCTCACCGACACCGTCTCGCTGCCGATCGGCGCCGCCGAAGTGACGGTGCTGGAGATGACCGCCTCCTATGCCGTGTTCGCCAATGGCGGCAAGAAGGCCGATCCCTACGCCGCGACCGAGGTTCGCAACTCGCACGGCGACCTGATCTACCGGCGCGACCGCGACGCCCTGCCCCCCAAGCAGCTGTTCCCGCCCAACATCATCGCCGACATGAACACGATGCTCGTGAAGGTCGTCGAGGAGGGCACGGGCAAGCGCGCCCTCCTGCCCGGTGTGAAGGTGGGCGGGAAGACCGGCACCACGAACGCCTATCGCGACGCGTGGTTCATCGGCTTCACCGGCAATCTCGTGGCCGGCGTCTGGTTCGGCAACGACGACTACTCGTCGACGAACAAGATGACCGGCGGTTCGCTGCCGGCCCAGGCCTGGCACGACATGATGCTCCCGGCTCACCAGAGCGTCGAGCTGAGGCCCATGCCCGGCATCGCCCCGGCCGCCCCGGCCGCGGTGGCGGCGGCGGGGTCGGGCAAGGGCTTCGAGGTGCTCTCCGCGCCGCAGCGGCCCGCCGTCCTCAACAAGCGCTCGCTCGATGCGCTGGGCGGCATCGAGCAGGTGATGCGCGACCTCGGCGGGCGGCGCGAGCTGCGCGGCGGAGGGTCCGTGTCCATCGAAACGGGTCGGGCCGTGGCGGACAACGGCCCGGTGCGCGCGATCGGCGGACGGATCGGGGTCCCGTGACGGACGCGACCATGACGACGCGCCGCCTTCGCGCGCAGGAGACCCGGCAGGCCGAGCCCGGCCGCGCGGCGCGCCGCTGGCGGCTGGGAGCGCTGCTGGCGACGGTCGCCATCCTGGCGATCGGTGCCGGCGTGGGGCTCGCCGGAACATGGGTCGCGGTCGAGCGCGGGGCAGGCTTCGGCGCGGTCCGCGTCGGACCCTGGACGGCCTTTCCACGCAACGGCTCCCTCGAGGCGGACCCGTATTCGCGGGCCATCGTGGCGAAATCCGGCGGGTTGCCGCTCGGCCTGGGCGAGGGCCTGTCCTTCACGGCGAGCCGCGACAGCGAAGGCCGCCCGCTGATCGGAAGCTGCACCTACCGCGTGGTCGGGCGCGTTCCGCAGACGCGGTTCTGGACGCTGACACTGGAGACGCCCGGAGGGGCGCTCGTCCCCAATCCGGCCCGTCGCTACGGGTTCACCTCGGCGGAGATCGTGCGCGACGGGCGCGGCGTGTTCACCGTCACGGTCGCCCCGGACGTGCAGCCCGGCAACTGGCTGCCGGTGCGCGAGGGACGCTTCGAACTGGTGATGCGCCTCTACGACACCCCCCTGTCGGGCACCTCGACCGTGATCGATCCGGGTCGCATGCCGCAGATCCTGCAGGATCGCTGCCGATGAACCCGCTCGCGCGCATCGCCTTCGTCGCGACGGCCGGGCTGATGCTGGCCGGCATCGTCCACCTGGGCTCGGTCCTGGCGATCCCGCGGCTGACGAAGCCCAACGCGGACGACCGGCTGGCTCCCCTGGTGCCGCTCCACACGATGACGCTGATGCCGCGCGCCGAACCCGGCAGCGCCGGCCTGCCCTTCGCCGATCCCGCGGCGGCCATCGCGGTGTGCCGCTTCGACCTTTCGGCGCGCCCCGTCCGTGTCGAGGCGACGCCGGGCGGCGCCTTCATGTCCTTCGCGTTCTACACGCCGACGGGTGGCGTTTTCTACGCGCTCACCGACCGCAGCGCGACGCGTGGCAAGCTCGAGGTCGTGCTGGTGACCCAGGCGCAGCTCGAGGAGCTGCAGGCCAACGATCCCGAGGACGAGCCGGTGAGCGAGCTGCGCCTCGTCGCCCCGGGGCGAACCGGCTTCGTGACGGTGCGCACGCTGGCCATGGAACCGGGGCTCCTGGAGGACGCGGAGGCGCGCCTGCGCACCGCCCGGTGCGGCGACGCCGGCGGCTGAGCCCGCTACTCTCCCCGGATGTTCGCCTTCTTCACGAGCTCGGCCCAGCGCGGGATCTGAGAGGCGATGTGGGCCTTGAAGGCCTCGGGCGAGGTCGTCCAGACGTCGGCGCCCTCGAGCGCGAGGCGGTCGACGACCGTCTTGTCGTTCATCGCCTTGCCGATCTCCACGTTCAGCCGGTCGACGATCGGCGCCGGGGTCCCGGCGGGAGCGACGATGCCGTACCACTGCGAGGCCTCGAAGCCCGGCAGCGCTGCCTCGGCGATGGTCGGAAGGTCCGGGGCCGCGGCCAGGCGCTGAAGCCCCGACACGCCGAGAGCCCGGAGTTTGCCCGCCTGAGCCTGCGGCAGGACCACCGGGGCGCCCGTCATGATCGTCTCGACCCGGCCGCCGATCACGTCCGTCACCGCGGGAGCGGTGCCCCGATAGGGGACGTGTACGAGGTCGAGCCCCGCCGCCACCGCGAACGCCGCCATGGCGATGTGGGCGGCGCTCCCGTTGCCGCCGGAGGCGTAGTTCAACTTGCCCGGGTTGGCCTTGATGTGGGCGATCAGCTCGGTCACGGACCGGGCCGGCACGTCCGGATTGGCGACCAGCACATTGTGGACGCGGGCGATCATGCTCACATGTGCGAAGCTCGCGAGCGGGTCGTAGCCGAGCTTGGGGTAGATCGACGGGTTCACGGCGAGCGTGCCGATGTGGCCCATCAGCAGGGTGTAGCCGTCGGGCGCGGCCTTGGCGACCGCATCGGCCCCGATCGATCCGCCCGCGCCGGGCCGGCTCTCCACCACGACCGACTGTCCGAGGGCAGCCTGCAGCTTCTGGCCGATCAACCGGGCCAGGATGTCCGTGGAGCCGCCGGGCGTGAAGGGCACGACCAGGGTGATGTTGCGCTGCGGCCATTGCTGCGCGAAGGCGGGCCGCCCGACGGCCGCCGCCGCGACCGATCCCGCCGCCCACCTCACCACGGTCCTGCGATTGATCATGCGCCGTCCCTCCCTGTGTTTTGCGGTCATGCTGTCGCACGGCCGTTTCATGCACAAGTTGGAACTTTGCTCGGTTTCGTGAAGCAGATTCATCGCCGCCGCGGACGGCGTTCCGGCTATTTCGGCGGCTTCTCGACCTCGGTCTTCGGCATGAACCGGACGTCCGGGCCCGACGGGATCGCCCGGACCCGCCCGGGCGAGGTGCAGCGCTCCAGACCGGCCCTGTCGGCGTCATAGGCCGTCAGGACGCGCTCCACCTTCACGGCGTCGCGGTCGGGGCTTTCGACGACCAGGTGCTCGAGCGAGTAGCGATAGGCGTCCAGGCGCTGGCGGCTGTTCTCGAACACGTTGCGCACCAGCGTCTGGTTCTCGTCGACGCGCGCTTCGGCCTGGCTGCGGACATAGGGGTCCGGATCGTCGAGCCGGTCGAGCGCCCGGGTCCGCACGCGGTCCATCTCCTGGACGCGGCAGGCCACCGCGACGAACCCACCCAGCAGGAGCCGGTCGTTCTCGATGTCCTCGCGCAGGCGCGCATAGCGCGAGCGCTGCGACCTGTCGGACCAGTTCTTGAGTGCCTCGTGGTAGGACACGGCACTCTGCCCGGCCCAGCTGACGGGGATGATGCGCTTGTTGGCGAGGTCACCGGCCTGGAATTCGAACCCCCAGCGTTCGCGCGTCGGCGTGATGAACTGCCAGGCGCGGTTGCGGAGTTCCTTCTCGTCGTCCGTCATCATGGACCACGATACGGGTTCCTCGCGGAGCATGGCCGAGGCCTTGCCCAGGAGCGGTCCCGCCGTGTCGTTCCACAGGCCGGGCTTCACGCGGCCGAAGTCACCCTTCTCGGCGCAGCCGCCCACGACCAGCGCCAGCGATGCGGCGAGGAGAACCGACAGGCCCGGTGCGGCACGCACTCCCACGGCGCGGCGGCTCAACCGTGCCGGGACGTGCCGCGCCGCCGCCCGTGCGCACGCTTGCGCGGGCTCGAGGGCTCGTCGCCGCCGGCATCGGCCTCGGCACTGCGCTCGTAGCGGACGCCCGTGAACAGCAGAATTGCGCCCATCGGCTCGTCCCGGTCGACGACAGGTCGGGGACGGCGGCGGGTCGGACTGGCGAAAGCGATGACGGCACCCATCTGACGATCTCCGGGCCAGCGATGCGGCAGGGTCCAACTGGCCACGTCATGGTTAACGAACCCTTAAGCGACCTCGGAAACGGGGGCCTGAGCCCATGGTCTTAACGTTGCAGTAACCATACCCGCGCGAGCATCAAGGAATCGCACCGCCACCCAAGGCACTCCCGCCATGCAGCCGATCACGTCTCCCGAGCTTCAGGGTCTCGTCGCCATCGCTCGCGAGCAGGGCCTCGACATGAAGCCCATCCTGCTGCGGGTCCTGACGGACCTCTACGTGGCGGCCGATCACCACACCCCCGACGAAGTGGTGCAGTTCCAGGACATCGCGGGCACGCTGGCGGGACAGGTGGACCGCGATGCCGCCCTGATCGCGGCATGCAAGCTCGCCAACTATGCCGGAACGCCCGTCGCCGTCGGCGAGGCCTTCGTGGCGCGCGGCGACGATGCGGCCCGGATCATCCTGGCCGACGCCGGCTGGCTGCCGAGGACCATCGTCCTGGCGCAGGCGGCAACCGGCGACCGCATCCTGGCGGCGGCCGTGGCCGCCCGCATGGACGTCGATCCGCCGCTGGCCCGCCTGCTGCTGGCCCGGCGCGATCCGCTGATCGACACCACCCTCGCCGCCAACACCGCAATCACCCTCGCCGATGACGTGAAGCAGGACCTGCTGTCGCGCGCCTGTGACGAAGACACCGTCGCCGCCGCCCTCCTGTCCCGCTCCGATCTCAGCGGCGGCGACCGGGCGGTCCTGTTCCTGCGGGCCGACAAGACCGGTCGCCGTGCGATCATCGACGAGATGGAGACGGTCGCGCTGACCAGCGGGCGCTCGCGCCAGACCCGGGCCGCCCCGCCCGAGATCGCGACGGGCCTGGAGACGGCGGCGATTTCGGGCGACGAGTCGGCTTTCGTGTCGCTGCTGGCGCTCGGCCTGGGCAGTCACCCGTCCAAGGTGCGCCGGCTCGTGGAGGATCGTACGGGCGAGGCGCTCGCCATCGCCCTCGTCGCGCTCGGCATCTCGGACGAGGTGCTGACGCGGATCTTCATGTTCCGCGATCCGCTGATCGGTCATTCGACGCAGAAGCTTTTCGGCCTGATCGACCTGTCGCGGCGCGTGTCGTGGGCCGCCGCCCACCTGATCACGACGGCGCTTCTCGGGCTGACGCCGCGCGATGCCCGTCCGGCGAGCCAGCCGGCGTCTGCCGCGGGATCGTCGCCGGCCCGCCGGACCGCCGATCCGGCCGCGCAGCCGCAGCAGCCCGCCGCCGCGCAGCGCAAGAAGGCCTGACGGCGGACGCGCGTCAGGCGCCGGCGAGGTCCAGGCGGGGCTCGCCGCTGCGGTCTTCCACCTCCACGATCCAGCAATCGGGATCGAAGCGGATTTCCCGCGTGAGCCGTTCTTCGGCGGCCGCGGGATCGATCGTCGGCGCCTCGTGCATCCGCACGAAGCGTCGCTCGAGGTCGCCGTCGTCGCCGAAGGCCGTCTGCGGGGCAGGACCGTAGAGCGCGCAGCTGCCGTCCAACCGGTCGATCTTCACGAACACGGCGCCGGCTTCCGCGGCCCCGCGCCGTCGCAGCATGGCCGGCACGTTCTCGACCCCGCACCGCCGGATGTAGGCCGAGACGAAGATGTCGCTGCGCAGGCGCATCGCTGCTTCTCCGGCGTCGCCGATCGGCGCCGCGGGGCTCAGTCCATCGCAATGCCCGAGGCGGCCGCCAGTTCGCGTGCCGTGCGGCCCGTCGCCTCTCCGGTGACCGGGAGCTTGCGGTCCTTCTCGAAGCGCTCGATGGCCTGCCGCGTGCCCGGGCCGAAGAGGCCGTCGGGCTTGATCGGACCGTAGTTCAGCTTGTTCAGGGCCCGCTGGGCCGCCAGGACTTGCCGGGTCGGCTCCTGCCGAGGGATCTCCGTCGTGCCGCCCGAGGACGCGCCGCCGCGCAGCATGTCGGCGATCGGGTCACGCGCCACGTTGGGAATGTTGGCCGGCGGAACGGGAGGCGCCTGGAGGGCGGCCGTCGACGGCTGCGGCGCCGGCGCGGGAGAAGCCGCCTGGCGCTGGATGCGAGGCGGCATCGGAACGGCGGCGGGCGCGGAGGAGGACTGCGTCATCGCCTGCTGCGCCGACGGCGCCGGGGCAGCCTGGGTCGCGGCGACCGGACGCTCGACTTCGGCGGGGGCTGCGGAGGGGGCGGCCGAGGGCGCCGACTGGGCGAGGTTCGAGGGCCTCGCCGGCGGCATCGGGGCCGGCTGCTCCTTCACCTCCCGCGCCGGCTTGAACAGCGGAGCGGGGTGCGGACCGCCCTGCAGGGCCAGCGCGTTCACGATGATCGCGACGCCGACGGCGGCGGCCGACGCGCCGACGATGGTGCGACCCGGGTTGCGGAACAGGGTCCTGAACATGGCCAGGCGGCGCGTCCGCTTCGCGGCGCGCCGCGGCCGCTGCTCCTCGAGCACGAAATCGTGGTCGGTACGGGCAAGCATTTCACGCACGTTTCTTGGCCCTCGCGGTATCGGAATGGGGAGAGGCGGCCTCGCCGGCGGCGGCCGGTCCGGGCTGGCCAGAGGCGGATTGGCCGAAGGCCTGGGCGATCACGACGGGTGCCTGGCCGGCGCGCGCCTTCGGGGGGCTTGCGGGCAGGCGGACCACCACGGAGGTGCCCTTGCCGGGCGCGCTGTCGATGGTCATCGTCCCGCCGTGCAGGCCCACGAGCCCGCGCACCACCGACAGGCCCAGGCCGGTGCCCTCGAACGGCCGGTCGTGGCCCGAGCGGACCTGGAAGAACGGCTCGCCGAGGCGCGGCAGATCCTCCGAGGGGATCCCGATCCCGGTGTCGGAGACGCGGATGGTGAGCCCGTCGAACTGACGGTCGAGCGCCACGGCCACCTCGCCGCCGCGCGGCGTGAACTTCACCGCGTTCGAGACGAGGTTGAGAAGGATCTGCCGGCAGGCCCTGCGATCGGCCACGATCGTGGGAAGATCGCTCGCCGTCGTGGCGTTGACGCGGACGTCGGACTGCTCGGCCTTCAGCCGCATCATGTCGACCACGCCGGCCAGGACGTCACCGCAGTCCACGGGCTCGGGATCGAGCGGGAAGGTGCCCGCCTCGATCTGCGAGATGTCGAGGAGCGTGTTCACGACGCCGAGCAGATGCTGGCCCGAGTTGTTGACGATGGTCGCGTATTCGCGCCGGCGCTCGGCATCGGTCGGGACCAGGCCGTCGTTGGCCAGGATCTCGGAGAAGCCGATGATGGCATTCAGCGGCGTGCGCAGCTCGTGGCTCACCATCGCCAGGAAGCGGCTCTTGAGCGCGTTCGCCAGGTCGGCCTCGCGGCGCGACTTCTCCAGCGCGTCGGCACGCTCGTGCTGCGCCGAAATGTCCCTGATCATGCACAGCACATGGCCGCGCACGTCGCTCGTCGCCGGAATGGCGCGGGCGCGCAGCTCGAACCAGCTGAAGGTCGGCGGCTGGAGGCGCTCGTCGGAGCCTCCCACGCGGATGCGCAGTTCCACCAGCGCCAGGCCCTCGCGCGCGGCCGAGGCGATGGCGTTAAGGAAGGCCGGGCGGTCCGCCACGTGCACGCGCTCGAACAGTCCGCGCCCGACGAGGCTGGCGGGCGAGGCGCCGATGACGGTCAGGGCCGAATCACCCGCCGAGACGACGCCACCCTGTTCGTCGTGATGCGTCACGAGATCGCCGAAGCCGGTGATGATGAGGTGGCGCTGGATGGCGACCTCCTCGTCGCGCACCAGGCGTATCTCGGCTTCCCGGATGATGTAGAGGCCGATCCCCACCGCGGCGGCGACCAGGGCCAGCTGCTGCGCGAGGACCGAGGCGGACGCTCCGCCGGCGAGAAGCCCCGCCGGGCCTGCCACCGCGAGAACCACGAGCGCCATGGAGGCGAAGGCCGCGGCGAGCGCCAGCGCGCGGCGATGGCCGATGATGGCCGCCTCGACCACGAGGATCGGCAGGAAATTGAGGAACGGCGTGCCGAAGCCCTCGCCGTGTGTGGCCAGCCACAGCAACGCCACCGACAGGCTGAGATCGGAGGCGGCGAGCGGCAGGGGCAACGAACCGCGGCGCGAGACCCACACCGCCATTCCGGCCTGGAGCACGAGTGCGACGATGGCGACGAGGGTCGGGCTGTTCAGGGCGCCGTTGACCGCCAGGGCCACGGGCACGGCGGCAAGGCCGACACTGCCGATCGCGAGGCGGGTCGCGATGAACCACTGGTGCTGGGGGCGCAAACGGGGATCGTGAGCGGCCGCCGGATGCACGAGCGCGCCCAGGTGACCTCCGATTCCCGACAGACCCGGGCCAATACGCACGTCGGACGTTCCTTGCGACGCAACCGTTACACGGTGAACTCGCATCAACATCGCAGTTCGGCCTTAAGCGAAACCTAAGCATGCCGTCTGCGGAGGCCTGTCGTGCGAGTTCGCTGCTCGGCGGGCCTCCTGCAGTACAGCGCGTCGAGGTGAATGTTTTGTTGCTTGGCCTTGACCGTCGTCACTTTTGACGCGCCGTTAAGCGCCGGACGGCATTGTCGCGACACGGATCGGGACCAGGACCATGGCCTTCATCATCCGCGCCGCCCTCGTGGTCGGCGCCATCTACATGCTTTCGCCGATCCGGTCGGACGAGCCCGCGGTCCGGCCGCAGGACCTTGCCGCCGAGGCCGCCCGCATGGCCGCAACCAAGGCGATGGAAGCCTGCGCCGCGCATCCGGAGACCTGCGCACGGCTGGCCGCCGGGGCGGCAGCCCTGCATCCCTCCGTCGCCGCGC
Source organism: uncultured Alsobacter sp. (assembly GCF_945952055.1). Taxonomy (GTDB): domain Bacteria; phylum Pseudomonadota; class Alphaproteobacteria; order Rhizobiales; family Beijerinckiaceae; genus Alsobacter. The sequence continues at coordinate 136,169 of NZ_CAMFHB010000001.1, forward strand.
CGCCCTCCGGCGGTCCCGCGATCCCGATGCCGCCGCTCCGGCGGGATGCCTCGAAATAGGGGTCGCGGCGTTTTTCCCGGCGGCGTCTCGCCGCGGAGCCCGTTATATAGCCGTCCGGTCGGCCGGCACGGCGCGCCGGCCCTTGGCATGGATCCGGTCATGAGCCTCTCGATCGACGACATCGTCGAAAACTTCAGCTTCCTCGACGACTGGGACGACCGCTACCGCTACCTGATCGAGCTCGGGCGGATGCTCGCGCCGATGCCGGAGGCGGCGCATACCGACGAGAACAAGGTCCGCGGCTGTGCCAGCCAGGTCTGGCTCGAGACCCATGTCGATCGCAGCGGCCCGGAGCCCGTCCTGAATTTCCTGGGGGACAGCGACGCCCACATCGTGCGCGGCCTCGTCGCCCTCGTCCTCGCCTTGTATTCGGGCCGCCCGGCCCGGGAGATCGTGGCGACGGACGCCATGGACCTGTTCCGCAAGCTCGGCCTGTCCGAACACCTGACGCCACAGCGGTCGAACGGCGTCCGCTCCATGGTGGAGCGCATCCGCCGGGACGCCGCCGCGGCCGCCGCCGGCCAAGGCTAAAGCTCGCCACGGCACGGGGCCGTCAGGGGCCGGTCGCCTCACTGGGGGTGGCGGTCCAGGCCCGGATACCGAGCGACCCGCCCGGTCCGTGCGCGGCCGGCGCGTAGCCGTAGTGGTCGGCGAGCCGCCGAAGCGCCATCGCCAGCACGACCTTGGCCGAACGGGCGGGCCATCCGCGCTCGGCCTCGACCGTCTCCAGGCCCTTCAGGAATCCGCAGACGTCGAGGAGCAGGCCGGCAAAGTCGCTCCCGACCGCCTTGATCGCATGATCCAGCCTTTGGCGTGCCGCGATGCTGCCATGGAGCACGTCCGCCGCGCCGCCTCGCCCCCCGGCCCCGCGTCCTCCCAGCGACGACCAGTCCGCCGTGACCCGCGGCATGATGCCGGCGCGCGTGATGTCGGCGCGCAGCCGCTCCCCGGCCGCGAAGGCCGCCGCATCGATGAGCGGCCGGCCTTCCTTGTCCTTGCGCCGGCGCAGCCAGGCGAGCGGGCTCTCCCCCTCGTCGACCAGGGCGTCGCGCGGAAGACCGTCCGTCTCGGCGGCGGGCCGGAGGGGGGTGTGCTGCGCCAGCCATTCCGGCGTCCCCAGCTGTGTGGCGGCCAGGCGGCGCAGGCGGGCCTGGCCGGCCGGTGTCGGGACGATCCGCCCTTCGATTTCGGCCGCGAGGCCCGCGCTCACCAGGGCACTCCATCCGGCTGCGTCGGTCGGCCGGGCTTCGGCCGGCAGGTCCGCGAGCCGGCGCAGCGCGGCATCCTGGTGGCGTGACGCGCTCTGGCGTGGACGCGGTTGACGGGACGGGGAACGAGCCATGGTCGCGCCTTTCAAAATTGACAAAATATAGGAAAAAAAGCTTACATTCGCCCGCCCCCGGGTCAACCATCCGGGAGTTGCAGAGCCCCCCAATGCAAAAGGGCACCGGAACCCGGTGCCCTCCGCCGCAATCCTCGTCGTCCCGGCGCAGGTGCCGGGAGGGATCTCACTTGCGCTTGCGGCGCTGCTGGCCCAGGCCCATCTGCTTGGCGAGCGCGGACCGCGCCTGCGCATAGTTGGGGGCGACCATCGGGTAGTCGGCCGGCAGACCCCACTTCTCCCGGTACTCCTCCGGGGACATGTTGTACTGCGTGCGCAGGTGGCGCTTCAGGGACTTGAACTTTTTCCCGTCCTCGAGGCAGATGATGTAGTCGGGAGTGATCGACTTCTTGACGGAAACCGCGGGCTTCGGCGCTTCCGCCGGAACCTCGACGGCGCCCGACGAAACCCGCAGCAGCGCTCCGTGGACATCACCGATCAGCGAGGTCAGCTCCGTGGCCGACACGGAATTGTTGCTGACGTACGCAGAAACGATGTCTGCCGCCAGCTCGATGAAGTTCGGGGCGCTCAGTGTCTCGGCCATGAGGATTATTTCCTTCAGTCGGATGGGCGCGCAAGGTCACGCGCTTTCGTTACCGGTTGTTTAGGTTGAACGGCAAACCGATGCCAAAACTTGCGTCGAGACGCCGGTTACGCTCGTGCAGCTCTTGACGGGACTTGGTCAGGGGGGAATCCACCTGCGATTCAACTTCGCTTCAGGGTCTATGTCAGGCACGATGTTGTTGCAATAGAAAAGTGCCTTGGCAGCGTTCATTTCCTGATCTGAACGTGGCGTTGCTAAAGACAACATCGAACCGCGCATATTTTGCGATCCACGACAAGCAAGCCGCGCAAAGTCCGTGCCAGTGTCTAGTTGTCGCGCCGCTTGCGGCGCGGCTTTTTCGGCTTATCTGACCAGTGGGGGACGCTGTGCCGGAGAGCTCATGATCACGGACGACGCACGACGCAAGGTCACCAAATCGGACGCCGAGTGGCGCGCGCAGCTCACGCCGGAGCAGTACCGCATCACGCGTCGCCACGGCACCGAGCGCGCGTTCACCGGCCCCTGGCTCAACGAGAAGCGGCCAGGCCGGTACCATTGCGCCTGCTGCGCGGCAGCCTTGTTCGAAGCGCGAGCCAAGTTCGAGTCCGGGACCGGCTGGCCGAGCTTCTGGGCCCCGGTGGACGAGGACGCGGTCACCTCCCACGAGGACCGCTCCTGGTTCATGCGCAGGACTGAAATCCGCTGCTCGCGGTGCGACGCGCATCTCGGCCACGTGTTCCGGGACGGCCCGGCCCCGACCGGCCTGCGCTACTGCATGAACGGGCACGCGCTCGATTTCCGCCCCGGCTGACCCGGTCCGCCGGGGTGGCTGACCGGAGCCGTCATCCGCGCTAAACCGGGCCGACCCTTCCGTATCGCGACTTTGTCCTGAGGACCGCCCCCGATGACCATGTCTTCCTCCGCGCCGCGGGCCGAGCCCCGTCCCACCGAGACGGTCGTGCACGGCCACGTGCTGCGGGACGATTTCGCCTGGCTCAAGGCCGAAAACTGGCAGGAGGTCCTTCGGGACCCGACCAAGCTGCCCGGCGACATCCGGACCTATCTGGAAAGCGAGAACGCCTACGCCTCCGCCCTCATGACGCCGCTTGCCGAACTGCAGGCGTCGCTGGTCGCCGAGATGCGCGGTCGCATGAAGGAGGACGACGCCACGGTCCCGGCCCCCCACGGCGACTGGGCCTACTACACGCGCCACCGCTCCGGGGGGCAGCACCCGCTCGTGTGCCGGACGCCGCGCAACGGCGGCCTGGAGCTGATCATGCTCGACGGCGACGCGCTGGCCCACGGAAAGCCGTTCTATCACCTGGGCTCGCGCCAGCATTCCGACGACCATCGCTATCTCGCCTGGAGCTACGACGAGGCGGGCTCGGAGTTCTACACGATCCGCGTGCGTGACCTGGAGACGCTGGAGGATCTGCCGGACGTCGTGGGCGACGCTTCGGGAGACGTGGTCTGGGACAAGGCGGGCTCCAGCTTTCTCTACGTCGTGATCGACGCGAGCCATCGTCCGCGCCAGGTGAAGCGGCACGTGCTCGGCCGGCCCACGGCCGAGGACGTCCTCGTCTACGAGGAGACGGCGGACGGCTGGTTCGTGCACCTGGAGCAGAGCCAGTCCGGCGACTACGCCTTCATCACGATCAGCGACCACGAGACGACCGAGGCCTGGATGCTGCCCCGCGCCGACCTGGGGGCGCAGCCGGTCCTCATCGCGCCGCGGGAAGAAGGCATCCGCTACGAGCCCGAGCACCTGGGCGACCGCCTCGTGCTGCTCACCAACGCCGCTGGCGCCGAGGACTTCAAGATCGTCACGGCCCCGCTGGGGACCGCGCCGCGCGAGACGTGGAGCGATCTCGTCCCCCACAGGCCCGGCGTCCTCATCCTGTCGATCGCCGTGCTGTCGCGCTGGCTGATCCGGCTCGAGCGCGAGGAGGCGAGGCCGCGCATCGTCGTGCGCGACCTCGAGCACGGCGGCGAGCATGCCGTCGCCTTCGACGAGGAAGCCTATTCGCTGTGGGCGAGCCCCGGCTACGAGTTCGAGACCGACACGCTGCGGTTCGTCTACTCCTCGCCGACGACGCCGTCGGAAACCTACGACTACGACCTCGTGGGGCGGGGCCGGACCCTGCTGAAGCGTCAGACCGTCCCCTCCGGCCACGATCCGGCCCGCTACGTGGTCCGGCGGCTCTTCGCCACGTCGGAGGACGGCGCGCAGGTCCCTGTGACCGTCCTGCACGGCCGCGACCTCGTCGTCGACGGGCGGGCGCCCTGCCTCCTCTACGGCTACGGCGCCTATGGTCATGCCATTCCGGCCGCCTTCGACACGCGCTGCCTGTCGCTGGTGGACAGGGGGTTCGTCTATGCGATCGCCCACATCCGGGGTGGCACGGAGAAGGGCTGGGCCTGGTACACGGGCGGCAAGCGGGCGGCCAAGACGAACACCTTCAAGGATTTCGTCGCGGCCGGGGAGATGCTGGCCGCGGAGGGCTACACGAGCCGCGGACGCGTCGTCGCGCAGGGCCGCAGCGCCGGGGGCATGCTGATGGGGGCCGTCGCCAACATGGCGCCCGACCTGTTCTCCGCGGTCATCGCCGAGGTTCCCTTCGTGGATGTGCTGGCGACGATGCTCGACGCGTCGCTGCCGCTGACGCCGCCCGAGTGGCCCGAATGGGGCAATCCGATCACCAGCGCCGAGGATTTCGAGACGATCCGCGCCTACTCCCCGGTGGACCAGGTGACCGGCCAGCGCTACCCCGCGATCCTCGCGGTCGGTGGCCTCACCGATCCCCGCGTCACCTACTGGGAGCCGGCAAAATGGGTGGCGCAGCTGCGTGCACGCGCCACGGGCGGCGGCCCCTTCGTGCTGCGCATCGACATGGACTCGGGCCACGGCGGCGCATCGGGGCGGTTTGACCGCCTGAAGGAGATCGCCCAGTCCTACGCCTTCGCCATCGCCGTGGCCGAGGGGCGCCTGCGGGCCTGAGCGCTCAGTCGGGCTTGCGCGGGGGCGGCGGGGACAGCGGCATTCCGCCTTTGCCCGTTTCCACGAACACGCGCAATTCGTCCATCGAGGAGAAGCGGAAGCGCCCCTGCGGCGTTTCCGCCTCGATGGCGCTGTCGGAGTACATGAAATAGGTGTGCTCGCCGGACGCGTAGGTGGCGACGAGCTCGCGCTCCTTCGTCCCCTCGCCGCCCGCGCCCTCGGCGGTGGCCGGCGTGTCGGAGCCTGTCTCGTCCCGTTCGACAGCGTCCTTGTCGTCCTGCGCCATGTCCTCGGCGGAGGCCTTGGCATCCGCCGCCGCGGACGGTTCCGACCCGGCGTTCGCCGCGGCGCGGTCGGATCGGTCGGGATCGGGGGTGGCGAGTTCGGCCTTGTCGCCTTCCGCCTCGGGCGCGAGCGTCGGGCGCAGGGTGGGCGTCAACGGATCGACCGGGGGACTGTCGGCGGGCTTGGCCGGACCGGGCTCGTCATGCGCGCCGCGGACCCCGGCGTCGGCCGGAGCCCGGTCGGCCGCGACGACCGCGGCGGCGACGGAGGCCGCGGTCACGGCGGGAAGCTCGGGCGCCACCACGACGGGCGCCGCCACCGGAACGATCTCACCGGCCTCGACCAGTTCCCGAATCTTCTTGAGTTCCGAGAGACATGCGGTCAGTGCCACCATCAGCAGCCCGGCGCAGGCCATCGCGACTCCCGCGACCGCCATGGTCGAGCCGGTCTCGGTCCTGATCGTGTCGGCGCCGTAGACGGCCGCCGCGCCTCCGCTCAGCGTGAGCAGAGCCGAGATGACATAAAGGAGGAAGACCATCGTGATCCGCTGGTTGATTGTCCGGCTTGCGTCAATGCGCCGGTAACACGTGGACTTGGCTCCGTCCATGCCGGACGGCGGCTCACGCGGTTAATTCCCGTCCCCCACCTGGAGATCCGCAAATATCCGGACGCCCCTGTTGAAGCCGGACGGCGGGAAGCCTAACTTCCGAACCGGACCGAAGCCCGGCCCTTTCGCGGCCAGCCTGCCTTCAGAGGAGACTTCCATGTCGTTCACCCTCCCCGATCTTCCCTACGCCCATGATGCGCTTCAGCCCTACATGTCGCGGGAGACGCTCGAGTATCACCACGACAAGCATCATCTGGCCTACGTGAACAACGGCAACAATCTGCTGAAGGGCACGGAGTGGGAAGGCAAGTCGCTCGAGGAGATCGTGGTCGGCTCGTATGGCAAGAATGCGGGTCTCTTCAACAACGCCGGCCAGCACTACAACCACCTCCACTTCTGGAAGTGGATGAAGCCGAATGGCGGCGGCTCCCTGCCCGGCGAACTCGAGAAGGCCGTGGTCAGCGCGTTCGGCTCCGTCGACAAGATGAAGGAGGACTTCATCGCCGCGGGCACCACGCAGTTCGGCTCGGGCTGGGCCTGGCTGGCGGTGAAGGACGGCAAGGTCATCGTGTCCAAGACCCCGAACGGCGAAAGCCCCCTGGTCCAGGGCGCCACGCCGATCCTCGGCGTCGACGTGTGGGAGCACTCCTACTACATCGACTACCGCAACCGTCGCCCCGACTACCTGAAGGCCTTCATCGAGAACATGGTCAACTGGGAGTACGTGGCCGAGCGTTTCGCCGCCGCGACCAAGTGACCGGCAGTCAGGATCGAACACCGACGGCGGCCCCCTGGGCCGCCGTTTTCGTTCAGGCCGCCGACATGGCCTGCAGGAAGCGGTCGACGGTGGCGTGGAGGTGCTTGGCCTGCTCCGCGACGTCCATTGCGGACTGGTTCACCTGGGCCGCCGATTGATCGGTCTCCGCCACCACCGCATCCAGCTCGCGCATGTCGCCGGCGGCGCTTTCGGTGCCCCGCGCGGCCCTGGTCACGCCTTGCGTGATCTCGACCGTGGCCGAGGCCTGCTGTCCGACCGCCTGGACGATGCCGGAGGTGAAGCCCTCGACCTCCTCCATCTGGCTCGCGATGGCCTCGATGGCATTCACGGCGGAGGCCGTCGCCCCCTGGATCGAGCTGATCTGCTCGGCAATCCGTTCGGTTGCCTTGGCGGTCTGGCCCGCGAGGCTCTTCACTTCCGAGGCGACGACGGCGAAGCCGCGGCCGGCCTCGCCGGCGCGGGCGGCCTCGATGGTCGCGTTGAGCGCCAGGAGATTGGTCTGGGCCGCGATGGCCTGGATGAGGTTCACCACCTCGCCGATGTCCCGGGCCTTTCCGGCCAGGCTCTGCACGGTCGCGGTCGTGGCGCGGGTCGTGTCCGTGGCTGCGACGACGATGCTGCGCGTCTGCGAGACCCGGGTCTCGATGTCGGTGATCGCCGCCGTCAGGGCCTCGGCCGCGCGCGCGACGTTCTGAACGCTTTCCGACGCGTCGCGGGTCGCCCGCGCGGCACCCTTGGCGCGCTGCGTGCTCTCGGCGGCGATGCCGGTGAGGGTCCGCGCCGCGAAGGTCATCTGCTCGGAGTTGGCCGAGACGCTCTGCAGAGCGTCGCGAACGGCGGAGCGGAAATTGGCGACGAGCGCGTCGATGGTGCGCTCGCGTTCGGCGCGCGCGGAACGGTCCGAGGCGTCGCGGGCCTGGAGAGCCTGGCGCTCCTGCAACCCCTCCTTCACCAGGGCGACGGCATGGGCCAGCGCGCCCAGTTCGTCGCCGCGGCTGACGGCCGGGACCTCGACCGACAGGTCGCCGTCCGCCAGGCGGCGGGCCGCGGCCGCGAGCTCGCGAATGGGGCCGGTCAGGCGGTTGAGGACGAGCCAAAGCGTCAGCCCGACGGTGAGGATGGCGACGGCCGCGAAATGGGCGGCCGGAACGATGGCCGAGGCGACGGCGGCGTCGAGATAGCCGCGGTCGAAGCGCAGGATCAGCACGCGGCGGGTCTCGCCCGCGAGCAAGGGGAGAGCGGCGGACTGGAAGGTGGCGTCGTCGTCCTGGACCGTCGCGTTCTCGGGGAGCGAAGCCCGGGTGGCGAGGCCGAACTGCTTGCGGACCAGGTCGGGCGTCAGCGGCTGGCCCGCGGCGTTGACCGCGCCGAGCGTCTGGCCGGTCTGGTCCAGGAGAAGCGCGCCGTCGGCGCCGCTGCGGGACACGATGTCGCGCAGGATCGCAGGAACCGAGCCATTCCCCGCGCCGCGCAGGGCTGATGCGGCGAGGCCCGCGGCCAGCGCGGATTTCGCCCGCACGTGATCGTCCAGCGTCTTTTCGACGAAGCTGCGGGTGTTCCACTGCGACAGGACCATCGCGGCCGCGAGAAGTGCTGCCAGCACCGTCGCGACCGAAAAGATCAGAAACGCATGGAGGGACTTGCGAGGCGCCAGGGTCACACGATGGTCCGGAAGCTCCAGCTCAAACGCCGTCACAATCAAGGATTCTCGTAAAGGTGGTGTTAAATGGCTAGGTCAGTCTTGAAAATTGCAAAATCTGACGAGTGACAACCCCGCCTCGGCCAGTGCCGCCGGAAATGCCGGCCCCGCCAGGAAGGCGTGCTCGAGGGGACGCGTCTCGACCACGGGGTCGAGCCTGCGCAAGTCCTCGTCGACATGGCCCGGATGGCACATGACGAGATGCCTTGGGCCCGGCACCCGCAGGAACGCCGCGAAATCCTCCCCGAAGTCCCGCCCGGGATCGAACGGGCTCACTCCGGCGAAACCGTCGTTGGACCGGAAGCCCTGGGCCACGAGGCTTCGCGACCAGAACATCGACAGCCCCGCGATCACCAGCGCCTTCGGCACCGCGACGCCGCGGGCGAGGATGGCCCCGGGCGTGTCGAAGGGATCGCGGATCCACGGCAGGGCCGCCCCGCCATAGGCCCGGCGGGCGCTCCTCAGCAGGGCCTGGCGCACCACCGGCAGCACGTGCACGTGCTGGTGGCCGTCGATGAAGTCGGGCAGGCGGCCGAAATGCGTTTCGAAGGCCTCGAGCTGGCGGGAGATCTCGGCTTCCACCGCCTGCCCGTCGAGTTGCCGCGAGAAGGCCCGGCGGGCGAGCGCGCCGAAGCCGGGCAGTTCGCCCGTCTCGGCCAGTGTCCTCACCGGCGCGAGGGGCGCTCCCAGCGTCAGGTTGAGATGCAGCCCGAGGTCGGCCTTGCCGTCGAAGGCCCTCAGGTCGGGCGCCAGGTCCGCCCAACGCCGGAAGGACGTCATGACGCCGGTTCCCGATAGACGGCCATCCGCCAGCAGCGCGAGGATGGATCGGCTGACGCCCGCGGTCATCGCGAAGTCGTCGGCGATCAGGCAGACCTGGGTCGGGCGAAAGGAGCGGCGCATGGGCGGATTCGGGCAGGATCGGGCGCTCACCATGCGCGGGACGGGGCCTTGCCGCAATGTCGGCCTGCTGGACATCCATGTTGGCTCGGCGCAGTGTCCAGCCGACATCGGAGCCGCGCGCCGGTCAGCACGAGATTCGCCTTGTCCGCCCCACCCTCTTCCGCTCCAGAACTCTCCGTCGTCGTTCCCGTCTTCAACGAGGGCGGCAATGTCGAGGCTCTCGCCGCCCGGCTGGCGCCCGTGCTGGACCGTGCCGTCGCCAGCTGGGAAGTCCTGCTCATCGACGACGGGTCGCGCGACGACACCCTCTCGCGGGCGAAGGGCCTGAACGAGCGCGACCCGCGCTTCAGGACGGTCTCGTTCAGCCGCAACTTCGGCAAGGAGATCGCCATCGCGGCCGGGCTCGATCATGCCCGCGGGCGGGCCGTCGTGATCATGGACGCCGACCTGCAGCATCCGCCCGAAATGATCGAGACCTTCGTCGCCCATTGGCGGGAAGGCTATGCCATGGTGTTCGGGCAGCGGACGGACCGCGAGGCCGACGGCCCGATCCGCCGGGCGCTGACGCGCGCCTTCTATCGCCTGTTCGCCGCCTTCGGCGAGACGCCCCTGCCCGACGGGGCCGGCGATTTCCGCCTGCTCGATCGCAAGGCGGTCGATGCCCTGCGGGCGATGGGCGAGCGGGCCCGGTTCTCGAAGGGCCTCTATGCCTGGATCGGCTTCCGCTCCAAGGGCGTGCCGTTCGACGTCGCCCAGCGCGCCAGCGGCACGAGCAAGTTCAATGCGCGCAAGCTGTTCCGCTTCGCGTTCGACGGCATCACCTCCTTTTCCACCTTGCCCCTCAAGCTGTGGACCTATGTCGGCGTCGTCGTCTCGGCCTGCGCCTTCGTGCTCGCCATGTACTTCGTCATCGACACGCTGATGCGCGGCGTGGACGTGCCGGGCTATGCCTCGCTGATCGTGTCGGTGATGTTCTTCTCGGGCGTGCAGCTCATCTCGCTCGGCATCATCGGCGAGTACATCGGGCGCATCTTTGCCGAGGTGAAGCGGCGTCCGCTCTACATCGTGGGCGATCGCGTCGGCTTCGACGAGCCCGACCCCGCCTCGGTGTGGGTGGCGCGGGACGAGCGCCGGCGAGCCTGACGCGTGTTTCGCCAGATCCTGTCCGTCGGCGGCTTCACCCTGCTTTCGCGGGTCACGGGCTTCGTCCGTGACATCGTCATGGCGGCGATCATGGGCACGGGGCTCGTGGCCGACGCCTTCGTCGTGGCCCAGCGCCTTCCCAACCATTTCCGTGCGATCTTCGGCGAAGGCGCCTTCAACTCGGCCTTCGTGCCCAGCTACGCCAAGGCGCTGGAGAGCCAGGGCCAGCAGGCGGCCACGCTGCTGGCGGGCCGGCTCCTGACGCTGCTGGCGATCGTGCTCACGATCGTCACGGCGCTCGCCATCGTCTACATGCCCTCGCTGGTCGCGCTGCTCGCGCCAGGCTTTCCGGATGAGCCCGAGAAGTTCGCGCTGGCGGTGACGCTGACGCGCATCACCTTCCCCTACCTGCTGTTCGTGACGCTGGTCACGCTCGTCTCCGGCGTCCTCAACGCCGCCGACCGGTTCGCGGCGGCGGCGGCGGCGCCCATCCTGCTCAACGTCACGGTCGTCGCGGCGCTGGCCGTCGCCTTCCTGTTTCCCACCGCCGGACATGCCGCCGCCTGGGGCGTCGCGGTCGCCGGGGTCCTCGAGCTGCTTCTCGTCGTGTTCGACGCGCGCCGGGCGGGCATCATGCCGGTCCCCCGGGGCATCGTGCTGGATGCCGGCATGCGCCGTTTCTTCCGCACCCTCGGGCCGGCGGTCATCGGATCGGCGGGCGTGCAGATCGCGATGTTCGCCGACACGATCATCGCGTCGCTCCTGCCGACGGGGGCCGTTTCCTCGCTGTACTACGCCGACCGGCTCTACCAGCTGCCCGTGGGCGTGATCGGCATCGCCGCCGGGACCGTCGTCCTGCCGGCCATGGCCCGCCGCCTTGCGGTGGGCGACGAGGACGGCGCGGCCGCGGCGCAGAACCGCGCGATGGCCTTCACCCTCGCCATCGCGGCTCCGTTCTTCGTGGCTTTCCTCCTGATCCCGACGCTGATCATGGAGGCGCTCTTCATGCGCGGCGCCTTCGACGCGCACTCAGCCGCCGCGGCCGGCGCGGCGCTCGCGGCCTACGGCATCGGCCTGCCCGCCGTCGTGCTGATCCGCTCGGCCATCGCCAGCTTCCACGCGCGCCAGGACACGGCGACGCCGCTGATCGCGTCGTTCTCCGGCATCGGCGTCAACCTGGCGCTGAAGCTCGTGCTCTACGCCCCGCTGGGTGCTCCGGGCCTCGCGCTGGCGACCGCGGCCGGTGCCTGGGTGAACTTCGCGCTCCTGGCGTTCCTGGCCTTGCGCCGGCGGGCGATGCGGCCGGACCGGGGCCTGAAGCTGACGCTCGTGGCCGTGCTCGTCAGCGTCGCCGCCCTGGTGCTCTACACGCTGCTCGCCCACAGGCCGCTGGCGACGCTGGCTGCGGGCGTGCCTTCCGCCCATGCCATCGTGCTGCTCGCCCTGCTGGGGGGTGGCGGAGCGATCGTCTATTTCGGGCTGCTCTTCGGCCTGCTCAAGGCTTTACGGGTCCCCTTACGCCGGGCGTGACCGGCCGGCCGTCGCCGCGGGGGCGGGCTGCCGGAATGCAGTAGGCATAGCCCGGCGGCCGCCAGATCGCGGCCACGCCCTGCACCCAGGTCTCGCAGTCGACCTGCTCGAAGAAGCAGCGCTCGGCCTCCCGCCAGTCGGTGAACTCGCGCTCCGCCGACCTGTCCATCGGGCGCCCGCCGGCCACGCGGCCGATCCACAGCACCTGCGGCCCGTAGTAGGGCACCATCACGGTGCAGCTGCCGCCCCGCTCACGCGTGTAGCGCAGCGTGTGCTCCGGCGAGACCGGCGGCTGGGTGAACCCCGCCAGGGCCGGCACGACGGCCAGCAGGGCGAGGCGGCAAAGGGTACGCATGACAAACATCCCGGGTCCGCCGGGAAGCTTGCCGCGTCAGGGTGAACAGGCGGTAACCGTCACCCGGCGTGCGCGAACTCCCAGTAGAGCGCGCGGGCCTTGGCGTAGAAGGGTCCCGGCTGCAGCGAACGGTCCTCGATCCGCGTGATGGGCTGCACCTTGCCGTAGTTTCCGGCCGAGAAGATCTCGTCCGCCTCCAGGAAATCCCTGTGCGACAGCGTGCTCTCGCGGACGGTGTGACCGGCCTCGCGCAGCAGCGCGATGACCCGAGCGCGGGTGACGCCGGCCAGGAAGCATCCGTTGGCGGCCGGCGTGTGGACGACGCCGTCCTTGACCATGAACACGTTGGCGGACCCCAGTTCGGCGATGTTGCCGAGCATGTCGAGCACGAGGCAGTTGTCGAAGCCCCGCTCGTTGGCCTCCATGATCGCCCGGGCGTTGTTGGGGTAGAGGCAGCCCGCCTTGGCATTCACCGGCATCGTCTCGATGGTCGGCCTGCGGAAGGGCGACAGCGTGATCGACGAGCCGGTGGGCTGCGGCATCGGCGCCTCGTAGATGCACAGGCAGAAGCGGGTGCTCTCCGGATCGACGGCGACCGCACCGCGGCCGCTCTGCTCGGCCCAGTAGCTCGGGCGGATGTAGAGCTCCGGGTTGGGGCCGAAGCGGCGGACGCCTTCGTGCGTCAGCGTGCGCATGGCGTCGACCGTCATGGTGGGCTTCAGCCGCAGCGCCACGGCCGACCGGTTGACCCGTTCCAGATGCGCGTCGAGGTCGGGCATGACCCCCTCGAAGGCCCGGGCGCCGTCGAACACCGAGGAGCCCAGCCAGAAGGCATGGGAGCGCGGCCCCATGATGGGCGGATTGCCCTCGTGCCACTCACCCTCGAACCACGTCCATGTCTGCGACCACGCCATTGCCGGAATCCCTCTCGTCCAGGGCCGGCATCCAAGGACGCGGCGAGGCCCGCGTCAACGGGTCTCCCGCGCATCTCCGGGTCGCGACGCGCGACGGATGGGAGAGCCGTCAGGCCGGGAAGATCCAGCACCGTTCGACCGTGATGCCGGCGTCGGCGCCCTGCGCGACGACGGCCCCGTGCGGCACGTCGATGTCGACGACGAGACCGGCGACGGTGATCTCCGCGCGGCGCCCGGCGCCGGTGCGCCGGACTGATGTGACGGTCCCCTGCAGGTGGCCGCGGCCGGCCGGAGCCAGGGCCACGCCGCCGGGCCGCAGGTACAGGTGGCCAGCGCCGTCGGCACACGGCGTCGCCGGGATCGCCAGGGCCTCGCCGTCGAGGTACGGGCGGCCGTGGCGGACCTGGACGGGCAGCGCCGTGGCGTCGCCCACGAAACCCATGACGAAGGCGGACGCCGGGTTGTCGTAGATGTCGTCGGCGCTGCCGACCTGCTCGAGCCGTCCGCGGTTCAGGATCGCGACCCGGTCGGCCAGTTCGAGCGCCTCGTCCTGGTCGTGCGTCACGAACACCGTCGTCTGGCCGGTCTTGTGATGGATTTCGCGCAGCCAGCGCCTGAGTTCCTTGCGCACCTTGGCGTCGAGGGCGCCGAAGGGCTCGTCGAGCAGCAGCACGGTCGGGTCGATGGCCAGGGCGCGCGCCAGGGCCACCCGCTGGCGCTGCCCTCCGGAGAGCTGGGCCGGGTAGCGGCCCTCGAGTCCATCGAGCTGGACGAGGTGCAGCAGTTCGAGCACGCGGGCGCGGATCTGCGTCTCGGTCGGCCGTGTCCTGCGCGGGCGCACCCGCAATCCGTAGGCGACGTTCTCGAACACCGTCAGGTGCTTGAACAGGGCGTAGTGCTGGAACACGAAGCCGACGCCGCGGTCCTGGACCCGCGTCAACGTCGCGTCCTCGCCCCGCAGCGCGATCGTGCCGGCATCGGCATGCTCGAGGCCGGCGATGATGCGCAGGAGGGTCGTCTTGCCCGAGCCCGAGGGGCCGAGCAGCGCGATCAGCTCGCCCTCGGCGATGTCGAGGTCGACGCCGGCGAGCGCCGCGTGGGCGCCGAACTGCTTGTGGATGCCGCTGGCACGGATTCCCAAGGGCTTGCTCCGGTCCGCCCGCGACAGGCTGTCAGTGACGCCGGCCGCCGGCAAGTTCGTCGGCGTGACGCCATTCCAGGATGGACTTGGCCGCCAGGGTGACGAGGGCGAGGAAGGCGAGGAGAGACGCGACCGCGAAAGCGGCGACGAAGTCGTATTCATTGTACAGGATCTCCACATGGAGCGGCGTCGTGTTGGTGAGGCCGCGGATGTGACCGGAGACGACGGAGACCGCGCCGAATTCACCCATGGCGCGGGCGTTGCACAGAAGGACCCCGTACAGAAGGCCCCAGCGGATGTTGGGCAGCGTGACGGTGAGGAACGTGCGAAGGCCGCTCGCCCCCAGCGTCAGGGCCGCCTCCTCGTCCACCGTCCCCTGCTCCTGCATGAGCGGGATCAGTTCGCGGGCGACGAAGGGGAAGGTCACGAAGATCGTGGCCAGCACGATGCCCGGCAAGGCGAAAATGACCTGCAGCCCGTGCGCGGCGAGCCACGGCCCCAGAAGACCCTGGGCACCGAAGAGCAACACGTAGACGAGGCCCGACACGACCGGCGACACCGAGAACGGCAGGTCGATGAGCGTGACCAGGAGGCTCTTGCCGCGGAACTCGAACTTCGCGACCGCCCAGGACGCCGCCACGCCGAAGACCGCGTTGAGCGGCACGGCGATGGCCGCGACCGTGAGCGTCAGACGAATGGCCGCCTGCGCATCCGGATCCTCGAAGGTCGCGAGGTAGCGCCCGACGCCCTGGCGCAGGGCCTCGGTGAACACGACGCCGAGCGGCAGCAGCAGGAACAGGCCGAGGAACGCCACGGCGATGCCGATCAGAAGGTTGCGCACGAGGGCGCTCTCGGCCGTGGGCGCGATGCGGCCCGCCCTGCCCCTGGGTGACGGTCCGGCGCTGGCGTCAGACATGGCCGAATCTCCGGTAGGTCCAGGCCTGCAGGAGATTGATGACCAGCAGCATCACGAAGGAGATCGCCAGCATGATGCACGCGATGCCCGTGGCGCCCGCGTAGTCGTACTCCTCCAGCTTGACCACGATCAGCAGCGGCGTGATCTCGGACACGAAGGGGATGTTGCCGGCGATGAAGATCACCGAGCCGTATTCCCCGACGCAGCGCGCGAAGGACAGCGCGAACCCGGTCAGCACGGCGGGAACGAGCGGCGGCAGCACGACGCGCGCCAGCGTCTGGAGGCGGCCGGCGCCCAGGGTGGCCGAGGCCTCCTCGATCTCGCGGTCGAGATCCGCGATCAGCGGCTGGACGGTGCGCACGACGAAGGGCAAGCCGACGAACACGAGGGCCACGAAGATGCCCAGCGGCGTGAAGGCCACCTTGATGCCCAGTTCGGCCAGGGGCTTGCCGATCCAGCCGTTGGGAGCATAGAGCGCCGCGAGCGATATGCCGGCGACGGCCGTCGGCAGGGCGAAGGGCAGGTCGACCACGGCGTCCAGCAGGCGGCGACCCGGGAACGTGTAGCGCGTGAGCACCCAGGCCACGACGACGCCGAAGACGGCATCCACCACGGCGGCGGCGAAGGCGATGCCGAAGGTCACCTTCAGCGAGGCCAGGATCCGCGAGTTGGACAGGAGCCGCGCGAAGCCGTCCGGTCCCAGGCCCGCGGCTTTCAGGACGAGCGCCGCCAGCGGCAGCAGCACGATCAGGCCGAGCCAGGCCAGCGTCACGCCGAAGGCGAGGCCGAAGCCGGGCAGGACGCTGGCCCGCCGCAGCAGGAGCGGGCGCGACCGGGGCCGGAGGGGAGGCGCGGCGGCGCCGCCGGGGTCGGCGTGGGCGACCGCCATCACTTCGCGATCGTCTTCTGGATGACGTCGAACACGCCGCCATCGTCGAAGTGGGCCTTCTGGACCTTGGCCCAGCCGCCGAAGACCGCGTCGATCGTGAAAAGCTTGAGCTTGGGGAGCCGCTCGAGGTCGGCCTTTGCCGCGGCCTCCGGCAGCGACGGCCGGTAGAAGTTCTTGGCGATGATCGCTTGGGCGGCCGGCGTGTAGAGCCATTGCAGGTAGGCTTCGGCCACCTTGCGCGTGCCCTTGGCGTCGGCGTTGCCGTCCACCAGCGAGACCGGTGGTTCGGCCAGGATCGAGACGGAGGGAACGACCACGTCGAACTTGTCGGCGCCGAACTCCTGCAACGTGAGGAAGGCCTCGTTCTCCCAGGCGATCAGGACGTCGCCCAGACCGCGCTGCGCGAAAGTGACCGTCGAGCCGCGCGCGCCGGTGTCGAGCACCGGGACGTTGCGGAAGATCGCGGTGACGAAATCCTGCGCGGCCTTTTCGTCGCCCTTGGCCTGCTCGAGCTTGTAGCCCCAGGCCGCGAGGTAGTTCCAGCGGGCGCCGCCGGAGGTCCTGGGGTTCGGGGTGATGACCGCGATGCCGGGCTTGGCCAGATCGTCCCAGTCCTTGATGGCCTTGGGATTGCCCTTGCGCACCAGGAACACGATGGTCGAGGTGTAGGGCGAGGCGTTGTTGGGCAGGCGCTTCTGCCAGTCAGCCGGGATCTTGCCCGTGCGCGCCGCGATCTGGTCGATGTCGGCGGCGAGCGCCAGGGTCACGACGGAGGCGTCGATGCCGTCGATGACGGAGCGGGCCTGCGCCCCGGAGCCGCCATGGGACATCCGGATGGTGACGGCTTCTCCCGTCTTGGCCTTCCACTCGGCCGCGAAGGCCTGGTTCAGTTGCTTGTAGAGTTCGCGGGTCGGATCATACGAAACGTTGAGGAACGTGGTCTGCGCGTGGGCAAAGGTCGCCACGCACACGACGACGAGAACGGCCCCGAAGAAAAGCACGTGGTCGACGACGCGACGGATATCGGCTCCGAGCATGAAATGGCCTCCCGGCTTCCATATTCCCATTATCCTAGTCAGATTATAGGAATTAGCAAATCGTAAAACACGGCGGGTCGCGGTGGTTCCGCACGGTGGTCGGCCGGAAGCCCGTCATGGCGGCGCGGGTCCCGTTTACGATCGAGGCAAGAGGCGGCTGCTTCGATTTCGTCAGGCTCAGGGTTGAGATGGACCAAAACATGGCCGGCGCGCGGCGAGAGCGCGTCCGCCGCCCTGCCCCGGCGAGGCGCCGGGCGCACACGCACGACGCCCTCGCATGGACCGGGACGACCGTTTTCCGGGAGTGAGCTGCGCGGCCGAGCGTGCGATCAGCGGCAGGCCCGCTGGGCCAGCACCAGGCTGGCTGCGGCGATGAAAGGGCCGTTCCTGTAGTCGCTCTCCGCCTTCCCGTAGAGGAACGGGTGGCAGGAGGGCGTGACCACGACCCCGCCCGCGGCGGCGAGGACCGCGTGTCCCGCCGCTGTGTCCCACTCCATCGTGGGCCCGAAGCGGGGGTAGATGTCGGCCTCTCCCTCCGCCACGAGGCAGAACTTCAGCGACGATCCGGCACTGCGCAGGTCCGCGATGGGCAGGCGCGCCAGGCAGGCGTTCGTCTCCTCGTCCCGGTGGGACCGGCTCGCGACCGCCGTGAGCCGTTCGCCGCAGGTGCGCACCGCGATGCGGTCGCTGACGCCGTCCAGGCGCGCGCCATCACCGGGCGCCACCCGCGTCGCGGTGGCGATGCTGCCTCCCGTCCAGAGGCGGCCGGTCGCCGGTGCATAGACGATCCCGGTCAAGGGGCGGGCGTCCGTCACGATGGCGATGTTGACGGTGAAATCGTCGCTTCCGGAAACGAACTCACGCGTGCCGTCGAGGGGATCGACGAGGACGAAGGTGCCCGAGCCGTCCGGCGCGAAGGCCTCGGTGCGCTCCTCGGACAGCACCGGGATCCCGGGCAACAGCCTTGCCAACCCCTCGGCGATGATGCCGTCGGCGGCATGGTCGGCCGCCGTCACGGGGCTGCCGTCGTGCTTGGCCGCGGCTGCGCAGCCGCGATGTCTCATGATCGCCTCGCCGGCCCGCGAGGCGAGCGTGGCAAGGTCTGCGATGAGGGACGCGGCCCGAAGGTCCTGCACGCTCGCTTCTCCCCGTTGTCTGCGATCCTACAGGATGCTGTGGCGAGCCGGTATCCGGCCCTTCACGAGACCCGCGCCATCCCGCGGGATCGCAGCTAACGCCCGTGCCGCCTCACATGACGATGTGGGTCACATGACGATGACATGGCGGATCACTTCGCCGCGGTCGAGCAGGTCGAAGGCGGCGTTGATCTGGTCCAGAGGACCGGTGCCCGACAGGAGCCGGTCGACCGGCAGCTTTCCGGCCTGGTAGAGCGCGACGTAGCGCGGAATGTCGCGGGAGGGGACGCAGGAGCCCATGTAGCCGCCCTTGATCACGCGCTCTTCCGCCACCAGCGGCACCGCCGGGATGGAGAACTGGGTGGCCGGCGCCGGGAGACCGGCGGTGGCCGTCGTGCCGCCCCGCCGGGTGATCGCATAGGCGAGCTCGAACGCCTTCGTCGCGCCGGCCATTTCGAGCGCGTGATCGACGCCGCCGGAGGTCCGCTCGCGGATGAGCCGTACCACGTCCGGATCGTTGGCGAGGAAGACGTCCGTCGCACCGAGCGATCGGGCGATCTCCAGCTTGTGGGGCTGCAGGTCGACCGCGACGATGCGGCCGGCTCCGCTGGCGACCGCGCCCAGCAGGGCGGCGAGCCCGACGCCGCCGAGCCCGATCACGGCCACCGACTGGCCCGGCCGGACCTGGCAGGTGTTCATGACCGTGCCGACGCCCGTCATCACCCCGCAGCCGAACAGCGCGGCCTCGGCCAGCGGCAGGTCCTGCCCGATCTTGACGATCGAGCGGCGCGACACGACCGAGTACTCCGAGAACGCGCAGACGCCGCAGTGATGGTTGATCTCGCCGTCGTCGCAGGTGAACCGCCGCGCTCCCGAAAGCAGGGTCCCGGCCACGTTGGCCGCGTTGCCGGGCTCGCACAACGCCGCCCGCCCCTCGGCGCACATGGCGCAGGTGCCGCATGTCGGCACGAAGCTCATCACGACGTGGTCGCCGCGCTTCAGGTCCGTCACCTGCGGACCGACCTCCTCCACGATGCCCGCCGCCTCGTGCCCCAGCGCCACCGGCAAGGGCCGCGGCCGATCGCCGTTGATGCCTGACAGGTCCGAGTGGCACACGCCCGCGGCGGCGATCTTGACCAGGACCTCGCCGGGCCCGGGCGGGGCGAGGTCGACGGTCTCGATCGAGAGCGGCCGGGACGTGGCGTAGGGCCGGGGGAGACCGGACTGACGCAGGATGGCGGAGCGGACTTTCATTGGCTGCGACCCCTTGGTGTTCCGCAGCCATCGCAATTCCGGCCGGCGGGCCGTCTTCGTTTAATGCATGCCGCGCGAAGGTGGAAATCGGCTTTTTCGGCGGCGTGAGCCCGGCGGCCTCGAGCGCTCGCCTCCCCGTCACGCGCCCGATTCACGGATGAGCACACCGACGGCGCGGCGGATCACGCGGGCCGCCAGGCTCTCGGCCGTGCCTTCGATCCGCGCCTGCCCGCGGATCGGACGCGCGAGGGCGTGGGGCTCGTCCGGGGTCATGGTCACCGGATAGACGGCGACGGCCGGCACGAGCCGGTGCCTGGCATCCTCGACCACCGGGATGCTGCCCTCGTGGACCGCCGCCAGCGCGGCCACCGCCAGGTCCTCGGCCGCCGTCCGCCCGACGGTGGCGAGCGTGACCCGAATAGCGGAGAGCCTCGGCTCCTCGGGGATGAACACCCCGCGCGCGCCGGGCGCGATCCGGCGCATGTCGGCCTCCTCGACGTAGCCCTGCAGTTCCGCCTCCTCGCGCGAGACGACCCGGCCGAGGATCGTGCGCGGGTTGACCCAGGCGCCGTGGACGAGGCCCGGGTCCACGTCGAGCAGGACGCCGGCGAAGGGCGCCGAAACGATGAGCTCCGACAGCTGCCGCACCAGGGCGACCTCGGCGGCGCGCTCCGCGGCGAGCTTGCTTTGGAGCACCTGGATCTCGGCCCTGTCCGTCGCCTCGGCGGGCGAGCGCGCCAGACGCAGGGCCAGCAGCTCCGCGCGCCGGCGCACCCTGCGCAACTCGGCCTCGAGGTCGGGCGAGGACAGGACGAAGAGCGCTTGCCCCGCGGCGACGGCGCTGCCACGGGTCGCGAGCACCGCATCGATCCGCGAGGGCTGCGGAGGATAGAGCGTGCTGTCCCGCTTGGCCGCGAGCAGGGCCGGTACGGTCACCGAGGTGGACAGGGGGACGAACGCCCCGGCGGCGCACAGGGCCGCCACGCCGGCCGTGATCCAGGCCCGGGGCCGCTTGACCAGCACGATTCGTCCCTCCCAGAGAACCCTCAACTCCTGGGCGATCGGGCGCGCGATGAACCACACGATCTCGACCAGGAAGAGGATGACGCCGAGGACCTTGAAGGCCATGTGGTAGACGAGCAGCGCGATGCCGAGAAAGAGGAAGAAGCGGTAGATCCAGATCACCCAGGCATAGACCGTCATGGCCGCCAGCGTGCGCGCCGCCAACGCCTCCGGTGGGGGCGCGCCGACACCGAACAGCAGCTCGCGCAGTCGCCAGCGACCCACCGCCATGGCGCGGGTCTGCAGGTTGGGTATGCCCACGCCGTCGGCCAGCATGTGGTAGCCGTCGAAGCGCATGAGCGGATTGAGGTTGAGCAGAAGGCTCGACAGGATGCTCGTGGTGGCGACCAGGAAGGCGGCGGACCGGGCGAGTCCGTCGGGCAGGAAGATCCAGGCGAGAAGCGCCAGCACCGCCAGGATCAGTTCGGCCAGCACGCCAGCGGCGTCGATCATGAAGCGCTGCCGACGGCTGCGAAGTCGCCAGGCATCGCTGAGGTCCGAATAGAGAAACGGCGCCAGCACCATGAACGCCACGCCCATGCTGGGCACCCGCACGCCGTATCGCGTCGCCATCGTCGCGTGGCCGAGCTCGTGCACGCTCTTTACCGCGGCCAGGGTCAGCCCATAGGCGGCCAGGCCCTGCAGGTTGAGGAAGCCGAGCCCCGTGCTGACCACCATGTCCCACCGCCGCGCCACCAGGACCATCGCCACGACACCCAGCGCGGCGAAGATCGCCAGCGAGGCGGGCGAGAAGAACAGGGCTCCGATCCAGCGATGGCGGTCGAGGAACCGCTGCGGCCGGACCAGCGGGATGGTGAAGAACAGGTAGTTGTGGACGAGGCCGACCAGCCAGTGGTGCCGGCGCGACCGGGCCCGCTCCGCCAGCCGCGCCCCGGCCCGCGGCTCGAGGGCGAGTTCGTGCATGGACAGGAACCGGGCGAGATCGGCGACGGCCCGGGGGTCGGGCTCGCGCGCGCCGCGCCGGCGCATGGCGGCCGCCAGCTCCTCGACCGTTCCCGGCGCCCAGGAGGCGAGCATGTCCAGGACGTCGCGGCCGATCTGGAAGAAGCGGTGACGGACCGGGTCGTGGATCACCCAGCCAGGTTCGCCGGACGGCAGCGTCGCCCCCGCATGGATCTGCAGGTCCGGCCGCAGGGCCGGCAGGAGCAGGGGCTCCGACATTTAGAGGCCCAGATGCTGGCGCGCCGCGGTGAGCGGGCGCCGCAGCAGCAGGTATGCGAGCGAGACGGTTTCGCCGCGCACCTGTGCGGTGCCCCGGTATCCGATGCGCGGCATCGCGGCGGAGCCCTCGATGCGGGCCCGCAGAATGAAGGCGAGGCCGCCGCCCGGCACCGGCGCCGCGGCGAAGGCCGCCTGCTCGACCGTCCCCTCCAGGGGATCCAGCGGATCGGCATCCAGGTACACGCGCACCGGGGCGCCTTCCCGCGCGAGGATCGAGTCCTTCACGGGAAGGTCGATGCGCAACTCGACGTCCTCCGGGCGCGCGATGCTCATCAGCCTCTCGCCGACCGCCACGGGCCTGCCTTCGAGATCCTTGCGGCTCTGGAACACCGCGACGCCGGCCTTGGTCGCCCGCAGCTCCGCGCGGTCGAGTGCATCGCGCGCCGCGTCGCGCTCGACCTCCGCCAGGCGCAGCTCGCTCGTGGCGACGGCCAACTCGCGGCGCGCCGCACGGTCGTCGAAGGCGGACTGGGCCAGCCGGCGCTCGCGCGCCTGTGCCACCGCCACGTTCTGCTCCGCCACGGCGAGGCGGCCGCGCAGCGCGGTGTCCGCGAACCGCACCAGAACGTCCCCTGGCTTCACGGCGGCGTTCGGCTCCACCGCGATGGTGCGCACCACGCCGTCGATGGCGGCGGTCACCAGATCGGGGTCGCGGGGAACGACCTCCACGGGGGCGAGCGCACTCAGCGGCACGGGGACGGCGCCGAGCGCCGCCAGCGCCATCGCGACCAGCGCCGTCGCAAGCCCCTGCCACCGCCCGCCACGCAGGCGGCGCTTGCCCTCCAGAGCGAGCCAGGCATGGGCACAGCAGGCCGAGAGCCGGCCTGCGAGGGCCACGTCCTCGTCGCCCCAGGGCGTCGAGCGCGCCAGCAGGACGGCGCCGAACACCGTGCCTCCGGGCTCCACCAAAGGAGCGAGCATCAGGTGCGGGAGAGGATACTCCTGCCAGTCGGGACCCTCGAGCGCCTCCCTGCGAACGATGCGCGGCCTGTCCTCGTCGGGCTCCACGAAACGGCGGGCCAGGGCGGAGACCGCGACGATCAGCGGCGCATTGCGCTCGACGCTCGACACACCGGTGACCGCGAGCACGTCCTGGCGGCGGCGGTGCAGCCTCACCACGAAGATCTGCTGCGCGCCCACCACCGTGCCCCAGTCGGTCGCGACGAGGTTGGCGAGGAGTTCGGCATTGGCGGCCGAGCGCATCGACGCTTCGAGATGCAGCACCACCTGGAGCGAAGCGACCGCGGAGCGCAGCGCGTCCTCACGGGGCAGGTCCAGGCTTTCCGGCGGGGAGGACCGCAGACGCTGCTGCGTCATGTCAGCGGCTCCCGCCGTCGAAGCGCGCCGCCCCGCTCATCCCGTGCCGGACGTTCGGCTCCTGCTCGGTGAAACGCCCGAAGAGCTTCACCGTCTGGCTGACGGGGTCGACGACGGCGGCGATGCGCTGGACGACCGCGCCATGGTCCCGGCCGGTCTCGTCGATGGCGAAGCGAAACGCCATGCCGGGGCGCAGCCATGCCATCCATCGGGACGGCGCGATCAGCTCGATCTCCAACCGTCGATCGTCGACGATTCTCAGGAGGGGCTGGGACGGCGAGGCGACCTCGTGCTCGTTCCCGGCCTTGTCGGTGACGACGCCGTCGAAGGGCGCGCGAACTTCGCAGGCGGTCAGCCTGGCCTGGCCGGCGGCCAGATCGGCCGAAGCCTTCTCGAGCCGGGCGGCAGCCATGGCCACGTCGCGCGCGCCCGCGGCCTTGAGGCGCTCCATCTCGCGGCTGCCCTCGTGCGCGATCCTGGCCGCCGCGACGTCGGCCCGCGCTCCGTCCACCTCGGCCCGGAGCCGCGTGCAATCGAACGCCACCAGCACGTCGCCCGCTCGGAAGGCCTGTCCTTCGCGAAAGGAGAAGGACACGATCCGCGCGGCGATCTCGCTCGTGATGGTCGCCTCGGCGACGGAGCGGACCACGCCCCTGGCCCGTGTCTCGAGACCGTCGTCGTCGCCGGCGAAGGCACGCCCCGCCGCGAGGGCGACGACGAGGGCCATGACGAGGCCCTGGAGAGGGCGCCAGCGGGTCCCCGCACACAGGGGAACGAGGCTGGTGATGCCCTCCCGCGCGGTCATGACGGACCGACCGGGCCGCGGCGGAACGCGGCGGCCAGCTCTGCGAGGGACATGTCGGATCCCTGCGGATAGGGGTCGCGGCCCATTGCCGTCAGCACGCCACCATAGGCCGCCTGGGCATCGGCCACGGCGACGTCCAGCCGCGCCCTGGACAGCAGCGCGTTCAGTTGCTCGCGCACGAGCTCGTTGTCGCCGGTGATGCTGGTGGCGGCGGAGGCCTGGACCTGCGCCAGCAGCTTGCGCTGGGTCGCCTCGTACTGGGCCAGCGTTTCGGCGCGCTGTCGCGCCAGGTCGTAGCGCAGCCGGCTGACGTGCACCTGCAGCGCGACGCTCGCCACCGTCGCCTTCACCCGCTCCTGCGCGAGCGCCTCGCGGGACTCCTGCTCGGCCTTACGGGCGGGGTAGCTCGCCAGCCGCAGGAGGTTCCAGCTCGCCTTCGCGCCCCAGGACACCCAGTCATTGGCGAAGGTGTAGCTGTTGGAGGTGGCGTTCGGCCCCGCCGTGAGCGTGATCCCCGGCAGGAGCTCGAGCAGGGCGGCGGTGGCCTCCCGCTCCTCGATGCGCTGGCCATACAGGGCGCCGCGGATCTCGGGACGCTGGCGCAGCGCCTCGGCCAACGCCTTTTCCGGCGTGGCCGGCAGGGCCGGGAAGCGCAGCCCGGCGGGGCGGACGAGGCTGAACCGGGTGCCAGGCGGCAGGTTCATCAGCGCTGCCAGCTGGCTGCGTGCCGTGGCGACCTCCTGGTGGATCTGCTGGACACGCTCGGTGAGCTCGTGCAGGTCGCGCTGGGCCGACAACGCGGCCAGCGGCGAGGCCTGGCGGTTCTCCACGAGCTTCTCGGCCTGGGCCACAGCTCCCTTCACACGGCCCTGCAGAACCTGCAGTTCGCGCCCGACATACTCCGCCGCCAGGGCGCGCCAGTAGGCCGTGCGGACCTCCTCGATGACCCGGGCCATCACCCTGCGCCGCTCCTCGCGGGCCAGCAGCACACGGTCGCCCGCCTGCTCGGCCCTGACATAGGAGAGACCCAGGTCGAGAACGTTCCAGGAGATCTGCAGGTCGCGCGTGAACAGGTCGCGGTCCTGCGAGGTGTTGTTCTGCAGATAGCGCTGGCCGGTCTCGAGCGAGCGGCTGTAGCTGCTTTCGAACTGGTCGCGGCCGGCATAGCCGGCGTTGGCCGCCAGAGCCGGCAACATCGCGAGGTTCGCCTGTACCAGCTGCCGCGAGCGGACCGTCTCTTCGAGGAGCTGGACACGCGTGTCGAGATTGTACTTCACGGCGCGGGCCATCGCCTCGGCGAGGTCGATCGGCCGGGTGACGGGAACCTGTTCCTGCACGGTCGCGTCGAGCGCGGACCGCGCCGCATCGCCGATGGCGGACGTCTCGAGCGGTTCGGGCGCGAGCGTGCAGGCCGAGAGGCCCATCAGGAGGCCGACCGCGGTCATGGCGCCCGCGCCCCGAAGCCAACGGCGCCGGAGCGACGGCCAGGCGTCGGCGGGCCCCTTCCCGCTGGATGTCGTGACAGTCTTCGTGGGATGCAGGCGAGCAACCGGGGCGGCGCTGGAAATGATGTGCACGGGAAAGACCACAATCTAGAGTTTAGTATCGTCAAATCAGGATTGTTGTCTTTTTTGTGTAAGTGACGCTGTCGCACATGACAACACCGCGTGAGATCCTATCGCGAAAGTTTTACGGGATCATTTATCGTTTCAAAACGCGAATGAAGAGCCGTTTCTACCGTCAATGTCATTTTTCTACTTTCAGTTGCAATTTCCCACCTGCGCGGTCTCCCAAGCCGGTGGCACGCGCTATGAATGGTGCCGTCGCACCCCTGTCCGGAGCCTGCCCATGACCGCATCGCCATCCGCCCCTGCCGCCCCCCTCGCCCGGTATGCCGCGTTCAAGCGGATGGGCGACTTCGTCTTCCTGTCCGGCATCATCGCCGTCGATCCGGCGCGGTCGCTGGTCGTGTCGGGCTACGACGACATTCCACCCGAGGCGCAGGCGCTGCTCGGGCGCACCGGGGAGATGTCCGTCGACATCAAGGAAGGCCCGATCCTGGCCCAAAGCTGGTGGGTGCTGGATCGCATCCGCGCCACGATCGAGAGCGCGGGCGGCTCGATGGCCGACGTGTTCAAGCTCGTCCAGTATTTCAGGGACCTGCGCGACTACCCGCACTACAATCGCGTGCGGAAATCGTTCTTCCCGACGGATCCGCCGGTGAGCACCGTGGTGCAGGTCACGGCGATGCTGCCGGACGAGCGGGTGCTCGTGGAGGTGGAGGCGACGGCCTACCTGCCGCAGGGCCGGTAGCGAGCCGGCTCCTGCGCCCGGCACGAACCCTGCTTCGCTCGACCGCGTGGAGATGGGCGGAGCCTGGCATGAGTGGACGTTACGACATCGCGGGGTTGAAGGCGCGGCTGGGAGGCATCCGCGTCGAGGAAAACCCCGCTCTCGTCCGTCAGAAGAGTCGCGACTTCTTCTGGTACTCGCCGCGCCTGAAGCGGCAGCTCGATGGCGTGACGGGCGACATCGTCGTCTCGCCGAGCAGCGAGCAGGAGGTCGTCGCCACGCTCGCGTCTGCCTATGAACTAGGCATTCCTGTCACGCCACGAGGCACCGGCACGGGCAACTACGGCCAGGCGATGCCCCTGTCCGGCGGGATCGTCCTGGATCTGTCCGGCTTTGCCGGGGTCAAGTCAGTCCAATCCGGCCGGGTCGTCGCGGAACCGGGCGCCGTGCTCTCGGCCATCGACGCCGTGACACGGCCGCAGTCGGGCCAGGAGTTGCGGCTCCATCCCTCGACCTACCACACGGCGTCGGTCGGCGGCTTCGTCGCCGGCGGCTCGGGCGGGGTCGGCTCCATCCGCTGGGGCGGGCTGCGCGACTTCGGCAACATCCTGCGCCTGCGGGTCGCCACGATGGAGGCCACGCCGCGCCTGCTGACCATCGAGGGCGAGGACCTGCACAAGGTCAGCCACGCCTATGGCACGAACGGCATCATCACCGAGGTCGAGATGCCGCTCGCCCCGGCCTATGGCTGGCTGGACGTCATCGTCGGGTTCTCGTCGCTCGAGGCCGCGGCGGCCTTTGCGAACGCGCTCGGCGAGCAGGACGGCCTGCTCCTCAAGAACCTGGCCGTGGTCGGCGCGCCGGTTCCGCACGACTATTTCCCGCGCCACCGCAAGTTCATCCCCCGCGACAGCCACGTCGCCATCGTCACGGTGGCCGATTTCGCGCTCGGCCCCATGCTCGCCTTCACGGGACGCTGGAAGGGCGCGCAGGTGCTGTTCCGCCAGGACACGACGAGCGCCGAGGACCTGAAGGGCCTGCCGCCGGGCTTCGAGCTCGCCTGGAACCACACGACCCTGCGGGCGCTGCGGGTCGATCCTTCGATCACCTATCTCCAGGTTCTCTACCCCTTCCCCAACCAGGTGAAGCTCGTCGCGGCCATCCATGAGCGGTTCGGCGACGAACTTCCGGCCCATCTCGAGTTCGTCCGCTTCGACGGCAAGATCACGTGCTTCGGCCTGCCGCTGGTGCGCTTCACCAGCGAGGAGCGGCTCGTGGAGATCATGCGGATCCACGAGGAGATGGGCGCCGTGATCTTCGATCCGCACCGCTACACCCTCGAGGAAGGCGGCATGAAGCAGACGGACGACGTGCAGCTCGCGTTCAAGAAGGAGGCCGATCCCAGGGGCCTCCTGAACCCGGGCAAGATGATCGCCTGGGAGGATCCCGCCTACGACTACAAGTCGGGCAAGACCTATCTCTTCAAGGGCCTCGGGGAGACCGCCGGCTGATGCGGATGCTCGTCGTCTACTGCCATCCCTGCCCCGATAGTTTTTCGGCAGCGTTGCGGGACCGGGTGCTTTCGACCCTGCGGGGCGCCGGCCACGAGACACGCCTGCTCGATCTCTACGCCCAGGACTTCGACCCGGTGATGTCGGATGCCGAACGGCGCGACTACCACACCCCCGGCATCAACGAGGAGCCGGTGGCGGCGGACCTCGCCTTGCTGCGCTGGTGCGAGGGCCTGATCTTCGTCTATCCGACCTGGTGGTACGCCCAGCCCGCCATGCTCAAGGGCTGGCTCGACCGCGTCTGGGTGCCGCACGCCACCTTCACGATGCCCGACGAGAACACGCCGATCCGGCGGGTGCTCACGCATATCCGCGTCCTCGGCGTCGTCACCACCCTGGGCTCGCCCTGGTGGTGGTGGACCTTCGTGATCGGGGCTCCGGGGCGCAAGATCATCCTGCGAGGCCTCAGGGCGCTGATGCACCCGTCCTGCCGCACCCATTGGCTGGCCCTGCACAAGATGGACACCGCCACCGCGAAGCAGCGTGAAGCCTTCCTCGACCGCGTCGAGCGGGAGCTGTCGCTCATCGATTGCGAGGTCCAGCCGCAGGCCCTGACCATGCTGGGCGTGTGACGGCGCAGGCGCACCGTCAGCGGCTGCCGACGACCTCGTCCAGTTCGGCATAGTCGGGCAGGGTCGTGTCGATCGGCCGGCCGGCCCTCAGCACGGTCCGGTCGGCCTGCGGGCGCGACAGCCACTCGCTGAAGGACCGGGCCTTGAACAGCACGAGGTCGGCGGACACTCCGGCCCGGATCCGTCCGGCCCCCGGCAAGGCCATGATCTCGGCCGGGGCCGAGGTGACGACCCTGGGCCAGTCGCCGATCGGATGGTCGAGATGGGCGATCCGCGTGGCCTCGCGATACACCTCGACGAGGTCGAGGTCGCCATAGGCATAGAACGGATCGCGGGTGTTGTCGGAGGCGACCATCACCGGGACGCCGCGCGCGGCCAGCTCGTGCAGCAGGGTCACGCCCCGGCGCCGCGGTGTCTGGGCGGGGCCGCGGCTCTGCAGGTACATGTTGCACATGGGCAGGGACACCACGGCCACGCCGGCCCGCGCCACGAGGTCCATGGTGCGGGCCGCCTCGTCCTCGGCCTGCATCGACAGGGAGCAGCAGTGGCCGACCAGGATCCTGCCGGCAAACCGCGTCGCGATCGCGGTTTCGGCGATGAGCCGGAGCGAGGTGGCCGTCGGGTCCAGCGTCTCGTCGACATGGAAGTCGAGGTCCCATCCGCGCTCGTCGGCGACCCGGAACA
The DNA here is from genome assembly GCF_945952055.1 of uncultured Alsobacter sp. Classification (GTDB taxonomy): domain Bacteria; phylum Pseudomonadota; class Alphaproteobacteria; order Rhizobiales; family Beijerinckiaceae; genus Alsobacter. Next base: position 165,284 of record NZ_CAMFHB010000001.1, read on the forward strand.
GCCGGGCAAGGCCCGCCGGCATGTTGGGCGCCATGTAGGTGACGGCACCCAGGATGTGGCCGTGCTCGGTCACCATCTCGATCACTTCGGACAGCAGCGTGTCGTCGAGGGCAAGGTCGGCCCCGAACAGCGGCGAGGCCTCGAGCGCGATGCGCCCCGCCCAGCGGTCCTTCATGGCCCCGAACACGGGCCAGGACACCTTGGTCTGCCCGGGGCGGCTGTCGATGTGGGTGCGGATGCCGACGGTGCCGTGCGCGTAGGCGCAGCGCAGGGCGAAATCCATCCGCGCGTCCAGGTCGGACGCGGACCAGTTCGCCTCGCGGTCGGCCAGCACGGCCGTGAGCGCGCCCATGAAGGTGCCGTCGGCGTTGCTGCTGCGCGGCCAGATGTGCCCCTTGTCGAGATGGGTGTGGCAGTCCGCGAACCCGGGCAGGACCATTCCGCCCCTGAGGTTGAGCGCGGGCAACGCGATCGACAGCGCCGCGCCGGGCGGCGTCACGGCGGCCACGCGGCCCTCCGCGATCGTCAGGTCGGCCCGCACCGTGGCCTCGCCCGCCACCGGCAGGCCGCCGCCCTCGACGAGGCAGGCCGGCAGCGTGGCGTCGAGCAGGCGATAGGCCGGTGCGTCCGGCACCGCCGCGAAGCCCTGGCCCATGTCAGTTCTCCCGCTTCACGGCGCTCTCGTGCCAGCGGCGCAGGAGCAGATGCGCGACGAAGCTCGTCGCCAGGAAGATGGCCACGCCCGTCATCGAGATCATCACCAGCGCCGCGAACATGCGCGGGATCTTGAGCTGGTAGCTGGCCTCGAGGATGCGATAGGCGAGGCCGGACGCGCTGCCGCCCGATCCGGCCACGAACTCCGCGACGACGGCACCGATCAGCGCCAGGCCACCCGAGATCTTCAGGCCGCCCAGGAAATAGGGCAGCGCCGCCGGAAGCTTCAGGTAGCGCATGGTCTGCCAGCGGGTCGCGCCGTAAAGCTGGAACAGGTTGACCAGGTTGTGGTCGGCGGAGTTCAGCCCGAGGATCGTGTTCGACAGGATCGGAAAGAACGCCACGATCCATGCGCAGATGAGCAGCGACAGGTTGATGTCGCCCACCCAGATGATGATCAGCGGCGCGATGGACACGACCGGCGTGACCTGCAGCACGACGGCGTAGGGAAACAGCGACTTCTCCAGCCACTTGGACTGTGTGAAGACGACGGCCAGCGCCACGCCCACCGTCACGGCGGCGATGAGGGCCGCGAAGGTGATCCGCAGCGTGATCCACAGCGCGCCCGACAGCGTGCCCCAGTCGGCGACGAGCGTCTGGGCGATGAGCAGCGGGCCGGGCAGGATGTAGGACGGGATGCCCTTGATCCGGACGATCGCCTCCCATGCGGCGAGCGCGAGGCACCCGATGGCGACGGGCGCGAGGATGCTCGGCCAGGTCGACACGGGGATGCCGAGGACGCGGCGCTCGGTGACGAAGACGGGGCGGGCCTCGGCGTCGGTTCCGTCGTGCGGAACGGAGGCCGGCAGGACGCTGTCGCTCATAGCGCGATGGCCTTCTTCAGGGTCTCGGACGCCACCCGGCACAGGTGGGCGTACTCCGCCGACGTGCGGAACAGGTCGTCGCGCGGATAGGCGGCGTCGACGGTGAGGTCGGCCATGACGCGCCCGGGTCGCGCGGCCATGACCACGATGCGCTGCGACAGGTAGACGGACTCGAAGACCGAGTGCGTCACGAACACCGCCGTGAAGCGCTGGTCGGCCCAGAGCCTCAGGAGGTCGTCGTTGAGCCTGTGCCGCGTGATTTCGTCGAGCGCGGCGAAGGGCTCGTCCATGAGCAGGATGCTGGGATGGGTCACCAGCGCGCGGGCGATCGACACGCGCATCTTCATGCCGCCCGAGAGTTCGCGCGGATAGGCCTTCTCGAAGCCCTTCAGCCCCACGAGCGCGAGCATCTCGGCCGCGCGCTCGTCCGCCTCGCGACGGTTCATGCGCTTGAGCACGAGCGGCATCGTCACGTTGGCGAGAGCCGTCGCCCAGGGCATCAGCGTCGGGTCCTGGAACACAAACCCGAGGTCGCGCTGCGGGCGGCCGTCGGCGTCGTGCACCGCCGTCGGCCAGTCGATCGTCCCGGCACTGGGAGCGCCGAGACCCGCGATCATGCGCAGCAGCGTGGACTTGCCGCAGCCCGACGGGCCGAGCAGGCTCACGAACTCGCCCTGGGCGAGATCGAGATCCACGTCGCGCACAGCCAGCGTTCCGTTGGCGAACTGCTTGGAGACGCGGCGGATGGAGACGAGCGCCCGCGAGGCGGGCGCCGCAAACGAGGGCTCTGCGCTCACCGGATCAGGCCTTGCCGATGCCTTTGTTGACGAAGTCGAGCATGTAGGCCTTGCGCACGTCGAGCCCCTTGGGGAACACGCCGGCATCGGCCATCTGGTCGTAGAAGTGCTTCCAGCGCTCGTCCGTCATGGCGCCGATCCCCAGCGTGTCGGCATCGCCCGAGCGCACGATGCCCTTCTCGTTCATGACCTTGATGGCGTAGGCGATCTTCTCGTCGTCCATGTCGGGGTTGTCCTTTTTGATCAGGACGTTGGCGGGCTCGGCGGCCGCGCCCCCCTTGATGTACTCGGCCCAGCCCTCGAGCGAGGCGGACACGAAACGCTGCACCAGGTCCTTCTTCTCGGTGACCATCTTGCGGGAGATGTTGATGGTCGTCTGGTAGGCGTCGTAGCCGCTGTCGGCCAGCAGGTGGACGATCGGATTGACGCCGGCCTTCATGATCGCGAACGGCTCGGAGGACAGGAAGCCCTGCTGCGAGATCTGCTTGTCGGCCAGGAAGGGCGCCATGTTGAAGGTGTAGGGCCGGATCTGCTCGTCGGCGAAGCCGAACTTCGCCTTCAGGAACGGCCAGTAGCTGGTGCGCCCGCCGGCCGCGATGAGCACCGGCTTGCCCTTGAGGTCGGCGAGCTTGTCGTTGCCGACGCCCGGATGGGAGATGAGGACCTGCGGGTCCTTCTGGAAGATCGACCCGATGCACAGGAAGGGCAGGTCTTCCTTCACGTAGTTGATGGCTTCGAAGCTGTTCGACATCGTCATGTCGACGCGTCCGCCCATCAGCATCTGCGAGGGCGACTGCTGCGGCCCGCCCATGCGGATGTCGGCGTCGATGCCGTACTTCTTGTAGATGCCGTTGGCGACGGCCAGATAGAAGCCGCCATGTTCGGCCTGCGCCCGCCAGTTGGTCTGGTAGCTCACCTTGTCCAGCGTCTGCGCGTTGACGCGGGCGCCCGGGACGGGGATCAGCAGGGATGCGGCGGATCCGCCGATGAGGCCCAGCGCGGCGCGGCGGTCGATGCGGTACTTCATGCTCGTCATGGCGATCCTCCAGTCGGGTCCGGCAGTCGCCGGCGCATGACGGCTGGTTTGCAACGGTCGTGCCGGCCTAGGCGCCCCGCCGAGGACACGAAGCCGCAGGTCGGCTGCCGCCTTCGTGTGCATCCGCCCAAACCATGAGCATGCGGCCGCCAGGCGCGGCGCGCTGCCGCACGGCCCGGCCGGGTACGCTTCTTGCTCCGGGGAGGCATCCCGATCGATCGAGGTTGCACCATGACGTCCCAGAAGCTTGCCACGGCCACAGCGGCGAATGGCTCGGCCATCGATGCCGTTCTCGAAGAGCTCGGAGACGTGCCCGTCGTCACGGAATCCACCGTCGTTCGGCGGCGGTCCCGGGACTTCTTCTGGTACAGCCCCATCCTCAACGAGCAGCTGACCGGCAAGTCCGCCGACATCATCGTGGCCCCGCGCGACGAGGCCGACGTGATCCGCGTGGCGGCGGCCTGCGCCCGCCACCGCGTGCCGGTCACGCCCCGCGGCGGCGGCACCGGAAACTACGGCCAGGCGGTTCCGCTGCAGGGCGGCGTCCTGCTCGACATGACGGCCCTGTCCGCGATCGAATGGCACAGGGAGGGGGTCGTCCGCGTCGGGACCGGCGCGAAGATGCACGACATGGACGCGCAGACCCGCCCGCACGGCTGGGAGATCCGGCTCCACCCCTCCACCAAGCGCACGGCCACGATCGGCGGCTTCGTCGCCGGCGGGTCCGGCGGCATCGGCGGGGTGACCTATGGCGGCCTCCGCGAGCCCGGCAACATCCTCGCGGCGCGGGTCGTCACGGTCGAGGAGCAGCCGAGGATCATCGAGCTGCGGGGAGACGCGGCGCAGAAGGTGAACCGCGCCTACGGCACGACCGGCATCATCACGGCGCTCGAGATGCCCCTCGCGCCAGCCTGGACCTGGATCGACGTGGTCGTCGTCTTCGACGATTTCTTCGATGCGGCCCAGGTCGGCTACGAGGTGGCGCTGGCGGATGGCGTCATCAAGAAGCTGGTGACGCCGATCGCCGCGCCGATCCCCGAGTATTTTGGCGCCCTGAAGCCATCCTGCCCACAGGGGAAGGCCATCCTGATCTGCATGATCGCGGAAGCCTCGATGGAGACCTTCCGCGCCATCGTCGGCAAACGCCGCACCATCACGCTCGAACAGCCGGCCGACGAAAGCCCCGGCAAGGTTCCGCTCTACGAGTACACCTGGAACCACACGACGCTGCAGTGGCTGAAGACCGACCGCAGCATCACCTATCTCCAGTGCCTCTATCCGCACGACCGGATGATGGCGTCCGTGCGCGAGATGGTGGAGCTGTTCCCCGACGAGGTGATTCCCCATCTGGAAATGATCCGCTTCAACGGCCGGGTCAGCTGCAGCGCCCTGCCGATCGTGCGCTATTCCACGCCCGAGCGCCTCGATGAGATCATCGCGATGCACGAGGCGCGCGGCGTGTTCATCGCCAACCCGCACGTCGTGACGCTGGAGGACGGCAGCCGGCACAAGCGCGTCGAAGCCGACCAGCTCGGCTTCAAGCACGAGGTCGATCCCTACGGCCTGCTCAACCCGGGAAAGATGCGCACCTTCGTCCCGAAGGTGGCCTGACCGTGCGCATCCTCTACGTCTACTGCCATCCCCTGCCCGAGAGCTTCCATGCCGGCCTGCGGGCGGAGGCGCTGGCGGGCCTGGCGGAGGCGGGACACGAGGTCGACCTGCTCGACCTCTATGCCGAGGGCTTTGATCCCGTCTTGTCTGAGGAGGGGCGCCGGTTCTATCACGACACCGCACGCAACCGGGCCGGCCTCGAACCGCACATCGATCGCCTGATGCGGGCGGAAGGCTTCATCGTCCAGTTTCCGACCTGGTGCTTCGGCTTCCCCGCCATGCTGAAAGGTTACTTCGACCGCCTGTTCATGCCGGGCGTCGGGTTCGACATCTCCGATCCGGCGAACGTCCGTCCCCTGCTGGGGCATATCCGCAAGGTCGCAGGCATCTCCACCTACGGGCGCCCGCGCTGGCGGGCCATCGCCATGGCGGATCCGCCGCGCAAGATGGTGAAACGCTATCTGCGCTGGTATGTGGGACCGCGCGCGACGGTCGACTATCATGCGCTCTACCATATGAACGTGGCCACGGCCGACCAGCGCGAGGCCTTCAAGCGCCGCGTGCGATCGGCCATGGTGCGCTTCTGACCTCCTCCAACCGGACACTCGCCATGCCGCACCGCTTCTGGGGTGAATTGACCACCGTGGATTTCCACGGGCTCGACCCCGAGACCACGATCGCCGTCCTGCCGATCGCCGCCATCGAGCAGCATGGGCCCCACCTGCCCGTCTGCACCGACACGGCCATCGCCGAGGGCATGGTCTCGGAGATGCTGTCGCGGCTTCCCGAGGACCTCAACGTGCTGGTGCTGCCGACCCAGGCGATCGGCAAGTCGAACGAACACTTGCGCTCGCCCGGAACCCTCACGCTGACGGCCTCCACCGCGGCCGCGGTATGGACCGAGATAGGCGAGAGCGTGGCCCGGGCCGGTGTCCGCAAGCTGGTCATGGTGAACTCGCACGGCGGCAACGCGGCCCTGCTGGAGGTCGTCGCCCGCGAACTGCGCATCCGCTGCCAGATGCTCGCGGTCCACTCGGCCTGGAGCCGGCTCGGCCGCCCGGCGGGGCTCTACACCGCCGAGGAGGACATGGTCGGAATCCATGGCGGGGATGCCGAGACCTCCCTCATGCTCCACTTCCGTCCGGACCTGGTGAAGATGGACAAGGCCCAGAACTTCGCCCCGACGACCATCGAGATCGCCAGGACCTTCTCGATCCTCCGGCCGACGGGCGTCAACGCCTTCGGGTGGATCGCGCAGGACCTGCATCCGGACGGAGCGGCGGGCGATGCTTCCCTCGGCACGGCCGAGAAGGGACGCCTCACGGCCGCGCACCAGGCCGAGGCCTTCATCCGGCTCCTGAAGGACGTGGCCGCCTTCTCGCTCTCGCGGCTGGCCTGAGGCCCGCTTAGTGAAGGCGTGAGCCACGCTGCCGCAGGAGATCCTGCAGGCTGCGCATCAGGGTGAGGTGCTGGTCCTGCAGCGCCGTGCGCTCCGGATCCGGGACGGCCTCGTAGTCGACGGCGAAGGCGATGCCCTTGAACATGTGCTCACCGATGGCGAGTTCCACGTCCGGCGCGGCGCCGTTCAGGACGACGACGCCCTCGAGCTGGCGTGGAAGCCGGGTGGGCCGCTGTTGGGTGGATGGCATGGGCGTCTCCGTACCATGCTCTTGAACAGCAAGCTTGGCTGGCGGGCCATCGGGATGACTACGGTGTCGCAATCTTCCCGATGCGATGCCGCGTCGCCTACCAGGGCGCCGGCTCGAGGACGCCGCGGCTGGTGAGGACGATCCAGCCACGGCCACGCCGCTCGATCGATTCGACCCGGCCCAGCCCCGGAACGGACTGTCCCTTCGCGATTTCCAGCAGACCCGCGGGACCCTCGACGAGTGCGACGCCGCGACGGACGTCGTGAACGAGCCAGCCGGTCAGCACGGGCCGCTCGGACGTCTTGGCCTGAACGGTCGTCGCGCCGTCCGACTGGGCGGGCGTCGACACGCTCTGACGGGACGCGATCGAGCCCGTCGTCGTGGGTGTGAGGCTGGCGCGCTGCTCGGCCGCATCCAGGCGAGCGCCGATGTCGCGGACAGCGTCCTCCATGCGTCCGACCTGGACCGAGAGCTGGGCGATCGCGGACGAGGGATCCCGGGCGGCGAGCTGCGAGAGGCCCGACGTCGCCTCCGTGCGCCCACGCTCGACGACCTCGCGCAGGGACGCGATGCGGCGCTCGAGCGCCTGAACGTCGGCCGCGGCCGCGAGCGTCGCCGTTTTCGCGTCGAGGGAGGCGAGCGTCCCGCGCAGGACGTCGAGGTCGGGCGCCGGCCGCGAGGCGACCGGGGCCGCCGCCTGGGGCAGCATGCGGCCGGCCAGGGTCCCGGCGGCGACCGCGAGCAGCACCGCCACGCCCGTGGAGGCATGGCGGCGGACGAACTCGACCGCGAAGGCGTTGAAACGCGCGCTCCAGGAGGGAGGCCCGCTCTCGCGGAGGTCGGGCCGGCTGGCGAAGGCGGCGGATCGCCTGCGCGCCGCGTCCGCATCGCCGGACGACGCGGCGGCGGGGCCGGCCTCCGCGGCGGCAGGCGTTTCGGCCGCAGGCGGGGTCTCGACGACGGTGCCCTCGATGAGGGCCGGCGGCTTGGCCGGACGGTGGCGGCGGACCGGAGAGCTTGGGCTCATGGCGACTACCCGAGGTTGAAGATGTTTACGCATCATCAACCCTGTTTCTTAACCAAGTCCTTACCAGCGCCCTCCGTCCGCCGGCCGTTGGCCCCGCGATTGCGCGAATGGACCCGACGGCGGCTCAACTGGCTCCTCCAGGGTCAATTGTCGTTCCGTCCCGGTACGCGCCGCGCGTGCCGTGTCCCGAATCGAGACGAGGCAGCGATGGACAATCGGGTGACGGACGCGAGCGACGAGGGCCGGGTGGCCTGGATCGACATGGCCAAGGGGATCTGCATCATCCTGGTGGTGATGATGCATTCCACCCTCGGCACCGGCGAGGCGATGGGCGGGACGGGGTTCCTGCACACGGTCGTGGCCTGGGCCAAGCCGTTCCGCATGCCCGACTTCTTCCTCGTTTCGGGCCTCTTCCTGTCGCGGGTGATCGACCGCCCGTGGCGCAGCTACCTCGACAAGAAGGTCGTCCACTTCGCCTATTTCTACGTCCTGTGGGTGGCGATCCAGGCCGCGTTCAAGCTGCCGCCGGCCCTGCTGCACGGCGATCTCGCGGCCATCGAGCCGTTCGCGCTGGCGGTCATCGAACCGTTCGGCACCTTGTGGTTCATCTATCTGCTGCCCGTCTTCTTCGTCGTGACCCGGCTGCTGCGCGGCCTGCCCGCGCCCGTCCTGCTCGCCGTCGGCGCAGCCCTGGAGACGGCCCGCGTCCACACCGGCTGGACGGTGCCGGACGAGTTCGCCGCCCGGTGGGTCTACTTCCTCGCCGGCTGGATCTTCGCGCCGGCGGTCTTCTCGCTCGCCCAGGCCGCCGCCCGCCGTCCGCTGCTCGCCCTGGCGGGGCTGGTCGTGTGGTTCGACGTGGAGACGCTCGCCGTCATCACGCCCGTGTCGTTCCTGAAGGACACGACGGTGTCGATGCTGCCGGGCGTCAGCCTCGTGCTCGGCATGGCCGGCGCGCTGGCCATCGTGACGATCTCCTCGCTGCTGGCCGCGTCCGGCCGGGCCGGCCTGCTGCGCACGTGCGGGCGCCATTCGATCGTGATCTATCTCGCGTTCTTCCTGCCGATGGCGATCACACGCGGCCTGATCGTCAAGAGCGGCCTGGCGCTCGGCATCGGCTGGTCCTCGGTGATCGTGACGATGGTCGGCCTCGCCGTCCCGCTGCTCATCCACCGCGTCGTCCGCGGCACGCCCCTGCGCTGGCTGTTCGAGCGGCCCGCATGGGCCAAGCTCGGCCAGCCCGCGCCGCGCCTCGTTCCCGCCGAGTAAGGCGGGGACGGCCGAGCGACGGCCACCCCGCCCAGGCCGGTGACCTTCAGGGGCGAACGTTGCGCACGAAGTCCAGCAGGACGGCGACCGCGACGTCGATGTCGGCCTCGGTCGCGTCCTCGGCGGGGTTGTGGCTGATGCCGCCCTTGCAGCGCACGAAGAGCATGCCCATCGGGCACAGGGCCGCCATCGCCATGGCATCGTGGCCCGCGCCCGAAGGCATCACGGCCACCGGCAGCTGGCGGCGCTCGACCGCCGCCGACAGGCCGCCCACGATGCCGGCGTCGGCGGGGCAGGCCGCCGACTCGTAGAACGGCTCGATCGCCAGCGCGACGCCCCGCCGCGCCGCGATCGCACGACACGTGGCCTCGATCTCGCCGACCATGGCGACCCGGATGGCGTCGTCGGGCCCGCGCGCATCGAGCGTCGCCCGAACCCGCCCCGGCACCACGTTGGCGGCCCCCGGCTCCACCGTGAGTTGGCCGACCGTCGCGACGGTGAGGGGATCGCGCCCGCCCAGCGCCTCGACGGCGAGCACCATCTCCGCGGCGGCGGCCAGCGCGTCCCTGCGCAGCGGCATCGGCACCGTTCCGGCGTGTCCGGCCTCGCCCGTGATCACCAGCCGGCGACGGCTCGCGCCGTTGATCGCGGACACGATGCCGACCGGCAGATCCTTCGCCTCGAGCACGGGCCCCTGCTCGATGTGGACCTCGACGTAGCCGATCACGTCGTCGCGGCTGCGCGCCAGGGCCGGTATGTCGTCGGGATCGCCGCCGAAAGCGACCAGCGCCTCGCGGAAGCTCACGCCGTCCTCGTCGCGGCCATCGAGCGTCGCCATGTCGAAGGTTCCGGCCAGCGCTCGCGACGAGGAGAGATTGGACGGGAAGCGCACGTTCTCCTCGTCTCCGAAGGCCAGGACCTCGATGGCGAAGGGCAAGCGCTCGCCCGCCTCGCGCAGCGCCTCGACCACGCCGATTCCCGCCACCACGCCGAGCGTCCCGTCGAAGGCGCCCGCGTCCTTCACCGTGTCGATGTGGGATCCGATCAGCAGCGTGGGTCCGGACCGGCCGGTGCCGTCGTAGCGGCCGACGACGGTGCCGATCGCGTCGACGGTCACCTGGTCGAAGCCGGCATCCCGCATCATCGCGGCCGTGGCGTCCACCGCGGCGCGATAGGAGGGCGCCAGGTACAGCCTGTGCAGCTGCCCGGGAACGTCGGTGTAGGCCTTGAGAGCGTCGAGGCGGCGCATGGCGCGGGCGCCGAACGACGTGGTGCGGGAGGAAGCGTTGGTCATGGCTGCAAGCTAGAGCATGCGGCGGGACGGTGGAAACCGGCTTTTGCCCCCGGCCATCGATCCGTGTGCCACCGGCCCTCGGCGCCCGAAGGCCGCTTCGCGGCGCTAAAGGCAAACCGCATCCGCCTGTGCTAGATCGGACGACGATCCGCGCGCCACCACGGCCGCACGATGCTACCGCCCCGGAGAACACGCCATGGCCGACCTCACCCTCGCGCACGCCCAGACCATCATCACCGCGGCGCTGGCTCACGCCCGCTCCAACGGCCTCAACACGCTCGCGGTGGCCGTGCTCGATTCGCGCGGCGCCCTGAAGGCGTTCGCCGCCGAGGACGGCACCAGCCTGAACCGTGGCGAGATGGCGCGCGGCAAGGCCAACGGGGCGGTGGCGCTGGGCATGGGCAGCCGGGCCCTGCATCGCATGGCGACGGAGCGGCCGCACTTCGTCGAAGGCCTGCACAGCTGCGTCAACGGCCCTCTGCTGCCGGTGCCGGGCGGCGTGCTGATTCGCGACGCGTCGGGAGTTCTTGTTGGCGCGGTCGGGATTTCCGGCGATACATCGGACAAGGACGAGGATGCCGCGTGCGCGGGCATCGCGGCCGCCGGGCTCGTAGCCGATATGGGTCAGTGAAAACACCGCGCCTTGATCGGGAGGACTCCATGCCGCGCTTTGCCGCCAACCTGTCCATGATGTTCAACGAGTGGTCCTTCCTGGACCGCTTCGCGGCCGCGGCCGACGCCGGCTTTAAGGCGGTGGAGTTCCTGTTTCCCTACGACCATCCCGCGGACGCCGTGGGGCGGGCCCTGGACGAGGCCCGCCTGACGCAGGCCCTCTTCAACCTTCCGCCGGGCGACTGGCAGGCGGGAGAGCGCGGAATGGCCGCCATTCCGGGACGCGAGGCGGAGTTCGCCGACACGCTCACGACGGCCTTGCCGTATATCGAGGCAACCCGCGTAGGCCGTGTGCACATGATGGCTGGAATCGCACCGCGCACGCCGGCCCATGCGGCGACCTACCGGGACAACGCCGCACGTGCCGCGGACCTGCTCGGGGCACGCGGCGTCAACGTCCTCCTGGAGCCGCTGAACCCGCGCGACATGCCGGGCTATTATCTCGGCGACTTCGGCATGGCGACGGCCCTGATCGAGGAGTTGGGCCGGCCCAACCTGAGGCTCCAGTTCGACTGCTACCACCGGCAGATTCTCCACGGCGACATGACCATGGCCCTGCGTGCGCTGCTGCCCGTGACGGACCACGTTCAGATCGCCAGCGTCCCCTCGCGCAACGAGCCGGACGGCGAAGAGGTGAACTACCCCTTCGTCTTCGCCGAGTTGGATCGGCTCGCGTTTGCCGGCTATGTCGGGTGCGAGTATCGCCCCCGGGCAGGCACCCTCGAAGGCCTGCGCTGGATGACGAATGCCTGATTATTGATCAGAAATTGGGCAATTGAGTACGCCGGAGCTTTTCTGCCCGCTTATTGGGCTGCGCTCTCGCTCGGCACCTTCTCCATGGCGTGCTGCAGCGCGCTCAGGATGTCCGCCGCGGGTTGGGAAGCGACGCTGTAGAAGATCGTCTTGCCGTGGCGGCGAGCTCGGACGAGGCCGTCGAGGCGCAGCCGGGCGAGCTGTTGAGACACCGCCGCCTGGCGCCTGCCCAGGTTTCGCTCGAGTTCGGTGACGCTCTTCTCGCCCTGCATCAGGTGACACATGATGAGGAGGCGGGCTTCGTGCGAGAGGGATTTCAGCAAGGACGACGCCTCGCGGGCTCGTGAAACGAGCATATCCATTTCGGATGGGGATGTCATGGAATGGGTAGCAATCCCAATGGTGTATCAGCGGCGCCAGTTAACCCGCTAAGGGTCCTCACGTAAAGACTATTGTCCTGCGATGGCTTCGCCCGGCCATTGCAACTTTCGGTGGTCCTCCGACTTCCGGCCTGCCGCGACCCGCGGAATTCGCCCGATACGCCAAGCCACGGCTTGATATTCGACGAGGTTTCGCGTCTACGACTATTTTCCTGCATGAGACCTTCCCCATACAGCTCCATGGAATTCGGGCTTCCGGACGCCGTTTTTGCCCGCTTTCTGCGCAATCCGCGCAAAGCTGCGCGATTCCGTCATTGCAGTAATATTCTATAATTCGAAACCACCGGATTTCATACGCAAGCCAGCATTGCTTTGCGTGCAGACCAGGCCAGTGACGCCTTGGAGGTGTACGCCCCATTGTCGCCAACAACGCAGCGGCCCGTCTGGCACGCCCCTTGCGACCCGGTCCCCGGTCATTCTGGTCCAGAGGGGATAATCCATGACTTTGCGTATCCGAAACCTTCTCGCGGGCGCCACCGTCGCGGCCGGGGTCGCGCTGGCCTCGTTCGCTGCCCAGGCGCAGGGCACGATCAAGGTCGGCATCCTGCATTCGCTTTCCGGCACCATGGCGATCAGCGAGACCACGCTGAAGGACGTCATGCTCATGCTCATCGAGGAGCAGAACAAGAAGGGCGGTCTGCTCGGCAAGAAGCTCGAGGCCGTCGTCGTCGACCCGGCGTCGAACTGGCCCCTGTTCGCCGAGAAGGCGCGCGAGCTGCTCACCAAGGACAAGGTCGCGGCCACGTTCGGCTGCTGGACCTCCGTGTCGCGTAAGTCCGTGCTGCCGGTGTTCGAGGAGCTCAACGGCATCCTGTTCTACCCGGTGCAGTACGAGGGCGAGGAGTCCTCGAAGAACATCTTCTACACCGGCGCCGCTCCGAACCAGCAGGCGATCCCCGCGGTCGACTACCTGATGGAGAACGAGAAGGTCCAGCGCTGGGTGCTCGCCGGCACCGACTACGTGTACCCGCGCACGACCAACAAGATCCTCGAGGCCTACCTGAAGGCCAAGGGCGTCAAGGCCGACGACATCATGATCAACTACACGCCGTTCGGTCATTCCGACTGGCAGACGATCGTCGCGGACGTCAAGAAGTTCGGCTCCGCCGGCAAGAAGACCGCCGTGGTCTCGACCATCAACGGCGATGCCAACGTCCCCTTCTACAAGGAGCTCGGCAACCAGGGCATCAAGGCGACCGACATCCCGGTCGTGGCGTTCTCGGTGGGTGAGGAAGAGCTCGCCGGCATCGACACGAAGCCGCTGGTCGGCCACCTCGCCGCCTGGAACTACTTCCAGTCCGTCGAGAACCCCGACAACAAGGCCTTCATCGAGAAGTGGAAGGCCTTCACGAAGAACCCGAAGCGCGTCACGAACGACCCGATGGAAGCGCACGTGATCGGCTTCAACATGTGGGTCAAGGCCGTCGAGAAGGCCGGCACGACCGACACCGCGGCCGTCATCGACAGCCTCATCGGCGTCTCCGTCCCGAACCTGTCGGGCGGCTACTCGGCGATGATGCCGAACCACCACATCACCAAGCCGGTGCTCATCGGCGAGATCAAGGCCGACGGCCAGTTCAACATCGTCTCGCAGACCCCGGGCCTCGTGGTCGGCGACGAGTGGTCCGACTACCTCGAGGGCTCGAAGGACCTGATCTCCGATTGGCGCGCTCCGCTCTCCTGCGGCAACTTCAACGTCAAGACCGGAAAGTGCGGCGGCGCCGGCAAGTGAGCGGCACCGCCTGACGATCGACGGCGCCGGGAGGGGACCTGGGCGCCGTCACCCGGCGGGCGGCTTCGGCCGCCCGCCCCTTTCCCGCCTTCGGGCACCTGAAACGTTCCGGTCTCCCAATGTCAAAATCCAGGCTCGCACTCGTCCTGCGCCATGCCGTCCTCCTGCTGGCCCTCGCGGCCGCAACGCTGGCCGGCGGTCAGGCCGTCCGCGCACAGGACGCGGCGGACGCAGCCTTCACGCGGATGGCCACGGAGGCCTTTCCCGACATCGAGGCCGGCATCAACGATCTCGCGGCCAGCGGCAGCCCCCGGGCGCAGCCGGCGCTGGAGGCCCTCAACGACAGCCGCCTCGTCTACGCCCCGTCCGACAAGCGCGTCTTCATCAAGATGCCCGACGGCTCGCTCGTCGATGCCCGGACCGGCGCGAAGGTCGAAGCCGCGCCGACCACCCGTCCCGTGCGCGTCAACAACCGTGTCCGCCGCGCGATCGAGGCGGGCCTCGGCGCGCTGACGCTGCTCAATCCCGATCCCGCCAAGCGGCTCCTCGCGGCGGAGGCGGTCTTCAAGTCCCGGGATGCGGGCGCCCTGCCCGCCCTGGACGCCGCCATCGCCAAGGAAACCGACCCGAAGGTCAAGCGCGCCTTCGCGCAGGCCCGCGCCGCCGTGATCCTCACCAAGGACGACAGCAGCGACGCCGACAAGGTCAACGCCATCGACGTGGTGGCCGACCGGGGCGACCAGGACGCGCTCAACCTGCTCGGCGCCGCCGCGGCGAAGTCGTCCCAGATCGTCAAGGTCGCGGCCGACCTCGCGGCCGAGACCATCAAGCGCCGGCTCGCCCTGCTCTCCGGCATCCAGAACGCCTGGTACGGGCTCTCGCTCGGCTCCGTCCTGCTGCTCGCGGCCATCGGCCTCGCGATCACCTTCGGCGTGATGGGCATCATCAACATGGCCCACGGCGAGATGGTGATGCTGGGGGCCTACACGACCTTCGTCGTCCAGGAGTTCCTGCGCACGAAATATCCCGGGCTGTTCGACTACTCGCTCGCCATCGCGATCCCGCTGGCCTTCCTGGTCTCGGGCGCGGTCGGCATCGTCCTGGAGCGCAGCGTCATCCGCTTCCTGTACGGGCGGCCGCTGGAGACGTTGCTGGCGACCTGGGGCGTCAGCCTCATCCTGCAGCAGACCGTGCGGTCGATCTTCGGGGCCAACAACCGCGAGGTCGGCGCGCCCTCCTTCATGGCGGGATCCTTCGACTTCTACGGGATCCAGGTCACCTACGGGCGCCTCTGGATCATCGTCTTCGCCATCGGCGTGTTCATCGGTCTCAACTTCGTGCTGCGCGCCACGTCGTTCGGCCTGAAGATGCGGGCCGTGACCCAGAACCGCCGCATGGCCTCGGCCATGGGCATCCGCACGCCCTGGGTCGACAGCCTCACCTTCGCGCTGGGCTCGGGCATCGCCGGGATCGCCGGCGTGGCGCTCTCCCAGATCGACAACGTGTCGCCCAACCTCGGCCAGAGCTACATCGTCGACAGCTTCATGGTCGTGGTGTTCGGCGGCGTGGGCAACCTGTGGGGGACCCTGGTGGCCGCCCTGGCGCTCGGCATCGCCAACAAGTTCCTGGAGCCCTTCGCCGGGGCCGTCCTGGGGAAGATCGCGCTCCTGGTCTTCATCATCTTGTTCATCCAGAAGCGTCCGCGCGGCCTGTTCGCGCTCAAGGGCCGGGCGGTGGAAGCATGATCACGGCACGTCTCATCGCCGGCCTCGACCCGCGCGGCCGCATCTTCCTGGCCATCCTGGCGGCGGTCGCCATTCTGGTGCCCATCCTGAACCTGGCCGTTCCGCCGGGCTCGGCCTTCCACGTGCCCACCTACGCCATGTCGCTGATGGGCAAGTATCTCTGCTACGCCCTGCTGGCGATCTCGCTCGACCTGGTCTGGGGCTACTGCGGTATCCTCTCGCTGGGCCACGGGGCGTTCTTCGCGCTGGGCGGCTACGCGATGGGCATGTACCTCATGCGCCAGATCGGACCGCGGGGCGTCTACGGCAACCCGATCCTGCCGGACTTCATGGTCTTCCTGAACTGGAAGGACCTGCCGCTCACCTGGTACGGCTTCCAGTCCTTCCCCTACGCCGCGCTCATGGTGCTGCTGGTGCCGGGCCTCCTGGCCTTCGTGTTCGGCTGGTTCGCCTTCCGCTCGCGGGTGACGGGCGTGTACCTGTCGATCATCACCCAGGCGATGACCTACGCCCTGCTGCTGGCCTTCTTCCGCAACGACATGGGCTTCGGCGGCAACAACGGCCTCACCGACTTCAAGGACATCCTCGGCTTCAACGTCCAGGCGCAGACAACCCGCGCGGCCCTCTTCAGCATCACCGCCGTGGCGCTGGCCGCCGGCTACCTGCTGGCCCGCGCGATGGTGACCTCCGCCTATGGCAAGGTGCTGATCGCCATCCGCGACGCCGAGTCCCGCACCCGCTTCCTGGGCTACCGGGTCGAGCGCTTCAAGCTCGTCGCCTTCACGGTCTCCGCCTGCATGGCCGGGGTGGCGGGAGCTCTCTACGTCCCGCAGGTGGGCATCATCAATCCGTCCGAGTTCGCGCCCGCCAACTCCATCGAGGCGGTCATCTGGGTTGCGGTCGGCGGGCGCGGCACGCTGGTCGGCGCGGCGCTCGGCGCGGTGCTCGTCAACTTCGCCAAGACCTGGCTCACCGGCGCGCTGCCCGAGATCTGGCTCTTCGGCCTAGGCGCCCTCTTCATCGTCGTGACGCTGTTCCTGCCCAAGGGCATCGTCGGAACCCTGTCGGCCTGGAGCCAGAAGCGCGCCGAGGCCCGCTCCGCCTCCGTCGGGCCTGCCGTGGCGGAGCAGACGCCGTGACCGAATCCGAACTCACCCAGTCGCTCCTCTATCTCGACGGCGTCAGCGTTTCCTTCGACGGCTTCCGCGCCCTCAACAACCTGTCGATGATCATCGGGCCCGGCGAGATGAGGGCCATCATCGGTCCCAACGGCGCCGGGAAGACCACGATGATGGACGTCATCACCGGCAAGACGCGGCCGGACGAAGGCGACGTCCTGTTCCAGCAGGGGCGCACCGACCTGACGAAGCTCGACGAGGCGAGCATCGCCGAGCTCGGGATCGGCCGGAAATTCCAGAAGCCGACCGTCTTCGAGTCCCACACGGTGGCCGACAACATCCTGCTCGCGCTCAAGGGTCCGCGCTCGGCCGGATCGTCGCTCTTCGGGTGGCGCAACCGGGTGCCGGAGAGCGAGCTCGACGACATCCTGACGACGATCGGCCTCATCGATCACCGCCGCCGCATGGCCGCCGACCTGTCGCACGGCCAGAAGCAATGGCTCGAGATCGGCATGCTGCTCGCACAGGATCCCAAGCTGCTCCTCGTCGACGAGCCCGTCGCCGGGATGACCGACGCGGAAACCGAGCACACCGCCGCGCTGCTGTCGCGCATCGCGCAGGACCACGCGGTCGTGGTGGTCGAACACGACATGGCCTTCGTCCGCGCGCTGGGCTGCAAGGTCACGTGCCTGCACGAAGGCACGGTCCTCGCCGAGGGCACCATCGACGCGGTATCGACGAACGAGCGCGTCATCGAAGTTTACCTGGGGCGCTGAGATGAGCACGCTCGCCATCGACTCGGTCGATCTCTACTACGGCGCGGCGCAGGCCTTGCGCAGCGTGTCCCTCACCGCGGAGACCGGGCAGGTCACCTGTGTCCTGGGCCGCAACGGCGTGGGCAAGAGCTCGCTCCTTCGCGCCATCATGGGCATCCAGCCGATCCGCTCCGGCAGCATTTCCTGGAACGGCCAGTCGCTGGGCAGCCTTGCCCCCTATGACCGGGCCCGCCGCGGCATCGCCTACGTTCCCCAGGGCCGCGAGATCTTTCCCCTGCTCACCGTGAAGGAGAACCTCGAGACGGGGTTCGCGCCGGTGCCGCGCAGCGAGCGCTACATCCAGGACGAGATCTACGATCTGTTTCCCGTGCTGAAGGACATGCTGAACCGGCGCGGCGGCGACCTGTCGGGCGGCCAGCAGCAGCAGCTGGCGATCGGCCGGGCCCTGGTGACGCGGCCCTCGCTGCTCGTGCTCGACGAGCCGACGGAAGGCATCCAGCCCTCGATCATCAAGGACATCGGCCGCGCCATCTCCTACCTGCGGGGCAAGGGCGGCATGGCGATCGTGCTGGTGGAACAGTATTTCGAGTTCGCCCGGGACCTGTGCGACAGTTTCGCCGTGATGGACCGCGGGCAGGTGGTGCTCGCCGGCCGCAAGCAGGACATGGTCGAGGCCGATGTACGCCGGCACCTTTCCGTCTGACGCGCCCCCTGCGCCCTACGCCGGGGCTGACCTCCCCGCCTATGTGCGCGGCGAGGGCGTGCTGCGCATGCGCTTCGCCCCACGGCCCCGCGGCACCGAGGCGATCGATCTGCGCGAAAGCGGCGGCTTCAGGGTCCGCTTCCCGCGGGTCGGTCCCTGCGAGGCCGTCATGATCAACACCGGCGGCGGCATGACGGGCGGTGACCGGCTGTCGGTCGACATCACGCTCGAGGCCGGCGCGGAGGCGATCGCCACGACGCAATCGGCCGAGAAGGTCTACAGGTCCACGGGTGCCGCCACGCAGGTGGACGTCCGCCTCGCTCTCGCCGGCGGCAGCCGGTTCGCCTGGCTGCCGCAGGAATCGATCCTCTTCGACCGCGCAAGGCTCTCCCGCAGGTTCGCCGTCGAGATGGCCGGCGACGCCCGCCTGACGCTGGCCGAGAGCATCACGTTCGGGCGCGGCGCGATGGGCGAGGAGGTTCGCAACGCGGCGCTGGCCGACACCTGGCGCGTGCGCCGGGACGGGGAGCTTCTGTTTGCCGAGAACATCCGCCTCGACGGGGATCTCGCCGCGCTGCTCGACCGGCCCGCGATCGGCGGAGCCGCCCGCGACGTCGCGACGATGCTGCACGTGGCGCCGGACGCGGAGGCCCGGATCGACGAGGCGCGGGACGCGCTCGAAGGGGCCGAGAGCGACTGTGGCGCTTCCGCTTGGTCGGGTATGATGGTGGTGCGCTTCGCCGCGCCGTCGCCAGCCGTGGTCCGCCGCGACCTGGCCCGCTTCCTCCAGGCCTTCCGGTCGGGCCCGCTGCCGCGGGTCTGGCAATGCTGATGACACGCTGTTGCTGACAAGGGTCGACCGATGAACCTCTCCCCGCGCGAGAAGGACAAGCTGCTGATCGCCATGGCCGCCGTCGTGGCGCGCCGCAGGCTCGAACGCGGCGTGAAGCTCAACCACCCGGAGGCCGTGGCGCTCATCACCGACTTCGTGGTGGAGGGCGCGCGCGACGGCCGGACCGTCGCGGACCTGATGGAAGCCGGCGCCCACGTCATCACCGCCGACCAAGTCATGGACGGGATCGCCGAGATGATCCACGACGTGCAGGTCGAGGCGACCTTCCCCGACGGCACCAAGCTCGTGACCGTCCACAACCCGATCCGCGGCGCGTCGGGCGCGCTGACGCCAGGCGAGGTGACGACGCTGCCCGGCGACATCGTCATGAACGCGGGCCGCGAGACGGTGACGCTCACCGTGGCCAACACCGGCGACCGGCCGATCCAGGTCGGCAGCCACTACCATTTCTTCGAGACGAACCCCGCCCTTGCGTTTGAGCGCGCCAAGGCGCGCGGCATGCGGCTCGACATTCCCGCCGGCACGGCGGTGCGTTTCGAGCCGGGCCAGACCCGCGAGGTCCGCCTCGTGGCCCTGGCCGGCGACCGGACCGTCTACGGGTTCCGGCAGGACGTGATGGGCAAGCTCTGAGCGGGAGACGAACGATGGCCACCACCCTTTCCCGCTCCGCCTATGCGGACATGTTCGGGCCCACGACCGGGGACAAGGTTCGGCTCGCCGACACCTCGCTCGTCATCGAGGTCGAGAAGGATTTCACCGTCTACGGCGAGGAGGTGAAGTTCGGCGGCGGCAAGGTCATTCGCGACGGCATGGGCCAGAGCCAGCGCACCAACGCGGAAGGCGCGGTCGACACGGTCATCACCAACGCGCTGATCCTCGACCACTGGGGCATCGTGAAGGCCGACGTGGGCCTGAAGGACGGTCGCATCGCCGCCATCGGCAAGGCGGGCAACCCGGACATCCAGCCAGGCGTGACCATCATCATCGGCCCGGGCACCGACGTCATCGCGGGCGAGGGCAAGATCCTGACGGCCGGTGGCTTCGACAGCCACATCCACTTCATCTGCCCGCAGCAGATCGAGCACGCCCTCATGTCGGGCGTCACCTCCATGCTGGGCGGCGGCACTGGCCCCTCGGCCGGCACCAACGCCACCACCTGCACGCCGGGCCCCTGGCACATCGCGCGGATGATCCAGAGCTTCGACGCCTTCCCCGTGAACCTCGGCATCTCCGGCAAGGGCAATGCGGCCCTGCCCGGCGCCCTGATCGAGATGATCAAGGCGGGCGCCTGCGCCATGAAGCTGCACGAGGACTGGGGCACGACGCCCGCCGCCATCGACAACTGCCTGGCGGTGGCCGACGACTACGACGTGCAGGTGATGATCCATACCGACACGCTGAACGAGTCGGGCTTCGTCGAGGACACGGTGAAGGCCTTCAAGGGCCGCACCATCCACGCCTTCCACACCGAGGGCGCCGGCGGTGGCCATGCGCCGGACATCATCAAGGTCGCCGGGCTGCCCAACGTGCTGCCCTCGTCGACGAACCCGACGCGGCCCTTCACGCGCAACACGCTCGACGAGCATCTCGACATGCTGATGGTCTGTCATCACCTCGATGGCAGCATCCCCGAGGACCTCGCCTTCGCCGAGAGCCGCATCCGGCGCGAGACGATCGCCGCCGAGGACATCCTGCACGACCTCGGCGCGCTCTCGATGATGTCGTCGGACAGCCAGGCCATGGGGCGCCTGGGCGAGGTGATCACGCGCACCTGGCAGACGGCCGACAAGATGAAGAAGCAGCGCGGTGCGCTGGCCGGCGACGGCGTGGGCAACGACAACTTCCGCGCCAAGCGCTACGTGGCGAAATACACGATCAACCCCGCCATCGCCCATGGCGTGTCGAAGCACATCGGCTCCATCGAAGTCGGCAAGCTCGCCGACCTCGTGCTCTGGTCGCCGGCCTTCTTCGGCGTGAAGCCCGATCTCGTGGTCAAGGCGGGCACCATCGTCGCAGCCCCGATGGGCGATCCCAACGCGTCGATCCCGACGCCGCAGCCGGTCCACTATCAACCGATGTTCGGGGCCTTCGGCAAGGCCCTGACGGCGTCCTCGCTGGTCTTCACGTCGCAGGCCGCGATCGACGGGGGGCTGCGCGAACGGCTCGGCGTCAGCAAGGCGTTCGTCGCGGTGGAGAACACCCGGGGCGGCATCGGCAAGGCGTCGATGATCCACAATTCGGCCACGCCGGACATCCAGGTCGATCCGGAGACCTACGCCGTCACCGCCGACGGCGAGCTTCTCGTCTGCGAGCCGGCTGTCGAGCTGCCGATGGCGCAGCGATACTTCCTGTTCTGAAGCAACGGGCGGCCGACGGCGGCTGCCCGCGATTCCATCGACCCACATCAGTCGTAGAATTAGCAAATGCTAATTCTACGATCTTCCTTGGCTTTATTGACTCGACTTCTGCAACCAAGACGTAGTGATTCCATGCGCCACAGGCTGCGCATAGGAAAACTGTAACTGTTTGGGGACACACTTCGCAGCGTTGGTGTTGGGAGTATCCCCCTGATGTTCAGGTCGCTCAAGATTGGGCAAAAGCTTTTTGTGCAGCTCTCCGCTGCCGCTTTCGTCATTTTAGGACTCGTGGCCAGCCAGTTTGTCTTTCTGAACCGCATCGATGGCGCGAAGGAACAGAGCGATCGCGCGGCGGCCGTGATCAAGAGCGTCCTGACGCTCGACGGCATCGTCGGCGAGGCCCTGATCGCCAGCCGCGACGTGCGGTTGTCCATCACGCCGGAGCAGGTCGCGAAGGCCTCCGCTCCGCTGGCCGACATCCGCAAGGCCGGCCTCGCCGAAGTGGAGGAGGCGCTGACCCATGCGGTGATTCCCGCGAACCGCGAACGCCTGGCCACCATCCGCGGGCAGTTCACCGGATACCTCGACACCGTGGTCGAGATGGCCGCGCTCCAGAAGGCGCGGGCGGAAGCCCTGGGCCAGCAGATCGCGCTGACCGGCGAATGGGAGTTCAAGCTCGTCCAGACCCGCACCATCATCGCGACCTCCCTGCTTCCGGAGTCCGACCGGATCGAGAGCCGCCTGAGCGACGCCGACGTGGCGCTCAAGGCCGCGCGCGCCGCCATGTGGCGCAGCCAGGCCATGTCCGACAGCGTTCTCGTCGCATCGGTCGGCCTGGGCCTGAAGAATGCCGAGAGCACGATTTCACCCCTGCTGAAGCAGGTGGACGATGCCGACGTGAAGGAGGCGCTGGAGGGGCTCGAGAAGATCGTCCACGGTCTGCAGGCCGGCATGGCCCGGATCGCGGAGGTCAACGGTACCCAGCAGAAGCTCCTCACGGAACGCTCCACCCCCCTGCGCGTGCAACTGCGCGACGGCGTCAACGCAGTCCGCGATGCCGCCGTGGCCCGCTCGCGGGACGCCTCCGGCGTCGTCACCACGACCATCGACTTCGCGCAGACCGTCGGGATCGGCCTCGGCCTCGTCGCGATGCTCATTCTGGGCGCCGTCGCCTTCGCGGCGAACCGCACCATCGCCCGGCCGATCGCCGGCATCTCGGCCATCTTCGGTCGCCTGGCGTCGGGAGAGACCTCCGTCACCGTGCCCTTCACCGAGCGCCGGGACGAAGTGGGGGACAGCGCGCGGGCCGCGTTGTCGTTCCGAGACAGCCTGGTGGAAGCGGAGCAACTCCGCGCCGCCGAGAAGCTGAACACCGAGCGCCAGCAGGCCCGCGCGGCCGAGATGGCGCGGGTGGTGAAGGACGTCGCGGTCGTCGTGGCCGCGGCCTCGCAGGGCGACTTCAGCCAGCGCGCGGATGAGAACAGCTCCGAGGCGGAGCTGACGCAGCTCGTGCGCGACGTGAACCAGCTCAACGCCATCGTCGACGACGCCACGCGCGAATTCGACGGCGTGCTCGCGGCCCTCGCCAATGGCGACCTGTGCGCCAGGTCGTCGATGCCATGGCGCGCATCGAGCAGCAGTCGCGCAAGATCTCCGACATCACGTCGGTGATCGACGACATCGCCTTCCAGACCAACCTGCTGGCGCTCAACGCGGCCGTGGAAGCGGCGCGGGCCGGCGAGGCCGGCAAGGGCTTCGCGGTCGTCGCGTCGGAAGTGCGGACGCTGGCGCAGCGTTCGTCCGAGGCGGCCAAGGACATCACCTCCCTGATCGCGTCGTCGAGCCAGGAGGTGTCGGAGGGCGTCCGGCTCGTCCAGACCGCCGGCGAAGTGCTGCACCAGATCGTCGATTCGTCGCGCAAGGTCTCCACCGCCGTGTCGGAGATCGCCACGGCGGCCAGCGAGCAGGCCAACGGCATCGACGAGATGAGCCAGACGATCGCGCACATGGACGAGATGACGCAGCAGAATGCCGCTCTCGCCGAGCAGAGCGCCGCGTCGTCGAACACCCTGACCAGCCAGATCGGCAAGCTCGACACCCTCGTCGCGTCCTTCAGGACACGCGAAGCGGGCGCCGCCGGGCGTCGTCCGTCAGCCGCGGTGGCCCGATCGTCCGCTGCCGGCTGGCGCAAGGCCGGCTGAACCCCGGGCATGCTTCGTTCTGATGGACACGAAGCATGCTCCAGAATTCTTGATCGTCGCATGCTTCACGCGAAAAGCCGGGTTCCGCCTTTTCGCAGCATGTTCGAGGGTTGATCCGGGGGGCTGTCCCCGGTCCAAGCGGGGCATGCTGCGTTTCGACGGTGGCGCAGCATGCCTTCGCGTGTTTCCGGAGCCGCGAGGGCTCCGCGTCGGCGGTCAGCGCAGCAAGGCTTCAGCCCGTTCCGCCACGCGTTCGATCTCCGCGGCCACCAGGTCGCGATAGGCATGATGCGGCATGTGGCCCGCGTTCGGCAGCAGCACCAGTTTCGAACCCGGAATCTCCCGGGCCAGCGCGTCGGAGTGGATGCGCGGGGAGACGGTGTTGTCGGCCTCACCGTGGACGATGGTCGTCGGGACGGCGATCTCGCCATAGCGATGTGCCTGGGCCACCACGTGGCCGTGGAGATCCTTCACGTCCTGGGCGTTGGCGCGAAACTCGGCGGGCCTGAGCACGAGCCAGGTGCCGGTCGCGGACACATAGTCCGGCGGAGCCGGGTCCGGCGCGAAGACGCCGGCGACGGATCCGGTCAGCTGGAGGGCCCCCACCGGAGCGGAGACGGCCCAGGCGAACAGCGGTGCGACGAGGGGATGGGAGGCGGGCGTGTAGTACCACGTCACGCCACCCGGCCAGGGGTGGGTGACGGGGGCCAGCAGCACCAGTCCGGCCACCAGATCGGGCGCGTCGAGCGCCAGCCGCGTCGCGAGCGCGCCGGACCACGAATGGCCGACGATCACGGCGCGGCGCACGTCCATGGCGGAGAGCGCCTCGCGGATGAGCGCGGCCTGGCGCGCGGGCGCGGCGTCGGACCGGCCCCCCGGCCGGTCGCTCCAGCCGTGACCGGGCCGGTCGATGGCGATGACCCGGCGGACCCGGCCCACCCTGTCGCCCAGCGCGGCCATCATGTCACGGGCATTGCCCGAGGCGCCGTGCAACAGCACGACGGGAAGAGGACCCGCGGGTTCGGCCGGTTCGCGGTCGATGACGTGCAGCCGCCCTCCCGTCACCGGAACGAAGCGGCCGATGGCCGGATAGCGCCGCTCGGCCCAGGTCGTGAGGAATACGGTCGCGACGATGCCCGCCGACACGAGCAGCACGACCACGAAAAGAATGCCGAGGATCAAGGCTTGCACCAGGTGGGACGGAAGGGACGACGCGGCAACGCCCGGCGTGCCGCGCGAATTCAGATGTCGCGTCCCTCGACGTCGGGAGCCATCCGCTCGACGATGTTACGCAGGTCGCTCATGTACGGATGGACGGCCAGCGCCTTCTTGAGCGCCTCGTAGGCGTGCTTGTCGTCCCCGTTGTTCTTGAGAATCATTCCGAGGCCGGCCAGCGCGCCGAAATGACGCGGCTCCAAAGCCAGCACTTCGCGGATGTCGGCGACCGAGCGGGTGTAGTCCCCCATGAGGTAGAACACCGTCGCCCGCTTGTTCCAGGCTTCGGCCCAGCCGGGCTGCAGCGTGATGACCCGATCGAGGATCTCGACGGAGAGAGGCTGGTCTCCCGCCTTCAACGCGTCCATCGCCCGCGTCATCAGGAGATCGGCGGTATCGCTGCCAGAGCGCATCCAGCGACGCTCGATGGCGCCGGCGATGCCCTTGGCCTCGTCCTCGGACTTGGACCGCGCGAGCCGGTCGAAGAGGTCATCGAGCGTCTGGGGCCGGACGGGAGCCGTCGGCGCGGGGTTGGGACGTCCGGGCGAGCGCTGTTGCTGCTGGGCGAAGGCCGGTTGCAGCCCCGCCGTCACGCCCAGGGCGACGAGAAGCGTTGCGCCCGCCAGGCGCAGACGCGGTCCGAACGGTGACACGCGAGATTCTGCCATGGCTTGGAGTTTAGGGCGACGAGCCGCCTTGTCAAAAGGCACCGCATCACGGATCGGCGAGGAGGCCGGTGAGCCTGGACCCGGACAAACAAAAACAGGGCGCCTTGTCGGGCACCCTGCTTCAAGACGACGGACGGCGCCTGAGAGCGCCGGAAACGCTCAGCCCTGGCGGGCCTTGTAGCGCTTCTGGGTCTTGTTGATGATGTACACGCGGCCCTTGCGGCGCACGATCTGGTTGTCGCGGTGGCGCTCGCGCAGCGACTTCAGGGAGTTGCGAATCTTCATCGGTCTCGTCCCGGCAAAAAGGCAGCGCGCCGGCGGAGGCCGTCGGCTTTCGGGTGCTTCCATAAGAAGACGCGGCGGCAAAATCAAGTCGAAACCCATCGGGCCCCCTTGGTTTTCGACCGGCATGGCAGGAGCGACGGAGTCCGTAACGGCCAGGCTTGCGCTCAACGGAGGCGGCGGACCGCCGTTGGGGAAGCGGGAACGCATGGACGGTCCGGCGCGGCGTCCATCGATGTCTCACACCGTCATGAAGCGGAGGTCACGCACGACAAGATGAGACGCAAGTTCAGCAAGGCATCGACGCCTGTTTTTATCACTTGATTTTTATCAAGTGACTGATCTGGCAACTGTTACCCGGGTAATTACACGTTTAGATTGTATAAACTCTACTCCCATCGCTTTCGTAAGTTCTTGTTTTCCCAACCGGCCAAGAGGCTCAGCCCCAGGCATGGCACCCATCGGTTTTTAACCTTTAAACCCTAGCGTCCGAGGCAGAGAGCCAATCGGAGAGCCGCCTTGGACCTTGCCCTGAGCCCCGACCCGACGCGGGACGAGATATTTGACGCCTACCGCAAGATGAAGGACGCCTTCGCGGCCAACGAGGCCGTGCGCCTTGATGCGGCCCAGGTGAGCCGTCTCCCGGTGGCACTCGCCCAGATCATCATCTCGGCCGGTCGCACGGCTGAGGCGTCCGGTGGATCCTTCACCCTCGTGTCCCCCCCTGCAGCCGTCGTGGACGGGTTCCAGGCGCTGGGGATGTTCGCCGATTTCATGACGATTGGAATGGAGTAGACCAGTGCGGATCCTGGCGATCGACGATACGCGGACCTTGCGCGAATTGCTGTGCCGCACCTTGCGCGCTGCATCCTATGACGTGGTCGAGGCTGAGAACGGGGAAGAGGGCTTGAACCGCTTCCACGAACACAAGCCCGACGTGGTCATCACCGACCTCAACATGCCCGTCCTCGACGGCATCGAGTTCACGCGCGCCGTCCGGCAGCGACCCGATGGCGGCGAGGTGCCGATCATCATCCTGACGACGGAAAGCGGAGCGGACATCAAGGCGGAAGGCCGCAAGGCCGGCGCCACCGCGTGGATGGTCAAGCCATTCGATCCGCAGCGCCTCCTCGACATGCTGACCCGCCTCAGGACCTGATCACGCCATGGACGCCCTTGCCGAAATCCGCGGCATCTACTTCGATGAATGCGACGAGTTCCTCGGCCAGCTCGAGTCGACTCTTGCGGCCATCGCGGACGGTCGCGCCAAGACAGACGACATCCACGCCGCGTTCCGCGCCGTGCATTCGATCAAGGGCGGCGCCGGGGCCTTCGGCCTGAGCCAGCTCGTCGAATTCGCCCACCTCTTCGAGGCCTGCCTCGATGCCCTGCGCTCCGGCCGCATCGCGGTCGAAGACGCGCCGATCGACATCCTGCTGCAGGCCGGCGACATCCTGTCGGAAGTCGTCGCCGCGGCCCGCGACGGTGGCTCGCGGCCCCCGCCCCCGGCCCTCGTCGAGGCGCTGGAAGCGATGGCCGGCGGCAAGCCCCAGCCCAAGGGGTCCGCGACCGAGATCGATCTGCTGAACGACCCCGTCGACGAGGCGCCCGCGGCGGAAGAGACGCCCGCGCCGGCCGCTCCGGTGGCCGCGAAGCACAGCGTCGAGCTGCGCATCGCTCCCGACCGCGACGTCTTCCGGCGCGCGTTCAACCCGCGGATGGTGTTCGACACGCTCGCCTCGCTCGGCTCGATCGAGGTGACCTGCGACACCTCCAAGGTGCCGACGATCGACACGCTTGAGCCGTTCGACTGCTGCCTGTCCTGGTCCGTGCGCCTGGAGACGGACGCCAGCGACCAGGTTCTGGCCGAGACGCTCGACAGCTTCCTGGCCGACCACGAGTTCCGCATCGTCCGCGACGGCGAGGACGACGTGCCGGTGATCGGCGAGATCGAGGCGGCGGCTCCCGAGACCGCGGCCGCGGTGCAACCCGACGACGCCGGCGCTAATCCGGCCGCCGCCGCGGAGAAGCCGGTCGCGGCTGCCGCGGCCCAGGCGACCGCTCCGCCGCTGGCCAACGGCTCCGGCCCCGTGCGCCGGCACGGCGGCGGCACGATCCGCGTCGACCTCGACCGCATCGATCGCCTCATGAACCTCGTGGGCGAGATCGTCATCACGCAGTCCATGCTCACGGAACGGGCCAACGTGCTTCCCAAGCGCGATGCGGCCGCCTTCGTCGACGCCCTGTTCTCGCTGGCCCGCCAGACGCGCGAGCTGCAGGACAACGTCATGGCGGTCCGTGCCCAGCCGGTGAAGGTGGTGTTCCAGCGCCTGCCTCGTCTCGTCCGCGAGCTCGAGCGCTCGCTGGGCAAGAAGGCTCACCTGGTGCTCGCCGGCGAGGACACGGAGGTCGACAAGACCATCGTGGAGGAACTGGCCGACCCGCTGATCCACATGCTGCGCAATTCGATGGATCACGGTCTCGAGACCCCGCAGGAGCGCCTGGAAGCCGGCAAGCCGGCCGACGGCACGATCCGGGTTTCGGCCGAGCATCGCGGCTCGCGCATCCTGATCTGCGTGTCTGACGACGGCCGCGGCATCAATCGCGAGCGGCTGATCGCCAAGGCCCGTTCGCGCGGCCTGATCCCGGCCGATGCGCCGGATCCGACGCCCGAGGAAGCCGACAACCTGATCTTCCACCCGGGCCTCAGCACTGCCCAGACCGTCACGGACGTCTCCGGCCGCGGCGTGGGCATGGACGTGGTGCGCCGGAACGTGGAAGCCCTGGGCGGCCGCATCACCGTGGAATCGACGCCCGGCAAGGGCTGCAAGTTCACGCTGGGCCTGCCGCTGACCCTTGCTGTGCTCGACGGCATGATCGTGCGCGCCGGCACGGAACGCTTCGTCTTCCCGCTGTCCAGCATCGTGGAGACGATGCAGCTCGACAGCAAGATGGTCGAGCAGTTGCCCGGCGGCCGTCACATCATGCAGCTGCGCGGCGAGATCGCGCCCCTGCTCAAGCTGCGCGACCTCCTGGGCATCCGCGCCATCGGCAACGAGCCCAACGTGGTCATCGTCGAGACGGAGACCGTGCGGCGCCTGGCGATCGCGGTGGACGAGATCGTCGGCCAGCAGCAGGTCGTCGTGAAGAACCTCGAATCCTCCTTCCGGCGCGTCGAGGGCGTGTCGGCGGCGACGATCCTGGGTGACGGCCTCGTCGCCCTCATTCTCGACGTCGACGCCCTGCCGGGTCTGTCCCAGACCCAGCGCCGGGCGCCCACCACTTCAGAACTGACGGGAGCAGCGTGATGAGCCTTGCCATGACCTCCGGCCCCGAGGGTCTCGACGTCGACCCGACGCGCGCGGGCAAGCCGCAGCAGATCGTCACCTTCAAGGTCGAGGGCCGCACCTTCGGCGTCGACGTCGGCGCCGTGCGCGAGATCAAGGGCTGGCAACCGACCACGCCGCTGCCGAACGCTGCCGCCCACGTGCTCGGCGTGATCAACCTGCGCGGCGCGATCATCGCCGTCTACGATCTGCGCCAGCGGCTCGGCCTCGGCCCGTCGCCGGTCTCCCGCTCGTCCGTCGTGATCGTCCTCGATCTGGGCGAGCGCTATGGCGGGATCCTCGTCGACGCCGTCTCCGACATCGTCGACATCCTTCCCTCGGACCTGCGGCCTGCCCCGGACGTCGCGGGTGACGGCGACGACGTCCTGACCGCCCTTCTCGTGAAGGGCGACGACGTGGTCGCGTTGCTCGATCTGGCGGCGATCGTCCGCGAGACGACGCACGACATGGCTGCGTGAGCGGGGTCCCGAGAGGGCCTACGCAAGGGAGAGTGTTCAGTGTCAGCGCTACCCGCCGCCGTTGACGACGGCGATTTCGTCCTGTCGCAGCGTGACTTCGAGCTGATCGCCGGCATCGCCCGCGAGCAGGCCGGCATCGTGATCCGCGCCCACAAGATGGCGATGATCCGTGGCCGCCTGCTGCGCCGCCTGCGCGCGCTCCAGATGCGCTCCGTCGCCGAGTATTGCGAACTGCTGCGCGGTCCCGACGTGCACCGCGAGCTGCCGCAGTTGCTCAACGTGCTCACGACCAACCACACCGCCTTCTTCCGCGAGCGTCACCACTTCGACCACCTGCGGTCCCAGGCCATGCCCGAGATCGTGCAGCGTGCCCAGAAGGGCGACCAGCGCGTGCGGATCTGGTGTGCGGCGTCCTCGACCGGCGAGGAGCCCTACACCATCGCGGGGACGGTGATCGCGGCCCAGCCGCCCAAGAGCATCGACCTCAAGATCCTGGCGACCGACATCGACACCGACGTCCTCGCCAGGGCCGAGGCGGCCGAATACTCGCGCGAGGTCTACGAACGGTCGCCCGCCGACATGAAGCCGCTGCTGCAGGTGGAGCCTGCGGGCGGCGACATGGTGCGGATCGGGGCCAACCTGCGCCGGCTCCTGACCTTCCGGCAGCTGAACCTGATCCAGCCCTGGCCGATGAAGGGGCCGTTCGACGCCATCTTCTGCCGCAACGTGATGATCTACTTCGACGGGCCGACCAAGAAGAGCATCGTCGACCGCTGCGTCGACATGCTCCGGCCCGGCGGATGGCTCTATCTCGGCCATTCCGAATCCCTGTCACCGCCGCATCCCTCGTTCGAGTTGATCGGCCGCACCGTCTACCGGAGGCGCTGATGGCGCTGTCGCCGACCTCCGCTCCTCCCGCACGGCGGTCCTTCCAGGACTCCACCGGCGCCACCCTGGTGAACGTCGCCCCCGGCGACCACTACGTCACCGACGATCCCAACGAGGTCGTGGTGACGCTGCTGGGGTCGTGCGTGGCGGCCTGTGCCCGCGACACCCTGACCGGCGTGGGAGGGCTCAACCACTTCCTGCTGCCCACCAGCGACGCCCATGACCTGTCCCAGGGCGGCGACGAAGCCATGCGCTTCGGCGACTTCGCCATGGAAAAGCTGCTCAACACCATCTACCGCCGCGGCGGCCAGCGCGGACGGATCGAGTTCAAGATCTTCGGCGGAGCCCGCGTGCTCGGCGGCAACTCCATGCTGAAGATCGGCGAACAGAACATCGCCTTCGTCGAGGACTTCCTGCGGACGGAAGGCTTCCCGATCGTCGCCCGTTCCGTTGGAGGGACGGCTCCGCGCCGCCTGAGGTTCCATCCGGCCACCGGACGGGCCTTCGTGCAGGAGCTGGATCGCACCAGCGCGGCGACGGTCACCACACAGGAAGAGAATTACCGGAAGACGATCACGCGTCGTGCACCGGCTGGGGACGTGGAGTTCTTCTGATGCGCAAGGGACCCCCCTACAAGGTCTTCGTCATCGACGACAGCCGGACCATCCGGCGTCTCATCGGTGCCATCGTGGACGAGACGGAAGGTCTCGTCCTCGCCGGCTCCGCCGAGAGCGCCGAGGACGCCTGGGACGTCCTGCGCCAGCCCAACATCGAGGTCGACGTGCTCTCGCTCGACATCGAGCTGCCGGGCATGAACGGCATCGACTTCCTGAAGAAGATCATGGCGGTCCGGCCGATGCCGGTGCTGGTGGTCTCGGGACACACCGACTCCGCCGCGGATCTGACGGTGCAGGCGCTGGAGAACGGCGCGATCGACTGCATCCAGAAGCCGGACGGACGCCCGGCGGAAATCGACCGCTTCATCGCGGACACCGCGGCGGGCCTCGTCCGCGCCGCGGAAAGCAACCACCGCAATCACCAGTCGGCCCCCTCGCCCGCCGCGCCCCTGCAGACGATCCTGCGGTCGGCCCAGCCCCAGAGCGGCGGCGCGCTGGCCGATCCCGACACGATCGTGTGCATCGGCGCCTCGACCGGCGGCGTTCCCGCCGTGTGCCAGGTGGTGAGCGGGCTGGCGCCCGCGCCCTTCCCGATCGTGGTCGTGCAGCACATGCCGCCGAGCTTCACCTCGCGCCTGGCCGTACGCCTTCAGCAAACAACCGGATTGCCCTCGCTCGAGGCAACCGACAATGTCCGGCTGACGCCCGGCACGGTCTGGGTCGCGCCCGGCGGCCTGCACATGCGGATCGTGCGCAAGGCTTCCGGCTTCTACGCGGCGCTCTCCGACGAGGCGCTGCACAGCGGCCACAAGCCGTCGATCGACATCCTGTTCGACAGCGCCGCACGCCAGGTCGGCGGCAGCGCCATCGGCGTCATCCTGACCGGCATGGGCCGCGACGGAGCCGAGGGCCTGCTCGCCATGCACAAGGCGGGCGCGTTTACGGTCGCTCAGGACGAATCGACGTCCGTTGTCTACGGCATGCCGAAGGTCGCCGCCCAGCTGGGTGCCGCCGACCAGATCCTGCCGCTCGAACGAATCGCCGACAGCGTCGTCGCTGTCGCCACGTCAGGCCGCGGGGCGCGCTTCGCCCGCAAGTCCATGGGAGCCCGCAATGGCTGATCTGAAGTCGAAGAAGGTTCTGGTCGTCGACGACCAGAAGAGCATGCGCGGCCTCGTCCGCTTCGCCCTGTTGCAGATGGGGATGGAGACCGTGGACGGCGCCGAGTCGGGCGAAGAGGCCATCAAGAAGCTCACGCAGGTGCGCTACGACCTGGTGATCACCGACCTGCACATGGGCGGGATCTCCGGCCTCGGCCTGCTGAAGGCGATCCGTTCGCATCCCGTGCTCAAGGGCACGCCGGTCATCATGGCCACGAGCGAGACCTCGTCGGACACGGTGCGGCAGGCCAAGACCGCCGGCGTCGACGCGTTCATCCTGAAGCCCGTGGAGCCGAACGCGCTCCAGTCGCGGGTCAAGACGGTGCTCAAGGTCGCCTGACCTCCAGCTATCGCCTCGCAACCTTTCACGGCCGGCGCCCTTCGCGCCGGCCGTGGCGTTTTCAGGATGCCGTCCGGCGTGCCGACAAGGCTTCCCACAGGAAGAGCCCCACGCCCGACGCGAGGATCAGGCCCGCGCCGAGGAAGACCCCGGGGCGCGGGATCTCCGCGAAGATCATGAAGCCCCAGACGAAGGCCCAGATCAGCCCGCTGTACTCGAAGGGGGCGATGGCGGAGGCCGGTGCGTGGCGGAAGCCCTCGAACACCAGGAACTGGCCGGCGCCCCCCATGATGCCGAGGAGCGCCATGACGGCGAAATGATGCAAGGTCGGCGTCTGCCAGACCCAGGGCAGCGCGATGGCGCATGCCACGGCGAACAGCAGGTTGGACGCCGTCATCGTCGTGGTGGTGAGCTCGGTCCGGGCGATGATGCGCACCAGGATGGTCGTCCATGCCCAGGTGAAGGCCCCCGTCAGCGCCAGCACGGCCGGCACGAGCGACACCGAGCCGCTGGGGTCCACCGCCAGCACCACGCCGCCGAAACCGATGAGCGCCGCGACCCAGCGTGCCGCCGTGACCTTCTCGCGCAGGATCAGGAACGAGAGCAGGACGACGAAGATCGGCGCGGCGAAGTAGAGCGTCACGAGGTCGGCGAGCGGCAGGTCGCGGGCGGCCGTGTAGTAGCTCAGCCACGCCACCAGGATCATCGCCGAGCGCACCAGCAGCATGGTGCGGGCCCGGTTCCTGAGCGTCGCCTCCAGGCTGCGGCCCCGGGTCGCCACGAGCGCGATGGCCAGGATGAAGAGACTGCGCACGAACAGGATCTCGAAGACCGAGTAGTGCACCACCAGCCACTTCACGATGGCGTCCTGCGCGCTGAAGGCGGCATAGCCGGCGATGGCCAGGCCGATGCCGGTCATCACGCTCGATCGTTCGGAGGGGGACATGCGCGACGCCGCGACGGAGGGACGCTCCTTCCTACCGGTCGGCCGTCCTCCTGCCAACAGCACGCCGGCCCGGATGGCCGTGCATCGCGACGAGGTCACGCGGCGGCCTGCCGCGAGGCCGCGGGCGTTTCACGCGCTGCTGGGTGACCAGCTCGGGCGGCACTCGCCTCAGAGCGGCGCGAGTGGCCTCGCCTCGACCGGTTCGGTGTTCTCCGGCGCCGGCGGGGCGGCCTTGCGGGCCGCGTCCACGGTGGGGTCGATGAAGGACTGCGCCTGCTGGGCGCCGGCGCCCTCGGTGACCTTCGGAGCCTCGGCGAGCTGGGCACCGATGGTTTTCACCACCGTCGGGGCCTCGGCGAAGGTGCCGTGGCGCAGCAGGTCCGAGGACCCGGTGCCCTTCAGGTCGTAGACGCGCACGTTCAAGCCCAGCAGCTCGTCCAGGTGCTTCTTGTTGTCGAGGTCCAGGGCGCCGAGGCGCGTGCGGCTGCCCGCCAGGGTCGCCGACACCGACAGGGCGCGGTCGTCGGCCGCCGCGAAGACCGAGACTCGGGCGACGTTGCCGACGCGCGCCATCTGCGCACGGAACACGTCGAGGTCGATGTCGGGTGCCGCCAGCATCACTTCGCCGATGTGGCCGCCGAGATCGGCGCGCCCGGCGATGCCAGCCTGGCGCAGCGATTCCATGGCCAGCCACGTGCCCATGGAGTGGGCGAGGATGTGGACGCGCCCGACGCCGGGCGTCGCGGCGAGATCCTGCAGCAGCTTGTCCAACGGATCGCGCGAGGCGGTGGCGCTTTCCTTGTCGCTTCCATAGGCGAGCAGCTGGCTCCGCGAGGGCCAGGTGAACAGCACCGGCACGCCGGTGAAGTTGCCGTCGGCGACGATCTGCGCCAGTCGGAAGCGGGCCTCGTCGTAGCTGGTGTTGAAGCCGTGGACGAAGACGAGGACGTCGCGGCTCACCCCGATGCGTCCGGACACCTGGGCCGCGACCTGCTGCTGGAAGCTTTCGGGCTCGATCCGCCGCTCGCCGACCACCACGAAATGGCGGGAGCGGCTTTCCGGCGTGATCGACGGACGCTCGATGGCGCCGGGCTCATGGCCTGGGGGGATGCTGACCGAGGTGATCGAGAACCGGGCGTTGCGGGAGGTCTCCCCGGTGCCGCCTTCCTTGTTCGACTTGCGGGTCGACGCCACGAAGATCTGGACCGTGCGCGCCTGGGCGGCCTGAGCCGAGGAGAACAGGCCCGTAGATCCCGTCACGGTGTCCATCGTGCCGGCGCAGCCGGCCAGGGGACCAGCCAGGACGGCCAGCCCGCAGGCCAGCATGGCGGCTCGCTTCAAGCGGCCGGCGGAGGAAACGAACGTATCGGTCGCGCCGAGGGGCACGGCGAAACTCCCATGCAAGCGGGCGTTGTTGCCGGGATGGAGGCGCTTCTCGCGCCCGGTCCGGTCCGCCGGTGATGATCCGCGAAAGTTACCCGATCGTGAACGCGCTGGATGGCTTTGCAGTCATCGCGGCGCACCGGGCGGAGTTGCCAGCCGATCGTGACGCAAATGGGACGCGACCGGCTCGGGTTTCAGTTTTCGTCGACGGCTATGGGATTTTGGCCACTCAGCGCCTTCACCGGCGCGGCCACGACGCCGCCGGCGACGCTGCCCACCGTGCTGCCCAGCGACGAGCCGACCACGACGATGCTTTCGCCGATGGTGGCGCCGCGGCCCTTGATGCCGCCGTCGTCGGCCAGCCGCGAGCCGATCAGCTTCACGACGTCGGGCGATGCGGCGAACTTGCCGTGGCCCAGCCGGTCGCTGGTCTTCAAGTCGCTGAGGTCGAACACCGTGATGTTCATGGCCTCGAGGCGCTTGGCGATCTCGGGATCGTCCACCGTGAAGGCGCCGGCCCGCTGCGTGCTGCCCCAGACGAGCTTGGAGAAGCCCAGGGCCTTGTCGTCCTTGGACACGAAGATCGTGATGGGCAGCCTCTGCTGACCCACGACCTGCAGCTGGCGCCGGAACACGTCGATGTCGATGTCGGGGGCGGCCATCATGACCTGGCCGAGCTTGCCGCCGAAGCGCCCGTCGCCCCGGATCGCCGCCTGGCGGAGCGTCTCCACCATCAGGAAATTGCCCATGCTGTGGGCCAGGATGTCGAACTTGCGCGCGCCGGTCTTGCTGGCGATCCCACGCAGCGTCGCTTCGAGGTCGTCGCGCGAATAGACGGCGCTTTCCCGGTCGTAGGGATAGGCCAGCAGCTCGCCGCGCGAGGGCCAGGTGAACAGCACCGGCACGCCCTTGAACCCGGAATCGTGGACGATCTGGGCCAGCCGGTAGACGGCCTCCTCGTAGCGGGTGTTGTAGCCGTGGATGAAGACCAGGACGTCGCGATCGGCCGCGGGCTTCGCCGCGATCGCCTTGCGGATGCCGTCGAAGAACGCATCCGGCGGGGTGAGATCGCGGCTGACCGTGACGAAGTTGATCTTGGGGTCGCCCGGGCTGCGGCTCGGCCACTCGATCTCGCCGGTCTTGTGGGCACCCGGCACCGAGACGACCATGCTGGCGTGGTTGACGGTCTTGGCGCGGTCGCCGCCGAACATGCGGTCGGGCTCGGCCTGGTTCGGCGCCCGCGTCGTCGCGACGAAGATCTTCACCGGCCGGGCGTCCGGCGGAAGCGAACTCGCCGCCACCGGGTTGAGAACGTCCTTCGGCAATCCGCCGCAGGCGGCCATGGTGAGGCAGAGGCCGACACAGGCCAGAATACGCAACACGCCCCGGGGGTTCATCGCACGCCACTCGCCGCTGAGAGGTCCCATCGATAGCCAAGCCCCAGCCCCCGGTCAAACATCGGCGTTCGTGCAACCGTCGAGAGCAGCCCTCGGCCGGCGGGATTCTAGCGGGTGTGCCCGCGCGGTATCAGGTGACGGCCCGGTTGAACCGCGCCGGGCCCCGTCGTAAGCCAGTCCAATGCCGCCCGCCCCGCCCGTCATCGACATCGCAGAGCTCGCCCGACGCATCCGCAGCGGCGACCGCGCGGCGCTGGCCAAGGCGATCACGCTCGTCGAGTCCCGCCGGGCCGACCACCAGGCGGCCGCGCGGGGCCTCGTGCAGTCCCTCCTGCCGGACACGGGCCGGGCGATACGGGTCGGCGTCACCGGTGTCCCCGGCGTGGGCAAGTCAACGACCATCGATACCCTGGGCTCGAACCTCACGGCCGCCGGCCATCGCGTGGCCGTGCTGGCGGTCGATCCGTCGTCCAGCCGGACCGGCGGGTCGATCCTGGGCGACAAGACGCGGATGGCCAGGCTGGCCGTCGATCCAGCCGCGTTCATCAGGCCCTCGCCCTCGTCCGGCACGCTCGGCGGTGTCGCCGCGCGCACCCGAGAGACCATGCTCCTGTGCGAGGCGGCCGGTTTCGACGTGATCCTGGTGGAGACGGTGGGGATCGGCCAGTCGGAGACGACCGTCGCCGACATGACGGACCTGTTCCTCGTCCTGATGCTTCCCGGCGCCGGCGACGAACTCCAGGGGATCAAGAAGGGCGTGCTGGAACTGGCCGACATCATCGCCGTCAACAAGGCCGAGGGCGAGGGACTGCCGCGCGCCCGGTCCGCGGCGGCCGAGTACAAGGCCGCCCTCCACATCCTCGCGCCGTCCTCTCCCAACTGGACGCCGGCCGTGGTGCTGATCTCCGGCCTTGCCAACGAAGGGCTGGAGGGCCTCTGGCAGCTCGTTCTCGAGCATCGCCGGCGCCTCACGGCCACCGGTGAATTCCAGGCCCGCCGGCGCCAGCAGCAGACGCGCTGGATGTGGACGATGATCGAGGACCGCCTCATGGAGCGCCTGCGCACCAGTCCGGCCGTGCGGGCCCGCATGCCCGGCCTGGAGAAGGAGGTCGCCCAGGGGACCCTGTCCCCGACCGTGGCGGCGGAAGAGGCCCTGCAGTTGATGGGCCTGGCTCCGTGACGCCGGCGGACGACCCCATCGTGCTGGTGACGGGCTTCGGCCCCTATCCGCGCGTCCGCGTCAATCCCACGGGATCCCTCGCCGCCCGGATCGGCCGGTCGCGGCGGTTCTCGCGGTTCGGCCTGGCGGTGCGGGCCCATGTGTTCGAAACGTCCTACGCCGCCGCCGGGCGCGACATCGGGCCGCTGCTGGAGCAACTGGCTCCCGTGGCGTGCCTGCATCTCGGCCTCGCGCCGCGCGCCCCGAAGGTCCGCGTCGAGACCCGCGCGGAAAACCGCACCCGCAGCCTCGCGGTCGACGTCCGCGGCAGGCTTCCCGGTCGACGGGCGTTGGTCCCGCAGGGGCCGTCGACGCTGCGGGGGCACGCTCTGGCGGGCCCGGCGCGGGCGGCCTTCGCGCGCGCCGGCATCCCGGCCCGCCTGTCCCGGGACGCGGGGGCCTATCTCTGCAACGCCGTCTACTACTGGTCGCTGCTGGCCGCCGCGGGCGACGCGCCCGGCCGGCCGGTGCTGTTCGTGCACCTGCCCTGGCCGGCCCCACGGGCCGGGGAACGGCCGGCCGGACGGCGGCGTCGCACGTCGCGGCCGCCCACGGTCGATGCCATGGCACGCGCGCTGGAGGCCCTCGCCCTGGCGCTCGGAGCCGCCGGCAGGCGTGTGTGACGCCGAAGGCCGTGCTATCCAGAGGCCCAGTTGGACAGTCCTGACGAGGAATTCCCCATGTTGCGCGCCACCTCCGTCCTCCGCAAACCCGCCGTGAAGCCCGAGCGCGTGGCCGACACCGTGACGTTGGACCACGAGGGCCGCCACCGCCGGCGCATGACCCTGACGGGCGCCGGGGGCACCGCCTTCCTGATGGACCTCGAGAAGGCGACGGTGCTGAACGACGGCGATGCCCTGAAGCTCGAGGACGGACGGCTCGTCCAGGTGAAGGCGGCCGCGCAGAAGCTCCTGGAGATCCGTGCGGAGAACCCCCTGCGCCTCCTGCGGGTGGCCTGGCACGTCGGCAATCGGCATACGCCGGCCGAGATCACCGCCGACGCCATCTACATCGAGGACGACCACGTCCTGGCCGAGATGGTCCGCGGCCAGGGCTGCAGCGTCACCGCGGTCGAACGCCCCTTCCAGCCCGAGAAGGGTGCCTATGACCAGGGTGGCCACGGCCACCATCACGGGCATGACCATCACCACGGTCACGACCATGACCACGGTCACGAGCACCACGAGCACGGTCCGGACTGCGGCCACGACCATGCGCATCATGGCCACGACCACGCGCATGGCCACGATCACGACCACGGCCACGCTCATGCCCAAGAGCACAAGCATGCGCACAAGGATGAGCACCATCACGAGCATGGCCCGGACTGCGGCTGCGGCCACGACCATTCCCACGATCACCCTCACGACAATGGTCACCAGCACGGCCACAAGCATGGCTGATGGCGGGTCCAGCCTGCCGCTGATGGTGTGGTTCTCCCCGGCCTTCCCTGTCGGGGCCTTCGCCTATTCGCACGGGCTGGAATGGGCCGTCGAAACCGGTGCGATCCACGACGGCGAGACGGCCCGGCGCTGGATCGCGGACCTGCTGGAGATGGGCTCGGGCCGCAACGACGCCATCCTGCTGGCGGCCGCCTACCGCGCCGCCAGCGCCGGCGATGCCGCCGCGCTTCGCGAGGTCGTGGAACTCGGCGTTGCGCTGCAGCCCACCGCCGAGCGGCGGCTGGAAGCCACCGCCCAGGGCAACGCCTTCGTGACCGCCGCGCGGGCCTCATGGCCCTGTCCGACCTTCGACCTGCTGGCATCCGCCTGGCCCGGCGACGTGGTCTATCCCGTGGCCGTCGGAGTGGCGGCCGCCGGGCACGGGCTCGATCTCGGGCAGACCCTCGACGCGGCGATGCTCGCCTTCGTCGCCAATCTCGTGTCCGCCGCCGTCCGGCTCGGCGCGATCGGCCAGACGGACGGCCAGCGGGTCACCGCGGCGCTGCTGCCGGCCGTGCGGGCCACGGCCGCGACGGCCGCGACGTCCACGCTCGACGATCTCGGCGGCGCCGCATGGCGATCGGACATCGCGTCGGCGCGCCACGAAACCCAGTACACCCGCCTCTTCCGCTCCTGAGCGGCATCACGAAGGACGACGTCCCATGGCACGTTCCCCCAATGGCCCGCTCCGGGTCGGCATCGGTGGCCCGGTGGGCTCCGGCAAGACGGCGCTGATGGAGGTGCTGTGCAAGCGCTTCCGCGACACGTACGACCTGTGCGCCATCACCAACGACATCTACACCAAGGAAGACGCCAGGTTGCTCACCGTGGCCGGCGCGCTGCCCGTCGAGCGCATCATGGGCGTGGAGACGGGCGGCTGCCCGCACACCGCCATTCGCGAGGACTGCTCGATCAACCTGGCCGCCGTCGACCAGATGGTGAAGCGCTTCCCCAACCTCGACCTGGTGCTGATCGAGTCCGGCGGGGACAACCTCGCGGCCACGTTCTCGCCCGAGCTCGCCGACATCACGGTCTACGTGATCGACGTCGCCGGCGGCGAGAAGATCCCGCGCAAGGGCGGGCCGGGCATCACCCGGTCGGATCTCCTGGTGATCAACAAGATCGATCTCGCGCCCTTCGTCGGAGCGGACCTCGGCGTCATGGACCGCGATGCCAAGGCGATGCGGCGGGACAAGCCCTACGTGTTCACCAACGTGCGCGGCGGCGAAGGCGTCGATGCGGTCGCCGCGTTCATCGAGAAGGCGGGCGGTCTGGGCACCTGATGTCGCCTGTGGGCCGCGCTGGGTCGCCCCACCTCTAGCGCGGCGGACGTCCACTCGGTAGGAAACGCCCACCTTGCCGGACGGCCCGCTGCCCGGCCCGATCGAGAGTGACCGCGCCATGCCCCATGCCGCCTTCGTCCTGAAGCTCGCCTGCCCGAACCGTCCCGGCATCGTCGCGGCCGTGTCGACCTACCTGTTCGAGGCCGGCGGCAACATTCTCGACGCCCAGCAGTTCGACGACGTCGACACGGGCCGCTTCTTCATGCGCGTCGTCTTCAACCGGGCCACCGGCGAGGCGAGCCTGGAGGCCCTGCGATCGGGTTTCGCGCCCATCGGCGAGCGCTTCGGCATGGACTGGTCGATCCGCGACCGGGCCGAACTGCGCAAGGTGATGCTGCTGGTGTCGAAGTTCGACCATTGCCTGGTCGACCTCCTGTACCGCAAGCGCATCGGCGAACTCCCGATGGAGGTGACCGCGGTCGTCGCCAACCATCCGCGCCAGTCCTACGGACACATCGATCTCGATGGCATTCCCTTCCATCACCTCCCGGTCACGCGGGAGACCAAGATGGAGCAGGAAGCCCAGCTCTGGGACCTGGTGAAGAGCACCGGGACCGAGGTCGTCGTGCTCGCGCGCTACATGCAGGTTCTGTCCGATGGGCTCGCCGCGAAGCTGTCGGGCCGCTGCATCAACATCCACCACTCGTTCCTGCCCGGCTTCAAGGGCGCCAAGCCCTATCACCAGGCCTACGAGCGGGGCGTGAAGCTGATCGGCGCCACCGCCCACTACGTGACCTCGGACCTCGACGAGGGTCCGATCATCGAGCAGGACGTGGAGCGCATCTCGCACCGGGATACCCCCGACGACCTCGTCCGCAAGGGCCGCGACATCGAGCGCCGGGTGCTGGCCCGCGCGCTGGCCGACCATCTCGACGACCGGGTGATCATGAACGGGCGCCGCACGGTGGTGTTCTCGGGCTGAACCCGCACCGCCGTCCGACCCCTCAGCGCGCGCACTCCACGGCCACGACCCAGGGCCGGGCCGCGGCCACGACGGCTCCCGTGGTCATGGGACCGGTGGCCGGTTTCGCCGCCGCGGTCATCCCCGCGAAGGTCGCCAGGCCGGCTGCCGGAACGAGAGGCCAGCTCGACGCCGGCATGATCCCGGCCACCTGCCTGGGCTCCTGCTGCACCGAGGCCACCAGGCCGACCAGGGCGCCCGAACGGTCGAACACGGGACTTCCCGGCGCGCCGCGCTGCAGCGGGGCGAAGATGCGCAGGCCGCCCCCCGCCGGAACCCGAGCCTCGCCGGGCGCGGCCGAGAGCTGGACGTCGGCGCCCGGCGCCGTGAAACCCACCACGACGAGGTCAGCGCCATCCGCGGGCACCTGCGCTGCCGGCGATGCGGACGCCCGCGAGGCCGGCGCGTCGAGGAGCGCGAGCCCCGCGGCCTTGTCCACCTTCGCGATCGTCGCCGGCTGGCGCGCGACCAGGGGCGCGGCACAGGATTCGATCGCGGCCGTGGTCACGACTTTTCCGGGCGCGACCGCAACCCCCGTCAGGAGGAGAGCCGGCGGCCTGGCCGGGCCCGGCGGCAGCACCTGCAGGGCCGGCTGGCCGGTTCCGGGTCCCGCCACCGCGGGAGTGCCGGGCGATCCAGCGGCGGGCGCCTGGTCGAAGCTGTTGGCGATGGCGATCGACAGCCTGTCGAATTCGGCGGCACGCGCGAGAGGGTAGGTGAAGGTGTAGCCCCTGAGCGAATCCTTCAGGAGGTTGACGCGGACGTAGCTGCGCCGGCCCGCCATCTCCGAGGCCACGACGAACCAGTCGGGCCGCAGCACCTTGTAGGTCACCTTGCGGCCGGGCACCTCCGTGATCATGGCACCATAGAGCTTGGCCAGATCGTCCTTGCCGCCCATCGTCTCCAGCATCGCGGCGTTGTCGGCGCTGTAGTAGACGGTTCCGGTCGCACCGGGGCGGATCTTGTCCAGGACCTTCTGGGGCACGCCGATCTGGGCGCCCGTGCGGGCATCCAGCAGGCGCGTGAACTTCACGTTCATCCGCGCCAGCGAGGCCTGGGCGTCGAGCGCCGCCCTCTCGACGGGCTTGAGGATGCCGTCGGGCTTGCCCTTCTGGCGGGCCTGGAAGGCCATGATGGCCTTGTAGGTCAACGGGCCGAAGCCACCGGTGCCGGCGCCGGAGAAATCCCCCGTCCAGATCAGGCTTTCCTGGATCCCCTT
The DNA here is from genome assembly GCF_945952055.1 of uncultured Alsobacter sp. GTDB lineage: Bacteria > Pseudomonadota > Alphaproteobacteria > Rhizobiales > Beijerinckiaceae > Alsobacter. The sequence continues at coordinate 207,740 of NZ_CAMFHB010000001.1, forward strand.
GCGATCGGCTTCGGGCAGGACGTCGAACGCCTTCTGGGCGGCGGTGAACACGGGATCCACGGCGGCCGGCGCGGGGGGTGCGGCCGTCTGAGCCCAGGCCGGGCCGGGCCCGGCCGGAACCGCCGCGAGCGCCAGCAGAATCGTGGGCAGCAGGGTCATGCGCGCCATCGCGCCTTCTCCATCGAACCGGCGATGAACTTCAGCCGCACTGTTGCAGAAGGACACGCCACGGTCGAGCAACTCTGATTGCTCCGCCACCAGTCGGTGCTAGGCTCTCGCCATCCGGAGGTCACCGATGCGCATGCTGTCCCGCGGTCTCGCCCTGCTCCTCGTCTCGCTGGGTCTTCTGGGCGCCGCCGCGCCACTGGCCGCCCAGACCCCCGCAAGTCCGCCCGGAAAGAGCTACGTCCGCGACGACCTGGCCAGCGACGTGATCCGGCTGGAAGAGCAGTTCCGCAAGGAGACGCCGGCTGCCCTCGTGGGCCGGCCCGCCGCGCAGCTGCGCGGCGACGGCCTCGCCGCGGCGAATCGCAACGATCACAAGCGCGGCGTCCAGCTGATCGCGGCCGCCATCGTGGCCGATCCGAAGGATGCCGGCTCCTGGCTCGCCTACACCCGGACGGCGCTCGCCGCCAATGCCGCGAATTCCTCGGACCGCTGGATCTTCCAGCATCGCGCGACCACGGCGGCTTACGGCGCCTACCTTCGGGCCTCGGCGCGCGCGGACGAAGCGTCCGCGCTGGCGCTGCTGGGCGAGGCCTATGCCACCCGCGAGGTCTGGCGCCCGGCGCTCGATGCCTACAAGGCCAGCCTCGCCCTGGCCGACGTCGCCCAGGTGCGCGCCACCTACCAGGCGCTGCGCGAGGAACGCGGCTTCCGCATCCTCGACTACAAGGTCGACTCCGATTCCGCCTCGCCGCGGGTCTGCTTCCAGTTTTCCGAGCCGCTCGCGCGCGGCAAGGTCGATTTCGCCCCGTACGTGGCGGTCTCGGGCACCGCCAACGCCGCCATCGCTCCGGAGGACCAGCAGCTCTGCGTCGACGGGCTGAAGCACGGCGAACGCTACGCGATCGTGGTGCGCCAGGGCCTTCCCTCGTCGGTCGGCGAGGCCCTGCTCAAGGCCGCGGACTACGAGATCTATGTCCGCGACCGCTCGCCCCAGGTTCGCTTCACCGGCCGCAACTACGTGCTTCCGCGCGTCGGCCAGGAAGGCATTCCCGTCGTCTCCGTCAACACGCAGCGCGTCGACGTGGAGATCAGCCGCATCGGCGACCGCAACCTGCTGCCGACCGTCCGCTCGGAGGACTTCCTCGCCCAGCTCGAAGCCTACCGGGCACGCCAGATCGGCAACGAGAAGGGCACGCGCGTCTGGGGCGGCACGCTCGACACCCGCAGCGAGCTCAACAAGGACGTCGTCACCGCCTTCCCCGTGCTCGATGCCGTGGGCAAGCTGCAGCCCGGCGTCTACGTGATGACCGCCAAGCCGTCCGACGGGAAGGCGCAGGCCGCCCAGCCCGGCGACGACAACGGAATTGACGATGACTACACGGCCCGAGCCACGCAGTGGTTCGTCGTGTCCGACCTCGGCCTCACCGCCTTCACAGGCGACGACGGCGTCCACGTGTTCGTCCGCTCCCTGGCTACGGCGTCGCCCGTCGGCAAGGTCGAGATCCGGCTGGTCGCGCGCAACAACGAGATCCTCGGCACCCGGGAGACCGACGCGACAGGCCACGTCGCCTTCGATCCGGGTCTCGCCCGCGGCACCGGCGGCCAAGCGCCGAGCCTCGTCGTCGCCAGCGATGCCGGAGGCGACTATGGCTTCCTCGACCTGGGGCAGACCGCCTTCGATCTCACCGACCGCGGCGTGAAGGGCCGCGTCGCGCCGAAGGCGCTGGACGCGATGCTCTACGCCGAGCGCGGCGTCTACCGCTCGGGAGAGACCGTCTTCGTCACCGCCCTGCTGCGCGATCCGGCGGGCGTCGCGGTCGCCGGAGTGCCGCTGACCCTCGTGGCGCGCCGTCCGGACGGGGTCGAGTACAAGCGCCAGACCGTCGCCGACCAGGGCCAGGGCGGCCGGGCCTTCTCGCTGCCGCTGCTGAGCGGTGCGGCCCGCGGCACCTGGCGCGTGCAGGCCTACGCCGATCCGAAGGGGCCGGCCGTGGGCGAAACCACCTTCCTCGTCGAGGACTACGTCCCGGAGCGCATGGAGGTCGAGCTCACGCCGAAGGCCCCGTTCCTGCGCGCCGGGGAGCCAGCCGTCATCGACCTCGGCGTCCGCTTCCTCTACGGGGCGCCCGGCGCCAATCTCGACGTCACCGGCGAGTATGTCGTGCAGCCCTCCGACAAGCCCGGCGTGCCGGGACTGGAGGCCTACACCGTCGGCCTCCAGGACGAGCCGTTCGAGAACGTCTCGGGCGAACTGGAGGAGACCGGAGCGACGGACGCCCGCGGCAAGGCGACGATCACGGCCGCGCTGCCCGAGCTCACGCCGCCCAAGCCCGTCGAGGCCAGGATCACGCTGCGCGTCGGCGAGCCCGGTGGCCGGGCCGTCGAGCGTTCGGTCACCCTGCCGATCCGTCCGTCGGGCCCGGTGGTGGGCGTGCGCAAGCTGTTCGGCGACGACCTGCAGGAAGGCGCCACGGCGAACTTCGACGTGGTGGTCGCCGCGCCCGACGGGCAGAAGCTCGCGCGCAAGGGCCTGCAGTGGACCCTCTACCGCATCGACAAGCGCTACCAGTGGTTCCAGCAGGACGGGCGCTGGTCGTTCGAGCCGATCACGACCACGCGCAAGCTGCGCGACGGAGCGCTGGACGTGGCTGCCGACGCGCCGGCCCGCCTCACGCTGCCCACCGAACTCGGCCGCTTCCGCCTCGAGGTGCGCAGCGGGGATGCGGGCGGAACGACCAGCGTGGCCTACAGCGTCGGCTGGGGCGGCGATGCCACCGCCGAGACGCCGGACGTCCTCGACGTCACGCTCGACAAGCCGGCCTATGCGGCGGGCGACACGATGAACCTGCGCATCGCCCCGCGGTTCGCCGGCCAGGCGACGATCGCGATCGTCTCCGACGGGGTGAAGGACATCCGGGTCGTGCCGGTCAGCGCCGGCGAGAACCGGATCGCCGTGCCGGTGGGCTCGACCTGGGGCGCCGGCGCCTATGTCGTGGCCCTTGCCCACCGCCCGCTCGACCAGGCGGCCCAGCGCATGCCCGGGCGAGCCCTCGGCGTGTCCTGGTTCGCCGTGGACAAGGCGCAGCGCACGCTCGAGGTTTCCCTCGACACGCCCCAGAAGATGCGCCCGCGCGGAACGCTCGACATTCCCGTCAGGCTCGCCGGGCTCGCCGCGGGCGAAGAGGCCTTCGTGACGGTCGCTGCGGTGGACGTCGGCATCCTCAACCTGACGCGCTACGAACTGCCGGATCCGAACACGTTCTTCTTCGGCCAGCGCCAGCTCGGCGCGGACATCCGCGACCTCTACGGATACCTGATCGACGGCATGCAGGGTGTGCGCGGCGCCATCCGCTCGGGTGGCGACGGGGCCGGGCTGTCGGGCGATGCCAGCCCGCCCACGCAGGAGCCGCTGGCGCGCTATTCCGGCGTCGTGAAGGTCGGGCCCGACGGCACGGCCAAGGTGAGCTTCGAGATCCCCGGCTTCAACGGCACCGCCCGCGTGATGGCGGTGGCCTGGTCTAAGGGCCGGACGGGAAGCGCCAAGGCCGACGTGATCGTGCGCGATCCCGTCGTCGTCACCGGCACCCTGCCGCGCTTCCTCAGCCTCGGCGATCAGTCGCGCTTCTTCCTGCAGATCGACAACGTGGAAGGGCCGGCGGCCGACTACACCGTCGACCTCGACGTCAAGGGTCCGGTCGTGCTTCCGGCCTCCGCGACCCGCGCGCAGGTGAGGCTCGAGGCCAACGGAAAGAGCTCGCTGGTGATCCCGGTCACGGCCGCGGGCCTCGGCACCGCCGTGTTCGACCTGCGGCTTACCGGGCCGGGCGTCGATGCCACGCAGACTTTCCGGCTGCGGGTTCAGCCCGGCTCCTCGACGCTGTACCGCCGCATCGTCCGGCCGCTCGCGCCGGGCGCCACGCTGGCCGTGTCCGAGGACCTGGCGGCGGACGTGCTGCCCGGGACCGGCGCGGTCTCGATCGCGGCCTCGCCTTATGGCTCCATCGACGTGCCTGCCCTCCTGCAGGCCCTCGATCGCTACCCGTATGGCTGCTCGGAGCAGATCGTCAGCCGCGCCATGCCGCTCCTCTACGTGAACCGTCTGGCGGCGGAGGAGTCGCTCGCCCTCGACGACAAGGCGGACGACCGCATCCGCGATGCGATCGAGCGCGTGCTGTCGCGGCAGGATTCGAACGGCGCCTTCGGCCTGTGGAGCGTCGGCGGCTCGGAGGACATCTGGCTCGACAGCTACGTCACCGACTTCCTCACCCGGGCGCGCGAACGCAACTTCACGGTGCCGCAGCGATCGCTCGACATCGCACTCGATCGCCTGCGCAACACGGTGGCCAACACCACGGAGGTGGACGAGAAGCGCAGCGAGGGGCTGGCCTATGCGATCTACGTGCTGGCCCGCAACGGCCGCCCGGTGATGGGCGACCTGCGCTATCTCGCCGACACGAAGCTCGCCTCCTTCGCGACGCCGCTGTCTCGCGCGCAGCTCGCCGCGGCCCTCGCGCTGCTCGGCGATCGTGGCAGGGCCCAGACGGCCTTCGCCTCGGCGCTCGAGCGCCTGCGCACGACGAAGGACGACAAGGTCTCCCGTCCGGACTACGGCAGCCGCCTGCGTGACGGTGCGGGAATCCTGGCGCTCGCGGCCGAGGCGAACCAGGGCCCCGACCTGCTTCAGCGGGCCAGTGTCGTGGTGGACGAATCGCGCAACGCGAGCCCCTACACGAGCACCCAGGAGAATGCCTGGATGGTCCTGGCGGCGAGCGCGCTGGCGCGCGACGCGGCCCAGATGGGCGTCACGGTGGATGGTCTTCGCCAGCAGGGCGCCTACTACCGCACGCTGCGCGGCGCGGCGCTCACGAAGGGCCTCACCATCGGCAACGCGGGCACCACGCCGGCGCAGGTCGTGCTGACCGTGTCCGGCTACCCCGTGGCGCAGGAGCCTGCCGCATCGCAGGGCTACACGGTGGAGCGCACCGTCTACAAGCTGGACGGCACCAAGATCGACCCCGCGTCGATCCGCCAGAACGAGCGCTTCGCCGTGGTGGTGAAGGTGACGGAGACGGAGGCCAAGTATGCGCGCCTGCTCGTCGTCGATGCGCTGCCCGCCGGTTGGGAAATCGACAATCCCAACCTCGTGGACGGCGGCTCGATCGCGGGTCTCTCCTTCCTGAAGCGCGACGTGTCGCCGGCGGCCACCGAGTACCGCGACGACCGCTTCGTCGCGGCCATCGACCGGGAGAGCGGCCAACCGGCCTTCTTCACGCTCGCCTACATCGCCCGCGCGGTGGCGCCCGGGAAGTACGTGCATCCCCCGGCGACGGTGGAGGACATGTACCGTCCCGAACGGTTCGGCCGGACGGGCTTCGGCAGCGTCGAGGTGGTCGCACGGCCATGAGCGAGCCGGCCGGCGCAGGTGTGGCGGCCAAGCCTGCCTCCCGGACGCGGCGATGGTTCGCCGCGGCCGGGCTCGGCACGCTGGGTCTCGCCGCGGCTGCCGGCGGCTGGCTCTGGTACGCGGTGGACTCGCTCGGTCCGTTCGACATGTCGCGCGTGCCGGACGGCTCGACCGTCGTGCTCGACCGGGACGGACGACTGCTCAGGGCCTTCACGACTGCCGACGGTCGCTGGCGCCTGCCGGCGCGCACCCGCGACGTCGATCCGCGCTACCTCGCCATGCTGGAAGCCTACGAGGACAAGCGCTTCCGCCGCCACCACGGTGTCGATCCGGCGGCCCTGGGTCGCGCCGCATGGCAGGCCGTGCGGCACGGACGGGTGGTGTCGGGCGGCTCCACGCTGACCATGCAGGTCGCGCGCCTGCTGGAGCCGCGCGAGGAGCGCACCCTCGCCGCCAAGTTCCGCCAGGTCGTGCGGGCGGTGCAGTTGGAGCGGCGCTTCCGCAAGGACGAGATCCTCGATCTCTACCTGGCGCTCGCGCCCTACGGCGGGAACCTGGAAGGCGTCCGCGCGGCGTCGATCGCCTATTTCGGCAAGGAGCCCAAGCGGCTGTCGGCCGCCGAGGCCGGCCTCCTCGTGGCCCTGCCGCAATCGCCGGAATTGAGGCGCCCGGACCGCTTTCCCGAGGCCGCCCGTGCCGGCCGCGAGCGGGTGCTGGCGCGCGTCGCGCCGGCCCTGGCCCTGCAGCCGGCCGAGCGGGAGATGGCGCGCGCCGAAGCCGTTCCCACGGCCCGCCGTCCCGTCCCCATGCTCGCCGCCCATGCCGCCGAGGCGGCGGTGCGGGCCGAACCGTCGAGCCGCAGCATTCGCCTCACCATCGATGGCCGGCTGCAGGCCTCGCTCGAGGCACTGCTGCGCGAGCGGGTGCCGGCATTGGGGCCCAAGCTGACCGGTGCGGCGCTCGTCATCGACAATGCGACCGGCGAGGTGCGGGCCCATGTCGGCGGTGTCGACTATCTCGCCACCGAGCGGGCCGGCAGCGTCGACATGGTCCAGGCGATCCGCTCGCCGGGTTCGGCGCTCAAGCCTTTCATCTATGCCATGGCCTTCGAGGCGGGCATCGCCCATCCCGAGACCGTCCTCGACGACCGGCCGTCGCGCTTCGGGCTCTATGCGCCGGAGAACTTCGACCTCGCCTACCAGGGCACAGTGACCGCGAGGCGCGCGCTCCAGTTGTCGCTCAACGTCCCGGCGGTCGAGCTCCTCAACGAGGTCGGCCCGTCGCGCCTCATCGCACGGCTGCGCAGCGCCGGGGCCGACGTGGTTTTGCCCAAGGAGGGCGGGGCGCCCGGGCTCGCCATCGCGCTCGGCGGACTGGGGATCAGGCTCGCCGACCTCGCGCGGCTCTATGCGGGACTGGCCCGCGGCGGCGACGTGCCGTCGCTCGTGTGGCGCAGCGGAGCGCCCGTCGCCGAGAGCCGCGGCATCGCCGAGCCGGTGGCGTCCTGGTACGTCTGGGACGTGCTGCACGGCGCCCCTCCGCCGGCCAATGCGCCGCCGGGCCGGATCGCCTACAAGACGGGGACCTCCTACGGCTACCGCGACGCCTGGGCCGTGGGGTTCGACCGCCGCGTCACCGTCGCGGTCTGGGTCGGCCGGGCCGACGGCGCGGCGGTGCCGGGGCTCGTCGGTCGCTCGATCGCCGCACCGCTGCTGTTCGATGCCTTCGCCCGCCTGGGCGGGGAGCCGGAACCCCTGCCCGCGCCCCGCAACGCGCTGTTCGCCTCGTCGGCGACGCTGCCGCCTCCGCTGCGCCATCTGCGCCGGGACGTCCCGAAGACGATCGCGGCCACCGCCAACGCCCCGCTGAAGATCGCCTTCCCGCCGGACGGCTCGCGCGTCGATCTCGGCCTGGCGCTTGGCCAGGCGCAGGCCTCACCGCTGGCCATGAAGGCCCAGGGCGGCGTGCCCCCGCTGACATGGATGGTCAACGGCCGTCCGGTGGGCGAAGCCGAGGCGCGGCGCCAGTCGTTCTGGACACCGGATGGCGCGGGCTTCGCGCGGGTGTCCGTGATCGACGCCAACGGCGCCACCGACAGCGTGATGGTGCGCCTGCAGTAGTGGCGCGCGTCAGATGCCGAACCCGGCGAGCCTGGCCGGCAGTTGGGCCAGGGCGGCGGCATCGGCGTTGGCGAAGGCGATGCGCAGGTGCCCGTCCTGCCCCGGGCCGAAATAGCCGCCGGGCAATCCGAGGACACCGCGCTCGACGGCCAGCCGCTCCGCCACCACGGGGGCCGGGACGCCCGCGAAGGGGTGCGCCACATAGGCGAAATAGGCGCCGACCGAATCCACACGCCAGTCGGGCGCCTGGCCCATCGCGGCGGTGAAGGCCGCGGCACGCCCGGCGATCTCGAGGCGATTGGCCTCGCGCCAGTCGGCGAGCGCGCCGACGCCCCAGGCGACGGCGCCCTGCGCCACGCGCGGCGGACAGATCTGAACCGTGTCGAGGATCTTGCCGATCTCCGCCTGCAGGGACGCGGCCGCGATGATGGCGCCGAGGCGGTGGCCGGGCACGCAGTACGACTTTGAGAAGCTGTAGAGGCCGATCAGCACGTCGCGCCAGCCGGCATCGCTGAACAGCGCGTGCGGAACGTCGCCCTCGCCCGGCAGGAAGTCGCGATAGGTCTCGTCCAGGATGAGCCACAGGCGCTTGCGCCGGCACAGCTCGGCGAAGCGCGCGATGGTGCCGGGCGGATAAACCGCGCCCGTCGGATTGTTGGGCGTGACGAGCACGATGGCGCGGACCCTGCCATCGAGAAGCCGCTCCGCATCGTCGGGGTCGGGAACGAACCCGGCTTCCGGGCGGCACGGCAGCGGACGGGTCTCGATGCCGCTCATGCGCAGCGCCATCTCGTGGTTGAAGTACCAGGGCGAGGGCAGGAGGACGGCGTCGCCGGCCTTCGCCGTGGCCATCATGGCGACGAAGAAGGCGAGGTTGCAGCCTGCCGTCAGCGAGATCTCGGCCGGCGAAACCGGCGCGCCGTAGAACTCGGAGACGTGCGCGGCATAGGTGTCGACTAGCGCCGTGTCGCCGCCGATGGGCCCGTAGGACGCGGTCGCCGCCTCGCCCGCGGCGGCGGCGATGCGCGCCAGGAGGTCGGGATGGGCGGGATAGCCGGGCACCGCCTGCGACAGGTCGATGAGAGGCCCGCGAGACCCGTCGTAGCGGCGGGCCCAGGCCTTGGCCTCGGGGATGGGTGGCGTGCCGGTGTCGAGCAGGTGGGAATTGACGGCGGCCACGGGACACTCCGATCGAGCATGGGTCATGCGCCTGCCGCGGCTCGACCCTGCCCGGCGCGAGGCCATGTCAGGCTCCAGACTTGCAGGCAGGGCGCGCAAGCAGCGCAAATTTCGCGCTGGTGCAAGCGGGTCCATTCCTACAGTGTTCGGCCCGGCCGTCCAGCACCCCCCGATGCCGTGCCACAGGAGCAGACATGGTCGACGACGCCCGGCTGAAGGCTCTCAGGGATCGCTACGCCAATGCCTCCGGCGGGACGATCCACGATCCCGAATTTGCGCGCGTGGCCGCCGGCCAGTTCAGCGGCGAGCGCCGCAAGTGGCCCTTCGCCGATCCCGCCACCTTGCTCGGCGCGGAGTTCCGACCGGATGCCGCCGCGCAGGGTTTCGCCGGTCTCGACGTGGCGCTCGTGGGCGTGCCGATGGACCTGGGGGTGACCAACCGGGCGGGCGCGCGCCTGGGTCCACGCGCCGTGCGGGCCATCGAACGGATCGGCCCGTTCGAGCACGTCCTGCGGCGGGCGCCGATGCAGACGCTGCGCGTCGCCGACGTCGGCGACATCCCGCTGTCCAGCCGCTACAGCCTGGAGGCCTGCCACGCCGACATCGAGGCCTTCACGCGCTCCGTCGTGGCGGCCGGCGTCGTACCGCTGTCCGTCGGCGGCGACCATTCGATCAGCTACTCGATCCTGCGGGCCGTCGGCGAGACGCGACCGGTGGGGATGGTGCACATCGATGCCCATGCCGATACGTCGGGTCCCTACGAGGGATCCAAGTTCCACCACGGCGGTCCCTTCCGGAACGCGGTGCTCGACGGGGTGCTCGATCCCGAGCGGACCATCCAGATCGGCATTCGCGGCGGGGCCGAGTACCTCTGGGAGTTCTCCTATGAGAGCGGCATGACCGTCATCCATGCCGAGGAGTTCGCGGCCATGGGGCCGGAGGCGGTGATCGCCAAGGCCCGCGCGGTGGTCGGCGACGGGCCCGTCTACGTCTCCTTCGACGTCGACAGCCTCGACCCGGCCTTCGCCCCGGGCACCGGTACGCCGGAGGTCGGCGGTCTCACGACCCGGGAGGCCCTCCAGGTCCTGCGCGGCCTCGCCGGGCTCGACGTCGTGGGGGCCGACGTGGTCGAGGTGGCCCCGCAATACGACCACACCAGTAACACGGCCCATGCCGCGGCCCAGGTGCTCTTCACGGAACTCTGCCTCGTCGACATCGCCCGCGAGCGCGCTCGCGGCTGAACCCTCATCGCCTGCCAGACATGGACGTTACGCATGACCGCACGCCTCTTCCAGCCTCTCGACCTCGGGCCCTGCGCCTTGCCGAACCGCATCGCCGTGGCGCCCATGTGCCAGTACAGCGCCGATGATGGCAGCGCGACCGACTGGCACCTGCAGCACTGGATGAACCTCGCCATGTCCGGCGCCGGCCTCGTCGTGCTGGAGGCCACGGCCGTCGAGCGCCGCGGCCGCATCACCCATGGCGACCTCGGCCTCTATTCGCAGGCCAATGCTCTCGCCATGGCCCGCTGCCTCGCGGCTGCGCGGGCCGTCGCCCTGCCCGGCACGAAGTTCGGCATCCAGATCGCCCATGCGGGCCGCAAGGCGTCGGCCCAGCGCCCCTGGGAAGGCGGCCGGTCGCTGCAGCCGTCAGAAGATGCCTGGCCGACGATCGGGCCGTCGGCCATTCCCTTCGCCGAAGGCTGGGCGACCCCCGCCGAGATGACCGAGGAGGACGTCCGCCACACGATCGATCTCTTCGTGAAGGCCTCCGTGCGCGCCGCCGAACTCGGGTTCGACGAGGTCGAGATGCACATGGCCCACGGCTACCTGATGCATTCGTTCCAGTCGCCGCTGTCGAACAAGCGCACCGACGCGCGCGGCGGGACCGCGGCGAAGCGCCTGTCGACACTGGTGGACCTCGCCCAGGCGGTGCGCAAGGCCGTGCCGAAGCGCGTGGCGGTCGGGGCCCGCATCACCGGGTCCGACTGGGTCGACGGCGGCCTCACGGTCGACAACGGCATCGCGCTGGCCGGCGCCCTCAAGGAGACGGGCTTCGACTTCGTCTGCGTGAGTTCGGGTGCCAACTCGCTCGCCCAGAAGATCCCGACCGGCCCGGGCTACCAGGTGCACCTCGCCGAGGCGGTGAAGAAGGCGACCGGCATCGTCACGCGCGCCGTCGGGCTCATCGCGACGCCGGCCCAGGCCGAGGAGGTCCTGGAGCGTGGTGCCGCCGACCAGGTGGCCATCGGCCGCGCCTTCCTGGACAACCCGCGCTGGGGCTGGCATGCGGCCGACGCGCTCGGCTTCGACCTGCCCCGGCCGCCGCAGATGGCGCGCGTGAAGCCCAACCTGTGGCCGGGCGCCGGCTACATCCGGGGCTGAAGCGCCCCGTCCGTCACCGCGGCGCGCCCTGCGCCGCGGCGCGGCCGATCTCCGGCCACTGCGGCAGGCCGATGCGGCCGAAGCCCGGCAGCTTGATCGCCGGGCGCCGCCAGTCGAGCCCGGCGACGGCGCCGAGCACGTTGACCTCCAGCCCCTCGATCCAGCCCAGCGTGACGCCGAGCAGACCGGCGAGCTCGAGTTGCACCCCGGTGCGCGTCGGCGTCAGCCCGACCATCTTGCCGTCTGTGCGATAGTCCTTGCCGAGCGCCGTCGGAGGCAGCGTGATCCCGGCTTGCGGGATGGCGGCGAGCACGTGGGCCACGAACGTGTTGGAGTTGGGCCCCGGCCAGGCCTGGTACTGCCCGTAGTCGCGGTACGGATAGTCCGCGACCGCGGCACGGACGCGCGGCAGCAGGGCCTCGGCCTCCGGCCCCTCGATGGCCGCGACCAGTTCCGGCACCTGGCCGAACCAGCGCCCGTCCGGAGCCCAGTTGTCGGTCCGCACGGGAGAGCCCCAGCCCACCTTGTCGAAGCGGGTGTATCGCGGCGCATCCCGGTCCTTGATCACGATCCAGGTGTGGTGCGCGAAGATGCCGCGCCACCACCCGACGCGGGCGGCATAGACGTGAAGCACCGCGTCCCGCTTCACGGCGGGCGACGGCAGCAGGCCCGCGCTCGACCAGTTCGCCTGGGACCAGGACCGGGGACGGTCCTGGGCAAACCACCAGGCGGCATGGGCGACGAGGGGAAGGATGAAGACGACGAGAAAAGCGAGCAGCACGGTTCTCAGCCTCGGCATGGCGCTCTTCAACCCGGGAACCATGGCGGAATCACGGTAGTCTCTCCCGAAACTGGAGTCCGGAAGCCGACGATACCAAGTTTTCGCTTAGGAGTTGCACCGAGCCTTCGGCAGGCGCAAAGACGAAGCATGAGACCGATCAGCCGAAGCTGGATCTTCTGGGCCGTGACGCTTCTGGTGAGTGCCGGGGCGGGGCTCCTCTACACCCGCCTCTTCGGGATCGGCGGCTATCTCACCTCGCCGATCTACGGGATCTTCACCGGCGCTTCGGCGCTCGGGACCGACTCCCTGCTGCGGCGCTCGCCGGCCTTCGCCCGCCTGCGCTCCGGGCCGACGCTGATCTACCTGCCCGTCGCGGAAGCCATCATGCTGCTGGCGGTGGTGGTGGGCAACTCGGCCGGCGGCCTGGCATGCTGGGCCCTCGGCCTCGCCGACTGGTCGCTCCAGGAGGCGATCACGCCGACGGCACGCGCCGTCATCTACAGCTTCGTCGTCTCGTCGCTCTACGTCTTCGCGGCCCGTGTCCGCGACCTCATCGGCGGCGAGATCTTCCTCAACCTCCTGCTCGGGCGCTACCACAAGCCGATCGAGATCGAGCGGGTCTTCCTCTTCATCGACATCGTGGGGTCGACGGCCTACGCCGAGAAGCACGGCGATCTCGCCGCCCAGACCTTCATGGGCGCCGTCTTCGCCGCCATCGCCGACCCGGTCCGCGAGTACCGGGGGTCGGTCGAGGACTATGTCGGCGATCTCGCCATCATCTCCTGGCCGCTGAAGCGAGGGATCGCCGAGGCGCGCTGCGTGTCCTGCCTGTTCGCCATCGACGCGGCGCTGTCGCGCGACGCTCTCGGCTGGCAGCGCCGCTTCGGCCGCGTGCCGCAGATCCGGGCCGCCATGCACGGCGGGCCGGTGGTCGCCGCAGAGATCGGGGTCGACCGGCACAAGATCGCCTATTTCGGCGACGTGCTGAACACCACCGCCCGGATCGAGGCGCTGAGCCGCACGCTCAACGTCTCCTACCTCATCTCGGGCGATCTGCTGGCGCGCCTGCCGGGACTGCCCGAAGGCATCGCCGAACGCGACCTCGGCAGCCACCGCGTGCGGGGCCGGGACCAGTTGCTGGCCGTGCACGCGCTGGAGCGCAAACGCGACCGCGCCGCCGCCCGCTCGGTGGCGTGAAAGCCTCCTGGCGGTCCAATCGTCACCCTCTCCCTCATCCCGAGCCGGCCGCCATGCGGCCGAGTCGAAGGCTGAGGGGCGTGGGGGCGATTCGGCGAAAGCTACGCGAGGTGTCTCTGGAACTCAGTCGACGAGACCGGTGGGCAGCCCGTCCATGCTGCGCGCGTTCTTCTCGCGGCGATACTCCTGCAGGCCGTCCTCGCCCTTGCTCTCGGCCCAGCGGTCCAGCGTCGGGCGCTCGGCCTTGAAGTCGAGCAGCGGGACGGCGAAGCCGCAGGACGTTTGCACGAGGTCGAAGTCCAGCACCACGATCTGGCGGGAGCCCGGCGGCTCGTCGGGCCCATAGGCTTCGGCCAGGAGGGCGGCGTATTCCGCCGTGCCGCGCGGCAGCGAGCGGCCGCGGCCGTAGAGGCGCAGGATCAGCGGTGGCCCTTCGAAGGCGCAGGTCATCAGCGTCAGCCGCCCGTCGGCGATGAGATGAGCCGCCGTTTCGCTTCCGCTGCCGGTGCGGTCGAGCCAGCAGACGCGGTTCGACCCGAGTACGCGCAAGGAGTCGAGCCCCTTGGGCGAGACGTTGACGCGGCTGTCGGCGGTCGCCGAGGCGACGAAGAAGATCCTTTGCGCCTCGAGGAAGGCGCGATGCTGGGGCTCGAGGGCGGGAAACTGCTTGGCCATGAGACGGGAACCTGCTGCTGGGAGACCCAGTCTAGCCCGGGCGGCCGGGGCCGGGCCACTCCGCACCGCTGCGAGTTCAACCCGCAGTTCGTTGTCGGCCAGTCTAAAGCCTGCTGGACTCGTCTCCTCACGGGGAGCGATCACCTCATGCTACACTGGAAACCGACGTCCGTTGACCGGGCATGGGAGCGGTTTCGCATGAGAGCTGCAACGACACGGGCGGCGACGGGTCTCGCGCGGCGGGCCTTCACCGTCGCCGAAGTCGAGGCCATGCAGCGCAAGGGCATTTTCCACCCCGACGAGAAGTTCGAGCTCGTCGAGGGGGAGATCGTCCCGATGCAGTCGAAGTCCCCGGTCCATGAGCTGATCAAGAACACGCTCGTTCGGCAGCTCGTCCTAGCACTTCCAGAGCATCTCTGGCTGGGCGTCGAGACCACGCTGTTCCTCGCCGAGCGGACGGCGCTCGATCCGGACATCTCGGTCTGCCCGACTCGACTGAAAGCGGAGAAGTTGACTGGGCCCGATGTGGTTCTCGCGATCGAGGTCTCGCATTCGAGCTTCGCCTATGATCGGGGCCTGAAGGCCCGCCTCTATGCCCGCTATGGCGTGCCGGAGTACTGGGTCATCGACGTGAAGCGCCGACGGACCTTCGTGCACACGCAGCCACAGGATGGGACCTGGGGCAGCATCGTGACACGTGAGGAATCCGAGGTGCTCACGCATCCGGCCGCGCCCGGTTTTCGACTGAGGCTGTCGGACGTTTAGGCGACCGCCCTACTCCGCCGCGTCCTTCTGGACGTAGCCGAGCCGCCGGTTCAGCTCTTCGATGAGGCCCGTGGCGGCCTCGGCGATCACGGTACCGGGCGGGAAGATGGCGCTGGCGCCGGCCGCGCGCAGGGCGTCGAAGTCCTGCGGCGGGATGACGCCACCGACGACGATCATGATGTCCGGGCGGCTTGCCTTCTCGAGCTCGGCCCGCAGCTCGGGCACGAGCGTCAGGTGGCCCGCCGCAAGCGACGACACGCCGACGATGTGCACGTCGTTCTCCACCGCCTGGCGCGCGGCCTCGGCCGGCGTGGCGAACAGGGGCCCGATGTCGACGTCGAAGCCAAGGTCGGCGAAGGCCGAAGCGATGACCTTCTGGCCACGGTCATGGCCATCCTGGCCCATCTTGGCGACGAGGATGCGCGGACGCCGTCCGTCGCTCTCCTCGAACGCTTCCACCAAGCGCTGCACGCGCGTGACGACATCGGACATGGTGCCGACCTCCCGCTTGTAGACGCCCGAGATGGAGCGGATCTCGGCCCGGTGCCGGCCGAAGACCTTCTCGAGCGCCATCGAGATTTCGCCGACGGTGGCCTTGGCGCGGGCCGCGTCGATGGCGAGCGCGAGCAGGTTGCCGGTCCCTTTCGCGCCCTCGGTCAGCGCATTCAGCGCGGCCTCGACGGCGGCCGGATCGCGCTCCGCCTTGAGGCGCGCCAGCTTGTCGAGCTGCTGTGCCCGCACCGCCGAGTTGTCGACCTTCAGCACGTCGATCGGCTTCTCCTCGGTCGGCCGGTAGCGGTTGACGCCCACCACGGTCTGGGTGCGCCCGTCGATGCGGGCCTGGGTCTTGGCCGCCGCCTCCTCGATGCGCAGCTTCGGGATGCCGGCTTCGATGGCCTTGGCCATGCCGCCGAGATCCTCGACCTCCTGGATGTGGGCCCAGGCCTTGGCCGCGAGCTCCTGCGTCAGGCGCTCGACGTAGAAGGAGCCGCCCCACGGATCGATGATCCGCGTCGTGCCGCTCTCCTGCTGCAGGACGAGCTGCGTGTTGCGGGCGATGCGGGCCGAGAAGTCGGTGGGCAGCGCCAGCGCCTCGTCGAGCGCGTTGGTGTGCAGCGACTGGGTGTGCCCCTGGGTCGCCGCCATCGCCTCGATCTGCGTGCGCACGACGTTGTTGAACACGTCCTGCGCGGTCAGCGACCAGCCGGAGGTCTGCGAATGCGTGCGCAGCGGCAGGGACTTCTCGCTCTTGGGCTCGAACTGCTTGACCAGCCGCGCCCACAAGAGGCGCGCCGCCCGCAGCTTGGCGACTTCCATGAAGAAGTTCATGCCGATCGCCCAGAAGAAGCTCAGGCGCGGCGCGAAGCGGTCCACGTCCAGCCCCGCCGCGAGACCCGCGCGGATGTATTCCACGCCGTCGGCCAGCGTGTAGGCGAGTTCCAGGTCCTGCGTCGCCCCGGCTTCCTGCATGTGATAGCCGGAGATCGAGATCGAGTTGAACTTCGGCATCTTCTGCGAGGTGAATGCGAAGATGTCGGAGATGATCCGCATCGAGGGCGCGGGCGGGTAGATGTAGGTGTTGCGGACCATGAACTCCTTGAGGATGTCGTTCTGGATGGTCCCCGACAGCTTCTCGGGCGCGACGCCCTGCTCCTCGGCCGCGACGATGTAGAGCGCCAGGACCGGCAGCACCGCGCCGTTCATGGTCATCGACACGCTCATCTGGTCGAGGGGGATCCCCGAGAACAGCGTGCGCATGTCGTAGATCGAGTCGATCGCCACGCCGGCCATGCCGACATCGCCCGCGACGCGGGGATGGTCGCTGTCGTAGCCGCGGTGGGTCGCGAGGTCGAAGGCGACCGACAGGCCCTTTTGCCCCGCCGCCAGGTTGCGGCGGTAGAAGGCGTTGGAGTCCTCCGCCGTCGAGAAGCCCGCATACTGGCGCACGGTCCAGGGCTGGTTGACGTACATCGTCGGGTAGGGACCGCGCACATAGGGCGCGATGCCAGGGAAGCCGTCGACGAAGTCGATGCCGGCCCGGTCGGCCTGGGTGTAGGCCGGCTTCACCGGGATCTCCTCGGGCGTCACCCAGGGTTCGCCGGAGGTGGCCGGCGCCGGGACCGAGGCTGCCGGCAGCGGCAGGGTGGAGAAATCCGGGATGCGGCTCATGGCGTCACTCCGCCGTGCGTCGGTGAACGGAACGGGGGCTGTCGGCTTCAGGTGCCATCACAGACCCAGTGTAGCGTGGACCTGGCGCAGTGTCGCCAGCACGTCGCAGCCCGCGAAGACGAACCCCTCGATGCCGGCCGCGCGCAGGTCGGCTTCCAGCTCGCCGGGCCGGCCGGCCAGCCAGATCGCCGCGGCGCCGGCGCCCTGGAGGGCTCTGGTCGCCTCTGCCGCCTCCCGCGCATAGCGCTCGTCGCTGGAGCACAGGCACGCGACCTTGGCGCCGCTCGCCCGGAAGGCCTCCGTCAGGGCCGCGAGATCCGTGGCATCCCCCGCCGAAAAGCCCTCCGGCACCGGGGCGGCAACGCCGCCGGCCTCGAACAGGTTCTTGGCGAAGGTGGCGCGCGCCGTGAATTCGGCGATGGGTCCCAGCGTCGCGATGAAGACGGTCGGCCGCGCGGCCGCTCTGTCGGCGGCATCGCGCAACGCCTCGAACGGTTCGGCCGCGCGCATCGGGGCCAGCGACGCGAACTGCCCGAACCCGGGCATGGCCGTGGCGGCCGGAGCCGGGACCAGAACCGCGACCGGGGCCTCGTACACGTCCGGAAACTCGCTCGTGCCGGTGATCGCGTCCTTGCGCCGCGCAACGGCCTTGCCGCGCTCGGTCCGCACCGCGGCGACCTTGTCGTGGAACGTGCCGTCGGCGAGCCCGGCATGAAGGCCACCGCGCGTCTCCAGGTCCTGCACGAGCGACCAGGCCGCCTCGCACAGCTGCGACGTCAGGGCCTCGATGCCACCGGACCCGGCGGCCGGATCGGCGACCCGGGCGAGATTGCTCTCTTCCTGCAGCACGAGCTGCGTGTTGCGCGCCAGCCGCCTGGCGAATGCGTCGGGCAGCCCCAGCGCCTGGGTGAAGGGCAGGACGGCGATAGAGTCGGCGCCGCCCACGCCGGCGGCGAACACGGCGACGGTCGTGCGCAGCAGGTTGACCCACGGATCGCGGCGGGTCGTCATGCGCCAGGCCGTCTCCACGTGCAGGCGCAGCGGAACGGGATCGAGCCCGCAGGCCGTTTCGATCCCCGCCCAGAGGCGGCGCAGGGCGCGGACCTTGGCGATCGTCAGGAACTGGTCGGCATCCGCGGCCAGCCGGAAGCCGATCGCGGCGCGTGCGGTGTCGAGCGGAATGCCGCCGGCCTCCATGGCCCTGAGATAGGCCAGGGCCGAGGCGAGCGCGAAGGCGAGCTCCTGGGCCTCCGATCCGCCGGCCGCGTGGACGATGCGGCCGTCCGCGGCGCAGACCGGCCCCTTGAAGCCGCGGCCGAGGAGGTCCTTGGCCAACCCGGCGAACAGGGGCGCGAGCGTCGGCCAGTCGACCGGGCCGCCGCCAAGCAGGGCGAATTGTCCGAGGGGGTCGTAGCCGAAGGCGATGTCGCAGGCCGCCGGGTCGAGACCGCGCGCGACCACGAGGTCGGCCAGGGCGGTCGCCGCTTCCTTGCATCGGATCGACAGGTCCAGTTCGACGTGGATCCCCGCGTCGAGGACGACGCCGTCGAAGACGGTGGCCACCGTGGCCTGCGAGCCGTCGGCGAGCCCGAACCCGTGGGCGCCGACGGACCCCGAGAAGGCCACGTGCAGGCCCGTCGCACCGTTCTCCAGATCGAGGAGCGCCTGTGCGTTGGCGCGCTTGGCGTCGGGATCGTCGGCGCGGGCGAGAACATGCCAGGGCCCCGAGCCGGCGCGGGCCATCGGGGCCGTTCCGTCGGCCTTTCCGTAGAGCGGCTCGACACGAATGCCGTCATGGGTGGCTCCCACGAGCCGACGCTCGAAGGGCGCTCCCTTGAGCACGCCGTCGACCAGCTTGAGCCACTGATCCCGCGTCGGCTGCGGAAAATCGGAGGCGAAGCCGAGATCAGCCATGGGAAACCCCGCCGTTTGCCGCGTCAGCGGCACCACCATTGCACCTGGCCCGAAAGCGGCGCGACCATTGCACAAACCTGCCGAAATACGCCACCCTCCGTTCGACGGAGCGGGGGGACGGCATGTCAGGGGTGAAGAAGCGCAGAAGCAAGGCCTTGTGGTGGTCCGTGCTGGCCACTGTCATGGCCGCCGTCGCTCCACAGGCCGTCCTGGCCGAGCCGCTCTGGGCCCGGCGCGTCCAGACCGGCGTGGTGGCCTGCCAGTTCGAAGGCTGGTCCAACGATCCCGATCCCGGCGGCCTGCCCGTGCGGTCGGAGCCCGCGCCGGATGCGCCGGCGCTCGGCCGCCTTCCGCCGCCCCGCGTCATCGGCCTCGACGAGCTGGCCGTGCTCGTGCGCGTCACCGGCTACCGCGACGGCTGGTTCCGCATCGACACGGCGTTCTTCCCGAGCGAGGCGGACGCCAACAATCGCCAGTCCGCGGCGGTCTTTCGCGGCAACGGTTGGGTGCCCAGCGCCATGGTGAAGGCCACGCTGGGCTCGGATGCGCTGATGGTGGCGCCGCGGCGCGATGCCAAGCGCAAGGCATCGCTCGTCGGCAAACGGGGCGGTTTTCCGATCACGCCCGACACCATCGCGGTCAAGCGCCTGCTCTCGTGCAACGGCACCTGGGTCGAAGCCGACACCGAGTTCGGCATCGGCTGGGTGGAACGGGTCTGCGCCCGCCAGCTCGGAAGCTGCTGAGCGGGCGCCTTCGACGCCTCCGGGCCGCTCTCAGTAGATCATCATGGGCGGCAGCTCCTTGGCCGCCTCGACCCACTTGGCCACCACCTTCTCGCTGGGCACCGCCCGCACGAGCTTGCGCTTGGCGTTCGCCTCTTCCATCGCCTTGGTCAGGTTCGCGACGTTGCGGTTGCGCAGTTCCTTGACCGTGTCGACACCCGCGGCCTCGAGCAGCTCCGAATACTCCTCCCCCACGCCGGGGACGCGCAGGAGATCGGCCATGTTGGTCCACTTCAGGATGAGCGTCTCGGTGATGCCAGACGCAGCCGCCACGGCCTTGCGGCCCTTGGGATCCTTCGCCTTGTCGAGAAGATCGGCGGTGGTGGCTATTCCGCCCGCCTTCAGTTTCTCGGCATAGGCCGGGCCAATGCCCTCGATCGTCGCTATCGGATAGGCCATCGCAGTCTCCCCTCCATGGAACGGCGGCACGGCCGGACTCCGGCCGCTCCGCCTGACTGCGCCCCCCTCGGGCGCATCCCTCGCGTGGCGTGCCGCCGCGACCCGGGGCACGCCGCTGAACCCGCGTCGCTCAGACGAACTGGGACAGGCCCGGGACGGAGGCCACGACCTCGCCCATCGCGTCCTCGCCCGCTTTCTCCCGGCCGAAGGCGAAGAGCTCGCGTCCCAGCGTCTGCATCTGGTCCATCGAGAGCCCGGCGCCCGTGAGCTTGCCCGCGAGCGCCATCAGCCCCCCGCCGCCCATGAGGCCGCCGAGGGCTCCCATGAGCCCGCCGGGCTTGCCGCCGGTGTCCGACGCCGCGGCCTGGTCGGCCAGCGCCTCGGCACCGGGCATCGCGGAAAACATCGCGGCGACCTTGTCCGCCGGTGCTTCCTTGCGCAGGAAGTCGAGCACGATGCCGATGGCGCCGGACGCCGCGGCGGCGTCGAGCCCGGTTGCGTCGGCGATCTTCGTGACGAGTTCGTCCATGAGGTGCCTCGTAAGGTTGAGTTCAAGATTGCAAGTGTCCTGCAGGGAGCACAAGCCCTGCCGGCACGACTTCGTTGCGCCAAGGCGGTGCCAGCGGTGGAAAGCGACACGCCCCACCGCTATACCTTCACATCGATGACAGCGAGGGGACGGCAGCATCATGGCGGATGACGGCACCATTTTCGTCGGCAAGAGCGACAAGCCCGAGGTTTTGACGCTCAAGCTGGCGAACAGGCATGGCCTGATCACCGGGGCGACGGGCACCGGCAAGACGGTGACCCTGCAGGTGCTGGCGGAGGGTTTCTCGGCAGCGGGCGTGCCGGTCTTCGCGGCCGACATCAAGGGCGACCTGTCCGGAATCGCTGCCCCGGGCGATCCCAAGCCGCATTTCGTCAGCCGTGCCAAGGACATGGGCTACGAGTACCAGCCGGACCAGTTCCCGGCCGTCTTCTGGGACCTGTTCGGCGAGCAGGGCCACCCGATCCGCGCCACGGTGCTGGAGATGGGCCCGCTGCTGATGGCCCGCCTGCTCGAGCTCAACGACACGCAGGAGGGCGTCCTCAACATCGCCTTCCGCATCGCCGACGAGCAGCAGCTGCCGCTCATCGACATGAAGGACCTGCGGCTCCTTCTGAACGAGATGACCAAGGCGGACGGGCTGAAGCCGGTCGCCCTGCAGTACGGCAACGTGGCCGACGCCACGGTGGGCTCGATCCTGCGCCAGCTCCTCGTGCTCGAGAACCAGGGCGCGACCAAGTTCTTCGGCGAGCCCGCCCTCGACATCAACGACTTCATGAAGCTCGACCGGGATGGGCGTGGCTTCGTCAACATCCTGGCGGCGGACAGGCTGATGGCCAGCCCGCGCCTCTACGCCACCTTCCTGCTCTGGCTGCTGTCCGAACTGTTCGAGCAGCTGCCGGAAGTGGGCGATCCGGAGAAGCCGAAGCTCGTGTTCTTCTTCGACGAGGCGCACCTGCTGTTCAACAACGCGCCCAAGCCGCTGCTGGAAGCCGTCGAGCAGGTCGTGCGCCTCATCCGGTCCAAGGGCGTCGGCATCTACTTCGTCACGCAGAACCCGCTCGACGTGCCCGACACGGTTCTCGCCCAGCTCGGCAACCGCGTTCAGCACGCGCTGCGCGCCTTCACGCCGCGCGACCAGAAGGCCGTGAAGGCGGCCGCCACGACCTTCCGCCCCAACCCCAAGATCAACACCGAGCAGGCCATCACGCAGCTGGGCGTGGGCGAGGCCCTCGTGTCCATGCTCGAGGGCAAGGGCATTCCGGAGATCGTGTCGCGTGCGCTGATCAAGCCGCCGACCGCCCGGGTCGGACCGGTCACGCCGGCGGAGCGCCAGCAGGTGATCGCGTCGAGCCCTCTGCGCGGACGCTACGACACCGCCATCGATTCGGAGTCGGCCTACGAGATCCTGACGAAGCGGCGGCAGCTGCAGACGCCGGCGCCCAGCCAGCCGGCGGGCCAGGGCGGGACCGTGCCGACGGGGCAGGCGCCGCAGCAGGCGTCGTCTTCCGGCGGGCTCGGCGGTATTCTCGGGGGCATTCTCGGCGGCATCACCGGCGGCGGGGGTGGCGGGGGACGGGGACGCATGACCGTCACCGAGCGGGTCATCGCCAATGCCGCCTCCTCGGCCGCACGCACGGTGGGAACCCAGATCGCCAGCGCCATCCTGCGCGGCGTTCTCGGCAGCCTGAAGAAGTAGCGGCCACGCGGGGATTGCGGTCGGCTCCGGCGCGGGTAAGGTCGATGACCCTGACCCAGCCGGACCTGCCGACATGTCATCCCTGGACGCCGTTCTCGCCCGCATCGACGCCGATCTCGACGCGTCGCTCGACCGTCTTTTCGAGCTTCTGCGCATCCCGTCGATCTCCACCGACAGCGCCTATGCCGCGGACTCGCGGCGGGCGGCGCAGTGGGTCGCCGAGAACCTGCGCGGCATCGGCTTCGACGATGCCTCACCCCGGGAGACCGGCGGCCACCCGGCGGTCGTCGGGCATGCCCCCAAGCCCGGCAAGCCCCACGTCCTCTTCTATGGCCACTACGACGTCCAGCCGGTCGATCCGCTGAGCGAGTGGCACGTCCCGCCGTTCGAGCCGCGCCTCATCACGGCCGAGGACGGCCGGCGCATGATCGTCGCCCGCGGCGCCTGCGACGACAAGGGCCAGCTCATGACCTTCGTCGAGGCCTGCAGGGCCTGGAAGGCCGTGACCGGCTCCCTGCCCATCGGCATCACGATGCTCATCGAAGGCGCGGAAGAGAGCGGCTCGCAGTTCCTGCCGGAGTTCCTCGAAGCGAACCGCGACGACCTCGGCGCCGACGTGGCGCTCGTCTGCGACACGGGCATGTGGGATCCGGAAACGCCGTCGATCAACGTGTCGCTGCGCGGCATGTGCTACGAGGAGATCGTCATCCGCTGCGCGGACCGGGACCTGCATTCCGGCGTCTTCGGCGGCGCGGCCGCGAACCCCGTCCGCGTGCTCGCCCGCATCATCGCCGACCTGCACGATGCCGACGGCCGCATCACGCTGCCGGGCTTCTACGAGGGCGTGCACGAGACCCCCACCCAGATCCTCGACCAGTGGCGGGCGCTCGGGCTCACCGAGGAGGCCTTCCTCGGCATCGTCGGCTTGAAGCACTCGATCGGCGAGAAGGGCCGGATGCTCATCGAGCAGATCCAGTCGCGCCCCACCTGCGACGTGAACGGCATCTGGGGCGGCTACGCCGGCGAGGGCACGAAGACCGTCATCGCGGGCGAGGCCGGCGCGAAGATCTCCTTCCGCCTGGTGGGCGACCAGGATCCGGCGAAGGTCAGCCAGGCTTTCGAGGCGTTCGTGAAAGCGAGGGTGCCGGCCGACTGCTCGGTCACCTTCATCCACCACAAGGGATCCAAGGCCATCCAGCTGCCCTACGACATGCCCGCGCTGACGCAGGCCAGGTCGGCCCTCACCGACGAGTGGGGCAAGGCCCCGGTGATGATCGGCTCCGGCGGCTCGATCCCCATCGTCGGCGACTTCAAGCGCACCCTGGGCCTCGACTCGCTGCTGATCGGCTTCGGGCTCGACGACGACCGCGTGCATTCGCCCAACGAGAAGTACGACCTGACGAGCTTCCACAAGGGCACCCGCTCCTGGGCCCGGGTGCTGGCGGCGCTCGCGTCGTGACCGGGCTGCCCGGTGTCGGATGCGGCGCCTGGATCGAGGAGGACGGCAAGGTTCTCCTCGTCCTGAGGCTCAAGGCGCCGGAGAAGACGCTCTGGAACCTGCCCGGCGGCAAGATCGACTGGAACGAGCGGGCCGAAGCCGCGGTCGTCCGGGAGGTGGCCGAGGAAACCGGCCTGACGATCGCCCTCCACGGGCTCCTGTGCCTGACGCAGATGATGGAGCCCGGCCATCACTGGATCGCGCCGGTCTTCCAGGCCACGGTCGTGGCCGGGGAGGCGCGCAACGTGGAGCCGGCCAAGCACGGGGACGTGCGCTGGTGGCCGGTGGCGGCGCTTCCGTCCAACCTCGGCCAGGCCGCGCGCGATGCGCGGGCCGCGCGTCAGGCCGCCGCGCGCTGAGAGCCGCGGGTGGTGCCGAGCCGCGCCTGACGCAGGTCGAAGCGCGAGACGAGGTCCTCGAGGCTCGCTGTCTGCTGGTCGGTGACCGCGAGGGCCGCGTTGGTCTCCTCGACCAGCGCCGCATTCTGCTGGGTCATGTCGTCGATCCGCTCCACCTCTTCGGACAGGCCGGAGATGTCTTCGGACTGGCCGCGTGAGGCGTCCGCGAGGTCGTCCATGAGACGGCTGACGTCGTTGACCGAGGTGAAGATGCGGTGGAACACGCTGGAGGTCTGGTCGACCAGCGAAACGCCCGACTGCACGTCGTTCTGGGCCGCGACGATGAGCTGCTTGACGTCGTTGGAGGCGCCGGCCGCCCGCTGGGCCAGACTGCGGACCTCGGCGGCGACCACGGCGAAGCCACGGCCGCTTTCGCCGGCCCTGGCGGCCTCGACCGCGGCGTTGAGCGCGAGCAGGTTCGTCTGGAAGGCGATCTCGTCGATCAGTTCGATGATGTCGTTGATGCGCTTGGACGACGTGGCGATGCGCTCCATGGCCAGCGACGCGGACTTGAGCACCTCGCCGCCCTCCCGGGCGCCGCCCTCGGCCGTTCGGGTCAGCGCCACGGCTTCGGCGGCACGCGATGCATTGTCGCGGAAGGTCCTGGCGAAGGTCCCGAGCTTGCTGGTCGTGGCCGCGACCACGGCGGCCTGGTCGGTGGTGCGTCCGGCGAGATCGGTGACGCCGGCCAGGATCTCGCCCGTGGCGGTGCGAACGTTGGAGGAGACTTCGGCAAGGTTCGTGAGCATCGTCTCGAACTCGCCGGCCAGATCGTTCGTGCCCTTCTTCAGGAGCGCAAAGGAGCCGGCATAGTCTCCGGTCACGCGCGCCGAAAGCCGGCCGGCGGCGACGTCGCGCAGGACCGACTGGGTCTCGCAGATGCACTGGTCCACGGTGGACAGCAGCGTGTCGAGCTGGTGCGCGAACTGGCGCAGGTCGTCGTCGGCGACCTCTTCGCCGACGCGCTGGGCGAGATCGCCGCGCAGCGCCGCCTCGACCACCTCGCCGAAGCGCTTCTGCAGGGAGGCGATGCGGCCGGCCCGTGCGAGCGACCTGTTCTCGCCGGCCTTGCGCTCCTCCTCCAGGGTCTGGAGCTGCTGCGCGTTGGCGATGGAGCGGGCCATCACCCGCGCCATGGCGCCGATCTCGTCCTTGCGGTCCGCACCCGCGACGGCCACGGTCTGCCCCGCGAGCACCTGTTCGAGCGAGCGGGTCGCTTGCCCGAGCGGACGGCGGATCGTGGTCACCGCCACCAGCACGCCGACGGCCGAGAGCACGAGGGCGAGCAGGAGCGCGCCGCCGACATACACCGCCTGGAAGATGCGGGTCGTGGCCACGAGCTGCGCCTCGGTCTGCTGCGCGTCCTCGCGGGCGGCCGAGAGGATCGCCGAGACCTCGTTGTTGAGGGCGGTCCGGTTGGCGCGGTTGACCTCGTTGTTGCCGACCTTGTCGGCCTCCTTCGGGGAGACCTCCGTGCCCAGCCGCGCAAGCTCCCTGCGGAAGGTGACGAACTCGGCAACCCGCGTGCGCAGGGCGAGCGTGGCGTCGGTCGGCTTGAGCTGGTGCAATTTCTCGGCGGTGGCCTGTGTCTCGGCGAGGGCGTCGAGCAGGTTCCTGGCGAACGGCTTGGCCGTTTCGGGCGTCGCGGCGGCGTAGATCCCGCGCGACTCCATCACGGCGCGGTAGATGGCGCCGTTGAGGCGTTCCGAGACCTGCGCCCGTTCGTCGGAAAGCCGTCCGCGCAAAGCCGCGTCGCGTTGCAGGCCCAAGGCCATCGCGCCCATGATGGCAACGACGGCGGCGATCAGCCCGGAGGCGATCACGAGCGCCAATGCACGATTGCCGATGGATCGGTTCAGCCAGGTCACCATGTGAGTCCTCTGCAGATCTTGCCGGGACAGTACAGAGCAGAGCAAAATATTTCGTAACTGCACGCATTGTTGTGGGATGAGCGCGCTTTTGATCTTTGGCAATTTCGCTTTCCGATCCGATTCACGAATGGACATTTCGCAATACGGACGAATTCTTGGGTCGTGGCCTTCGCATCGTCGTGCGGGCGCCGGCCCGGGCGCTTAACAGATCAGAAAGCCTGATCTGGCATGGTGAATTGTTGGTAGGCGTGGTGTGACGAGTTCGCGGTGATGACGCAGGTCCATGTAATCGATCCCTGTGCGGGCATGGTGCTCGTGATCGGCACGGACGGATCGCGTCTTCTTTACGGGTCGCAGATCGGCATCGGGACCACCAACGAGGTCCTGCAGCGCCTGTTCGAAGTTCTGGAAGACGGCAAGATCAACTACTACGTCCATCCCGGGGTGGAGAGCGAAGGCGTCGTCAAGGTCGAGGACATCGCCGAGTTCTTCCCGGTCGACGTGTGCCTGGAGCTCGAGACGACCGGCGACGACGTGTCCGCCGTCTACCGCAACTTCCGCTCCGAGCGAACCGTCGAGACGCTGGCGCCCGACGACATCTACGAACTGGGCGACACGCAGATCCGGGTGATCGGCAGTTCGACGGGACGTTCGTCCGGCGAAGGGGTCGTCCGCCCGGTGGCGCTGCATGTCAGCCATGGCGAAGAACCGGCCGGCGGCTCGGTCCTGTGTCCCGGTGCCATGAATGGCCTCGACTGGCTGGAACTGGGCGAAGGCGCCGTGCGGACCGTCCATTCGGATTGCCTGATCCTCGACGGACGCCACCCGCTCGATTCGATCCTGACCTCGCGCGAGCGGGGCCTCGTCAGCGCCGAGCCACTGCGCTGGATCGCGCCCCGCACCATCCTTCTGGGGCAGGACCCCGACGGCGAGAACAAGCTCCGCATCGCCTCGCGCGAGCTCTACGGCCACATCGCGCGCCAGTATCCCGGCGGCGACGGGCTGATCGAGATGAACAACAAGGCCTGGATTTCCCTGACGCTGGACGGCGCCAAGGCCGAGCTGATGAAGGAATCCCGCGTGGTCGGGAAGGTGGCCTGAGGCTTCGGGCTGCCGGGAGGTCCTGCCGGTTCAGTTCTGCACCCATCTCTCCGTCTTGGCCGGGCTTGGCCCGGCCATCCACGACTTTGCGGTGGTTGAGAGCTTTAGTCGTGGGTGCCCGGGCCAAGCCCGGGCATGACGCGCGGAGGGGTGAACTCCCTTTGCTTTTTCTCTCTCAATGAAAGTCCCGCGACTTCGGCAGGATGCGCACGTCCCGGGGGTGCCGGCGCGGTGAGTGGCCACCGCTGACGCGGTTCTCCGCGATGGGCCGGCGGACCTCGTCGGCATTGGCGAGCGGCACGGGAAGGGGTTCGTGCGACAGGCGGCCGAGGTCGGCCGAACGGTCGACGAGGCGCTCGGCGACGAGGTGCACGATGCCTTCGGCACTGCGCTGGATGCGGCCGTCGACCTGGATGAGGCGCGCGCCCATCACCTCCTTGCGGAAGCGCTCGCGCATAGTCGGCCAGACCACGCAGTTGGCGATGCCGGTCTCGTCCTCGATGGTCATGAACACGACGCCCTTGGCGCTGCCCGGCTGCTGGCGCACGAGCACGACGCCGCAGGCCTTGATGCGGCGGCCGTCGCCCTGGGCCTGCACGGTGGCGCAGTCGAGGATGCCCTCGCGCGCGAGCAGGCCGCGCAGGAAGCCGACCGGGTGGCCCTTCAGTGACAGCCGCAGCATCTGGTAGTCGACCACCACGTGCTCGGGCAGCGGCATGGCCGGCAGGGTGACGAGGGGCTCCTGCGCCAGTTCGGCCGCGCCCGCCGCCTCGAACAGGGGCAGCGCCACGGCATCGGGCAGGCGCCGCACGGCCCAGGCGGCATCGCGCCGGTCGAGGCCCATGGAGCGCATGGCGTCGGCCTCGGCGAGCTTCACCAGCGCCGCCTTGGGCAGGTCGGCGCGCCGCTGCAGGCTCTCCACCGTGGGGTAGAAGGCGCCGCGCCGCCGCATGAGCGCCAGCGCCCACTCCTCGCGGAAACCGTCGATCTGGCGCAGGCCGAGCCGCAGCGCCAGCGTCCCGTCCGCCCGCTCCTCCAGCGTGTTGTCCCAGGCACTCGCATTGACGTCGGGTGGGCGCGCCTCGACGCCGTGCTGCACGGCGTCGCGCACGATCTGCGCCGGCGCGTAGAAGCCCATGGGCTGGCTGTTGAGGAGCGCCGCCGCGAAGGCCGCCGGGTGGTGGCACTTGAGCCATGACGAGGCATAGACGAGCAGCGCGAAGGAGGCCGCGTGGCTCTCGGGGAAGCCGTATTCGCCGAAGCCCTCGATCTGCTGGAAGCAGCGCGCCGCGAACTCGGCGTCGTAGCCGCGCCGCACCATGCCCTGCACCATCTTTTCCTGGAAGAGATGGATGGTGCCCACGCGCCGGAAGGTCGCCATGGCCCGGCGCAGGCGGTTCGCCTCGTCGGGCGTGAACTTCGCCGCCTCGATGGCGATGCGCATGGCCTGCTCCTGGAAGAGCGGCACGCCGAGCGTTTTTCCCAGAACGCGTTCCAGCTCGTCGGGCGGCCCGTGCTGGGGCGAGGGCTGCGGATAGACGATCTTTTCCTTGCGCTGCCTCCGGCGCAGGTAGGGATGCACCATGTCGCCCTGGATCGGGCCCGGCCGCACGATCGCCACCTCGATGACGAGGTCGTAGAAGCGCTCGGGCCGCAGCCGCGGCAGCATGTTCATCTGGGCCCGGCTCT
The DNA here is from genome assembly GCF_945952055.1 of uncultured Alsobacter sp. Classification (GTDB taxonomy): domain Bacteria; phylum Pseudomonadota; class Alphaproteobacteria; order Rhizobiales; family Beijerinckiaceae; genus Alsobacter. The sequence continues at coordinate 236,480 of NZ_CAMFHB010000001.1, forward strand.
CGACCTGGAACACGCCGAGCGAATCCGCCCGCTGCAGCATCGCGTAGACGACCGGGTCCTCTCGCGGAATGGTGGCGAGGGTGAGGTCCGCCACCCCGTGCAGGCGCAGCATGTCGAAGGCCTTGCGGATGCAGGTCAGCATGCCGAGCGCCAGCACGTCGACCTTCATGATGCCGAGCGCGTCGATGTCGTCCTTGTCCCACTCGATGAAGGTGCGGTCCTCCATGGCGGCGTTGCCGATGGGCACCGTCTCGTCGAGCCGGCCGCGGGTCAGCACGAAGCCGCCGACATGCTGGGACAAATGGCGGGGAAAGCCGATGATCTGCATGGCGAGGCCCACCGCGCGCCCGATCATCGGGTTGTCCGGATCGAGCCCGGCCTGGCGCACCTGCGTCTCGTCGAGCCCCTTGCCCCAGCTGCCCCAGATGGTGTTGGCGAGCGCCGCCGTGACGTCCTCGGTGAGGCCCATGGCCTTGCCGACGTCGCGGATGGCGCTGCGGGCGCGGTAGCTGATGACGGTGGCGGCGAGGCCCGCCCGCTCGCGGCCATAGCGGCCATAGATCCACTGGATCACCTCCTCGCGCCGCTCGTGCTCGAAGTCGACGTCGATGTCCGGCGGCTCGCGCCGCTCGGCCGAGACGAAGCGCTCGAAGAGGAGGTCGATCTCGGTGGGGTCGACCGCGGTGATGCCAAGGCAGTAGCAGACGGACGAGTTCGCCGCCGAGCCGCGCCCCTGGCAAAGAATGTCCTGCGAGCGGGCGAAGGCGACGATGTCGTTCACGGTGAGGAAATAGGGCGCGTAGTCGAGCTGCTGGATGAGCGCGAGCTCGCGCACCAGCGTGTCGCGCACCTTGCCCGGGATGCCGCCGGGAAAGCGGCGCGCGGCCCCCTCCCAGGTCAGCGCCTCGAGATGCGCCTGCGGGCTGCGGTCCTTGGGCACCGGCTCGTCGGGATATTCGTAGCGCAGCTCGTCGAGCGAGAAACGGCACCTGTTCAGGAAGCGCAGCGTCTCGGCGATGGCGTCCGGCACGTGGCGGAAGAGCCGGGCCATCTCGGCGCCATCCTTGAGGTGGCGCTCGGCATGGGCCTCGAGCCGCCGGCCCGCCGTCTCGATGGTGGCGTGCTCGCGAATGCAGCTCAGCACGTCCTGGAGCTGGCGGCGGGCGGGCTCGTGGTAGAGCGGCTCGTTGCTGGCCAGCAGCGGTACGTGCCCCTCCCCGGCGAGCGCCACCAGCCTGGCGAGGCGCCGCCTGTCGGCGCCCGCATGGGGCATGGTGGCGAGCAGCCAGACATCCCCCGGTGCGGCCGCGGTGAGCCGCGAAAGCGCCGCGGCCACGCGCGTCGCGTCGGCCGGCGCCAGCCGGCGCGGCGGGACGAGCGCGAGGTTGAGGCCGCCGCCGGTCTGCAGGGTCTCGACGAGATCGTCGAGCGTGATGTGGCAGGAGCCCTTCTCGGCCCGCCGCTTGCCCAGCGTGATGAGCCGCGACAGCCGCCCCCACCCGGACCGGTCGGCCGGATAGGCGAGCACGTCCGGCGCCCCGTCGGCGAAGACGAGCCGCGCCCCCACGACGAGCCGCAGCCCGGTCTTCCCCGCCTCGGTCTCGCGCATCGCCACATGGGCCCGCACCACGCCGGCCAGCGTGTTGGTGTCGGCGATGCCGAGCCCCCTCAGCCCCAGCAGCGCGGCCTGGGTCACCATCTCCTCCGGGTGCGAGGCGCCCGCGAGGAAGGTGAAGTTGGTGGTGGCCCCGAGCTCCGCGAAGGCGGTCATGGCGCCCTCACGCGAACAGCCCGTGCAGGAACCAGCGGGGGGCGTCGGTCTCGCGGGACCACAGGCCCTCGCGGTAGAGCCAGAAGCGGCGGCCGGCTTCATCCTCGACGCGGAAATAGTCGCGGGTCAGCGTGCCTTCGGGCGCCAGCCACCATTCCGGCGCGATGCGCTCGGGGCCCTCGGCCTTGCGCACGGCGTGAACGACGCGGCGCCAGCGGAAGCGCACGGGCGGCCCGTCGGGGACTTCGGCCAGCGCCTCGATCCGCTCCGGCGGATCGACGAGCCTCACCGGGCGCACGGGCGGCTCGCCGGGCACGGTCCAGTCGGCCCAGCTGCCTGGCGCGCGGCCGGCCTGGGCCGGCACGGCGAGGCTCGCCCGCTCGGGCACGTGGCTGTCCTGCGCGGCCAGCGCCAGCACCCGGCGATGGCCGAAGCGGGCGGAGAGCCGGTCGGTGAGATCGGCCAGCAGCGCGTCGTCCTGGCGGCGCGCGTCGAGGCCGGTCTGCTCGGCGTCCTGGCGCTGGGTGGCCAGCGCGGAGAGCCGCATGACGTCGAAGCCGAAACCGGGGTCGACGGGATCGGCAAGCGAATCCAGCGCCTCGCGGTAGAGGCGCAGCACCGTGGCGGGGTCGCGCAGCGGGCGGCCGGTCGCCACCGTGAGCCGACGCAGCGCCCCGTCGGTGCGGAAGAAGACGAGTTCCAGGCGCCGCGCGCCCTCCCCTCGCCGCTCCAGGATCCGGCCGAGATCGGCGGCGAGCGCCAGGATCGAGCGGCGCACGTCCTCCTCGTGCCCGATGGGTTCGGCGAAGCGCCGCTCCGCGGTGCAGGCCGGCAGCGGCCGGCGCGGCGACAGCGGCTCGTCGGCGCGGCCCAGCGCCCGGTCGAGACGCGTCAGCAGGTCGGTGCCAAAACGGGCGGCGAGCGGCCCGCGCGGGCGCACGGCGAGATCCATGACGCGCTTGAGGCCGAGCCGCACCAGCGCTCCGGCGAGGTCCGGGTGAAGGCCCAGCGCCGCCACGGGCAGTGGCGCCACGGCCTTTGCCTCGCCGCCCGGCGCCACGATCGTGCCCTGCCCGTCCCGGCCGAAGCGCGCAAGCGCGACGGCCGCGGCGCGGCTGCCCGCGATCGCTCCGCGGGCGGTCAGCCCCGCCCGCCGGCAGCGCCCGACGAGGTCGTCGAGCATGGCGGCCTCGCCGCCGAAGAGATGCGCCGAGCCGCCGATGTCGAGCACGAGGCCATCCGGTGCATCGAGACCGATGAAGGGCGTGTAGCGCTCGGCCCAGTCGGCGACGGTCTCCATGAGCGCGGCGTCGGCGGCGGGATCCGCCTCGGCCACGGCGAGGCCCGGCACCATGGCCCGGGCGGTGGCGAGCGGCATGCCGGGAGCGAGCCCGGCGGCGGCGGCATCCGCGTCGACCGCCGTGAGCACGAGCGCATTGTGCTCGCGCCCGACGACGACGAGCGGCGCGTCAGGCGGTGCGGCGGAGAGGGGCGGTGTCTCCCCCGCCGGCCGCCGGGCGGAATGCCGGCGCAACCGGTCCGTCGCCAGGCGCGGCAGGACCAGCGCCAGCAGCCGGGTCGGCTGCTCCATGTGTTTGCTCGTGTCTTGGTGCTTGCTCGGTTCCTGGACGCGGGGGTGCGAAGGCGCGTTCATCGGGTGACCACTCCATGATCCAGGATCCGCCCTCGCCGAGGCCTCCCTGCTGGCGGTTGCGTTCCAGGGTGGCGGCGAAGGCGGGGTGGCCGAGGCCGGGCAGGCGGCCCAGCGAGGCGAGCGGCAGGCTCGGCGCGGCGGCGATGCGCCAGCGCGTGACCGCGCCTGCCGGCCCGCCATGGGCGCCGTTGCGCAGCAGCAGGACCGGCACGCCGCTCTCCTCGGCGGCGAGCGCCAGCCGGCGCAGCGCGGTGAGGTCGAGCGCGCGCGGATCGCCCCAGGGCTCCACGAGCACGGCGGCGAGCGCGGCGCAGCGTACGCCCTCCTCGGCGGCGCGCAGCACGTCGCGGGCATCGGCAGCCGCCAGGATGACGAGCCGCGACGGATCGAGCCCGAGCGCGGCGAGGCCCGGCCCGTAGGCCTCGCCCGTCTCCCGCCCGGCGAGGTCCTGGCGCACCCACATCCACGGCCGCACCCCGCCGCTGCCGAAGCGGGCGACGCAGGCGAGCGCGAACCCGGTGGCCGCCGGAGCGTCGCCGGGCTCCGCATGCCGCATCTCGTGCAGCGCCCCGCGCTTCAGCCCGCCGCCCAGGATGCGGTCCGCCAGGGCATGGCCGAGCGCCACCGCCTTGTCGTCCCCGCCCGACTCGAGCGCCCGCATCCGCCCATCGGATCCGATGGCGGCGATGCGCTCGCGCAGCGAGGCGTAAAGGGGTGTCGACGCGGAAACCGTCATGGTCCACGGGCTCTGAAAAATCCGGAGGTATGTTCTTGTTTCGTTCTCTATGGATTCCAGAGACTCGGCAGTGAGTCAACCGAGGCGCGTGTTGTCAGGCTGAAGGTGGGGCAGCTCGTTTTCCCACGTGCGCGTGCACCATTCAGCCGTCCTGCCCGGGCTTGGCCCGGGCATCCACGACTTTGCCGGGGCCATCCTCAAGTCGTGGATGGCCGGGCCAGGCCCGGCCAGGACGCGGAGAGGGTGGTGCAAGCTTTAGAGGCCCAACGCTCCGCAAGCTCCGAGCAGTGGCCGGAGGCCGCGTGTCGAAGGACGCAGGAGCTCTCAGCGCTCGATCAGCTCCACGCCCAACCCCGCCAGGACGTCCCAGTAGGCGGGGAACGTCTTGGCCACGCAGCCGGCGTCGCGGATGGTGATGCCGGAAATCTTCAGGCCCGCCAGGGCGAAGGACATGGCGATGCGGTGGTCGGCGAAGCTGTCGATCTCGGCCGGCAGGGTCTGGCCGGCGAGGCCGGGGTCCGACGCCACGACGAGGTCGTCGCCCTCCTCGTGGGCGAGGCCTGGCCGGATGCGGACGAGGTTGGAGGAGAGGGCACGGACGCGGTCGCACTCCTTCACGCGCAGGTTGGCGATGCCGGTGAAGCGGACGGGCGTCGCGTTGAAGGCGGCGAGCACCGCCATGGTCGGCACGGCGTCCTGCATCTGCGAGCCGTCGATCACCGCCGGCATGTGCGGGAAGCTGGCGATGACGTCGTAGGAGCGCGCGTCGGGCTGCGAGAAGGAGGCCGCCGGCACGCCGAGGTCGATGGCGCCGCCCGTCAGCACCTCGGCCGCCCAGAGATAGGTCGCGGCGGAGGCGTCGGGCTCGATCAGGTGGTCGGCGGCGGTGTAGCCGGTGGGCTCCACGCGCCAGGTCGCCGCGTCCTCCACCACGGCCTTGCCGCCGAAGGCCGCCATGGCGGCGAGCGTCAGGTCGATGTAGCCGCGAGCCCCGATCTCGGTGCCGACGAGGCGGATGCGGGTCGCCCCGCGGCCGGCGCCGGCCGCCATCAGCACGGCGGAAACGTACTGGCTGGAGAGGCCGGCATCGATCGTCACGAGGCCACCGTCGAGGCCACCCTTGCCGTGCACGGTCACCGGCGGGCAACCCGTGGGCGCCTCGGCCTTCACGCCCAGTTGCGCCAGGGACTCGACCAGCGGCCCGATCGGGCGCTTGCGCATGTGCGCGTCGCCGTCGACCACCACGTCGCCGTCGACGAGCGCGGTGGCCGCCGTCAGGAAGCGCGTCGCCGTGCCGGCATTGCCGAGGAAGAGCGGCTTGCCCGGCCGGCGCAGCGTGCCGTCGCCGGTGACGACGAAGGTCGTCGCGTCCGGCTCCTCGACCGCGACGCCCATCTCGCGCAGCGCCTGCGCCATGTAGAGCGTGTCGTCGCTCTTCAGCGCGCCGGTGAGCCGGCTCGTGCCGCGCGCCAGGGCCGCGAGCAACAGCGCGCGGTTGGTGATCGACTTCGACCCCGGCGGCATGGCGCGGCCGGTGAGCGGGCGAGCGGGCGGAACGATGGTGACGATGCGTTCGGTCATGGCCGCGCTTTTGGCAGAAATGGCCGCGGGAGGCCAGAGGGCGAGGGAAGCGAGGAGAGCGAATAGCGAATAGCGAGTAGCGAGCAGGGATTGGGAATCCGACCTGTCAGCCGCCCTACTCGCTACTCGCTACTCGCTATTCGCCACTCGCCCCCGCTCACTCCACCTTGAAGCTCTTGGGGTCCCAGGTGACCTTGGGATAGGAGGGATCCATGTCCTCCAGCGTCTTGCGCACGATCTTGGCGATGGCGGCGTTGCGGGCCCATTTCTTGTCGGCCGGGATCACGTACCAGGGCGCCCAGTCGGTCGAGCAGCGCTCCAGCATGGTATCGTAGGCGTCCTGGAAATCCGACCAGAGCTTGCGGTCGTCGAGATCGCCCGGGTTGAACTTCCAGTGCTTCTTGGGGTCGTCGAGGCGTTCCTGCAGACGCTCCTTCTGCTCCTTCTTGGAGATGTGGAGCATGAACTTGAGCACCGTGGTGCCGTTCTCGGTGAGCATCTTCTCGAAGGCGTTGATCTGGTCGTAGCGCTTCTCGATCTCCTTGGCGGGCGCGAAGCGGCGCACCTTCACAACCAGCACGTCCTCGTAGTGCGAGCGGTTGAAGATGCCGATGGTGCCGCGCCGCGGCGCGGCCATGTGGGCGCGCCAGATGAAGTCGTGGGCGAGTTCCTCCTCGCTCGGCTTGCGAAACGCCGTGACGCTCACGCCGAGCGGGCCGGTGGTGTTGAACACGCCCCGGATCGTGCCGTCCTTGCCGGACGTGTCCATGCCCTGGAGGATGACCAGCAGGGACCGCTTGCCCTCCGCGTAGAGCTTGTCCTGCAGCTTGTCGATCTCGTTGGCATCGGCGAGCAGGCCTGCCCGGGCCTCCTCCTCCGACCCTACATAGGCGGTGTCGTCGGGGTCGCGGCCGTCGAGCTTCGCGGCCTTTCCGGGGGCGATCATGAGCGGGTTGGCCACGGGCGTGTTCCTCTCGTGCGCGGGGTTTCTGCCCGTCACGGTAGTTGCGCCGGCCTCCCCGCGGCAAGCCTCGTCAGGGCGTACCGCGCAGCCTGCGCCGTCCCGTGCGCACCGGCGGGGGCCGGGGCGGCAAATCGGCGGCCGCGAGCCTGGCGGGAAGCCCGTCCATGATGGCGCGCCGCTCGGCGGCGCTCATCGAAACCCAGCGGCTGATCTCGTCGATCGTGCGCCCGCAGCCGATGCACAGGCCGCTGCCGCGATCGATGGTACAGACGTGGACGCAGGGGCTCTCTGTGATCTGCATGGCGGCACACCTAGGATGGCGGGCGGCCCTTGGCAACCGCGGACGCATCCGCGCGTTGCCAGCGCCCACTCTCTCGCGGATCCCCCCGATGTCCGACACGCCTCTTCCTGCAACGCCCGGCGAAGCCGCGCTGGCGCTGCTCCGCCGCTCGGCGACGGCCCCGCTCAGCCTGTGCCTGACCGCGGAGGAGGACGAGGCGGTCGCGATCGCCGGGGTGCTCGCGGGCCTCGCGCCGGAGCTCGACGTCGTGCACCTGCCCGGTTGGGACGTGTCGCCCACCGGTGCCGTGCCGCCGTCCGCCGCGGCCATGGGCCGCAGGATCGCGGCGCTGCGGCGCCTGCAACGGCCCCCTCTGGGGCCACGCGTCGTGCTCGCCAGTGCGGAATCGGCCCTGCTGCGCAGCGCAGACCCGGCGCACCTCCTCCTCGACGACCTCGTGCTGACGGTCGGCGACCCGCTGCAGGACGAGGACTTCGCCCGGTTGCTGCTCCGGCTCGGCTACGGCGCGGATGCGCGGGTCGACGAGCCCGGGGAATACGCCATCCGGGGCGAGGTCGTAGAGGTCTTTCCGGCCGATGCCGAACGACCGGTGAGACTGGATCGCGAGGGCGGCCGCATCGCCGCGATCCGCCCCTTCGATCCGGTGTCCCAGCGCGGCATCGGCGAGATCGCGGAGGTCCGGGTCGGACCCGCGAGCGAGCGGGCCGGCGAGGCGGACGGGGCACCGCGCGACCCGGCCGAGCCTTGCGATCGGCGCCTCGACCTCACGACCGTGCTCGCCGGCGCCGCGATCCTCCTGGCGCCCGGCGCCATCGAGCGCGCCCGCATCGCGCTCGATCTCGCGACCGAGGACCAGCCCTCCCCCATCGCCCGCCGAAGCCGCACCGTCGATCCGGCGATCCTGCTGGTGCGGGAGGCGTGGGAGGGCTTTGTCCTGCGCGGCGAACCGATGCCGGGAGGAGCGCCCCGTCCCGATCTCGGCGAGGATCCTCAGGACCGCGTCGCGCAGGTCCGCGCCGAGGATGGACGCGTCGTTCTCGTCTCGCCCGACCCGCGGGGCCTGCGCCAGTTGCTTCGCCTGCTGGGGGAGGCTGGCTCGGGCGTGGAGGCCGCCGAGGACTGGGCCGCCGTCGAGGCTGCCGGCCCGGGGGCCGTCCTCAGCCTGCGCGCGCCCCTGCCCGCGTCGTTCCTCGACGCGGCGACCGGGGTCCTGGTGCTGGCGGCCGAGGACCTGGTCGGCGGCACGCAGGCCCGGCGCGGCCCCGGCCTCGAAGGCTTCGTCCAGGACACCGAGATCGCGCCCGGCGACGTCGTGGTGCACGAGGAGCACGGGCTCGCGATCTGCGAGGGACTGGTGCCCGTCGAAGCCGGCGATGAGGGGCCGGGCGAGGCGATACGGCTCGTCTATGCGGATGACGACGTGCTGCTCGTGCAGCCCCTCGAGGCGGGCCTGCTCTGGCGCTACGGCACCGCGGAGACGGGCGTGAAGCGGGACAGGCTGGGCGGAGCGGACTGGGAGCGCCGCCGCGACGAGGTGGCGCGCGATGCCGCGGAGGTCGCGGCCCGCATCGCCGCCCAGGTCGCGGCCCGGCGCAGGGCGCGCGCACCCGCCTGCAGGCCGGACCCGGCACGGATGGCCCGCTTCGGTGCCCGCTTCCCGCATCCGCTCACCCTGGACCAGCGCCGCGCGGTCGAGGCGGCACTCGACGACCTTGCGGGCACACGTCCGATGGATCGCCTCGTGTGCGGCGACGTCGGCTTCGGCAAGACCGAGGTGGCGCTGCGGGCCGCCGCGGCCGTCGCGTTCTCGGGGCGGCAGGTGGCCGTCGCCGCGCCGACCACGCTGCTGGCCCGCCAGCATGCCGAGGTGTTCCGCCGCCGCTTCGGGCCCTTCGGCATCACGGTGGGGGAGCTCTCGCGCTTCGTGCCTGCCGCCGAGGCCAAGGCCACGAAGGAGGGGCTGGCGGACGGCTCCGTCCGAATCGTCGTGGGCACGCATGCGCTGGCCGGGCGCGCCGTCCGCTTCGAGAATCTGGGCCTCGTCGTCGTCGACGAGGAACAGCGCTTCGGCGACGTGCACAAGCGCGCGTTGCGCCGCCTGCGCCGCGGCGTCCACGCGCTCACCATGACCGCCACGCCGATCCCGCGCACCCTGCAGGAAACGCTCGCCGGACTGCGCGAAGTGTCGCTCATCGCCACCGCCCCGGCCGGACGCCGCCCGGTGCGCACCCTCGCGGCGCCATGGGCCGATGGGCTCGTGCGCGATCTCCTGATGGAGGAGCGCGCCCGCGGCGGGCGCAGCTTCGTCGTCTGCCCCCGCGTCGCCGACATCGCCCCCATGGCCGAGCGCCTCGCCGGCCTCGTCCCTGAGCTCACGCCGATCACCGTCCATGCCCGCATGGCACCCGAGTCCATCGACGACGCCATGCTGCGCTTCGCCGATGGGGAGGCCGACATCCTGATTGCGACCAGCATCATCGAGAGCGGCCTCGACATTCCCGGCGCCGACACCATGGTGATCTGGCACCCCGAGCGGTTCGGGCTCGCGCAGCTGCACCAGATGCGCGGGCGTGTCGGGCGCGGCCGGGCCCGGGGTCGCTGCCTGCTCGCGACCAATCCGCTGGCCCCGCCGGGTCCCGGTGGCGAGCGGCGCATTGCCGCGCTCACCGCGCTGGACCAAGCGGGCGCAGGCTTTGCCGTGGCGGCGCGAGACCTCGATCATCGCGGCGCCGGCGATGTCGGCGGGGTGGACCAGACCGGCCACCTGCGCCGGGTCGGTGTCGAGCTGTCGCGCCACCTGCTGGCCCGTGCCGTGGCCGCGCTCGGGGGCGAAGGCGACGAGGACGACTGGACGCCCCAGCTCGCCGTCGGCTGCGCCGCGGCCCTGTCCGCCGACTACGTGCCCGAACCCGAACTGCGTCTCTCGCTCTATCGCCGCGCCATGCGCCTGCCGAACCTGCGCGCGGTCGAGGCCTTCGCCGACGAGCTGGACGACCGCTTCGGCGAACCGCCCGAGGCGGCGCGCCTGTGGCTCGACCAGGTCCGCGTCACGGCCGCCTGCCGCGCGCTGGGCATCGCGCGTCTCGAGGCCGGACCGAAGGGCCTGGCGCTGACGCCCCGCGGCGACCCCGCAGGCAAGCGCCTTTCGGCTCTCGCCGGCGATCTCGATCCGCCGCTCGAAGAGGCCGGCGAGCGCTGGATGTGGCCCCGCGGCGGGGAGGATGGACCGGCTCGGGTCGGGGCGGCGCTGGCCTTGTTGAAGGCCATTGCAGGGGCGCTGGCAAAGCGGAGGAAGGCTGCGGGTTGAGCACGGCACGATGCTGCGTTCTCGACACGGCCGCTCGCGCGACCTGCTCAGGATGAGGACGATCGTTAGTGATTGAAAATCCACCACTTTCCTCATCCTGAGCAGCGCCCTCAGGCCGCGTGTCGAAGGACGCACCGCGCTTCGGCTCTTGGCTTTCGCCCACAACCCGACCACTCTCCGGCAAGCGAAGCAGGGAGGGCGGCATGGGCGGCATGGTGCTGGGGATTGACGTCGGCACGTCGGCGGTGAAGGTGGTCCTCGCCGACGAGGCCGAGACGATCGTCGCCGAGCGCGAGGCACCGCTCGACATCCTGCGCCCGGGCCCCGGCGCCTCCGAGCAGCATCCCGACTGGTGGTGGGAGGCGACCGCTGGCGTGCTCGACGGGCTCGCGCGAGACGAGCCGTCAGCCATGGCGCGGGTGGCCGGCATCGGGCTCTCCGGCCAGATGCACGGGGCCGTCCTGCTCGGCGCCGACGACAGGCCCCTGCGGCCCGCCATGCTGTGGAACGATGGCCGCGCCGGACCGCAGGCGCGCGACCTGCGGCGCACCCACCCGCACCTCGCGGCCATCGTCGGCGTCCCGCCGATGGCGGGCTTCACGGGACCCAAGATCCCCTGGCTGATCGCCAACGAGCCCGGGCTCGTGGAGCGGATCCGCACGGTGATGCTGCCCAAGGACTACGTCCGATTCCGCCTCACCGGCGAGAAGGCGACCGACGTGTCCGATGCGGCTGGCACGTGGTGGTTCGACGAGGCGGCGCGCACCTGGTCGGTCGAGGCGGCGAGGGCCACGGGCCTCGATCCGGCCGTGCTTCCGCCGGCACTGGAAAGCCCGGCTCCCGCCGGTCGCCTGCGCCCTGAGCTCGCCGCGCGCTGGGGCATGACCGGACCCGTCATCGTCGCGGCGGGAGCGGGCGACGCGGCGGCCGGCGCCATCGGGATCGGTGCGGTGCGCGACGGCGATGCCTTCATCTCGCTCGGCACGTCGGGCCAGCTTTTCGTGTCGAACGCGCAATACCGGCCCGCGCCCGAGCAGGCCGTGCACGCCTTCTGCCACGCGGTGCCGGGACGCTGGTTCCAGATGGGCGCGATGCTGAACGGCGCGAGCTGCCTCGCCTGGCTCGCCGGCTTCGTCGGCAGCGACGTGGCCACGCTGCTCGCCGAGGCGGAGGCGCGCTTCCGCGGTCCGGGCAGCCTCCTCTTCCTGCCCTACCTCACCGGCGAGCGCACCCCGCACGACGACCCCGATGCGCGCGGCGTCCTCTTCGGCCTGACGCCGGCGAGCGACCGGGCCGACGCGATGCAGGCGGTCCTGGAGGGCGTGGCGTTCAGCTTCGCCGATGCCCGCGACGCGCTGGCCGGCTCGGGCACGCGGGTGACCCGTGCCGGGGTGATCGGCGGCGGCGCCCGCAGCGCCTTCTGGATGAAGATCCTCGCCTCGGTGCTGGACGTGACGCTCGTTCGCTATGCGGGTGCGGCAAAAGGGCCCGCCGTGGGTGCCGCGCGCCTGGCCCGGCTCGCTCTCGGGCAGGGTGCCGTCGAAAGCGTCTGCGTGCCGCCGCCGGTCCTCGACGAGACTTCGCCCGATCCCACGCTGGTCGAGGCCTATCGGGAGCGGCTCGGACGCTTCCGCACGCTCTACCGCACGCTGAAGCCGCTGTTTGCGGATCAGGGCCAGGGCTGACGCTCGGACCCTTTCAGTAGTCCAGCTTGCACCTCCCTCTCCGCGTCCTGGCCTGGCTCGGCCCGGCCATCCACGACTTGCGGATGGCCCCGGCACAGTCGTGGATGCCCGGGCCGAGCCCGGGCAGGACGGCTGAGAGGTTGTGGCGCACCAAAGACGTGAGGCGCACGGCGGTGCCGGGGGGCAATTGACGAACGCCGATCCGCAGCCGCCAGTCTCGCGGCGAAGGCCACGGCACCCGCCAGTTCAATTCTGAACAACAATCCCGTTGACGGCGCCGCTGAACGCAGGCAGAATAAATCATCGTTGATTACATAATCGCTCCGGCATCGAACCGGAGCGGCCAAACGAGGGAGGAGGACGTGCGGCCAAGCCGTCCGTCACACGTGCCGCAAGTGGGTCCCGGAGGCGCCGGCTTGGCGTCGAACGGTGCGGGATCGCTTGGACAGGGCTCGACTTCCACCCAGATCGGCGACTTCAACGAGCGCGTGGTGCTGTCGTCGCTGCGCCGCCTCGGTCCGGCCTCCAAGGCCGACCTCGCCCGCCGCATCGGTCTCACCAGCAATGCCGCCGGCGTCATCGTCCGCAAGCTGGAGGAGACCGGCCTCGTCCGCACCGCCGGCAAGCGCTACGGCGGCCGGGGGCAGCCGGCCACCGTTCTCGAGCTGAACCCGGAAGGCGCCTACGCCGTCGGCGTGCGCATCGATCGCGACATGATCGAGACCGTGCTCGTGGATCTCGCCGGCACGGTCATCGAGCGCGTCGTGATCGACGGGCTGCCGATGCCCGAGGACGCCATCGCGGCGCTGGCCTCGCACGTCCGCGGTTTCCGTCGTCGCCTCGGGCCTAAGTCGTCCGCCCGCCTCTCCGGGCTCGGCGTCGCGATGCCCTACAATCTCGGCAGCTGGCTCGGAAACCTCGACCTGCCCGACGCCGTGTTCCGGCGTTGGGACGCCTTCGACCTGCAGCCGGCGCTGACCCAGGCCACCGGCCTCGCCGTGGTGGTGGAGAACGACGGCAGCGCTGCCGCGGTGGGCGAACTCCTGCACGGCCACGGCCGCGAGCTGGACGACTTCCTCTATCTGTTCATCGGCCCGGCGGTCGGTGGTGGCGTCGTGCTCGGCGGCAACTACCTGCGCGGCCGCAACGCCAATGCCGGCGACATGGCCGTGGTGCCGGTAGGCCCCTCGCGGCTCGCCTCCGCGCCGCCCGGCGACGGGCGCGCCCAGCCGCTCATCGCCCGCGCCTCCCTCGCCGTGCTCGCGCGGCACCTGCGCCACAACGGCGTGCGGGTGCGCTCGACGCTCGACCTCGACGACGCCATCGACGCCGCGCCGAAGGCCTTCGCCGAATGGATCGACGACGCCGCCGACGCCATGGCCTGGCCGATCCTGACCGGCGCCCACATCCTCGACGTCCAGCACGTCATCGTGGCCGGCGACCTGCCGCACGAGCATCTCGAGCCGCTGGTCGCCCGGCTTGCCGAACGCTGCGCCGCCTGCGTCGCCGAGTCCCGCCAGGCCCCCGAGATCCGCGTCGGCGCCGTCGGCCGCGACGCGGGCGCCGTGGGCGCCGCGAGCCTTCCCGTCCACGTCAGCTACAGCCCGATGCGCGAGCTCCTCACCGGAGACACGCCGGATGCCTTCATGGAGGTCCTGTCATGACGGATGCCGTTCCGATTCTGGAGATGCGCAACATCTCCAAGACCTTCGCCACCATCAAGGCGCTCAGCGGCGTGTCGCTTCGGGTGTGGCCCGGCGAGGTTCACGCCCTCATGGGCGAGAACGGCGCCGGCAAGTCGACGCTCATGAAGATCCTGTCGGGTGCCTACCAGGCGGACGAGGGCGGCGAGATCCTGATCGGCGGCCGGGCGGTCACCATCAAGGGTCCCCAGGCGGCCCGCGACGCGGGCGTCGCCATCATCTACCAGGAGCTGGCGCTCGCCCCGAACCTGACGGTGGCCGAGAACATGCTGCTCGGCCGCGAGCATGCCCGCGGCGGCATCCTCGACCGCCGCGCCATGGCCCGGGAATGCGCGCCGGTGCTGCAGCGCCTCGGCGTCACCTTCGGCCCGGCCACGCTGGTCGCCGATCTCTCGATGGCCGAGCGCCAGCAGGTCGAGATCGCCCGCGCCGTGCACGCCCGCTCGCGCATCCTGGTGATGGACGAGCCCACGACCTCGCTGTCCTCGCGCGAGACCGAAGCGCTCTTCGCCATCGTCCGCCAGCTGCGGTCGGAGGGCATGGCGATCATCTACATCAGCCACCGCATGGCGGAGGTCTACGAGCTGTCCGACCGTGTCAGCGTGTTGCGCGACGGCACCTTCGTGGGCACGCTGAACCGGGAGGAGATCTCCGCCGAGGCGCTGGTGCGCATGATGGTGGGCCGCGACCTCTCCTCCTTCTACAAGAAGGACCACGACGCCCACATGAGCCGCGGACCGGTGATCCTGTCGGTGCGCGACATGGGCGACGGCAAGCGCGTCCATGGCTGCTCGCTCGAGCTGCACCAGGGCGAGGTGCTCGGGCTCGCCGGCCTGGTCGGCGCGGGCCGCACCGAACTCGCCCGCCTGATCTACGGCGCCGACCGGCGCGCCTCGGGAACCGTCGTTCTGGACGGGACCGACATCACCCCGAAGCTGCCGCAGGATGCGATCGCGGCCGGGCTCGTCTACCTCACCGAGGATCGCAAGCACCTCGGGCTGTTCCTCGACATGACCGTGCGAGAGAACATCAATCTCGGCGTCATCGCCCGCGACAGCCGCGGTGCGGGCATCCTCAACGGAGCCGCGGCCCGGGCCCGCTCGGCCGCCGCGGTCAAGGCGCTCTCCATCCGCGTCTCGACCGACATGGTCAATGTCGGGGCGCTGTCGGGCGGCAACCAGCAGAAGGTGCTGCTGTCGCGGCTCCTCGAATGCAAGCCGAAGGTGCTGATCCTCGACGAGCCGACGCGCGGCGTCGACATCGGCGCCAAGTCCGAAATCTACCGGCTGATCGACGACCTCGCCCGCGCGGGCGTCGGGGTCATCGTGATCTCGAGCGAGCTGCCCGAGATCGTCGGCGTCTGCGACCGCGTGCTGGTGATGCGCGAAGGCGTCATCGCCGGCGAGGTCGGGGGCACCACCGGCACGCCCATCACCCAGGAAGCCATCGGCGCCATCGCCACCGGCGCAAGCCACGGCCTCGCCGCCTGAACCGACGACAAGGGATCATCGCCATGACCGCCGTCGACATGACCCAGGGTGCCACCAGGCGCCGTCTCGCCATCCGCTCCACGATCCAGGCGCTGGGGATGCTGCCCATCCTCATCCTGATCGCCATCATGTTCCAGTTCCTGTCGGGCTATTCCCAGAGCGGCAGCTTCGCCACCGCCTGGGCCGACGGGCGCTTCATGTCCTGGCAGAACCTGTCGATCGTGGCCCAGCAGGCCTCGATCAACACGGTGCTCGCCGCCGGCATGACCTTCGTGATCCTGACCGGCGGCATCGACCTTTCGGTCGGCTCCATCCTGGCCGCCTCGGCCATGGTGGCGGTGATCGCGTCCAAGATCCCCGAATGGGGCCTGATCGGGGTTCCGGCCGCGATCCTGATGGGCCTCGCGCTCGGCCTGCTCAACGGCGCGCTCGTGGCCGCCTTCAAGCTGCCGCCCTTCATCGTGACGCTGGGGTCCCTCACCGCGGTGCGCGGCTTCGCGCGCCTGATCGGCGAGGACAAGACCGTCTTCAACCCGCAGCTCCCGTTCGCCTTCATCGGCAACGGCAACCTCTTCGGCATCCCGTGGCTGGTCATCATCGCCTTCGCCGTGGTGCTCGTGTCCTGGTTCGTGCTGCGCCGCACCGTGCTCGGCGTGCGCATCTACGCCGTCGGCGGCAATCCGGACGCGGCGCGCCTCTCGGGCATCAAGGTCTGGATGGTCCTGCTCTTCGTCTACGGCGTGTCCGGCGCCCTGGCCGGCCTCGGCGGTGCCATGTCGGCCGCCCGGCTCTACGCCGCCAACGGCCTGCAGCTCGGCCAGTCCTACGAGCTCGACGCCATCGCGGCGGTCATCCTGGGCGGCACCAGCTTCGTCGGCGGCATCGGCTCCATCTGGGGCACGCTGATCGGCGCGCTGATGATCGCCGTGCTCTCGAACGGCCTGATCCTCGTCGGCGTCTCCGACATCTGGCAGTTCATCATCAAGGGCTTCGTCATCATCGGGGCCGTGGCGCTCGACCGCTACCGCCTCAAGGGTTCCGCGCGCACCTGATCCGGTGCGTCGGCAGGGGGACGGATCGTCTGGTCGGGTCCGTCCCAGTTTCACAAGACCAACTTGTCACCTCCGGAGGAGAACTCTCATGAAGACCTTCCTGATGGCGGCCACGGCCGCTGCCGCCCTCGCGCTCGCCGCCCCCGCGTCCGCCAAGGAACTCAAGTCGATCGGCATCTCGCTGGGCTCGATGGGCAATCCGTTCTTCGTCGCGCTGTCCAAGGGCGCCGAGGACCAGGCCCGCAAGGTCAACCCGAACGTCAAGGTCACCACCGTCGGCTTCGACTACGACCTCGGCAAGCAGTTCACGCAGATCGACAACTTCATCGCCGCCGGCGTCGACATGATCCTCCTGAACCCGGGCGACGCCAACGCGCTCGAGCCGGCGATCAAGAAGGCCCAGGCAGCCGGCATCCTCGTCGTCGCCGTCGACACGGCGGCCAAGGGCGCCGACCTCACCGTCACCACCAACAACGTCCAGGCCGGCGAGATCGCCTGCCAGTACATCGTCGACAAGCTCGGCGGGAAGGGCGACGTGATCATCCAGAACGGCCCGCAGGTCTCGGCCGTCGTGGACCGCGTCAACGGCTGCAAGACCGTGTTCAAGAAGGCGCCGGGCATCAAGGTTCTGTCCGACGACCAGGACGGCAAGGGTTCGCGCGACGGCGGTCTCGCCGTGATGCAGGGTCACCTGACCCGCTTCCAGAAGATCGACGCGGTGTTCGCCATCAACGACCCGCAGGCGATCGGCACCGACCTCGCCGCCAAGCAGCTCAACCGCTCGGGCATCATCATCACGGCCGTCGACGGCGCCCCGGACATCGAGGCCTCGCTGAAGGACCCGAACAGCCCGCAGGTCCAGGCCTCCGCGAGCCAGGACCCCTACGCCATGGCGCAGCTTGCCGTGAAGCTGGGCGTCGACGCCATGAACGGCAAGAAGCCCGAGCAGACCGTCACGTTGATGGAGTCCAAGCTCGTCACCCGCGACAACGTGAAGGACTACAAGGGCTGGACCTCGCCGCGCTGAGCCGGCGGTTCGAGCCTGAGTGACGGCGGGCGGGAGCGATCCCGCCCGTTTTCGCATGCGGACGGGTGGTGCGTCCTTCGACACGGCCGCTCCGCGGCCTGCTCAGGATGAGGACGATCGTAGCGTTGGACTGCACCAAAGGTCCTCGCCCTGAGCAGCCGCCGCAGGCGGCGTGTCGAAGGACGCACAACGGACCCGCGCCCAGCGTTGTTGCCGGAAAACGCTCCCTCCGATAATCCTCGGCCAACTGGGAGAGCACACATGTTCGGCATCCATTCGGCCGGGGTCTACCCGATCGCCCCGACCCCCTTCACCGACAACGGCGAGATCGACTTCAACTCCACGGACCGCATGGTCGAGTGGTGGGGCGAGATCGGCGCCACGGGCATGACGGTGCTGGGCATCATGGGCGAGGCGCCCAAGCTCGACCTGTCCGAATCCGTGGCCTTCGTCGACCGCTGCATCAAGCGCGCCGGCAAGCTGCCGGTGCTCGTCGGCGTCTCGGCGCCGGGCTTCGCCGCGATGCGCTCGCTGGCCCGCGCCGTCATGGACAAGGGCGCCGGCGGCGTCATGATCGCCCCGCCGTCCACGCTGCGCACCGACGACCAGATCGTCACCTACTATGCGCAGGCGGTCGAGGCGATCGGCACGGACATCCCGTTCTGCATCCAGGACTATCCCCTGACGCTGCAGGTGCAGATGACCCCGAAGGTCATCCAGAAGATCATCATGGACAACCCGTCCTGCGTGATGCTGAAGCACGAGGACTGGCCGGGCCTGGAGAAGATCTCGGCGCTGCGCCGCTTCGAGAAGGAGGGCTCGCTGCGCCACGTCTCGATCCTGACGGGCAATGGCGGCCTCTTCCTCGACTTCGAGATGGAGCGTGGCGTCGACGGCGCCATGACCGGCTACGCCTTCCCCGAGATGCTGATCGACGTGGTGCGCCTGCAGAAGGCCGGCGAGCGCGACGCCGCCCACGACCTCTTCGACGCCCACCTTCCGGTGGTGCGCTACGAGCAGCAGCAGGGCGTGGGCCTGGCGGTGCGCAAGTACATCCTGAAGCGCCGCGGCATCCTCGCCTCCGACGCCCAGCGCAAGCCGGGCTCCTCGCTCACCCCCGCCGCGAAAGCCGAGGTCGAGTACCTGCTGGGCCGCCTCGCCCGCCACGACGGCCGCGCCGGAAAGCTGCCGGGTTGACCGACGTCGACGCCACCATCGTCGGGGCCGGCGTCGTCGGCCTCGCCGTCGCCCGCGCGCTGGCGCTGACGGGCCGCTCGGTGCTGGTGCTGGAGGCCGCGGAGGGCATCGGCACCGGCACGTCCTCGCGCAACAGCGAGGTGATCCACGCCGGGCTCTACTATCCCACCGGCAGCCTGAAGGCGCGGATGTGCGTCGAAGGCCGGCGCCTGCTCTACGCCTATTGCGCGGAGCGCGGCATCGCCCACCGCAAATGCGGCAAGCTCATCGTCGCGACCGACGAGCACGAGCTGCAGGCGGTGCTGGGCGTGGCCCGCCGCGGCGAGGCGAACGGCGTCGAGAACCTGGAGATGATCTCCGGGGCGGCGGCCATGGCCATGGAACCGGCGCTGTTCTGCGTCGGCGCGCTCTGGTCGCCCGAGACGGGCATCGTGGACAGCCATGCCTACATGCTGTCGATGCAGGGCGAAGTCGAGAACGCCGGCGGCTCCTTCGCCTTCCACACACCCTTCCTGCGCGCCAGCGCCGGGGGCAACGCGATTGCGGTGGAGACGGGCGGAGCGGAGCCCTTCCGGTTCACCACGGGGCTTCTGGTCAACGCCGCCGGGCTCGCGGCCTCCACGGTCGGAGAGGCCATCCACGGCCTGCCGGCCGGCGCCATCCCGCCCACCCGCTACGCCAAGGGCAACTACTTCGTCCTGTCCGGCCGCGCGCCCTTCACGAGGCTCATCTATCCGGCGCCGCACACCCATGGCCTCGGCGTTCACCTGACGATCGACCTCGGCGGCCAGGCGCGCTTCGGTCCGGACGTCGAATGGATCGAGGAGCCGAACTATGACGTCGATCCAGCCCGAGGCGCAGGCTTCGACGCCGAGATCCGCAAATACTGGCCGGGCCTGCCCGAGAACGCGCTGTCGCCCGGCTATGCGGGGATCCGCCCCAAGATCGCGGGCCCCAAGGACCCCGCCCCCGACTTCCGCATCGACGGGCCGCGCGAGCACGGCGTACCTGGGGTGGTCAACCTGCTCGGCATCGAAAGCCCGGGGCTGACCTCGTCCATGGCCATCGCCGAAGAGGTCGTGCGGCGCATCGGGTAGAGAGCTGGCCTGCTTCTCTTTCCGACCTCCAATGTCCTCATCCTGAGCCACGGCCCGCAGGGCCGTGAGTCGAAGGACGCACAACTGTTCAGCTGCGATATGCTGCGTCCTTCGACTCGGCCGCTCCGCGGCCGGCTCAGGATGAGGAGGACTGGGAGGCTTGGAGGCCAGTCCCCTTCCCGCCCCTCACTTGCCAGCGGCGTTGATGATCTGCCAGATGGCGTGGGGCGTCGCCGGCATGTCGACGTGCTTCACGCCGTAGGGCGACAGCGCATCGACGATGGCGTTCATCACCGACGGCAGCGACCCGGCGCAGCCCGCCTCGCCGCACCCCTTGGCGCCCAGCGGATTGGTGGCCGTGGGCACGCCGCTGTTCTCGAAAGAGAAGAACGGCACGTCGGCGGCGCGCGGCATGGCGTAGTCCATGTAGGACCCCGTCACGAGCTGGCCCTCGCCGTCATAGACCGTGCTCTCGTAGAGCGCCTGGCCGATGCCCTGCACCACGCCGCCATGGAGCTGGCCCTCGACGAGCATCGGGTTCACCAGCGTGCCGAAGTCGTTGACCGTGACGTAGCGGTCGATGGTGATCGCCCCGGTGTCCGGATCGATCTCGATCTCGGCGACGTGGCAGCCGTTGGGATAGGCCGACGGCGCCTGCTTGAAGACGTGGTCGACGTTCAGCGTCTGCGGCACGTCCTTGGGCAGCACGAGGCCTTTGCGCAGCCGCTCGGCGAGATCCATGATCCCGACCGACCGGTCGGTGCCGGCGATGGTGAAACGGCCGTTGGCGAACTCGATGTCACCGACGCCGGCCTCCAGCACATGGGCCGCGATGGCCTTGCCCTTCTCGACCACCAGCGCGCTGGCTTCCACGATGGCCGCGCCGCTCGCCATGATCGACTTGGAGCCACCCGTGCCGCCGCCGGCGATCAGGCGGTCGCTGTCGCCCTGCACGAGGCGGATCTTGTCGAAGGGGACACCGAGGCGGCTCGTCAGCACCTGCGCGAAGGCGGTCCAGTGCCCCTGGCCGTAGTCGAGCGTGCCGGTCACGATGGTGACGGTGCCGTCCTCCTCGAAGTGGATGCCCCCCATCTCGTTGGTCGGGGGCGCCGTCACCTCGAGGTAGCAGCCGATGCCGCGGCCGCGCAGCTTGCCGTTCTTGCGGCTGTCGCGCAGGCGTGTCTTGTAGCCGTCCCAGTCGGCGGCCTCGATCGCCTTGGCGAAGAGCGCCGGGAAGTCGCCGCTGTCGTAGGTGGTGCCGGCCGGCGTCGACCAGGGCATCTGGTCCGGCTTGATCAGGTTGCGCTTGCGCAGCGCCACCTTGTCGATGCCCATCTCGGCGGCGGCCGCGTCGATGAGGCGCTCCATGAAGTAGTTGCCCTCGGGGCGCCCCGCGCCGCGATAGGCGCCGATCGGAACCGTGTTGGTGACCGCGCAGCGCGAGCTCACCTCGACGAGCGGCGTGCGGTACATGCCGATCGAGTTCTTGCCGATGTTGTTGGTGGCCATCATCGGGCCGACCTGGGTGAGATAGCCGCCCAGGTTGCCGACGCCGGTGAAGCGGGTGGCCAGGAACGTGCCCTTGGCGTCGAGCGCCAGCTCGGCCTCGAACACCATGTCGCGGCCGTGATGGTCGGAGACGAAGCTCTCCGAGCGCTGGTCGGTCCACTTGACCGGCTTCTTCAGGAGCTTGGCCGCGTGCAGGAGCCCGACATATTCAGGAAACACCGCGCCCTTCATGCCGAACGAGCCGCCGACATGGCCGGTGACCAGCCGCATCTTGTCGGCCTTCACGCCCATCGCCTCGGCCAGGTTGTTGCGCTTGCCGAACACGCCCTGGCTGGGCGCGTAGAGGGTGTAGCGCCCGGTCTTGCGGTCGAAGGTGGCGACCGCGGCGCGCGGCTCCATCGGGTTGACGACCACGCGGTTGTTGACGAGCCGAAGCTTCGTGACGTGGGCCGCCTTGGCGAAGGCGGCGGCGACCTTCTCCGAGTCACCGGAGTGGAAGTCGACGATGAGGTTGCCGGGCACGTCGTCGTAGAGCTGCGGTGCGCCGGGGGCGAGCGCTTCGTCCACGGTGGTGACGGCCGGCAGGACCTCGATGTCCAGGACGACGGCTTCGGCCGCGTCACGGGCCTGCGCCGCGGTCTTGGCCACCACGAGGGCGACGGGGTCGCCGACGAACCGCACCTTGTCCATGGCCAGTGGCTTGCGCACCGGCTTCTTCATCGGCGTGCCGTCGCGATTCTGGAACGCGAACACGCATTTCAGCGTGCCGTAGCCGTTCCCCTCCAGGTCGGCGCCCGTGTAGACCGCGACCACGCCCTTCATGCCCTTGGCGGTTTCGGTATCGATGCCCTTGATCACGCCGTGGGCGTAGGGGCTGCGCACGAAATGGGCGTAGAGCTGCCCTTCGATCGAAACGTCGTCCGTGTATCGGCCCTCGCCGCGGACCAGGATCGGATCCTCGTTGCGGGGGACGGGCTGGCCAACGCCGAACTGCATGGCCGACAGGTCATCGGGAGACGTGCGCACGTTCATGCCAAGGCACCATGATCTGGAAAGACAGGATTGCTGACCAGTTTAGCGCTCGAATCGCCCGTGGCGATAGGCGTTCGGTCACACCTCCGTTGCTTTCAGGTCATGCGGACCACCCTTGAAGCCCGCAAAGGCTCACCAGCGCAGGGCCGGCGTGTGCACGGGCGCGTCCCACAGGGTCGTCACGGCCTGGTCCAGCATGGTGACCGTCAGCGAGCAGCCGGCCATCTCCAGCGAGGTCACGTAGGAGCCCGTCAGGAACCGGGTCACGGTCACGCCCTTGCCGGCCAGGATGCGCCGGGCACTGTTCACCATCAGGTAGAGCTCCATCGCGGGCGTGCCGCCGAAGCCGTTGAGCAGCAGCAGGCATTCCGAGCCGGCCTTCGGACCGAGGTCACCGACGATGGCGCCCAGCATCTCCTCGGCGATCGCGTCGGCGGTGGCGAGCTTCACCCGGCGGCGACCCGGCTCGCCGTGGATGCCCACGCCCATTTCCATCTCGTCTTCCGCGAGCGTGAAGGTCGGCTTGCCGGCCGCCGGCACGGTGCAGGACGTCAGGGCCACGCCCATGGACCGGGTGCGGCCGTTGACGTCCTTGCCGAGCGCCTGCAGGTCGGCGAGCCCGCGGCCCTGCTCGGCGGCGGCGCCGACGATCTTTTCCACGACGAGGGTGCCCGCGACGCCGCGCCGGCCGGTGGAGTAGGTCGACGTCTCGACGGCGACGTCGTCATCCGTCACCACCGTCAGAATCTCGCGGCCGGCCATCTCGGCCGCCATCTCGAAGTTCATGACGTCGCCCTCGTAGTTCTTCACGATGAAGAGCACGCCCGCGCCGGTGTCGACCGCCTCGGCCGCGGCGATCATCTGGTCGGGCGTGGGCGAGGTGAAGACCTGCCCGGGGCACGCGGCATCGAGCATGCCGGCGCCGACGAAGCCCGCATGCAGCGGCTCGTGGCCGGAGCCGCCGCCCGAGATCAGGGCGGGCTTGCCCGGCTTCAGCGCGCGGCGCCGGACGAACTTGTGCTCCTCGCCCAGCACGAGCAGGTCGGCATGGGCCGCCACAAAGCCGTCGAGGCTCTCGGTGAGGACGCTGTCGACCGCGTTGATCAGCTTCTTCATGGTCTTCCCTCCCTGCTGCGGCGCCGAGTCACGGGCCGTCGTCTCGTTCAGTTCGTGTCGTCCACGATTGCGGCGATGCTCCGCGCGAACTCGGCGAGCAGGGCATCCACCTTCCGGTTGCGCCTGGGGTCGCCGAGGTCCGGCACCTCGAGGCGGACCACCCGCTGCCGGCGCGCATCCGGGACCACCTTCAGCCGCGCCGGATGGGCCAGGCCATAGGCGCCGAGGAAAGCCCGCCGTTCCTCCTGCGAGAAATGGCAGAGCTCGAAGATCGTCTCGAGGTGCTGGGCCGGAATCGGGACGGGATAGGCGGGGTTGGCGATCTGGGACACGAAGGAGCGGTTCTTGCCGAGCGCGGTTGCCAGACGCTGCCGGGTTCCCGACGGCCGGTTGTCGAGCACCCGCTGCAGGATGCGCTTGTAGTCGCAGACCGCTCCCGCGTGGTCCCTGGCGGCAGTCTCCTCGCTCACGCCGCGTCTCCCGCCCCGCTCGCGAGATCGATGGCCCTGATCGCGAGCTTGGTGCGCCCGAGCGCCGCCGGCGCGACGGAGACGGTTCGCAATCCGGCCTCCAGCAGCGCCGGGAGCACGTCCGGGTCGCCGCCGGCATCCCCGCACAGGCTGACGTCCAGTCCGCTGGCGGCCCCGTAGGCCGCCACATGCTCGATCATGCCGAGCACACCCGGATGCAGCGGATCGGCGAGGTCGGCGACGGCCCCGATGTCCCGTCCCGCCGCCGTCGCATATTGAGTGAGATCATTGGACCCGATGGAGTAGAACGCGGCGTCGAAACGGTCGACGGCGAGGGCGGTGGCCGGCACCTCGACCATAATGCCGAGCGGCGGCATGACCACCTTGCGCCCGGCCGCGACGAGGGCGTCGTGCTCCTCGACGAGCATGGCGCGGGCGGCTTCCAGTTCGCCGGGCACGGTCACCATGGGCAGCATCACCTTCACCTGCCCGTAGACGCCGGCCCGCAGCAACGCGCGCAGCTGGACGCGGAACACCTCGGGCCGGGCCAGCGACAGCCGTATGCCCCTGACGCCGAGGAAGGGATTGCTCTCCCCGTCGATGGTGAGCCCGGGAATGGGCTTGTCGCCGCCGGCATCGAGCGTGCGGATGGTGACCGGCCGGCCCTGCGCCCATTCCGCGATGGTGCGGTAGACGCCGAACTGGGCCTCTTCGCCGGGCAGCGAGCCGCGGCCGTGGAACAGGAACTCGGTGCGCACGAGTCCGATGCCGTCGCAGTGGGCGGGGTCCACGCTCTTGAGCTCGCCGGGGTCGGCGACGTTGATCAGCACCGTGACAGTCGTGCCGTCGCGCGTCGCGGCCGGCGCGGGCAGGACGGCTGCTGCCTCGCGCAGCGCGGCTTCCTCCACCAGCCGCCGGCTCTCGAACGAGTCCCGCGTCGCCGGTTCCGGATCGAGCACGACCGTGCCGGCCGCACCATCGACGAGGGCTTCGCCGGACGCGGAGACGATGGCCGGCCCCGCAGCGACCACCATGGGCACGCCACGGGATCGTGCGAGCATGGCGACGTGGCTCGTCTTCGATCCGGCGGCCAGCACGATCGCCCCGCCCGCGTGCCAGTCGATGGACAGGAACTTGGACGGCGGCATGTCCTCGCCGACCACGACGGCCCCCGGCGGGACCACGTCGGCTTCGCCGCCAGACAGGATGGTCAGGACCCGGTCGCGGAGATCCTCGAGGTCGGCCGAGCGCGCCTGGAAATATTCGTCGTCGGATGCGAGGTAGCCGGAGATCTCGGAGGACAGCGCCGTCGACCAGGCCTTGTCGGCAGACGCTCCCGCCGCGACCGCGTCGAAGGCCGGGCGCGACAGTTCGTCGTCGCCGAGAAGCGCCGCCTGGAAGGCGAGCATGTCGGCGGCATCTCCGCCGGTCTTCTCGGCGAGGGACTCGATGTCGGCCATCGCCCTGCCGATGGCATCGGACAATGCGGCGGCTTCCCGGGCCGGGTCGCCCGTGGGAACCCGCTCCCGGCCACCGCCCGCGAGGCGATGGACGGACCCGCAGGCGAACCCCGGGGATGCGGAACGGCCCGCGATCTGCCGCTCAGCCATGAGCGGCCTCGGCATCCGCCTCGTCGAACTTGCGGACCACCAGGTCGACCACGGCAGCCACGGCGGCGGCGGCATCGTCGCCCGTTGCCCGCACGTGCAGCGTGGCCCCCTTCGTCGCCTTGACCCGCATCACCTTGACCGGGCTCTTGGCATCGATCCAGGGGCCGCCGGCCTCCAGCGCGATCTCGACCGACGCCCCGAAGGACTTCGCCAGCTGCGTGAGCTTCACCGAGGGGCGGGCATGCAGCCCGACGGCGTTGGTCAGAAGGGCAGACGCGGTGACGGTGTTCGACATGAGGTCCTCCGGCCCGCCTCTTACTGGGGCGACAGCTCTTCCGCCATCCTCTTGACGGTGTCGAGGGGCGATCCCCCCGACGCCTCGGCGGCGGCGATGACGGCGCCCTCGACGATGGGCGCATTGCATACGACGACCCGTGGCCGTCGATCCTCGTCCAGCAACTCGATGGCCATCTCGCTGTTGGTCTCGGCGCCGCCGAGATCGACGAGGATGGCGACGCCCGCCTCCGACCACGCCGCATCGATCGCCGCGAGGATGGAGCCGACGTCCGTCCCGAGGCCGCCGGCCGGATCGCCGCCGGTGTGGGCGAGGGGGACGGCGTCGCCCACCATCTGCCGCACCATGTCGGCGGCGCCCTCGGCGACCTTCGGGGAATGAGACACGATCACGATCCCGACATTGGCCATCGCTCTAACCCCGCACCACGCTGGCCACGGCCTCGACCATGAGGCAGGCGGAACGCGCCCCGGGGTCCATGTGCCCGATGGACCTGTCGCCCAGGAAGGATGCACGGCCGCGGATCGCCTTCATCGGCACGGTGGCCTCCGCGGCGTCTCGCGCCACCCTCGCGACGTCCGCGCCCGGATCGGCGGCGAGCGCCGCGTGGACGGGCACCAGCACGTCCAGCATCGTCTTCTGTCCCGGCTCGGACTTGCCGCGCGCCTTGACGGCGTCGATCGCCGCGCCCAGCGCCCGCACCGCGTCGTCCACACCGGGGTCCGGCCCGATCTCCTTGCCGAGCGTCATGAGCAGCGTGCCGTAGAGCGGCCCCGACGCACCGCCGACCTTCATCACGAGGGCCATGCCGGCCGCCTTCAGCGCATCGGGCAAAGGCTTGGACGCCACGGTCGGGTCCGCCGCCACGGCCTCGAAGCCGCGCTTCATGTTGATGCCGTGGTCGCCGTCACCGATCGCCTGGTCGAGCGTCGTGAGCTCGTCGGCGTGACCGATGATCGTCTCGCAGACGATGGCGAACAGCTTCGCCTGGGTGATCGCGTCCATGCCCGTTCCGTCCTTCCCGCCGGTCACCCGGCCTGTACCCGTGCGCCGGCCGCGTCGAAGAAGAGCGGCCGGACGAAGTCGATCGCGACGGTGTCGCCCCGGTCGAGCCCGCTGTCCGGGTCGCTCAGCGTCACCAGGCTGCGGTCGCCCACCGACACGTGCAGGTGGTTCTGGTCGCCGAGGTGCTCGACCCAGTTGACCTGCCCCGTCACGGCGCCCGTCCCTGCGGCCGCCCTGCGGATGCGCAGGTGTTCCGTGCGGGCGCCGACCGTCGTCGCACCGTGCGGGGCCGCCAGGGTCGGCGCGAGCGCCAGCGGTAGCAGGTTGATGCCGGGACTGCCGAGCCGGCTCGCCACGTAGGCGCTCACGGGGTTCTCGTAGATCTCGCGCGGCGAGCCGATCTGGATCAGCCGACCCTGCTCGATGACGCCGATCCGGGTGGCCAGCGTCATCGCCTCGGTCTGGTCGTGGGTCACGTAGAGGATCGTGGCGCCGAGCTGTTCCTGGATGCGCTTGAGCTCGACCCGCAACTCGGAGCGCAGCTTCGCGTCGAGCGAGGAGAGCGGCTCGTCCATCAGGTAGATCGACGGCGAGCGCACGAGAGCCCGTCCGATGGCGACGCGCTGCATCTGGCCGCCCGAGAGTTGCGTGGCGCGGTTCTTCAGCTTGTCCTCGATGCGCAGCAGGCGCGCCACGGAGCGCACCGTCTCCTCGATCTGCGGCTCCGGCACCCGCCGGGCCGGCGAGCGCAGCGGGAAGGCGAGGTTGTCGTAGACCGAGAGGTGCGGGTAGAGCGAGTACTGCTGGAAGACGAAGGTCACGTTGCGGGCCGCCGGCGGCTCGCGCGTCACGTCGCGCCCTCCGATGGCGATGCGCCCTGCCTCGGGCTTCTCCAGCCCCGCCACGAGGCGCAGCGTCGTCGTCTTGCCGGCGCCGGTGGGACCGAGCAGCACCACGAACTCGCCGTCGGCGATGGTGAGCGAGAGATCCGCGACCGCCTTCACGGCGCCGAAGCTCTTGCCCACGCCTTCGAGAACGACCTCAGCCATGGGCCATCTCCCGGCGCCGCTGCGGCGCCTCGTCGTGCAGGGCCGACCGCAGCACTTTCCCGCTCGCCTTGTCGAACAGCGACAGCCGCTCGGGACGGAAGGACAGGCCCACCTGCTCGCCGGGGGTGACCTTGACGTCGGAGGCCAGCCGCGCGCGCACCCTGCCGCGCGCCGTGACGATCGTGACGACCTGGGTCGTGCCGAGGTACTCGGCCCCGAAGACTTCGCCGCGCAGGCGCGACGCGTCGTCGAGGCGGACATGCTCGGGACGCACGCCGAGCACCAGGTCCTTCTCGGGCACGCCGTCCCGCAGCGCCGGCATCGCGACCGCGGCTCCGTCGAGGTCGAGGGTGGTTGCGCCCGGCGCCAGGGACGACCGGGCCGCGAGGAAGTTCATCGGCGGCGAGCCGATGAAGTCCGCGACGAACAGGGAGGCCGGGCGGTCGTAGATCTCGCGCGGGCTCGCCAGCTGCTCGATCACGCCCTCGTTCATCACGGCGATGGTGTCGGCCATGGACATGGCCTCGAGCTGGTCGTGCGTGACGTAGACGGTGGTGGCCTTCAGGCGGTCGTGCAGGGCGCGAAGCTCGCCGCACATCACGTGCCGGAACTCGGCGTCGAGGGCGCCCAGCGGCTCGTCCATCATGAAGGCCATGGGCCGGCGCACGATGGCGCGGCCAAGCGCGATGCGCTGGCGGTCGCCGCCGGAGAGCCCAGACACGGGGCGGTCGAGCAGATGCGTGATCCGCAGGATGCGGGCCGCCTCCTCCACGCGGGTGCGGATCTCGTCCCGGGGCACGCCCTGGCAGACGAGCGGGAAGCCGATGTTCCGGCGCACGTTCATGTGTGGGTAGAGCGCGAACAGCTGGAACACGAAGGCGATGTCGCGCTCGGAGGCCCGCTTGAAGGTCACGTCGTCGCCGCCCAGGCGAATGACGCCGGACGTCGGCAGCTCCAGACCTGCGATCATGCGCAGCGTCGTCGTCTTGCCGCAGCCCGACGGCCCCAGCAGGCAGAAGAAGCTGCCGTCCTCGACGGTGAAGGAGGAGTCCTTCACGGCGGCGAAGTCGCCGAAATTCTTCTGGAGGTTTTCGACCCGGATCTCGGCCATGGGCTACTCCGGGAACTTCGAGACGATAGTGAACATGACGACGCCGGTCAGCGTGGTCACGAAGGACCAGGTGTAGAGCGCCAGCGAGAACGGCTGCAGCAGCATGAGCACGCCGCAGGCGATCACGATCGTCGCCAGCGTCTCCCAGGGCCCGCGCCGGAAGAGGCGTGTCCGGCCTGCGGCCTTGGCGGATGTCGTTTCGCCGCTCATTTGCGCACCGCCCCGAAGGTGATCCCGCGCAGGAGGTGCTTCCTGAGCAGCACCGTGAACACGAGGATGGGGATCAGGAACAGCGTGGTGCCGGCGGCCACGGCGGGCCAGTCCTGGCCGCCCTCGCCGATGATGATCGGGATGAAGGGCGGCGCCGTCTGCGCCTCGCCGGAGGTCAGCAGCACGGCGAAGGCGTACTCGTTCCAGGCGAAGATCAGGCAGAAGATCGCGGTGGCGGCGATGCCGGTCGCGGCCTGCGGCAGCACCACCTTCCGGAAGGCCTGGAGGCGCGTGTAGCCGTCGATCATGGCGGCCTCCTCGTACTCGCGCGGGATCTCGTCGATGAAGCCCTTCAAGAGCCACACCGCGAGCGACACGTTGACCGCCGTGTAGAGCAGGATCATCCCCACCTTGGTGTCGGAGAGCCCCAGCTCGCGGTACATGAGGTAGATCGGGATCGCCACCGCGATCGGCGGCATCATGCGCGTCGACAGGATGAAGAACAGCAGGTCGTCGGCGAGCGGCACCTTGAAGCGCGAGAACCCGTAGGCCGCCAGCGTCCCCAGCGTCACCGCGCAGAATGTCGATCCGAAGGCGATGATCAGCGAGTTGAGGAAGCGCGGCGCGTAGTTCGACGTTCCCACCACGACCATGTTGCGGTCGCGCGCGATCTGCTCGCAGCTCCCCGAGGGGGGCGGCAGCGACTTGATGTAGTCGGCCGTCTGGCGCGAGCGCGTCGTGAACAGGTTACAGTAGCCTTCGATGGTGGGCTGGAAGACGACCTTGGGTGGATAGCTGATCGAGTCCGGAGGCGACTTCAGGCTGGTCAGGAAGATCCAGCCGAGCGGCAGCAGCGTCAGCACCGCGTAGAGGACCACGACGATCGTGGCGATGCGCTTGGAGAGCCGCCCCGGCTCGACGACGGAATGGGCTGTGGTGAGGCCGGCGCTCATCTCTGCTTCACCCGGTTCAAGGCCTTCACGTAGATGTTGGCGAGGCCGAACACCGTCACGAACAGGATGATGGCGAAGGCGGAAGAGAAGCCCGTGCGCCACTTCTCGAAGGCCTCGCGCTTGAGCGTGATCGAGGCGACCTCGGTGGTCGATCCCGGCCCACCCGAGGTGAGCAGGTTGACCATGTCGAACATCTTGAAGTTCTCGATGCCACGGAACAGCACCGCGAGCATGATGAACGGCATGGCCATGGGCAGCGTGATCGACCAGAACTGGCGCCACGGCGAGGCGCGGTCGACCTCGGCCGCCTCGTAGATGTAGTCCGGGATGGACCGCAGCCCCGCGAGGCAGATCAGCATCACGTAGGGGGTCCACATCCAGGTGTCGACGACGACGATCGACCAGGGGGCGAGCTTCACCGAACCGATCATCTCGAAGGAGGAAGGCGGCAGGCCGGTGAAGAAGGAAATGAAGTAATTGAAGCCGCCGATCTGCGGCTGGTACAGGAACCGCCAGAAATTTCCGACGACGGCCGGCGACAGCATCATCGGGATGAGGATGAGCGTCGTCCAGAAGCCATGGCCGCGGAACTTGCGGTCGATGAGCCAGGCCAGCGTGAAGCCGATGAGCGTCTGGAGCACGATGGTCCAGAACACGAAATGCGCGGTGGCCTGCATGGCCGCCCAGATGTCGGGATCGGTCAGGATCGACTGGTAGTTGTCGATGCCCACGTCGCGCACCGGCGCGTTGGGCCGGTTGGCCCGGTAGTTCGTGAAGGAGAGCTTGATCGTCCAGATCAGCGGGAAGATGTTGATCGCCAGCAGCAGGACGATCGTCGGTGCGATGAACAGCCAGGCGATGGACCGGTCCGAGAGGCCGCGCACGCGGCCGGCGATCGGTTCCGGCGTGGCGACCGCGAGGCGCTGCACCAGGTTCGGCGGGCCTCCGCGGACAGGGCTTTGATCGTTCATGGCACGGGCCCGTTCCGCCGCTGGGATCGAGAGGGACCCCGCGCCGCGGACGGCGCGGGGACTTGGCTCAGGTCGACCGACGGCTCACAGCTTGCCGTCGTCCTTGAAGACCTTCTTCCAGTCGGCGATCAGCGCGTCGAGGGCTTCCTTGGCGGTGCCCTTGTCGGCCACGACGTAGTCGTGCACGCGCTTCTGCTCGGCGAGCAGGAGCTGCGCGTAGGACGGCTCGGCCCAGAAGTCGACGACCTGGCCCATCGCCACGAGGAAGTCGGCCGCGAACGGGGCCGTCTTCGCGAAATTCGGGTCTTCGAGGACCGCCTTCGAGGCCGAGTAACCGCCCAGTGCCCACCACTTCTTCTGTACGTCGGCGGAGGCGAACCACTTGATGTACTCGAGCGCCTCGTTCTTGTTCGGCGAGTAGGCCACCACGGAGATGCCCTGGCCGCCGAGCTGCGATCCCTTGCCGGCCGGACCCGCCGGATTGACGAAGAAGCCGATCTTGTCGCCGCCGACCTTCTCGTCCTTGGCCAGGCCCGGGAAGAAGGCGAACCAGTTCATCTGCATGGCCACCTGGCCCGACTTGAAGGCATCGAGACCTTCCTGCATGTAGGCGTCGGTGTAGCCGGGCGGCGTGCAGCACTTGTAGAGCGCCTTGTAGGCCTCGAGGCCCTTGATGGCGCCGGCCGAGTTCACGAAGCCGTCCATGCTGTAGGGCTTCTTCGGGTCCTGGTACTGGAAGCCGTACGGATAGAGGAAATTCGACACCCCCATCGTGATGCCTTCCGACCCACGCTCGGTGAAGATCGCGGCGCCGTAGACCTTCTTGCCGTCGACATCGCGCCCCTGGAAGAATTTGGCGATGTCGACGAGCTCGTCGAGAGACTTCGGCGGGGCGAGGTCACGGTTGTACTGCTTCTTGTACTCGGCCTGCAGTTCGGGCTTTGCGAACCAGTCCTTGCGATAGGTCCAGCCGAGCGCGTCACCCATGGCCGGCAGCGCCCAGTAGTTCGGCGTGCCCTTCGGCCACTCCGAGTAGCCGGTCACCGTCGCCGGCATGAAGTCCGACATCTTGATGCCGTTCTTGTCGAAGAACTCGTTCAGCTTGACGTAGTGGCCGTTCTCGGCCGAGCCGCCGATCCACTGGCTGTCGCCGATCAGCAGGTCGCACAGCTTGCCCTTCGAGTTCAGCTCGTTGAGCATGCGGTCGGCGAAGTTCGGCCACGGCACGAACTCGAACTTCATGTTCACGCCGGACTTCGCCGTGAAGTCCTTCGACAGCTCGACCAGCGCATTGGCCGGGTCCCAGGCTGCCCAGCACAGGGTGATCGTCTTGCCCTGTGCGGCGGCGGGGGTCGCGGCCGCCGACATCATCAGCGCCGCGGCGAGCGCTCCGGCTCCTGCCATCAGCTTCTTCATGGGTGTCCTCCCTTGGGGTTCAGCTCAACACCAGACCGGCGCGCGTCATCTGTCGCGCTCCGGCACAACGGGCACGCATCGCGCCCCGCATCGCGGCGGGGATGAGAGACTTCAGTGATCCGGCCGCTTGTTGTGGCTCGGCGCTTCCTCGGGCGCGGCCTTCAAAAGGAGCCGTCGCCATGCTGTTCAGTGGAACACGCGCTACTAAACAAGTCAACTAAACAAGTGACGGCGGTTCTGGCGGTCGACCTCAGCCATCGGCTTCAACCAGCTGCGCCAATCTTTCAGCCGTCATCCCCGGGCTCGGCCCGGGGATCCACGACTTTGATTGGTCCATCCTCACGTCGTGGGTGCCCGGGCCAAGCCCGGGCATGACGCGGAGAGGTGGTGCAAGGACGGAGATACAGTCCAGGCCCAGCACTCTCGGCAACCACTCACAGCTTCACCCAGGCTCCGCCCTTGCCCGACGATTTGACGCAGGCCTCGATGAACGCCACGCCTTTCACGCCGTCGTCGACGGTCGGGAACGTGACGGCCTTGTCGAGCTTCGCCCCGGAGCGGGCCGCGCGGATGGCCGCGGCGGCTTCCGTGTAGATCGTGGCGAAGGCCTCGAGGTAGCCCTCGGGATGGCCGGACGGGATGCGGGTCACGCGGCCCGCCGCAGCGTTGGCCCCGGCTCCGCCGCGCGTCAGGATCTGCGTCGGCTTCCCGTGCGCGGTGAAGAACATGTAGTTCGGATTGTCCTGGCGCCAGTGGATGCCGCCCTTGGTGCCGTAGACGCGCAGCTGCAGGCCGTTCTCGTTGCCAGGCGACACCTGGCTCGCCCACAGCCCGCCGCGGGCGCCGTTGGCATAGCGCAGCATCACCTGCACGTTGTCGTCGAGGCGCCGGCCGGGCACGAAGGTCGTCAGCTCCGCGCAGAGCTCGCTGACCTCGATGCCGGTGACGAAGTCGGCGAGGTTGTAGGCATGCGTGCCGATGTCGCCGACGCATCCGCCAGCCCCCGAGCGGGCCGGATCGGTGCGCCAGTCGGCCTGCTTCTGCCCCGTCGTCTCGATCGGGTCGGTGAGCCAGTCTTGCGGATACTCGACCTGCACGACGCGGATCTCGCCGAGTTCGCCCGCCTTCACCATCTCGCGGGCCTGCCGGATGAGCGGGTAGCCCGTGTAGTTGTGCGTCACGCAGAACACGAGGCCGGACTCGTCGGCGAGCGCCTTGAGCTTCCTCGCCTCCTTCAGCGTCGTCGTCAGCGGCTTGTCGCAGATGACGTGGATGCCGGCCTTCAGGAAGGCCGCGGCCGCAGGCGCGTGCATGTGGTTGGGCGTGACGATCGCCACGGCCTCAATGCCGTCCTTCAGCCGACGCTCGCGCGAGGCCATCTCCTGGAACGTCCCGTAGGTGCGCTTGGGATCGAGCCCGAGCGCAGCGCCGGAGCGCATCGCCTTCTCCGGTGTCGAGGACAGCGCCCCCGCCACGAAGTCGTAGTGATCGTCGAGGCGGGCGGCCATGCGGTGGACGGCGCCGATGAACGCGCCCTCCCCGCCGCCCACCATGCCGAGCCGGATGCGTCCGCCGGCGACGCCGTCGTCCTTGCCTTCGATGGCCATCGTGTCCCCCTGTTCAGCGCAGTCCGAGGAAGCGCTTGATCTGCTTCTTGTCGACGCTGCCGCCGGCAAAGTCGTCGAACGCCTTTTCCGTCACGCGGATGATGTGGTCGGCGATGAACTGGGCGCCCTCGCGCGCGCCGTCCTCGGGGTGCTTCAGGCAGCATTCCCACTCGAGCACCGCCCAGCTGTCGTAGCCGTACTGCGCCATCTTCGAGAAGATGCCGGCGAAGTCGACCTGGCCGTCACCCAGCGAGCGGAAGCGGCCGGCGCGGTTGATCCACGGCTGGTAGCCCGAGTAGACGCCCTGCCGCCCGTCCGGATTGAACTCGGCATCCTTCACGTGGAAGGCCTTGATGCGCTCGTGGTAGATGTCGATGAAGGCGAGGTAGTCGAGCTGCTGCAGCACGAAGTGCGAGGGATCGTAGTTGATGCAGCAGCGCGGGTGGTTGCGCAGCTTCGCCAGGAACATCTCGAAGGTCGCGCCGTCGAAGACGTCCTCGCCCGGATGGATCTCGTAGCAGACGTCGACGCCCACTTCGTCATAGGCATTGAGGATGGGCTTCCAGCGACGCGCCAGTTCGTCGAACGCGGCGTCGATCAGGCCCTCGGGGCGCTGCGGCCAGGGATAGACGTAGGGCCAGGCGAGCGCGCCGGGGAATGTCACGGTGGCGGTGAGGCCCAGATGCTTGGAGGCCTGCGCCGCCATCATCAGCTGGTCGACGGCCCACTTCTGGCGCTCGCGCGGCTTGCCCTTCACCTGCGCCGGCGCGAAGGCGTCGAAGGCCTCGTTGTAGGCCGGATTGACCGCGACGAGCTGGCCCTGCAGGTGGGTCGAGAGCTCGGTGATGGCGAGGCCGTGCTTCTTCGCGACACCCGCGATCTTGTCGCAATAGTCCTTGGACGATGCCGCCTTGGCGAGATCGAAGAGCCGGCCGTCCCAGGTGGGCACCTGCACGCCCTTGTAGCCGAGGCTTGCGGCCCACTTGCAGATCGACTCCCACGAGTTGAACGGCTTCGCGTCGCCCGCGAACTGGGCGAGGAAAATCGCCGGTCCCTTCACATTGCTTGCCACGTCTGGTCCTCCCTCGATCTTGATGGCGCCGGCCGATGCCGGCGGGATGCGTCGCCCCGGCCGTCGGCTCAGGGCAGGTTGTCGCGAATGAAGATGTCGATGCGGATGCGCTCCTGGTCGCGCATGATCGGCTCGTCCGAACAGTGGGCCAGCAGCACGCGCGCCGCCGAGCGGGCCTCGTGTCCGGCGTCCTGGTTGATGACGGCGTCGACCACCCCGCGCACAAGATAGCGCCGCGTGTGCGGCGTCAGCTCGTGCGCGATCCACACCACGTCCGCTGCGCGGCCCGTGGCCTCCAGGGCGTTGCCGATGCCGCGGTTGCCCGCTCCCGCGCTGTAGATCCCGACGAGATCGGGATGGGCGGCGAGGAGCTCGCGGGCGATCTGCTCGGTCCGATCGCTGTCGTCGCGCCCTTCCCGCGCGGCCAGCACGGACGCGTTGGGATACTCGCGCGTCAGCACCTGGGAGAAGCCGAACTGTCGCTCGGCATGATCGCGCAGCGCCAGCGACCCCGCGATGATGGCGACCTTGCCGGTCCTGTTGCCGAGGAACCGGCCCATGAGGGTGCCGGCGGTCCGTCCAGCCGCCGTGTTGTCGATGCCGACATAGTGCAGGCGCGTGGACGTGGGAGCATCGGAGACGAGCGTCACCACGGCGACACCCTGGCCGACCACCTCGTCGATGGCGGCACGCACCCGCGGATGATCCAGCGCGATGGTGGCCACGCCGTCGTAGCGCGGACCGACGGTCTCGATGGTCCGGGCCAGTTCGTCCGGATCGAACACGTCGACATGCAGCGTGTCGACGAAGGCGCGCTGCACGGCCAGCCACTCGGCCGTCTGCCGCACCTGGTCGGCGAGCTGGCCCATGAAGGTGTTCGTGCCCGTGGGCAGGATGAAGCAGAAGCGGAAGGTCTTGTTGCGCGCCAGGCGCGCGGCCACGGGATCCGGGCGATAGCTGAGCTTCAGGATGGCGGCCTCGACGCGGGCCACGGTCTTCTCGCGCACGCCGGGCCGTCGGTTGACGACGCGGTCCACCGTGGCCAGCGAGACTCCCGCCTCGCGCGCCACGTCCTCCAGCGTCACCCTCTCCCCGATCGCGCTCATGGAGGCAAGCTACTTCAGCATTTGAGGTGCGCAACTCATTTCGTCGCTGCGACGCAATACGATGCTTGCAGTGCTGGAACTGGACCGCCGTCTCCCGACCCGGCATGGTGTCCGGACCGATGCCCCCGGATGACCGCATGAGCGTCACGACCCTGATTCGAACCGTCCGTCTCTCCAGCGGCCTCGTGCTGATGAGCTTCGTGACGATGCACCTGAGCGTCCTGGTCTTCGGCCTGCGGTCTCCGGAAGCGGTCTTTGCCGCCGCACGGGTCCTGATGCGGCCCTGGCAGGGTGGCGTCGGAGCGGCCGTTCTCGCCTCCGCCATGACGTTGCACCTGATCTGCGGGCTCATCGCCGTGGGAGCGCGCCGCAGCCTGGCGGTGAGGCGCGGCGACATGGTGCAGGTGGCGCTCGGCCTGGCCGTCCTGCCCCTGCTCCTGCCGCATGTCCTGGCGGTGAAGATGGCGGGTGACCTGGCCCCCGGCCTCTCGCTCGGGTTCGGCGATCTGCTGGCGATCTTCTGGCAGTTCTCCCCGGCCTCCGCCATCCAGCAACTGCTCGTCGTCATCATCGTTTGGGCCCACGGCGCGATCGGGCTCGTGGCGTGGTTCTCGCTGCAACGCTGGTGGCCGCGGCTGAGCCCGGTCGTCATTCCCCTGCTGTTCGCCATTCCGATCCTGGCGCTGCTCGGATTCGTCGAGGGCGGCAAGGCCGTGGTCGCGCGCATCGCCTCGGACCCGGCCTTCGCCAACCAGGTGAACACGTCCTGGGCGCTGTTGCGCTCCGTCGACGGCCCGCTCGGCGACATCCGCGGGATCACCAACCTGTCCTACCTCGCCGCGGTCGCCGTCGCGGTGTCCGTCATGGTGGCCCGCGTGGTCGTGACACGGCGCAAGCCCGTCACGGTGCTCTATGACAACGGATTGAGCGGCACCGGCCGCCGGGGCCTGTCGATCCTGGAGATCAGCCGGCTGTCGAGCGTTCCCCATGCGAGCGTCTGCTCCGGGCGCGGCCGATGCGGCACGTGCCGGGTCCGCGTGACGGCCGGGTCCGACCGGCTGTCCGCCGTGGACGACATCGAACGCAGGACACTGGACGAGCCGAAGTCCACCGGCGCGGTTCGTCTCGCCTGTCGCGCCCGCGTGCTCGACGACGGCGTGGTGGTCGAGCGCCTGATGCCGCCCGATGCCGACGCTTCGGCCGCGCGGCGACCGCAGGATTGGCTGGGCAAGGCCGCTCCGGCCCCTGGACCCGCGTCCCCGGCCGGGAAGACCTTGGAGGGCGCGGCATGACCATTCGCACGGCCCTCGCGCGCGCCCAGAACGAGCTGGCCACCGTCTTCTCCAATCTCCTGGCGGCACCGGGCGAAGCCGCCGGCCTCTGGCGGGCGGGCCTGGACGCCCTGCAATCGGTCGAGGGCGTCAGGGGCTTCGCCTATCTCCTGATCCTCGTCGTGGTCGGCGCCGGGCTCGAGTGGCTCTACTGGATCTATGCATCGCCCGCGCTGCGCTGGCTGGTGGCCGGGGATCCCAGGACACGCGTCGAGGCCTGGCGGATCGCCGGCCGGCGGATCGCCATCGGCCTGTGCGCGGTCGCCGTCTCGACGTTGTCGATCCTGGGCACGGCCGGGGCTTTCACCTGGCCGGCCTCCCTGCTCGACATCGTCACGGCGGTCACGCTCGCCGTGGCGGCCGTCCGCGCGCTCGCCGTGATCGTGCGCGCCCTGCTCTCGCCCGACAGCTCGCGACTGCGGCTCGTCCGGATGCGGACACCGGAGGCCAAGATCGCGGTGCCCGCCATCCTCACGGCGGCCGGCGTCCTCGCCGGCGGCATCGTGCTGCCCGACGTGATCGAGCCCTATGCGCCCGCCGTTGCGGGGGCCGTGCGCGCTCTGACCGTCCTCGTGGGGTGCTGCCTGGTGGTCGCCGCCATCGTCATCGCCGAGCGCAGGCGCAGGCCCGTCCACCAGTCGGCCGTGGCCAGGCGGCGCCTGAGGATCCTGCCACCGCCGCTGCTGGCCGCCCTCTGGTGCGGGTTCATCGTCCTGCTCTGGCTCTCGGGCGGGCCGCGCTGGTCGCTGACGCTGGCCATCGCCAGTCTCACGATCGCGGCCGAGACGCTGTCGCGGCGCTTCGTCCGGACGTTCTGGGAGGCCTGGCGCACGGACCGGATGTCGGCATCCGAGACGGCCGACGCCTCGCCCGGCAGCCTGTACGAGGATCTCAGTCTCCGCCTCGTCCGTTTCGTCGTGGCGCTCGCCGGCGTCATCGCCTGCGCGATCGTCTGGGACGTGCCGCTGCTGGCCATGCCCGGCGGCGAGACGCCGACGGGACGCTTCATGCTGCGCGTGCTGGGCGCCCTCGCCCTGCTGCTCGCCGCCGACGTCGCCTGGGCCGCGATCAGGGGCGCGGTCGATGCGAGGCTGGCCCGCGTTGCCCTCGCGGGCGATCCCGAGACCGGCGCCAATGCGCGCCTCCTCACGCTGCTGCCCCTGGCCCGCAAGGCGTCGGGCGTGACCCTGCTGGTCCTGCTGGTGCTGTCGCTGATGTCGATCTTCGGAATCGAGATCACGCCGCTGCTGGCCGGCGCCGGCGTGCTCGGCATCGCGGTCGGCTTTGGCGCCCAGACCCTGGTTCGGGACGTCCTGTCGGGGGTGTTCTACCTGGCCGAGGACGTGTTCCGGATCGGGGACTACATCGAGGGAGGCAACGCCAAGGGCACGGTGGAGCGCATCACGCTGCGCACGGTGGCGCTGCGCCACCAGAACGGCCCCCTGCATTTCGTGCCGTACGGGGCGCTGGGCTCGGTGCGCAACAATTCGCGCGACTGGGTCATCGACAAGTTCGAGATCCCCCTGCCGCCGGACGTCGACAGCGAGAAGGTGCGCAAGCTGATCAAGTCGATCGGGCAGGCGATGCTGGAGGATCCCGAGCTGGCGCCCTTCATCGTCGCGCCGCTCAAGGCGAAGCTCTACCGGATCGAGCCTGGCGTGAAGGTGTTCCGCTGCAAGATCCAGACGCCGCCCGGCAAGCAGTTCGAGGTTCGCGGGGCGGCCTTCAAGCGGATCGAGACCGGCCTGCGCGAGGCGGGAATTCCCTTCGCCGACAGCCGCTCGCAGGTGGTGCTGCAGGGCGCGCTGGCCGCCGGCGTCGCCGGTCAGCCGGCCAATGCCTGAGGCGGACCCTCGCCGGCGGGCCTGACGTCGACCGCCACCGAGACCCGGTGCCCAGCGGAAGCCACGACCACGCCGGACACCGGTGCCACGTCGCCGTAGTCGCGACCGCGGGCGAGCACGAGGTGATCGACGCCGGCCGGGATGGCGTTCGTCGGATCGAGGCCGATCCATCCCGCCCTGATGCCGCACCACACCGCGACCCACGCATGGGTGGCGTCGGCGCCGGCCAGCCTCTCCCGCCCGGGCGGCGGCTGGGTCCGCAGATACCCGCTGACATAGGCGGCCGGAATGCCGAGGCCGCGCAATCCCGCGATCATCAGATGCGCGAAGTCTTGGCACACGCCGCGCCGGTGGCGCATCACGGCGCTGATCGGCGTGGCCACGTCCGTGGCCGCGGGGTCGTAGGTGAAGTCGGCATGGATGCGCCGGTTCAGCTCCATCGCGCCCGCCAGCACGGGTCGGCCGGGCGTGAAGGAGGTCGAGGCATAGGCCGTCACGTCCGGCAACAGCGGCACGAGGCGGCTGGCGAACAGCTGGTGCACCGGACTGTCACGGCCGAGATCCGCCAGCGCGGCTTCCGACCGCACGACGTCCCAGGCCGGCGTGGCGCCGGGCTCCGGCAGGGCGATGGGCTCGACCCGGATGCGCGCCGTGGCGTGGATCACCAGCGTGGCGTGCGGCGCCGCGAAGCGGACATGGCAGATCGGATTGCCGAAGAAGTCGCGCGCCACGGTCTGCTCGTCCGGGACCGGATCGATCCTGAGGCTCGACGCGAGGACACGCTGGTGCTGTTCCTCGCGCGGCTGCAGGTGCAGCAGGCACCGCGCGAAGCTGATGCGCGTGCCGTAGTCGTAGGTCGTGACGTGGTCGACGTCGTAGATCACGCCTGGTCCTCGGCTTCCCCCCGCAGGTCCGACTGCGTGAAGAAGCGTAGCGTGATCTCGTTGGACAGGTCCATGAGCCTGTTCTCGACCGCCAGCACGTCGTCGGCCGACAGCGTCACGGCGTCGGCGTCCGTCAGGTCGGCGATGATGCCGTTCACGATCGCCGCCGCCTGGTCCAGCGCGTCGGGCGTCGGCAGGTCGGCGAGGTTGGAGATGTGGTCACGCAGGCGCGCCGCCTGGAAGGCGATCGAGCGGGGATTGCCCGCGTCGAGAGCGGCGAGGTCGACCACCGGAGCCCGCTCGGTGCCCATCAGGTAGCGGGCGCGGTAGGTGATCTGGCTGTCCGAAAGCTCGAGCAGCGCGTCCAGGCACGAGGCCGGCGCGTTCTCGTCGGCGAAGCGGCGGAGGAAGCGTCCCGTCAGGATCCCGCGTTCGATGCGCCGTCCGATCTCGAGGAAGCGCCATCCCGAGAGGCGGTTCATGTTTTCCTGGGCGAGTCCGGAAATCGCGGCGATCGTCCGCAGTCCGCTCTCGGCCGCCTCCAGCGCCTCGCCCGGCCCCTCGTGCGCGGCCGCCGGCCGGTCGAACTGGTCGACCAGGGCCGACAGGGCGCGCACCGCATCCGGCGCCAGGCGCTCGCGGATGACCGAGGCGGCGCGCCGCGCTTCCAGCACAAGGCTGCGCGTCGACCCGTAGGCGCGCGGCGCATAGAGCGCGTCGGCAATGGCGGCGGCCGCCGCGCCGCGACGCGGTGCCGGCGGACCTGCCGTGGCGCCCCACGCGACGAGGAGGTCGGCCGTGCGCAGCAGGGCCTCGCGGGCGGGACCGCTGGTCTCGCTGTTCTCGACCACCAGGCCGCACAGGCAGCGCACCACGCGCAGCGTCGCCTCGGTGCGTTCCAGGTAGCGGCCCATCCAGAAGAGGTTCTCGGCGGCGCGGCTCGGGAGGTAGCCGATGACGCGGCTCACCGGGACGGCGCCGGGCCGCGGCAACAGCGTCGTCTGGCCGACGGGCGACTCGCTGGTGACCCACACGTCGGCCGAGCGGCCGCCGTGCTGCATGGACAGGGCGCGCAGGTCCTGCGCCTCCGAGACGCGGCAGAATCCCCCCGGCAGGACCTCCCAGCCATCCGGGGTCGAGACCACGAAGACGCGCAAGGTGAAGGGCCGCGGCGTGAGGCGCCCGTCCTGCCAGACGGGCATGGTCGACAGCCGCACGGGCTCGTGCGCCACGACATCGTAGGGCCGCTCGGCGAGCAGGGTGCCCATCGCGGCGCGCTCCGGAGCCCCCAGCATCGCGCCTTCGACCGGG
This sequence comes from uncultured Alsobacter sp., assembly GCF_945952055.1. GTDB lineage: Bacteria > Pseudomonadota > Alphaproteobacteria > Rhizobiales > Beijerinckiaceae > Alsobacter. The sequence goes on from NZ_CAMFHB010000001.1 coordinate 277,947, forward strand.
GCTCCCGGCAGCGGCCAGTCCCGGACACGGTTGAAGGCCGGTGCCAGGGCGAGGTCCTGGATGTTGCGCCGCACGTGATCGCGCTCGGCCGCCTGTCCGCACCACCAGGTGGCGATGTTGGGCAGCAGAAGGTCCTGCCCCAGCAGCTTGCGCGCCAGCGCCGGAATGAAACCAAGGAGGCCGCGGCTCTCCAGCACGCCGCTGCCGAGCGCGTTGGCGAGGATGACGGAGCCCGCGCGCACCGCCTGCACCAGGCCCGGCACGCCGATCTGCGAGGACGGGTCGAGCTCGACCGGGTCGGCGAATTCGGAATCGAGGCGGCGCACCACCACGCCGACGCGCTTGAGGCCGCCCACGGTGCGCACGAAGAGCGCGTCGTCGCGAACGGTGAGATCGCCGCCCTCGACGAGCAGGAAACCCAGGTAGCGCGACAGATAGGCGTGCTCGAAATAGGTCTCGTTCAGGGGGCCCGGGGTGAGCATGGCGATGCGGGTGTGCCCACGTTCCACCTGCGCCCCGAGGGAGCTCCGCCACGCCTGGAAGAAGGGCGCGAGCCGCAGCACGTTCATGCCGCCGTAGAGGTCGGGGATGGCCCGCGACAGCGCGATCCGGTTCTCGAGGGCGTAGCCCATGCCGGAGGGCGCCTGCGTGCGGTCGCCGAGGACCCACCACCGGCCGTCGGGCCCGCGGCCCAGGTCGGCCGCGTAGACCTGCAGGCGGCGCCTGCCGCCGGTGTCCATCCCGACGACCGGGCGCACGAAATCGGGGCTGCCGGCGACCACGGCCCCCGGGAGATGCCCGTCGCTGACGAGCCGGCCCTCGCCGTAGAGATCCGCCAGGATCGTCTCCAGCAGGCCGGCGCGCTGCACGAGGCCGGCCACGATGTGCCGCCACTCCTGCTCGGGGAGAACCAGGGGCACGTGGCTCAGCGGCCAGGGCCGCTCGGCGCCGGAGTCATCGGAATAGACGCGGTAGTAGACGCCCGAATCCCGTTGGTGCCTGTCCGCGATGGCGAAGGCCCGAGCCACGTCGGCGGGCTCTCCCGCCGCCAGCGCCTCGAGCACCGGAAGCCAGTGCGGGCGCGGGCGCCCGGACGAGTCGACCATCTCGTCGGGCACGCCGACACGGGGGCGATAGCCGCCGATCAGCGTCTCCAGGCGACCACGTGCGTCCCGGCCCGGCCGGAAGGCGGCATCGGACATCTCACACGATCCCGGTGCCCGCGGGACGCCGCAGGTCGAGCGTCAGCGGGAATTCGACCGAGGGCTCCTGCGGCGAGGGGACGAAGCGGCCCGGCGAGTGGCCGAAGGGCTGGAAGCGGGCCAGTCGGCGAGCCTCCGCCTCGTAGGCGTTGACCGGGAAGGTGTCGTAGTTGCGCCCGCCCGGATGGGCCACGTGATAGACGCAGCCGCCGAGCGACCGCCCCGTCCAGGAATCGACCACGTCGAAGGTGAGCGGGGCGTGCACCGGGACCGTGGGGTGCAGGCCGGAGCCGGGTTGCCAGGCCTTGAAGCGCACGCCGGCGACGGCCTCGCCGGGGCGGCCGGTGCCCGTCAGCGGCAGGCGCCGCCCGTTGCAGGCCACCACGTGGCGGGCGGGGTTGAAGCCTTCGACCTTCACCTGCAGGCGCTCGACGGAGCTGTCCACGTAGCGGACCGTCCCGCCGATCGCGCCGGTCTCGCCCATCACGTGCCAGGGCTCCAGCGCCTGGCGGATCTCCATCGACACGCCGTCGACCTCGACCGCCCCGTAGAAGGGGAAGCGGAATTCGCGCTGGGCCTCGAACCACAGGCTTTCGAACGCGTAGCCCTCGCGCCTGAGGTCGGCGAGAACCTGCTGGAAGTCCTCCCACACGAAGTGCGGCAGCATGAAGCGGTCGTGCAGGGCCGTTCCCCACCGCACCAGCGCGCCGTGCTGCGGCTCGCGCCAGAACCAGGCGACGAGGGCGCGCAGCAGCAGTTGCTGGGCCAGGCTTATGCGCGCATCCGGCGGCATCTCGAACGAGCGGAACTCCACCAGGCCGAGGCGGCCCGTGGGCCCGTCGGGCGAGAACAGCTTGTCGATGCAGATCTCGGAGCGATGCGTGTTGCCGGTGACGTCGACGAGGAGATTGCGGAACAGCCGGTCGACGAGCCAGGGCGGGATGTCTGCCCCGCCGGGTCCCGGCACCATCGCCATGGCGATCTCGAGTTCGTAGAGCCCGTCGTGGCGGGCTTCGTCGATGCGCGGCGCCTGGCTGGTCGGCCCGATGAACAGGCCGGAGAACAGGTACGACAGCGCGGGGTGGCGCTGCCAGTAGAGCACCAGGCTCTTGAGCAGGTCGGGCCGGCGCAGGAAGGGGCTGTCGTTGGGCGTCGCGCCGCCCAGGACCACGTGGTTGCCGCCGCCGGTGCCGCAATGGCGCCCGTCGGTCATGAACTTGTCGGTGCCCAGGCGCGCGAGGCGCGCCTCCTCGTACACGCCGCGCGTGATGTCGACCGCCTGCCGCCAGGTGGCCGCCGGCTGCACGTTGACCTCGATGACGCCGGGATCGGGCGTGACCTTCAACACCGCGAGGCGCGGATCGTGCGGCGGGCCGTAGCCCTCGATCCGCACCGGAAGCGCCATGTCGCGGGCGGTGTCCTCGACGGCTGCGAGCAGTTCCAGATAGTGCTCGAGCTGCTCCACGGGCGGCATGAAGACGTAGAGGATTCCCTCTCGGACCTCGAATGCCAGCGCGGTGCGCACCGATCCGCCGCCCTGGACCTGCTCGACCCGATCCTGTCCCGGCTCGACGCCTTCCGGGGGACGTTGGACGCGCTGGGCGATGGCGTCTGCACTCGGCAGGGCCGCCCGCGGCTCCGACGGGTCCGCCGGCACGACGTAGGGATAGGCGGCCGGCGGGACGTAGGGCAGCGAGGCCAGCGGAAGGCGGAAGCCGACGGGACTGTCGCCCGGCACCAGGAACAGGCGCCCGCGGCGCAACGGCCAGCGCTCGCTGACCCATCGCCGGTCGCGGGCCGCCGCATTCCAGCGTTGTACCGGCAGGACGTGGCCGGTGGGCTCTCCCAATCCGCGCTCGAACACCCGGGCGATCCGGGCCCGCGCCTCGGCATCCTCGAGCTTGGAGTCGAGCGGATCGACGTTCACCGGCAGTTCCGCTTCCTTGAGGATCCAGTGGGCGGGATCCTCGTAGGCGGCCACCGCGAAGCTCTGCGGAATGCCCAGGCGTTCGGCGACACCGGCCGACAGGCGCGCCGTGGCGTCGGGGGGCGGCACGTCCGGGGGGACCTCGACCGCGAGGAGCGACGGGTCGCGCCAGACCGGCTGGCCATCGGGGCGCCAGTAGAGGGCGAAGGTCCAGCGCGGCAGGGATTCGCCGGGATACCACTTGCCCTGGCCGTGATGCAGGAAGCCTCCCGCCGCGAAGCGTTCCCGCAGTCGCCGCACGAGATCGTCGGCCCGCCAGCGCTTGGTGGGGCCGACCGCGTCCGTGTTCCACTCGGCCGACTGGTAGTCGTCGATGGACACGAAAGTGGGCTCGCCGCCCATGGTGAGACGCACGTCCTGGGCGACGAGGTCGCGGTCGACAAGGTCGCCGAGGGCGTCCAGCCGGTCCCAGCTCTCGTCGGCGAACGGCAGCGTCACGCGCGGCGCCTCGGCCACGCGGGTCACGCCCATGTGGAATTCGAAGTCCACCTCCGCATAGCCGACCATGCCGGAGATCGGCGCGGCCGACCGGTAGTGCGGGGTCGCCGCGAGCGGAATGTGGCCCTCGCCGCAGAACAGGCCGGAGGTCGGATCGAGGCCGAGCCAGCCCGCTCCCGGGATGTAGACCTCGGTCCAGGCGTGCAGGTCGGTGAAGTCGTGGTCGGTGCCCGTCGGCCCGTCCAGCGCCTTGAGATCGTGCTTCAGCTGGATCAGGTAGCCCGACACGAAGCGCGCCGCGAGCCCGAGCCGGCGCAGGACCTGGACGAGCAGCCAACCGGTGTCGCGGCACGAGCCCTTGCCCAGGCGCAGCGTGTCGTCCGGCGTCTGGACCCCGGGCTCCATGCGGATGACGTAGCCGATCCGCTGCTGGAGCTCCTGGTTGAGGCCGACGAGGAACGGTACGATCGCCGTGCTCTCGCGCGAGATCTGGGCCACGAAGTCGTCCAGCAGCGGCCCCCCGTCCTCGAGCTCGAGATAGGGCAGCAGCTCGTGCTTGAGCTCCGCGGGATAGGAGAACGGGAACCGCTCGGCGTAGCTCTCGACGAAGAAGTCGAAGGGATTGACCACCGCGAGTTCGGCGACGAGATCGACCTCGATCTTGAGCTCGGTGGCGGGTTCGGGGAACACGAACCGCGCCAGCCAGTTGCCGTGGGGATCCTGCTGCCAGTTGATGAAGTGCTTCTCCGGCGTCACCTTGAGCGAGTAGCTCTTCACCGCGGTTCGGCTGTGGGGCGCCGGCCGAAGCCGGATGACCTGCGGGCCGAGAACGACCGGGCGGTCGTAGCGGTAGTGGGTCAGATGGTTCAGCGCTGCGGTGATCGACACGAGGGATTCCCTGGGTGGCACGAGCGGCCCGGGCGAGCCCGCCACCCGCACCGGCCGGGGGCACGGCAGCGCTGGAGGCGTCGGACAACCTAGACGGGCTTGAGGGAGAGGCAAGGCCCGTGCCGCGCCCGGCCTGATTTTACTGGAGACGACCATGGCGACGCGAACCGAAACGGACAGCTTCGGCCCCATCGAGGTGCCGGCCGATCACTATTGGGGGGCGCAGACGGAGCGCTCGCTGCACAACTTCCGGATCGGCGAAGGCCGGATGCCCGTCGGCATCGTGCGGGCGCTGGTGCTGGTCAAGAAGGCCGCCGCCCAGGCCAATGCGGAGCTGGGCGAGCTCGATCCCCGGCTGGCCGACGCCATCGCGTCCGCCGCGGACGAGGTGCTGGGCGGGGGCTGGGACGCTGAGTTTCCCCTCGTCGTCTGGCAGACGGGCTCGGGCACCCAGTCCAACATGAACGCGAACGAGGTGCTCGCGGGGCGGGCCAACGAGAGTCTCGCGGGCACGCGGGGCGGCAAGTCCCCCGTGCATCCCAACGATCACGTCAACCGGGGCCAGTCGTCGAACGACACCTTCCCGACCGCGATGCACGTGGCGGCGGCGCTGGCGGTCAGCGGTCGCCTCCTGCCCGCGCTCGACGCGCTGGCCGATGCGCTGGACGAGAGGGCGCAGGCGTTCCGGGGCATCATCAAGATCGGCCGGACCCACACCCAGGACGCGACGCCGCTGACGCTGGGGCAGGAGTTCTCGGGCTACGTCGCGCAGGTCCGCAACGGACGGCGACGCATCGCCGCCGCGCTGGAGGAGATCTGGCCGCTGGCCCAGGGCGGCACCGCGGTCGGCACCGGCCTCAACGCCCATCCGCGGTTCGGCGCCAAGGTGGCCGAGCGCCTAGCCGACCTGACCGGCCTGCCGTTCAGACCGGCGGAAAACCGTTTCGAGGCGCTCGCCGCCCACGACGCGCTCGTCAACCTGCACGGGACGCTCGATGCGGCGGCGGCCGGACTGTTCAAGATCGCCAACGACATCCGGCTGCTGGCCTCCGGCCCGCGCTCGGGCCTGGGCGAACTGATCCTGCCCGAGAACGAGCCCGGTTCCTCGATCATGCCCGGCAAGGTGAACCCCACCCAGGCCGAGGCGATGACGATGGTGTGCTGCCGGGTCTTCGGCAACCAGACGACCGTCACCGTCGCCGGCAGCCAGGGTCATTTCGAACTGAACGTCTACAAGCCCGTGATCGCGGCAGCCCTGCTCGAGTCGATCGGGCTCATGGCCGACGCCGCGGACAGCTTCCGGGAGCATTGCGTCGTCGGGATCCGGGCGGACGAGGGCCGCATCGCGGAGGCGATGCGCCGGTCGCTGATGCTGGTCACGGCGCTTGCGCCGCGCATCGGCTACGACGCGGCAGCCAAGGTCGCCAAGGCGGCCCACGCCAACGGAACGACCCTGCGGGAAGAGGCACTGCGGCTCGGCGTGGTGACCGGCGAGGAGTTCGATGCGCTGGTCCGGCCGGAAACGATGATCGGCGAGGCCGGTCCGGCCGATCAGGCCTGACGGGCGTCGATCCGCGCCAGCAGCGTGGCGGCGGTGTATCCGACGGCACCGAGCAGGGCCGCGCAGGCGACGAGCGTCACCGTCGCGCCTGCCGCGTGCAGGAACGGGCCGACGACGATCGGCGCGAGGCCCTGGCCGAGGAAGAAGAAGAAGGCGTGCAGCGCGACCGCCGATCCGCGCGCCGCGGGCGCCAGGCCCACGGCCCGGTTCTGCAGCCCGGTGTGCAGCATGAAGAACCCGAAGCCCAGCACGAGGAAGCAGGCGGCGCTGAACGGCCACGGGGCGACGATGGCGAAGCCGAGCAGTCCCAGCGCGCCGAGGGTGCCGCCGAGCTTCATCAAGGTGAGCGAGGCGAAGACCCGCAGCAGCGAGCCCGCCGCCACGGAGAAGACAATGCCGCCGAGGCCGAGACCGCCGATCACGAAGCCCGCCTCCAGCGTGCTGCCGACCTCGCGCTGACGCAGCGTCTCGGCCACGAAGGGCAGGAGGCCGTAGACCGATCCGCCCTCGATGAAGACCGAGGCGTAGCAGACGACGGCCCGGGGATTGGCGAAGACCTGCCTGTATCCCTCCATGAAGCGCTCGACCGAGAAGGCCTGCGGCGCTTCGCCCGTGGGCCGGCGGATGAAGACCAGGGCCGCCGTGGCCGCGACGAGCCCCGCTGCTCCGGCCAGCCAGAGCGGCGCGCGCCAGCCATAGGCCGCACCCAGCACGCCCGAACAGGCCACGCCGACGAGCTGCCCCAGCATCGCGGACGCGACGATGCGGGCGAGCGCCACCTGCCTGCGATGCGGCTCGACGCGATCCCCGACCAGCGCCAGGGCGAGCGGGATGACGCCGCCGGCGGCAGCTCCCGCCACCACGCGGCTGGCGAAGAGGAGACCGAGGTCGTCGACGAGCGCGGCCGCCACGAGGGCCACCGCCATCAACGCGGTGCACAGGCGCAGGACGGAGGGCTTGCCGAAGATGTCGCCGAAGGGCCCCAGGACGGGCTGGCTCAACCCGTAGGGCAGCGCGAAGGCCGTCGACAGCAGGGCGGCGGTCGCCACGACAACCCCGAAGTGATCGGCCAGAAGCGGGACGATCGGGTCCGTGACGCGCCCGCCGAGGGCCGCGGCCATGCAGCAGACACCGAGAACGACGAGGGACTTGTTCTCGGGTGACAACATGGGGTGCTGGATGTCGGGTCGGACGGGGGAAGCGATGGTGCGCTGCACCCTCGACCCCGCCCGGCCCTGATGTCAACGGGCCCGGACGGGTGGCGCCAGCGCGCCACGCGCGGGGCTCGGCCGCGGGGCGGTCAGGCCTTCAGCTTGGCGGCGATCGAGGCGACGTGCTTGCCCTGGTAGCGGGCGGCCTCGAGCTCGATGGCCGAAGGCTGGCGCGATCCGTCGCCGTCGGTGATCGTGGAGGCGCCGTAGGGCGAGCCGCCCTTCACCTCGTTCACGCCCATCTGTCCCTGGAAGGCGTAGGGCAGGCCGACGACGACCATGCCGTGGTGCAGCAGGGTCGGGATGAAGCCGAGGATGGTCGACTCCTGGCCGCCGTGCTGGGTGGCCGACGACGTGAACACCGAACCAACCTTGCCGACCAGCTTGCCCTGGGCCCACAGGCCACCGGTCTGGTCCCAGAAATTGCGCATCTGGGACGCCACCGTGCCGAAGCGCGTGCCCGCGCCGACGATCACGGCATCGTACTGGTCCAGCTCGCCGGGGGAGGCGACCTCGGCCTTCTGGTCCATCTTGAAATGGGACTTCTCCGCGATGTCCGCCGGCACGAGCTCGGGGACGCGCTTCACGACGACGTCGGCCCCGGCCTCGCGGGCGCCCTCGGCGACGGCATAGGCCATCGTCTCGACGTGGCCGTAGGAGGAGTAATAGAGGACCAGAACCTTCGTCATGCGACGTCTCCATGGAATCGGGGCAGGACCGGGGTGTCCTGCGATGGACGCACAAGTGGCGCAGCCGCGGCCTTCCGGCAAGCTGCACGCCTGCAAGCTCGCATTTGCACTGCTTTGCGGCTTCCCCGCCGGGCGCCTCCCCGCGTCAGGCGTGCGCGCGGACGACCGTCACCGTGCAGGGCGCCTCGGCCACCACCTTCGCCGAGACGCTTCCCAGGTAGCGGCGCAGCGCCGAACTCGCCCGCGCTCCCACCACCATGTGGTCGACCTGGTTGTGGTGGGCGTACTCGATCAGCGCCGCAGCCGGGTCGACGGCCTCCAGCACGTGGTAGCTCACCCGGTCGTCGTCCCCGGCGACGGGCCTTGCCCAGTCCTTCAGTTCGACGAGCCTCTGGACATAGGTGCTGTTGCCCCTGGCGTCGGTGTCCTGGTCGATGCTCATCAGCGACGTCTTCAGCACCGTCACGCAGGCCAGGCGGGCCGAGGGGTCCGCGTCGAGCGCACGGCGCGCATGCACGCGCAGCGTCTCCGCCAGGGTGTCGACGCCGTGGGACAGGTCCACCGCGGCCATCACGATGGGTGCGGAGGAGACGTGCTGGGTCACGGGGGGCCGCAGCTTCTTCTGCAGGGTCTGGCTGCGGGCCCAGCGCCGGAACGTGGTGACGACGCCGTCCTGCTCCAGGCGCCGGCCGCGCGCGGTGATCGCCACCTGGTCGGGATGCTGGAGCGCGAAGGCGAGTTGCGAACCGGAGGCGTAGCGATCCTCGGGCTCGATCTCCAGGCAGCGCAGGATGATCTCCTGCAGCCATTCCGGACAGTCCTTCCTGAGACGCCGGGGCGGGACCGGGTCGCGCCAGAACCTCTTCAGCATGCCGCTGCGCCGCTGGGGCGAGCCGAAGGGCAGCTTGCCCGTCACCAGTTCGTAGAGAATGACGCCCAGCGAGTAGATGTCGCTGCGCGGTTCGTTGCGGTCGCTCACGATCTGCTCGGGCGAGATGTAGGCGCCGGTGCCCATCGGCACGTCCGATTCCTCGGCCAAGAGGTCGGGCAGTTCCTCGTGGCGCGACAGGCCGAAGTCCAGCAGCGCCGCCTGGCCGGTGTTGCGGACGATGACGTTGGCCGGCTTCAGGTCCAGGTGCACGACCTTCTGGCGGTGCAGTTCCTGCAGGGCGCGGGCCACGAGGGCTCCCAGATAGGCCACCTCCTCGCACGGAACCGGCGCCGTCCCGGACCACTCGGCGAGGCTGCGCCCCTGGACATGCTCCATCACGATGTAGGGCAACCGGGAGAAGTCGCCCTGGGCCACGAAGCGGGGCACGTGGGGCCCGGAAAGGCGTGGCAGGATCGACTGCTCCACCTCGAAGCCGACGATGGCCGAGACGTCGTCGCCCTCGTTGAACACCGGGCACTTCATCAGGAGCGGACCGGGCTCGCCGTCCTTGCTCACGCTCCAGAGGCTTCCCATGCCGCCCTGGTGCAGGCGCTTGCCCACGGTGAACCCGTCGATCGTCGCGCCTTCGGCGACGCGGATCAGTGCCATCTCAAAGCCCCCGTTGCAGCCTCGTCGCCAGAGACTCCGGCAATCCGGCCTTCCTGATCTTCTCCGCCGCGGCGGCGGTGTCGTAGGGGACCCGGACGAAGGTCAGGTCCCAGGGGGATGTCTCGAGGAGGCCGTAGCAGGCGGCGGGGTTGCCATCGCGCGGCTGGCCGACGGAGCCGAGCACGGCCAGCCACCGGCGCGACAAGCTGAGGGGGATGTTCCGGTTGGGCACCGGCACGTGCTCCGCCGGCGGGCGAAGCGGGGCCATGTGGTAGAGCACCGGCACGTGGGTGTGCCCGCAGAAGGTCATGCGCTGGGTGGTGGAGCGCAGGCTCCGCTCGGCATCGACGGCGCTTCGGACATAGCCCCAGTCCTTCGGAGCCCAGCCATTGGCGTGGACGAACAGGGCGTCGCCCTCCACGCGCTCCAGCGGCAGGCCGGCAAGGAAGGCGGCCTGCGCGGTGTCGAGCTGGCCGCGCGTCCATTCGATCGCGCGGGTCGCGGCCGCGTTCATCGATTCGGTGGGCGTTCCAACCGCCGCGTCATGGTTGCCGAGGAGCGCGAAGGCGCCGTGCTCGCAGGCGCGCGACACCGTGTCGACGCACCAGGCCGGGTCGGCGCCATAGCCCACGATGTCGCCGAGAAAGCCCTGGCGCTCGGCGCCACGACGGCGCGCGTCGGCCAGGCAGGCCTCGAAGGCCTCCCTGTTGCCGTGGATGTCGGCGAACAGTGCGATGCGCACCCGGCCTCCGCGAACGATGGCGTGTTCCTCGCCACCATTCGACCGCCAAACGGCGCGCCCGCCAATTAGGCAAAGTGCTGAAGAGGTCCAGCCGGGCCAGGCGGCGGCGCGGGGGTGGGATCAGTCCTCGTCGTCGTCGGAATCGCCGTTCACGGTGTCGGCGTCGTCATCCTCGGCCAGAAGGTCGTCGAGAGTGTCCGCAATGAGCTCGAGCTGGTCGCGGTCCGCGACGATCTCGAGCGTCTCGCCCCGATCGTCCTCGATGGTCATGACGAAGCCGTCGCGCTGAGATTCCACGTCAAATCGGCTGAGCTTGCGGGATCGGGGCATCGGGTCTCTCCGAGTGGTCACCCCCCACAACGCGCGCCGAAGCAAGGGGATGCACGGAGCGCTTTGTTCGCAGTGTGCGATTTCGCACAGACACGCGGAAAAAAGTGCTCACGGTGAGGGTTATGACGGTCTGCGGCCGAGCTGAAGTGAGACTAGCGAGATGTCTGACCTTCTGAAATGGCTCGCCGCCGCTGTGGCCCTGGCTCTGTCGGGCGCGACCTGCTTCGCCCAGCATCTGCCCGCGCCGACCGGTCCCATCGTGCTGACCGTCGCGGGGGCCATCGACATCCGGAACAATGGCGACCGCGCGGTGTTCGATCGTGCGATGCTGTCGCGTCTGGGTCTGGCGCGGATCAGGACGACCACGCCCTGGACCGACGGGGTCCAGGAGTTCGAGGGCGTGGCCGTGAAGACCCTGCTGAACGCCGTCGGCGCGAAAGGACGGGTGATGCATGCGGCCGCCATCAACGACTACACCATCGAACTCGACGCCCGCGAGTTCGACGACGTTCCCGCGATCCTCGCGATGCGCATGAACGGCAAGGATCTCAGCGTCCGGGACAAGGGGCCGATCTGGCTCGTTTACCCTCGCGACGACTATCCGAACGTCAGGGGGCAGTCGAACAACTTCAAGTGGATCTGGCAACTCAAGACCCTTACGATCCGATGACATGATGGTCTTCGCCGAACGCTCGAAGCGACTTCCCCTGCTGATGGCGGGGGTCGTGGCGTTGCTCGTCATCAACACGCTGTTGTCGGCCACGCGCTACCTGTCGATGGAAAGTGCCTACCGCGTCCCCTTCGACGAGAGCCCGGTGTGGGCCACGTCCGAACTGGAGGTCGAGCTGGCGCGCTTCATGGTCGCCTTCGACGGCTTCGTGAACCGCGACCCGGCGATCACCAAGGAGGTGATGACGGAGCGCTTCGACGTCGCCTGGAGCCGCCTGAACCTCTTCTCCGCCGGCGTCAACGCGCGCTGGGTGCAGGGCCGTGCGGCCGATACGGAGGAGTTGCGCAAGATCCAGGCGGCGCTCACCGAGCTCGATCCCATCGTCGAGAAGGCCGAGCCGGGGGACGCGGAGGCCTTGCGCAGGGCGCGCGAGCTGATCCTGCCGCGCATGCCGGCCATCATGCGCATGACCACGGCGAGCCTGCAGGACGAGGTCGAGGACAGGACCAGGATCGAGCGCATCCAGTCCGACCTGCGGTCGGAGATCAAGATCTTCGCGATCTCCGCGCTCGCCACCTTCCTGGGGCTGATGGCCTACCTGATTCGGGCGGAGGCGATCGCCCGGGCGAACGTCAGGGCGCTCACCCGCGCCCAGGCCGCGGCGCAGGCCGCCAGCGACCGGCTCTCGGAGGCCATCGCCAACATCAACGAGGGCTTCGTCCTCTACGACCGGGACGACCGGCTCGTCATCAGCAACGCCAAGTACCGCGAGTACTACGATCGGTCCGCGGCCTCCATGGTCCCCGGCAAGACGTTCGAGGACATCCTGCGGGCGGGCATCGAGGCCGGCCAGTATGCCGGAGCGAGCGAGGACCCGGACGGGTTCCTGCAGCGTCGCATGGCCTTGCGCACGCAGCTCGGCGGGCCCTACGAACAGCGGCTGGGCGACGGGCGCTGGCTCATGATCTCCGACCGGCGCACGCGCGAAGGCGGCCTCGTCGGCATCCGGACCGACATCACGGAGATCAAGCGGCGCGAGGCCGAGCTCGAGGTCGCCAAGACCACGCTGCAGCGCCAGGCGGCCGAGCTGCGGCTGCTCGCCGACCGCGAGCGCAGGGCCAATGCGGCGAAGTCCGAATTCCTGGCCACGCTCAGCCACGAGATCCGCACCCCGATGAACGCGGTGGTGGGCTTGTCGGAACTGCTCAGCGGCGCGCGGCTCGACCGCCAGTCCGAGCGCTACGTCGTGGCGATCAACGAGGCCGCCAACCAGCTGCTGCACCTCATCAACACCATCCTGGACCTGTCGCGCCTGGAGGCCGGGCGCGCCGAGCTCGACGTCGAGGCGTTCGCCCTGAAGGACATGCTGGCTCGCCTCGTGGGCGTGGCCGGGGCGCTGGCGGCGTCAAAGCCCGTCGACGTCAAATGGGTGGCTGAGGCGGGTCTTCCGGACACGGTTTTGGGGGACCAGGGGCGGCTCTACCAGGTGCTGCTCAACCTGCTCGCCAACAGCGTGAAGTTCACGCGCGCCGGCTCCGTCAGCCTCCACGCCGGCCCGTCGCAGCGCGGCGACGGCTGGGTCCGCTTCACCGTGTCCGACACCGGCCCGGGCCTGCCCGAGAACGTGGTCGACCGCCTGTTCGAACCCTTCGTGCGCGGGGGCGACGCCATCGAAGGCACGACCGGCGGCACCGGCCTGGGGCTGGCCATCAGCCAGCGCTTCGTCGACCTGATGGACGGCGAGATCGGCGTGGCGGGAACGTCCGACAAGGGCACGACCTTCTATGTCGAGCTTCGCCTGCCGCAGGCCGTGCTCGCCACCGACCGCCAGGCCCCCGCCCCGCGCGAGCCCGACGACGCGCGGCCCCTGCGGGTTCTCGTGGCGGAGGACACGCCCAGCAGCCGGATGGTCGTGAAGGCCATGCTCGACAAGCTCGGGCACGAGGCCGTCTGCGTGGAGAACGGACGCGAGGCGCTGGAGGCCGTGCGCGGCTCCACCTTCGACGCGGTCCTCATGGACATGCAGATGCCCGTCATGGACGGCGTGGCGGCCACGAAGGCCATCCGCGCGCTTCCCGGCGACGCCGCGGGCGTTCCCATCATCTTCCTGACCGCCCAGGCGCTCCCCGACGCGCGGCGCGACGCCCAGGTGGCCGGCACGGATCACTACCTGACAAAGCCGGCGCGCCTGGCCGATCTCAAGCGCATGCTGGCGCACGTCACGGGCGGCGGCGCGCAGCCACCAGCAGCGGGTGCCTCATCCTCGGCCGGCGCAGGAAGCCCGTCTCCTACGGCGCTGCGCTCCCAGATGGAGCCCGCGCTGGCCGAACTGCGGGAGGTTCTGCCCGCATCGGCGCTCTCTCCCGTCCTGTCGCGCTTCCTTCAGGACGCGTCCGAGCTGACGCAGGCGCTCGAGCAGTCGCACAGCGACGGCAGCGTGGGCGATGCGCGCAAGGTCGCCCACCGCCTGGCCGGCATCTTCGGACAGGTGGGCCTGCGCGATCTGGCGAGCCGGGCGCGGCAGGTCAGCAAGCTGGACGCGGGGGAGGCACTGGACGGGCTCGCCGGCCTCGTCGGCCCCTGCCGCGAGGCCGTCACGGTGCTGGAGGCGGTGGTGGCCGAGGCCCGTTCCGCGACCAGCGCCGCGGCCGAGTAGTCCGGCGACCGTCGACCGGCCCGGAGCAGCGGGGTTCGCCCCCGTGGCGGGACCTCAGGCGATGCCGTCCTCGCCGGCCGCGGGGCCGATGATGATGATCGACGGCCCGGGCTCGGTGAGCTGGCCCGCGAGGCCCGGCAATCCCTCGACCGACGAGCGCAGCACGCTCTGGGCCTGCGTCGTGGCGCTCGAGATCACCATGGCGGGCGTGTGCCCGGGCAATCCGGCCTCCAGCACGCGGGCGACCAGCGCCGGCATGGTCCGCACGCCCATGTAGACGACCGTCGTGGCGCCCGGGTCCGCGAGCGCGGCCCAGTTCAGGTCCTCCGGGAGGCGGCCGTCCTGGCCGTGGGCGGTCACGAACTGCAGACGGCGCGCGCTGCGCCGGTGCGTCAGCGACAGCCCGAGGCTGGCTGCGGCGCCGAAGGCCGCGGTGATGCCCGGGACCACCTCATAGGCGAGGCCGGCGGCACGGCAGGCGGCGATCTCCTCGCCCAGCCGTCCGAACACGGCGGGATCGCCGCCCTTCAGGCGAACGACACGCGCGCCCTTGGCCGCTTCCGCGAGCATGGCGGCCACGATGTCGTCCTGGGCGCAAGAGGCGCGATGCCCGCGCTTGCCCACGCCGATCCGCCGGGCCTCGCGGCGCGCCAGGTCGAGAATGCGCGGATCGACGAGATCGTCGTACAGGATCACGTCGGCCGACTGGAGGAGGCGGACCGCCTTCAGCGTGACGAGTTCCGGATCGCCCGGTCCGGCCCCCACGAAGGCCACCGAGCCCACGCCCGGGCCGGAGCGTCCCTGCTCCAGGGCCTCGAACAGGGCGTCGCGGTCGGCGTCGGTGGGCGCACGATCCGGTTCGCGCAGGGCCTTTTCCGTGAAGGCCTCCCAGAACACCCGGCGGGCCCGGAACCCCAGCTCGCGGGCCTGCACCGCCGGGCGCCAGCTGCGCGCGGCCTCGGCCCAGCGCTTGAAGCCCTCCGGCAGCAGCGCCTCGATCCGAGCCCGGACCGCCTGGCCGAAAACGGGCGCCGCGCCGTCGGTGGAGATGCCGATGACGAGAGGCGAGCGATTGACGATCGAACCGAACTGCACGTCGCAATAGGCCGGCTTGTCGACGATGTTGACCGTCACCCCGGCGAGACGGGCGGCGCACCGGAAGGCGGCCGCCTCTCCCTCCGAACCCGCGTCGCAGATGGCGAGCGCGGCACCGCGCAGGTCGTCGGGGGTCCAGGGACGCCGCGCCAGCGCGACCGTGCCGGCGTCCGAGAGGGCCACGAGGGCCTCGGCCGGCTCCGGGGCGAACACGCGCACCCGCGCGCCCGCGGCGGCGAGCAGTTCGGCCTTCCAGGCGATGCCCTCCGTGCCGCCCGCGACGACGACCGGGCGACCGTCGAGCTTGTGGAACAAGGGCAGGGCCGCGAGCGCGGCAATGCGCCCCGGGGGCGTCGCGGTGGGGCGCCGCGCGGGGCGTCCGGTCTCCTCGCTCTGGGGCATCGATGCGGTCTCGGGCGGTCGTGACGTCATGACCGGATGCAGAGGCCACAAATCCGAGGCGGCTTCAACGGGGACGCGGTGCGTGGCGCGTCAATCGCGTCGCATCGCCCGGACGAACCGGTCCGGCCGATAGGCCGCGTGAGCCTGGCCGCGGCACTCGGACGTCGGCCAGATCTGGCCGGCATCGGTCATGCGATCGAGGATCCAGTCGACATGGGCGGGCCTCGGCTCGAGCACGTCCGGCGACAGGCAGAGGACGTCCGGGTCGGGTGCCCGCCCATCGCGGGGCGACCCGGCCAGCAGGTCGGCGACCACGTCGGGATCGGCGTCGAGAATGTCGCGGTCCGCCATGATCGTTGCCAGTGCAGGCCGGTTGGCCTCTTCGGCGGACCATGTGGCCGATCGCATGAGGGCGCGCACGAGCCGCTCCGCGATCTCGGGCTTCTCGCGATCCCTGTCGGCGCGCAGGGCGAGGACCTTCTCGGGGAGCGCGCGTCCGAAATCGATGCCCCGGTGGAGCGGCATGCCCGCACCCGCCCGCACCGCGACTTCCGACCAGTACGATCCGACGCAGATCGCGTCGACGACGCCGCGCCCGAGGCTGCTCGCCATGGCCGGAGGAGGGACGACGGTGAGCTGGACGTCCGTCTGCGGGTCGATCCCGCCCGCGGCGAGCCACATCCGCAGCTGATAATGGTGGGTCGAGAACGGGAAGACATGGGCGAGGACCAGCGGGGCCTGCCCGTCCCTTCGCCGGCGCTCGACGACATGCTTGAGCGCACGGGCCGTCGCGGCAGGATCGCAGGCGTCACCGTCCAGGGCGGACATGATGCCCTCGTGCAGGCTCCGCGACACCGCGAGCGCATTGCCGTTGAGGTTGAGTGCCGCGGGGACGACGAGCGGCGTGGCCAGCGTTCCGAGCCCCAGGCGCGACGCCACGGCCGCCGGCGCCAGGTAGTGGGCGGCATCCAGGAGGCCCGCCGCCAGCTTGTCACGGACGGCCGCCCACGCGGTCTCCCGGCTGAGGAGGAGGTTCAGGCCTTCCTGCTCGGCAAATCCCCGGCGGGCGGCCACCACCAGCAGCGCGGCGTCAACGAGGGGAAGAAATCCGATACGGACCGTGGTCGTGCTCATTGCAGCAGGTCCGCGGCAGCAATCAGGGCCCGGGCGACATCGGACAGCTTGAGCTTCTCGTTCATCGCGGTTTTGCGCAGGAGCGCGTAGGCATCGGCCTCGGACAGGTTGCGATGGTGCATCAGGAGGCCCTTGGCGCGATCGATGACCTTTCGGTCGTCGAGCCGCTCGCGGGTGCGCTCCAGTTCGTCGCGCAGGCGCGAGAAGGCGCGGTACCGACTGACGCAGGTCTCCAGGATCGGCTTGACCCGCTCCTTGCGCAGGCCGTCCACCACGTAGGCGGAGACCCCTGCGTCGATGGCGGCCTCGATGGACACCGAATCGCTTTGGTCGACGAACATGGCGACGGGGCGGGGCACGGCGCGGCTCACCTGGAACATCTGCTCCAGGACGTCGCGACCGGGGTCGTCGAGACCGATGATGATGATGTCGGGTTCCGCCTGGACCACCCGTTCGAGAATGCGATCGGTCCCGCTGAGCCGCACGATCGCATCGTGCCCGGCTTCGTGCAGACCATCTTCGAGGATGGCCAGGCGTACCGGGCTTTCGTCGATGATGACGATGCGCGTCGACTTGTCCATCGGGGGTGCTTTGGGGCGGAGGATACGGGGGGCCGAAAAGGATTGCTCAGTTTATGCCACAATGTCGTCTTGGTTTCACGTGCCCTTGCGTCCGTCACTTCACTGACTTGAAGTCTCCAGCGATCCGGCGACCAGGACCGCAAGCTTGGCTTTGAGAATTGCCGAAGCAGTCCGGTCGGATCTGCGTCGCCAGTTCGGGCGCTCGCGGTCGGTACCAGGCAGGTTCACGGCCTCGACCTCTCCGGCCAGATCGTCCAGCTGCGCCAGGACGAGCGCGCTCGGCGACCGCGCGACGAAGGCATGGATCGCGGCGCAGAGTTCGGGCGTCAGGGGCGCGGCGACCGTCGCCTGCGCCGGCCACAGCCCGGCATGGTCGAGCGCCTCGTGCAGCAACCGCTTCTCGCGCTCGCGCGCCTGAAACGCCTCGCCTGCGGCTGCCTCGTCCATCAGGCCGAGACCGCGCTTCTCCTCGATGTCGCGACCGATCCACCATCCCGCGAGCGTGGGCAGGTCGTGGGTCGACACGCAGGCGGCCGACGTGGCGGGCCAGGTCTCCGGCGGCCGGAAGCTCTCGCCGTCCCGCTCGAACCACAACACGCGGTAGCTCAGCACGCCGGTCTCGTCGAGCCGCTCGCGCAACCCGTCCGGAACCGTTCCCAAGTCCTCGCCCACGACGACCGCGCCCGCGGCGTGGCTTTGCAGGGCCAGTTCGGCGAGCAGCAGGTCGAGGGGGGCGCCCACATAGGCGCCATCGGCGCCCCGGCCGCCCTCCGGAACCCAGAAGAGGCGTGTCAGCGCCATCACGTGGTCGATCCGCAGCGCCCCCGCGTGGCGCATGTTGGCGCAGACCAGCCGGCCGAAGGCCGCGGCGCCCGTGGCGACCTGGCTGATCGGATTGGGGGGCGGCAGGTTCCAGACCTGGCCGTCGGCGGAGAAGCGGTCCGGAGGCGCTCCGATCGACACGCCGCGGGCGAAGCCCGTCTGGTCGGCCCAGATCTCCGCGCCGTCCGGCGCCGCCCCGACGGCGAGGTCGCGGTAGAAGCCCAGCCCGAGGCCGGCTTGCCGGGCCTTGGCGGCCGCCGCCGCGAGTTGTCCGTCGGCCAGCCACTGCAGCCAGGCGTGATAGGCGATCCGGTCCGCCGGGGCGTCCCGGTCGTCGGGCCAAGTCCACCAGGCACCGCCCTGGCGTTCCGCCAGCGCCTGGAAGCGCGCGAACGCCTCGAGGTCCGGCCCGCCCGATGCGCGGAACCGCTCGAAGGCCTCCTCGGCCACCGAGCCGGCCTGCGTCCGGAAACCGATCCACGCCGCTTCCAGGGCTGCCGACTTGAGCCGCCAGACGGCCGGATAGTCGACGGCCGGGACGTCGCGCAGCGCGGACAGGGAGGCCGCCCTGCGTTCCACCAGCGCCCTGGCGGCACCGGTGGGATCGGCCGCGCCCAGCATCTCGACGTCGAGATAGATCGGATCGAGGAAACGCCGGTCCGAGGGATGGTAGGGGCTCGCCCGCTCGCGGTCGCCCGGGAACAGCGCGTGCAGCGGATTGAGACCCACCGTCGAGGCGCCGCGCTCGGCCGCGGCGACGCCCAGTTCCGCCAGCGTGGTGAAGTCGCCGATCCCCTGGTCGGAGCTTCCCCGGACGGCATAGAGATGCGCGGCCACGCCGAAGCGGGCAAGGCCCGGCGGCGGCAGGACGCAGCGTCCCGGCGAGACGAGCAGGTGCCCCGGTGCGTCCTCATGGCCGTCGGCCCAGATCGAGAAGCGGCCGGCCGGCAGGGGCGGCAGGCCGACGGTCGTGACGGACGACATGCGGCCATCCACGGCCGCGACCATGGGATCCCCGGTCGCAGGGTCCACCGGGACGCGATGCCGCGTTGCGTCGGACGCGGCAATGACGAGGCCGGTGACCGCGCCGGCGACACGCAGGGTCGAGGGGAGCCCGGCGGTGACGGCGGCGGCCTGCGGCACGGGACGCCGGTCGCGTGCCTCGGCGAGCGCCTCGAGGCTCTCCCGGGCCTCCGCCTCGCTCGAACACGACAATCCCATCGCCGTCAGCAGCGCGGAACGGGTGGCGTCCGACACGGCGTGGTGCCGGCCGGTTTCCTCCCACCAGTCCGGCGCGATGCCGGCGGCACGCGCCAGGCGCGACAGCGTGGCGGAGGAAACGCCCTGGCGCCGGCGCGCGAGGCTCGCCCCGTGCTCCTCGACATGCAGCTGCACGCTGCGCGGGGCCACGGCGCAACCGTCTCCGCCGTCGAGCAGGGGCGGCGCCGGTTCGGCGGAGGACCCGCTGTCGACGACGCGCCGCCAACCGTGGTCGGGACGCGACCAGGGCAGCGTCACGGACGCCGGTGCGCTCCCGCCATGGATGACGATCAAGGCCCGGTCGACGCCGTCACCAGCCGGCGCCGCGAGGGCGACGGCCAACGACCGCCGGCTTCCGTCCGACCAGTCGCCGGCGTCCATCGGGCGCCCGTCGAGATTGAGCCAGGCCACGTCGGGGAAGCCCTCCGAGCCGGGAGCGTCGGCGCCCGTGAGGAAGCGGTCCGCGCGCAAGGCGGGATGCTGTCGGCGCACGTCGGCGAGCCGGGCGGTGAAGGCCAGGAGGTCGCCGTCGAGCCCGTCCCAGTCGAGCCAGCCCAGGGCGTTGTCCTGGGCGTAGGCATTGTTGTTGCCCAGCTGCGTGCGCCCGGCCTCGGCGCCCATGGCGAGCATGGGCGTCCCGCGCGAGAGCAGCAGCGTGGCCAACAGGGCGCGCTGGTCGGCCTGGCGCCGGGCGACCACGGCCGGGTCGTCGCTTTGTCCCTCGACGCCGTTCGTCCACGAGTGGTTGGCGTCGGTGCCGTCGCGATTGTCCTCGCCGTTGGCGTGGTTGCGCTTGGCACCATAGGCGACGAGGTCGGCGAGCGTGAAACCGTCATGGGCCGTGACGAAATTCACGCTGCGTGAGGGGCGCCCCTTCGCCGCGAACAGGTCCTGCGAGCCGGCCAGTCGCGTGGCCAGCGCGCCCAGCATGCCGCCGTCGCCGCGCCAGAAGCGACGGACGTCGTCGCGATAGCGGTCGTTCCACTCGCCCCAGGTGCCGAAAGCCCCCGTCTGGTAGCCGCCGGGGCCGATGTCCCACGGCTCGGCCACGAGCTTGAGGTCGCGAAGTACGGGGTCCTGCATCACGGCCGCCAGGAACGGCGCCGCCGGATCGAAGCCGCCGTCGCGCCGCCCCAGCGTCGTGGCGAGGTCGAAACGGAAGCCGTCCAGGCCGGCCCGCGCCGCCCACGTGCGCAGGGCATCGAGGGCAAGACGCATCACCGGCGGACGGTCGAGGGCGAGCACGTTGCCGCAGCCGGCGTCGTCGATGTAGCGGGCGCGGTCGTCGGGCCGCAGCCGATAGTAGAGCGCGTTGTCCAGGCCGCGCAGGGAGAGCGTCGGGCCCAGTTCGTCGCCCTCCCCCGTGTGGTTCAGGACCACGTCGAGGATCACCTCGAGACCGGCCGACTGGAGCGCCGCGACCGCGCGGCGGACCTCGTCCCAGCCGCCGGGCGCCAGGCGGGGATCGGGCGCCATCAGCGCCACCGGGTTGTAGCCCCAGGCATTCGACAAGCCGAGCGGCGGCAGGTGACGCTCGTCCACCCAGGTCATGGCCGGCATCAGCTCGACCGTCGTGACGCCGAGCCGCACGAGATGCTCCACGGCGGCCGGGTGCGCGAGGCCCGCGAAGGTGCCGCGGTCTCTCTCCGGGACGGCGCGGTTCATGGCCGTGAAGCCCTTGACCGAAAGCTCGTAGACGATGGTGTCCGGCCATGGCACGCCCGGCCGGGCGATGGTCTGCGGTGCGGGCTGCGGTTCGATCACCGCCTTCGGCACGAGCGCCGCGGTATCGCCCGGCTCGCCCAGGGCCCGTGCATAGGCGAACGGCCGATCCAGACGCGTCGCGTAGGGATCGACGAGCAGCTTCCCGACGTCGAAGCGGTGGCCCGCGGACGGCTCGAAAGGCCCGTCGGCCCTGAGACCGTAGCGCTGGCCGGCGGCGAGGCCCGGCACGAAGGCGTGGTGCACGTCGCCGGTGCGGCCCTCCAGGCGGAGACGGCCGGTCTCCCGGTCGGCGTCGTCGAACAGACAGAGCCAGATCGCGCCGGCGTGGCGCGACACGACGGCGACGTTCGCGCCACCGTCGCGCAGCGTCACGCCGAGAGGTTCTGGGGAGCCTTCAATGGCGATCAAGGCTGGCCTGCTGTTCGACCATGGTGCGTCCTTCGGCACGGCCGCTGCGCGGCCTGCTCAGGATGAGGACATCCATGGGGTTCGGACACCACCGATGGGCCTCATCCTGAGCAGCGGCCGCAGGCCGCGTGTCGAAGGACGCAGGCAGGTCTCGTGCCATCAGGTGATCACCGTCGGCGCCGTGCGGCCCGTGTGCCGTGCCAGCCCCGAGATGTCTCCGGCGATCGTGATCAGGTCCGCGAGAGCGTCCTGCGGATCGCGATCGTGCTTCGCCGGGTCCGGCTCGAAGCGCTCGATGTAGATGCGGACCGTGGCGCCGGCCGTGCCGGTGCCCGACAGGCGGAAGACGATGCGAGAACCGCCCTCGAACAGGACGCGGATGCCCTGGGCCTTGGAGTCGGACCCGTCGACCGGGTCGTGGTAGGCGAAGTCGTCCGCGGCAGCGACGACGAGGTCGCCGAAGCGGCGCCCCGGCAGCGTGGGGAGTGCCTTGCGCAGGTCCGCCATCATGGCGTTGGCGCCCTCGCTCGCCACCTCTTCGTAGTCGTGCCGGGAGTAGTAGTTGCGCCCGTAGGTCGCCCAGTGCTGCCGCACGATGTCGCGCACGCTCTCCCGACGCGCGGCCAGGATGTTGAGCCACAGCAGCACGGCCCACAGCCCGTCCTTCTCGCGCACGTGGTCGGAGCCGGTGCCGGCGCTCTCCTCGCCGCAGATCGTGGCGAGGCCGGCGTCGAGCAGGTTGCCGAAGAATTTCCAGCCGGTAGGCGTCTCGTAGCACGTCACGCCGAGCTTCTCGGCCACGCGGTCGGCGGCGCCGCTGGTGGGCATGGAGCGGGCGATGCCGGCGATGCCACGGGCGTAGCCCGGTGCGAGGTGGGCGTTGGCCGCGAGCAGGGCGAGGCTGTCGGACGGCGTCACGAACTGCCCGCGCCCGATGACGAGGTTGCGGTCGCCGTCGCCGTCGGAGGCGGCGCACAGATCGGGCGCGTCCTTCGAGAAGGCGAGGTCCAGCAGGTGCTTGGCGTGCACGAGGTTGGGATCGGGATGGTGCCCGCCGAAGTCGGGAAGCGGCGTGCCGTTCAGGACCGTCCCGGGCGCGGCACCGAGGCGGCGCTCGAGGATCTCGGTCGCATAGGGGCCGGTGACGGCCGACATGGCATCGAAGCGCATCGTGAAGCCGGACGCGAACAGGGTCCGGATCGCGGCGAAGTCGAACAGCTTCTCCATCAGCGCGGCATAGGCCGTGACCGGATCGACGATCTCCACCGTCGCGCCGCCCAGGCTCGTCGTCCCGACCGCATCGAGGTCGAGGTCGGGCGTGTCGAGGGTGAGGTAGCGGTCGATGGTCTTCGTCCGGGCGAAGACGGCATCGGTGATCTTTTCGGGCGCGGGCCCACCGTTGCCGATGTTGTACTTGATGCCGAAGTCGCCGTCCGGCCCGCCGGGATTGTGGCTGGCCGACAGCACGATGCCGCCGAACGCCTTCAGCGCGCGGATGAGGTTGGAGGCCGCAGGCGTCGACAGGATGCCGCCCTGCCCCACCACGATTCGGCCGAAGCCGTTGGCCGCCGCCATGCGCAGGACGATCTGGATGGCCTCGCGGTTGAAGTAGCGGCCGTCGCCGCCCACGACGAGCGTCTCGCCCTTGAAGCCCTCCAGCGAGTCGAAGATCGACTGGACGAAGTTGGCGACATAGTGCGGTGCCTGGAACACCGGCACCTTCTTGCGCAGGCCCGAGGTGCCGGGCTTCTGGCCGTCGATGGGGGCGGTGGCGATGGTCTTGATCATGAGCGTTTCCGAAGGGCGTTGTCGGTTCGGTCAGTCGCGGCCGACGAGATCGCGGTACAGCGCGGCGTAGCGCCGTGCCGGGTGGGTCCACGACACGTCGGTCGCCATGCCGTTCTTCTGCAATCTGCGCCAGGTCGGCGGGTCGTTCCAGAGGGACGCCGCGCGCCGCAGCGCGGCCTCCAGTCTCTCGCGCCCGATCGGGGCGACGTGGAGCCCCGTCGCGACGCCGGCGGCGAGCGCCATCTCGTTGGCATCGATGACCGTGTCGGCCAGTCCGCCCACGCGGGCCACGATCGGCACGGCGCCGTAGCGCATGGCGCAGAGCTGGGTCAGGCCGCAGGGCTCGAACCGCGACGGCACGAGGATCGCGTCGCTGCCCGCCTGGATGAGATGCGCGAGGGCCTCGTCGTAGCCGATGCGGCAGCCGATCCGGCCCGGCCAGCGGGCCTGGGCGGCCGCGAAGCCTTGCTCGAGGGCGGGCTCGCCCGCGCCCAGCAAGGCGAGCTGGGCACCTTCGCCCACGAGCACCGGCAAGGCGTCGACCAGGAGATCGAGCCCCTTCTGCCACGACAGCCGGCTGACCACGCCCAGGACGAGCGCGCCGGGGTCGACGGCCAGGCCCATCGCCTGCTGCAGCGCCGCCTTCGCCTTGGCCCGGCCCTTCAGGCGCCGCGCGTCGAAGGCCGCGGGCAGCAGCGGATCGGTCGCCGGGTTCCAGACGTCGACGTCGATGCCGTTGATGATCCCGGCGAGCGCGCCGGCCCGGACGCGCAGCAGCCCGTCGAGGCCCATGCCGGCCTCCGGCTCGAGGATCTCGGCCGCATAGGTGGGAGACACCGTCGTGATGCGATCGGCAAGCTGCAGGCCCGCCTTCAGGTAGCCGATGGTGCCGTAGTACTCGATCCCGTCGACCGCATAGGCATGCGGCGGCAAGCCCAGCGGCCCGAGGAGTTCCGCCGGGAATTGCCCCTGGAAGGCGAGATTGTGCACCGTCACCACGGTGCCAGGGCGCGCGCCGCCGGCATAGTGCAGGTAGGCTGGCGCCATGGCCGCCTGCCAGTCGTGGGCATGCACCACGTCGGGGACAGGCAGGGGCGTCCGGCCGAGGCCGATGTCGGCCGCCGCGCGGGCCAGCGCGGCGAAGCGGAAGGCGTTGTTCGGCCAGTCCCGGCCGTCCGGTCCCACATAGGGATTGCCGTCCCGGGCGAAGAGATGCGGAGCGTCGAGCGCGATGAGGTCCAGCCCGGACGCGGTCCCGGCCACGAGCCGCGCCGGTCCGCCGAACAGGTCCGCGAAGGCGTGCACGGCGGTGCCACCCTCCAGCGCCTTCATCACCTTGGGATAGCCCGGCACGAGCGTGCGCACGGCCACGCCCTCCGCGGCCAGCGCACCCGGCAGCGCACCCGCGACGTCGGCCAGCCCGCCCGTCTTGACGAGCGGGTAGACCTCCGACGCGACGGACAGGACGGCGAGTGCCGTCATGAAGGCAGCCTGTCGATCATGGCCTGCGTGATGAGGCAGATGCCCTTGGCCGAGCGACGGAAGCGCTTGGCGTCGAGCACGGGATCCTCGCCCACCACGAGGCCCTCCGGGATGGTCACGCCGCGGTCGACGATGACGTTGCGCAGCCGCACGTTCCGGCCCACCTCGACATAGGGGAGGATCACCGCCCCCTCCACGTCCGAGTAGGAGTTCACCCGCACGCCCGTGAACAGCAGCGTCTGGCGCAGGGCCGCGCCCGAAACGATGCAGCCGCCCGACACCAGCGACGAGATGGCCTGGCCACGCCGGCCGTCCTCGTCATGGACGAACTTGGCCGGCGGCGTGATCTCGCCGAAGGTCCAGATGGGCCAGTTGTTGTCGTAGAGGTCGAGGTCCGGCACGACCGCGGTGAGGTCGATGTTGGCTTCCCAGTAGGCGTCCACCGTCCCCACGTCGCGCCAGTAGGCGCCCGACTCCGCCGACGACCGGACGCAGGAGCGCTCGAAGTGGTGCGCCACGGCTTTCCCGTTCTTGACGATGTAGGGGATGATGTCCTTGCCGAAGTCGCGGCTCGAGTTCGGGTCCTCGGAGTCGCGGCGCAGCTGCTCGATGAGGAACTTGGTCTCGAAGACGTAGATGCCCATGCTGGCGAGCGACTTGTCGGGCTTGCCCGGCATGGCCGGCGGATCGGACGGCTTCTCGAGGAACGAGATGATCTGGTCCTTGGCGTCCACGTGCATCACGCCGAAGCCCTTGGCGTCCTCGCGAGGCACCTCGAGGCAGCCCACCGTCACGTCGGCGCCCTGCTCGACGTGCTGCTGCAGCATCGCCTCGTAGTCCATCTTGTAGATGTGGTCGCCGGCAAGCAGGACGATGTAGCGGGGGTCGTAGCCCTCGATGATGTCGATGTTCTGGAACACGGCGTCGGCCGTGCCGAGATACCACTTCTCCTCCGACACGCGCTGGCTGGCCGGCAGGATGTCGAAGCTCTCGTTGCGCTCCGGACGGAAGAAGTTCCAGCCGCGCTGCAGGTGCCGGATCAGGCTGTGCGCCTTGTACTGCGTGGCCACGCCGATGCGACGGATGCCCGAGTTCAGCGCGTTGGACAGCGCGAAGTCGATGATGCGCGACTTGCCCCCGAAATAGACCGCGGGCTTGGCCCGGATGTCGGTGAGCTCCATGAGCCGGCTGCCGCGGCCGCCGGCCAGGACATAGGCCATGGCATGGCGGGCAAGCGGGGTCCCGGGGGCGGGGGAGGTCGGGATCGGCAAGGCGTGGTCCTCCTCTCGTCGTTGTCGTGCGGCGCGGGTCTCTTCGCCCGTTCGCCGATCGGGGTCAGGCGGGGTCGAATTCCAGGTAGATGGTGGACAGCGGCGGCAGCACGAGGACGGCCGACGCAGGATAGTCATGGCTGGGCTCGGCCGTAGCAACGACCGCGCCAAGATTGCCCATGCCGGAGCCGCCATACAGCGCGGCATCGGTGTTGAGGACCTCGCGCCAGCGTCCGGCCTCCGGCAGGCCGACCCGGTAGCCGGGGCGCGGCACGGGGGTGAAGTTGCAGACGACGGCGACGGGCCGCGCGCCGGCACCGCCCAGGCGCAGCCAGGCCACGACCGACTGCTCGGCGTCGTCGACCACGATCCAGCGGAAGCCGTCGGCCTCGCAGTCGCGCTCGTGCAGGGCGGCGATGTCGCGATAGGCGCGGTTCAGGTCGCGCACCAGCGCCTGCAGGCCCGCGTGGAACGGCCCCTCCCCCAGGAGATGCCAGTCGAGGCTCTGGGCGAAGGCCCATTCGCGCCGCTGGCCGAATTCCTGGCCCATGAACAGCAGCTTCTTGCCGGGGTGTCCCCACATGAACGCGTAGTAGGCCCGGACGTTGGCGAATTTCTGCCAGTCGTCGCCCGGCATCTTGCCCAGGATCGAGCCCTTCCCGTGCACGACCTCGTCATGCGAGAGCGGCAGGACGAAGTTCTCCGAGAAGGCGTAGAGCAGGCCGAAGGTCAGCTTGTCGTGGTGCCAGCGCCGGTGCACCGGCTCCTTGGCCATGTACTCCAGGGTGTCGTGCATCCACCCCATGTTCCACTTGAAGCCGAAGCCGAGCCCGCCCGCGTGCACCGGCTGGGAGACGCCGGGCCAGGCCGTCGACTCCTCGGCGATGGTCACCACGCCCGGCGCCGCCGCATAGGCGTGCGAATTGACGTGCTGGAGGAATGCCACCGCCTCGCGATTCTCGTTGCCGCCCTGTTCGTTGGGCAGCCACTCGCCGGGCTTGCGGGAATAGTCGAGGTAGAGCATCGAGGCGACCGCGTCGACGCGCAGGCCGTCGACGTGGAAGCGGTCGAGCCAGTAGAGCGCGTTGGCGGTGAGCATGTTCACCACCTCGCGCTTGCCGAAGTCGTAGATCGCCGTGTTCCAGTCGGGGTGGAAGCCACGACGCGGATCGGGATGCTCGTACAGCGCCGTGCCGTCGAAGCGCGCGAGGCCGTGCACGTCCGTCGGGAAATGGGCCGGCACCCAGTCCAGGATGACGGAGAGCCCGGCGGCGTGCGCCCTGTCGACGAAGCGCGCGAAACCCGCCGGCTCGCCGTGACGGCTGGTGGGCGCGAAGAGACCGATCGGCTGGTAGCCCCAGGAATCGTCGAGGGGATGCTCCGACACCGGCAGCAGCTCGAGGTGGGTGAACCCCATCTCCGCCGCGTAGGGCACGAGCGTGTCGGCCAGTTCGTCGTAGGTCAGGAACCGGTTGTCCTCGCCCCGGCGCCAGGATGGCAGATGCACTTCGTAGATGCTCATCGGCGCGCGGCGCGCGTCGGCCGAGGCGCGGCTCTGCAGATAGCCGTCGTCCGTCCAGGCGAACGGCCCGGAGGCGGCGACGACCGACGCGGTGGATGGCCGCAGTTCGCCTTGTGCGCCGAAGGGGTCGGCCTTGAGCGGGCACAGCACGCCGTCCGGCCCGACGATCTCGTATTTGTAGACCATGCCCTCGGCGAGGCCGGGCGCGAACAGCTCCCACAGGCCGCTGTCGATGCGCTTGCGCATCGGATGGCGGCGGCCGTCCCACGCATTGAAGTCGCCGACCACCGAGACCCGGCGGGCATGGGGCGCCCACACGGCGAAGTGCACGCCCGCCACGCCCTCGTGGGCGACGGGGTGGGCGCCCAGCTTCTCGTAGAGGCGCTTGTGGGTGCCTTCCACCATCAGATAGTCGTCGAGGGGGCCTAGGATGGGTCCGAAGGCGAAGGGGTCCTCGAACTCCCACGTGTCGCCGCCGCGCCGCGCCCGCAGCCGATAGTGCTGCCGGGCCTTCAGCCCGGCCGCCAACCCTTCGAAGAAGCCCGCCCCGTCGCGCAGGGCGAGGCCGGCGATCACACGGCCGTCGGCGTCGATCGCCTCGACGGCCTCGGCTCCCGGAACGAGGGCGCGAATGGCCCAGCCGGCGGGTGTCTCGTGCAGTCCGAGAACGGCGAAGCTGTCGCCGTGGCGGGCGGCCACGAGCGCCTCGACGTCCCCTGCTTCAGCCTGCCAACCCGCCGCGCCCATCCTCATGCCACCGGCAGAACCGGCGCTCCCCAGACGTCGTGCGCATATTCCGTGATGGTTCGGTCCGACGAGAACCATCCCATGTTCGCGGTGTTCAGGATCGCGGACCGCCACCATGCCGCCTTGTCGGCCCAGCGGGCATCCACGGCCCTCTGCGAGGCATAATAGGCGTCAAAATCGGCGGCGACCAAGAAGTGATCGTAGTGGCGCACCGCGTTGACGATGCCTTCGAAGCGGTTCGGCTCGCCGGGCGAGAAGACGCCCGACCCGATGGCGTCCAGCACCTGGCCCAGGATCGGCGAGTCGGCGATGACGTCGGTCATGTCGATTCCCTGTCGGCGCCGCGCCTCGACCTCCTCGGTCTTCAGGCCGAAGATGAAGATGTTGTCGGCGCCGACATGGTCGAGGATCTCGACATTGGCTCCGTCGAGCGTGCCGATGGTCAGCGCGCCGTTAAGCGCCAGCTTCATGTTGCCCGTGCCGGAGGCCTCCATGCCCGCCGTCGAGATCTGCTCGGACAGGTCGGCGGCCGGGATGATGGCCTCGGCGAGGCTGACATTGTAGTTCGGCAGGAACACGACCTTCAGCAGGCCGCGCACCGTGGGGTCGCCGTTGACGACGCGCGCCACGTCGTTGGCGAGCTTGATGATGAGCTTGGCCTGGTGGTAGCTCGCCGCCGCCTTGCCGGCGAAGATCTTGACGCGCGGCACCCACCCCGCACCGGGGCGAGCCCGGATCGCGTCGTAGAGCGCGATGGTCTCCAGGATGTTGAGGAGCTGGCGCTTGTACTCGTGGATGCGCTTGATCTGCACGTCGAACAGCGCGTCGGGATCGACGCGGGTGCCGACCCGCTCGGCGATGATCCGCGCCAGCGCCTGCTTCTTCGACCGGCGGATCGCGGCGAAGCGATCGCGCACGGAGGCATCGTCGGCGAAGCGGGCGAATCCAGTGAGGTCGGACGGCTCGTCCATGATCTTGGGCCCGACCGTCTCGACCAGGAGGTCGGTCAGCCCGGGATTGGCCTCGAACAGCCAGCGGCGGAAGGTGATGCCGTTCGTCTTGTTGACGATGCGGTTGGGATAGAGCCGGTCGAGGTCGCGGAACAGGGTCTTGCGAAGAAGGTCCGTGTGGAGCGCGGAGACGCCGTTGATGCGATGCGAGCCGATGAAGGCCAGCGTGCCCATGCGCACGTGGCGGCCATGGTGCTCGTCGATCAGCGACAGGGCCGAGGCCAGCCCGTGGTCGTCGGGCGCCATCCGGCGCACGCGCTCCAGGTGCAGGGCGTTGATCAGGTAGATGATCTGCATCTGGCGCGGGAGCAGCCGCTCCATCAGCGGCACGGGCCAGCTCTCGAGCGCCTCGGGCAGCAGGGTGTGGTTGGTGTAGGACAGCGTCGCGGTGGTGATTTCCCAGGCCTCCTCCCAGGCGATGCCGTGGAGGTCGACGAGGATGCGCATCAGCTCGGCCACCGCGATGGCGGGGTGCGTGTCGTTGAGCTGGATGGCGACCTTGTCCGGCAGCGTGTTCAGCGCGCCGTAGTTCTTGAGGTGCCTGCGGACGAGGTCCTGCAGGGAGGCCGACACGAAGAAGTATTCCTGGCGCAGCCGCAGCTCCTGGCCCGCCGGCGTGGCGTCGCTCGGATACAGGACCTTCGAGATCGACTCGGCGCGGACGCGGTCGGCCAGCGCGCCCACATGGTCGCCCTGGTTGAAGGCATCGAGCCGCAGCACGTCGGAAGCCCGGGCCGACCACAGTCGCAGCGTGTTCACATGCGCGCCGCGCCAGCCCGGAACGGGCGTGTCGTAGGCGACCGCGTCGATGGTCTCCGCCGGCTTCCAGACGTGACGCACCGTGTCGTCGTCGCCGTCCAGCGCCTCGACGACGCCTCCGAAGCCCACGGAGTAGGCCACTTCCGGCCGCTCGAACTCCCAGGGGTTGCCGAACGCCAGCCACGTCTCGGGCGATTCCTGCTGCCAGCCGTCCTTGATGAGCTGACGGAACAGGCCGTGATCGTAGCGGATGCCGTAGCCATAGGCGGCGATCGACAGGGTGGCCATGCTCTCCATGAAGCAGGCCGCCAGCCGCCCCAGGCCGCCGTTGCCGAGAGCCGCGTCCGGCTCGATCTGGCGGAGCTCCTCGAGGTCGACGCCGAGCCCGGCGAGGGCCTCGCGAACGGGCTCCTTCAATTGCAGCTGGGTCAACGCATCGACGAGCAGGCGGCCGATCAGGAACTCCAGGGACAGGTAGTAGACGCGCTTGCGCTTGCCCGCGTAGGTGCGGCGCGTGGAGTTCATCCAGCGCTCGACGATACGGTCGCGCACGGCGAGGGCCGTGGCCACGAACCAGTCGCGCTTGCTGGCGGCAACCGGGTTCTTACCCACCGAATAGGTCAGCTTGGCGATGATCGCCTCGCGCATCGCCTCCGCGTCGACGGCGGCCGGCAGGGCCGGCGGCAGCGGGACGGATTGGGCCGTTTCGGAGGGGCTGGGCTGGGCGGTCGACATGGGAGCAGTCCTTTGATGGCCTCGGTGCGGACTCGGATCGTCTTGCATTCAGGTGCTTGCAGGGATCCTGCCAAACCGCTCTGGCAAGCGGCGGGCGCGGACGCAAGACGGAACCCGCCAAACGGGACCGACGGGAGCAAACCTGCCTGAATGATCGTCAATCGTCAATTCATAAATCCATTGGACTTATTAATTGACAGGATACCGTCACCGTTCCATCATCCAGTCCACACAGGCTGCGGCGACAGGCCATGGACATCTCCCACGCATCACGGCCGGACTCCCTGCCTCCCATCCCCGTGCGCGCCGCCGATCCGAGCCGCGGCACGAACCAGGCCGGCGTGCGGCTCTACAACGAGCGCCTCGCCCTGTCGCTGATCCGTCGCCACGGCCCCTTGCCCAAGGCCGACGTCGCGCGGCTGACGGGGCTTTCCGCCATGACGACGACGACGATCATGAACCGCCTCGAAGCGGAAGGGTTGCTGCGCCGCGGGGAGAAACAGCGCGGCAAAGTGGGCCAGCCCTCGGTGCCCTATGCGCTGAACCCGGACGGTGCCTTCGCGCTCGGCGTGAAGATCGGCCGACGCAGCTGCGAGTTCGTCGTCGCCGATCTCGTCGGCACGGTGCGGTCGCGCCGCCGGATGACCTATGCCTGGCCCCTGCCCGGCGCGGTGTTCGGCTGGCTGGCCGCCGAGATCCCCCAGGCGTTGGCGACCGCCGGTTCGGATCCGGCGCGCCTCGTCGGCATGGGCGTCGCGGTGCCTTTCGAGCTGTGGAGCTGGGACGCGGAGCTCGGTGCCCCCGCGCCGGAGCTGCAATCGTGGCGTGAAGTCGACATCGCGGCCGAGCTTTCGAAACTGTCCGGTGGGCCGGTCCAGCTGTGCAATGACGCGACCGCCGCCTGCGCCGCCGAGCTCTTCGCGGGCCGCGGCGCCCGCTACCGCGACTTCGTCTATTGCTTCGTCGGCTCGTTCATCGGAGGCGGCCTGGTGCTGAACCATGCCCTCCACGTGGGCCGCAACGGCAATGCCGGCGCGCTCGGCTCGATGCCCGTGGCCCGCCTCGACGGCCCGGGCCACATGTCGCGGCCGCAGTTGATCCGCCAGGCCTCACTCTTCCTGCTGGAGGAGCGGCTCGTTCGTTCGGGTCGCGATCCCTCGGCCATCTGGACGGATCCCACGCACTGGAGCGGCTTCGACGGCGAGGTGGAGGCCTGGATCGCCGAGGTCGCACCCGCCATCGCGCCGGCCCTGGTGGCCGCCAGCGCAGTGGTTGATGCCGAGGCGATGATCGTGGACGGCGCCTTCCCTGCTGCTGTACGAAGCCGCCTGGTCGCAAGCGTCGCGGCCGAAGTCGATCGCCTCGACCGGCGCGGCCTTTCGCCCGCGGTCCTCGCGGAAGGCTCGGTCGGGCCCGAGGCTCGGGCGATCGGCGCGGCGATGCTGCCGCTGATGGCCGCGTTCGCACCCGACCGCGAGATCCTGTTCAAGGACGAGGAGGTCCGCCCGTGATCCTGGTGTGTGGCGAAGCGCTGGTCGACGTCTTCGTCGGCGAAGGAGGACCCACCCGGTTTCCCGCCGAGTTCGTGGTGGGCGGCTCGCCCTTCAACGTGGCCCTCGGCCTGGCGCGGCTGGGCGAGCGAAGCGCCTTCTTCAGCGGGCTGTCCACCGACCGCTTCGGCGAGGTGCTGCGGGACGTGCTCGTCGGCGAAGGAGTCGACGTGTCGCTCTCGCCCGCCGTGCCCAATCCCACGACCGTGAGCATCGTGGCCCGGGGAGCCGATGGTCATCCCCGCTACGCCTTCTACGGGGCCGACGCGGCCGACCGATGCCTGACCTCGGCTCAGCTGCCGCCGGCCCTGCCGGATGACGTGCAGGCGATCGCCATGGGCTCCTACACGATCGCCGTCCAACCGGTGCGCGAGGCTTACCTTGCGCTCGCGCGGCGCGAGAAGGGCCGCCGGACGATCAGCATCGATCCCAACCTGCGTCCGACGGTCGTCGGCGACCTCGACGCCTGGGCCACGGGCTTCGAGGATTTCGCCGCAACCGCGACCATCGTGAAGTCCAGCGACGAGGACATCGCCATCGCCTACCGGGGCAAACTCGGCGTCGCCGAGGCCGCCCGGCGCTGGCGTGCCTCCGGCGCGGAACTCGTCGTCGTCACGCGCGGCGGCGACGGCGCCGTGGCCTTCCTGCGCGACGAGGAACCGCTGGCGGTGCCGGGCCGCAAGGTGGAGGTGGTGGACACCGTCGGCGCGGGCGATACGTTTCATGCCGCCTTGCTGGCCCACTTGTCACGATCGGGCCATCTCGGCGGACCATCTCTTGCTTCGCTGACCAGAGACGGGCTCGCCCGCTCCGTCGCCTACGCCGTCACCGCCTCGTCGATCACCTGTTCGCGGCGCGGTGCCGATCTCCCCCGGGCAGCCGAGGTCGCGGCCGCCCTCGCAGGAAAGGACGCCCCATGAGCTCGCGCATCATCTCCGTCGACCCCTTCGACATGGTGGTGTTCGGCGCCACCGGCGATCTGGCCGCCCGCAAGCTGATGCCGGCCCTGTTCCGCCGCGACGTCGCCGGGCAGATCCCGGCGGAAGCGCGAATCATCGGCGTGTCGCGCCGCCCCGTCGACGACGCGGCCTATCTCGACTGGGTGAAGGGGAGCCTGCGCCAGCACGTGCCCGCCGAGGAACTCACCGAGGAGAACCTGGCGCGCTTCATGGCCCGTCTCGCCCACGTGACGCTGGATGCGGCCAGCGATGCCGGGTGGCCGGAGCTGGCGAAGCTCCTGGCCGACCATCCCGAGCGCATCCGCGCCTTCTACCTCGCCGTCGGTCCCGACCTGTTCGGCGCCATCTGCGAGCGGATCGGCAAGCACGGCCTCGTCACGCCCAAGGCACGCGTCGTCGTCGAGAAGCCCGTCGGCAAGAGCGGCGAGAGCGCCGACGCGGTGAACGCCGCGGTCGGCAAGGTGTTCGAGGAACGCCAGATCTTCCGCATCGACCACTATCTCGGCAAGGAGACGGTGCAGAACCTGATGG
>NZ_CAMFHB010000002.1 GCF_945952055.1 uncultured Alsobacter sp.
TCGACGAGATGAGCCAGGCCGTCGCGCACATGGACGAGATGACCCAGCAGAACGCCGCCCTGGCCGAAGAGAGCGCGGCTTCCGCTTCGTCGCTGTCGGACCAGATCACGCGCCTCAACGATCTCGTCGCGGCCTTCAAGGTCTCCGGAGCGGGCTCGGCAGCCTTCGGAACGCCCACGATCACGCACGCGCTGCGCGAACGCGCCCAGCAGGCCTTTGCCGGGACGAAGCCGCGCACGCCGGCCAGGGCGGCAGCCACGGCCTCCGCGGCTGCGCCGGATTTCGCCAAGGCTCCGGCGCGGACCGGCACCTGGGACGAGTTCTAGACGGGACCGATTCCAGGCGGGACGGGTTCTAGACGGGACTTGGGCTGCGCGGGCTGACCTGCGCGGCCCTTCCCGTCCCTGTCGTCGCGTCAGTCCACGCCCATCTGCCTGCGCGCCCTCTTGCGCAGATCGCGCGGCGTTTCGCCGAACTTGTGGCGAAACGTGCTGGCGAAACGCCCCAGGTGGGGGAAGCCCCAGGCCACCGCGATGTCGGCGAGCTTCGCGTCCGGGCGCAGGAGGATGTCGCTGCGCGCCCCGGCCAGCCGATAGGCGGTCAGGGTCTCCAGCGGAGACCTCTCACGGTGGCGCTTGAAGGCATGCTGAAGCGTCCGGATGGACACGGACAGATGCTCGGCGACCTCGGTAACGCCGATGGGCAGGTGGCAGTTCTGCTCCATGAAATCCTCGGCGGCGCGCACGTAGGACAGGCTCAGAAGGCCTTCGCGGCTGGTGAGCGCCGACAGCTGCTCGGCTCCGAGCGCGCCGCACAGCAGGTCGACGAACGCGTCGCGGCAGCGGCGCATCAGGATGTCCTGCGTTTCGAAGGCCGGGACGTGCTGCATGGTCGACAGCATGACGGAGGAAAAGTTGACCAGCGCCGAGCCGGCCGGCGCGCGGGCATCCAGCGTCAGGCTCGCATCGCTCAGCAGCTTCACCGACCGGCCCAGCGTCTGGGTCAGCCGCTGTTCGAGCGCGCCGATCGTCACCATGAAGAGAAGTTGCCGCCGCCCGGGGGACAGCGTGATCCGGCGCAGGGTGCGCCCGCTCACGAGATGAATGAAGTTGTGCTCGCTTGCGAGGGTCTCGTCGGCGAGCTCGATCGTCGAGAGCCCGGCCCGCGGAATGAAGCACGTGATGATGTTGGCTTCGGTCGCGGGCTCGATGGTCAGGCCCGTCGCCGTCGCGTTTCGGGCGATGGTGAAATCCGACCAGGACACATACTGCGACCGGTACTCGATCGGCCGTGTCCCGCTGACCGGGGTCACCGTGACGGGGGCGATGACCTTGCTGACCACCTGTGAGATGTAGTCGGCATCCTGCGAGGCGAAGTCGACGTGACCGATTTGCCGGGGACTTGCGGCTTTCTGCATCGAACATGGCTCCACCCGCCAAAGCGGGCACGGGGAAAAACGCTCCGGCGACTTCGTCTTGCCAGGCCGGCCCGTCCGGACCCGGCCATGGCATTGCTTCTCCAGCGCCCTGTTCCCGCCCGGCATGGGCCCCAGGGGCCCCGGTCGTCCCCGCGTGACGGCCAAGATCTCCCGACCTCGTCCGATGCAATGACGACCGCATAAACCACATACTTATTCTGTTTTTATTTCCGTCCACGAACGGACGACTTGGTCAGAGCTAAGCAGGCAAAGCATAAATTCGCAAGATTCAATTCTTTTCGTCTGCGGGGGGAGATTTCATCTGCACGGAGCGCCGCTCCACGCGAATAGCCCGAGGTGCGCAGCAGAGCGCGCGGACCGTGAGCGCGTGTGCCTGTCCGTTCACCGGTCTCATATCGTCGGAATCTATCGACTTCGAAGCGTCGAGCAACAGCGATATCGCTTCGGTATTCGCCGTTTCATTCGCCAATCGGATAAATAACACGGGCGTTCGGCTCCCCGACGCGGGACTTGCCCGTTCGAGCCGCCGCGCCCGGAGACCGTTGCCCCCGCCCGGCGATCGGTCCATCGTGTGCCGACGATCCGAGGAAACCCAGCGATGCGCCTGCTTTATCTCCAGAACGGCCCCGCCCGCACCACCGTGAGCGGCCTCGAGCGGCGATTCGCCGACGCCGGCTTCGACGTGACGATGACCTGGGCCTATGGCGGCGAGGATCCCGGCGAGCTCGGCGCCTATGACGCGTGCTTCGTCTCGGGCTCGCCCCACGGCGCCTACGAGGACATCCCCTGGATCCACCGCGAGCACGCCTGGCTGCAGGACCTCGCCCGCCGGGGCGTGCCGATGCTGGGCATCTGCTTCGGCAGCCAGATCCTCGCCTCGGCCTTGTGCGGGCGCGACCAGGTGTTCCGGCGCAAGACCTGCGAGGTCGGCTACATGGACCTCGCCGTGACGGCGGCGGCACGGCAGGATCCCGTCGCCGGCGACCTCGGCGACACCGTCCACATGTTCGTGTGGCACAACGACGAGGTGAAGGCCGCGCATCCCGACATGGTGATCTTCGCGACGTCGCCCGATTGCCCCAACCATGTCTGGCGCCATGCGCGCCACCCGGCCTGGGGCATCCAGGGCCACCCCGAGGTCAGCGCGGAGCAGGCGCGCGGCTGGTTCGAATCCTCGAGGGCCCGGCTCGAGGCCGACGGCGCCGACGTGCCGGCCCTGCAGCGCGCGGCCCGCGATGCGGTGGAAGCGGACACCATGCTCGTGAACTTCATGACGGCGGCCCGGCAAGGCGCGCTCAAGGCGGCTTGACCATGGAGGCCGATGCCGAAGGCGCGCGTCCCTGGTTCGAAACGGCGGAATTCAGGGACCGGGTGGCCCGCGTCCAGGCGGTGCTGCGGGCTCGTGGGCTCGACGCGCTGCTGGCCTTCCAGCCGGAATCCGTCACCTGGCTGACCGGCTTCTTCACCCGGGGGTACTCGACCTACCAGTTCGCGCTCATTCCCGCCGAGGGCGACCCGTCGGTGTTCTGTCGCGACGTGGCCCGCTACTACCTCGAGCGGACCTGCGTGTTCTCCGATCACGGCGTGTGGGCCGACGGCGAGGACGTGCCGGCCGCGGCGGCGTCCTTCATCGCGGCGCGGCTCGGGGCGTCGGCCCGCGTCGCCGTCGAGATGGAGGCCTGGCAGATGACGGCGGCGCGCTGGTTCGCGCTGGCGGCCGCGCTGCCCGGCCTTCGCGCCGAAGCGGCGGACGGGCTGGTCGGTCGGCTGCGTCTGGTCAAGTCCCCGGCCGAGATAGCCTACCAGCGGGCGGCGGCCAGGGCCGCCGAAGCCGGCATGGCGGCGGCGCGGGCCACGGCCGGCGCCGGCGTCAGCGAGCGGGACGTCGCGGCGGCCATCGTCGCGGCCATGATCCGGGCGGGCAGCGATCACCCGGGGCCCGGGCCCCTCTCGTCCGGCGAGCGGGCCTTCCACCTGCATGGCGGGTTCACCGACCGGGTCCTCCGGCACGGGGACACGCTGCAGTGCGAGTGCACGCCTGCGGTGCGGCACTACCACGCGCGCTTCATGCGCACGATCAAGATCGGCACGGCCACCCAGGCGGAGCGCGACAAGCTGGCCGCCATCATCGCGGTGCAGGACGAGGCGCTCGCCGCCGTGGCGCCGGGCGTCCCCGCGACGGTGCCGGACCGGATCTACCGGGAGGGCATCCTGTCGCGCGGGTTGCGCAAGGACTACACGAACAAGACGTTCTACTCGGTGGGCCTGATGATGCCGCCGGTGGGCGGCGAGCCGCTCGAGGCCTCGCCCCACGCCACCTGGAACTTCGAGCCGGGCATGGTGTTCCACACCTACGTGCTGGCCGACTCCTTCGGTTTCTCGGAGACCATCGCCATCACCGAGACCGGCTACGAGCGCCTGACCACCTATCCGCGCGAGCTCATCGTCACGCCAGAACGGTCGACCTGACCGCATCAGGTCGACCGTTCTATCTTCCTGTTTTGTCGCATTTTCTTTTGACGAACCGGAATCCACGTCGTCGGAAAATGCTCCAGCCTGAGGCCCTTCGCCATGAACATCGATCTGAACGCTGACCTCGGCGAAAGCTTCGGCCCATGGACCATGGGCGACGACGCCGCGATGCTCGCCATCGTGACCACCGCCAACGTGGCCTGCGGGTTCCACGCCGGCGATCCCTCGATCATGCGCGCGACGGCGGAGCTGGCGAAGCAGAAGGGCGTCGCCATCGGCGCCCATCCGGGCTTCCAGGACCTCGCGGGCTTCGGCCGCCGGCGCATCCTGGGGATCTCGCTGCGCGAGCTGGAAAACATGATCGCCTACCAGATCGGCGCCCTCCAGGCCGTGGCGGCGCTGGCCGGGCATCCGGTCACGCACGTGAAGACCCACGGTGCGCTCGGCAACATGGTGGCCGAGGACGACGGGATGGCGCTCGCCGTCGGCCGGGCCATCAAGGCGGCCGATCCATCGCTGCTCTACATGGTGATGCCGGGCATGGCGACGGAGCGGGCGGCCGAAACGCTCGGTTTGCGGGCCATCCGCGAGGTCTACGCGGACCGGACCTACGACGACACGTTCAACCTCACCGACCGCAGCAAGCCCGGCGCCGTGATCCACGACACGCAGGCGGCGATCGACCACGTCCTCAGGATCGTGCGGGACCAGGCCATCACCTCGCTGAACGGCAAGACGCTCAAGGTGGCCATCGACAGCGTCTGCGTCCACGGCGACAACCCCGGCTCGGTGGCTCTGGCGCGCACGTTGCGGGGCGAGCTGGAGAAGGCGGGATTCAAGGTGACCCCGTATCGGCCGTGACGCCGCTGATCAGGTTCACGGACAGCAGCCGCTCGGTGTCCAGGCCCGCCGTCACCGGCCTCACCTGCCCTGCGAGCGCGGCGAAGGCGTCGCGCTGCGCCCTGAGCGCCGCCAACGCCTCGTCCCGATCGACGGCCCGGAAGCGGACGACCGCGCCCGGCCGCAGCTGGGCGAACCGCGGCAGGTCCGCGGTGACGATCCCGGCGAGCTTGGGATAGCCGCCGGTGGTCTGGCGGTCGCGCATCAGCACGATGGGCTGTCCGTCGCCCGGGACCTGGACGTGGCCGGTGACGATGCCGTCCGAGACGATGTTGTAGCCGGCGGAATGGGTCAGCGGTGGGCCCGACAGGCGGGTTCCCATGCGGTCCGACCGGGGCGAAACGGCGTAGGGCTCGGACAGGAACGTCTCGACGGCCGCATCGGTGAAGCGGTCGCGCTGGGGCCCGAGGATGACGCGGATCGGCCCCTCCTCGCCGAGTGGCAGGCCGGGCAGTACGTTGGCGCCGCCGCCCGCCATGGGCCGGAGCGCGAGCCGCTCGCCGGCGGACGGCGCCTTCGGACCGATGGCCGAGCGCCGGTGCAGCGACAGGCTTCCCATCGCGGGTGCGACGTCGAACCCGCCCTCCACCGCGAGATAGGCGTAGACGCCGTCACGGGCCGGCCCGAGGCGCACCCGCGCCCCCTCCCCCGCGACGACCGAGGTCAGCGCCGGGACCGCCGTGCCGTCGACCGCGAGCGCAGCGCCCGCGGCGGCCACGTGCACCG
The DNA here is from genome assembly GCF_945952055.1 of uncultured Alsobacter sp. Lineage (GTDB taxonomy): Bacteria > Pseudomonadota > Alphaproteobacteria > Rhizobiales > Beijerinckiaceae > Alsobacter. The sequence continues at coordinate 5,537 of NZ_CAMFHB010000002.1, forward strand.
GGCCGCCCTCCACCACGAACTCGCCGCCGAGCATGCCGAACTCGAGCGCCGCCACGTCCGCGGCGTTGCCGACGAGAAGGTTGGCCATGGCGAGCGCCAGCGGATCCATGGCCCCGGCGGGCGACACGCCGAAACGCTGCAGCCCGAAGCGGCCGCCGTCCTGCAGGCTGGTGCCGGGCCCGCATGCGACGACGAGCAGCGCGGTCATGGCGCGAGCAGCTCCGCCACGGGTTCGCCGCGCCCGGCGGCGGCGTCGAGGGCGTCCCACCGTGCGGCCACGATGGGCTCGAACACGACCTCGTCGCCGGCCTCGTAGAGGAAGACGGGGTCGCGCCCCGGCATGAACGCGCGGGCCGGCGTGCGGCCGAGCAGATGCCAGCCGCTGGGCGCCGCGACCGAGCTGATCGCCGCCTGGGCCCCTCCCACCGAGACCGACTGGGCCGGCGTCTCCAGCCGTGGCTCGAGGCGGCGCGGGGTCGCGAGCGCCGGGTCCAGCCCGCCGAGATAGGCGAAGCCCGGCATGAAGCCGATCATGTAGACGCGGTAGAGCCCGCCGGAATGCCGACGCACGACCTCCTCCGGCGTCATCCCGTGATGGGCCGCGAGCGTCTCCAGGTCGATGCCGAAGTCGCCGCCATAGACGACCGGCACGCGCCACCGCCGGACGGTTCGCTGCGCGCCGGCCGGATCGCGGCAGGCGGCGAGGATGGCGGCGACGAGGTGGTCGACATCCGTCGCCAGGGGATCGAACTGGACCAGCAGCGCGCGATAGGTCGGCACGGTCTCGATGACGCCCGGCACGGGCGCGTCGGCGAGCGCCGCCTGGAGCGCCAGCACGCGGGTGTTCAGGTCGGGGTCGATCGCCTCGCCGAACTCGACGCTGATCGCGGCATCGCCGCAGGGCAGGAGTCTCGGGAGCGCCGGGGTGCTCACCGCGTCTGCGCTCACCGGGGCTCCTCCGCCGGGGACCGGTCGAGCACGGCCAGCACCTTGCGGGCCACGTCCTTGGCGGTTCGGTCGAGGGCGTCGGCCGTCGCACCGCCCACGTGGGGCGCCAGGACGAGGTTGGGTGCGCCCAGAAGGGCACTGTCGGCGGGCAGCGGTTCGACGGCGAAGACGTCGAGCCCGGCGGCGCCGAGTTGCCCGGACGTCAAGGCGTCGGTCAGCGCCGCCTCGTCGATCAGCGCGCCGCGGCCCGTGTTGACCAGGATGGCCCCGGGCTTCACCCGGGCGAAGAGGGCGGCATCGAACAGGGGCTTCGGGCCGGGGAGCGCATGCAGGGTCAGCACGTCGCTCCTCGCGCACAGCTCGTCCAGTTCCTGGACCGGACGGATGCCCTCCGCGGCCATGTCGGCGGGATTGGCGCGCGACGACCAGCCGATCACTTCCATGCCGAAGGCCCGGCCGAGCGCGGCGACGCGCTTGGCGATGTGACCGAACCCGACGACGCCGAGCGTGCGCCCCTGCAGCTCGAAGCTTTCCTGGCGATAGCGCCAGCCGAAATCGCCCGAACGGACGGCGCGATCGGCCTCGGTCAGACGCCTGGCGCAGGCGAGCATCAGGCCGATGGCGAGTTCCGCGACGGACTGGGCATTGGCGCCGGGCGTGTTGACCACGGCGATGCCGCGCGCCGCGGCCGCGTCCTTGGCGACGGCCGTGGTGCCGGTCCCGTGCACGCCGATGACCTTGAGGCACGGCGCGATGGCGATCGCCTCGGCCGACAAGCCGGCATCGCGCGTCACGACGGCGATGGCCGTGGCGAGATGCGGTGCCATCGCGGCCAGGTTGCGATCGTCGCACACGTGCAGGGTCAGCCCTGCCGCGCGGAGCAGGTCCAGGCCCACATCGGCGATCGGCTGGACGATGAGGCAGTCGGTCATGGGGTCTCGCTGCAGATCTCGAGGCAGAATCGGGACAGCACGTTAGCGGCCGCGGCAAAATCCGCCATGGCCATGTGCTCATGGGGGTTATGGCTGCCGTTCGCGTTGCGAATGAACAGCATGCCCGACGGGATCCCGGCATTGGCGAAGACCGCCGCGTCGTGCCCTGCCCCGCACGGCATGCGCGGCGCCGCGACGCCTTGCGCCTCCGCGGCGGCCACGAGCCCGTCGACGACGCCCGCGTCCATCACCGCGGGGCGACTGCCGGACAGCGGCCCCCAGTCGAAGCGCACCCGATGCTGCCGCTCGATGCGCGTGGCGATGGCATAGGCCTCGGCCTTCACCGTTTCGAGGGTCTGCGTCGACTGGCTGCGCACGTCGAGGGCGAAGTCCACCCGGCCCGGCACCTTGCTGAAGGCGTGCTCCCGCGGGTCGGTCGCGAACTGTCCGAGCGTCACGGTGAGATCCTCGCCCGCGGCCTCGAGGCGGTCCCAGAGGTCCTGCAGCGCCATGACCAGCGCCGACGCGCCGACCACGGCGTCCCGCCGCAGGGCATGGGGGGTCGTGCCCGAATGGCCGTAGGCCCCCAGGCACGCCGCCGCCCGGTGGCGGAAGCTGCCTCGGATGCCGGTGACGACGCCGACGGGACGATCGTCCGCGATGAGCTGGGGTCCCTGCTCGATGTGAGGCTCGATGAAGCAGGCGACGTTGGCGGGGCTCATCATCGCCTCGCCCCGGGCGAGCGCCGCCGGGTCGCCGCCGAGCGCGGCGATGTGGTCGCCCAGCGAGCGCCCCGTGTCGGACCGCGTGACGGTGTCGAGTTCTTCGGCGGCGATGAGGCCCAGCACGCCCCGGCTGCCGATGTAGGAGGCGTTGAACCAGGTGCTCTCCTCGGCGCGCGTCACCAGCACCGTGAGGTCGCGGGACGGCACGAGCCCGGCCTTGCGGAAACCGGCGGCCACGGCGAGCCCCATCAGGACCCCGGCCGCGCCGTCGTAGTTGCCGCCGCAGGGCACGGAATCGAGGTGGGAGCCGATCACCACCGCCGGCGCGCGCGTTCGGCCGGGCAGAGTCAGGGCGAGATTGAGGCCCGCGTCGACCCGGATGGCGAGGCCCAGCGCCTGCGCCTCGCGCTTGACCATGTCGTGGGCCAGCTGCTCGCCGTCGCCGTAGGACGCCCGGGTGATGCCGCCCGAATCGCCGGTGCGGGCGCGCAGCTCGCCGAACAGGCGCTCGGCAAGGTCGACGTCGGGGGACGGCAGCAAGGGATCGATCGGTCGTACGGCGCTCATGGTCTGACGGGATCCGGCATATCAGGATCCCGAGAGCCGGGCCACGATGCTGCCGCGCACGCCATCGAGATGGGTGCGCATGGCGTCCGCGGCGCCCTCCCCGTCGCCCGCGGCGAGCGCGTCGAGGATCGCGAGATGTTCGCGGCACGTCGACTCGAAGCGCTCCGGCACGCTGCGCAGGTCGAAGATCTGCGTCTGGCGGCGCAGCGTCAGGATGATCGCCGCCATGCGGCGATTGCCGGCGGCCGCGCCGATGGCGCCGTGCAGCTCGTCGTCGACGGAGCGGACCTCGGCGCGGTCCGGCTGACGGCCGGCGAGCGCCTCGTCGAGCAGGTCGCCGAGCCGGATGCGCAGCTGGTCGATCTCGGCGGCGGGCACGCGGCCCGCCGCGGCGCGCGCGGCGTCGGGTTCGAGCAGCCGGCGGACGTTCAGGTTCTCGATGAAGTCGTCGAGCGCAAGATACTTGACCTGCAGGCCTTTCGCGCCCTGGCGCTCGAGCAGGCCTTCGCTCTCCAGCATCAGCAATCCGTCGCGCATGGGGGTGCGCGACATGCCCAGATGCTCGGCGAGGCGGCGCTCCTGGATGAGCGTGCCGGGCTTCAGCTGGCCGCCCATGATCATGTCCAGCACCTGCTCATAGGCCTGAATCGCAAGCCGCTTCTCGGGGACCATCAGCATCGGTCGAACCGGTCTCCTGCCGCCGGTGCACCCTGAACGGGCGCCATGCAAAAGGTTCAGTCGCTGGGGTGCCCCGCGGTGACCGCGATTTGGGCATTCCAGTGGTTGACAGGTGGTATACCACCCCATAGCGTTCTGGCAAGCTTTGCCCAGATCGAGGCCTTTCCAGCATGGCGCCTGCTCCGTTCACCGGTCCGCCCAATCTGCCGTTCAGCCGGGAGGAGCATCTTTCGCGCCAGGCCCGGCTCAGGGCCGAACTGCGGGCCAAGGGCTTCGACGCGATGCTCGTCTTCGCCCAGGAGAGCCACTTCTGGCTGACCGGCTACGACACCGGCGGCTTCGTCTTCTTCCAGTGCGCGATCGTCACCGCCGACGACCGGCCGATCGTGCTGCTGACGCGGCGCCCGGACCTGCTGCAGGCCCGCCAGACGAGCACCATCGAGGACATCCGGATCTGGTGGGACGCCGAGGACGCCAACCCGGCCCGCGACCTCAGGGTCATCCTGGACGAACTCGGTCTCGGCGGCGGCCGGCTCGCGGTGGAGCTCAACACCCACGGCCTCACCGGCTGGAACCTGTGGCGCCTGCAGAAGACGCTGGACGGCTTCTGCACGCTGGACAACGACGACCACATGATCCGCAAGCTGCGGCTCGTGAAGTCGCCGGCCGAGATCGCCTATGTGCGCAAGGCGGCGGCGCTGCTCGACCGGTCGCTCGAAGCCGTCATCGCCACGGCCAAGCCCGGCGTCATGGACGCCTCGCTCAACGCCGCCTATCTCAAGGTGGTGCTCGAGGGTGGCGGCGACATGCCGCCCAATGCGCCCCTCTTCAACTCGGGCCCGCGCGCCGTCTACGGGCGCGGCGTGTCGATGCCGCGCATCCTGGAGCCGGTCGACCAGATCCTGGTCGAATATCCGGTCGCCTACCGCCGCTACAACGTGAAGACCGAGTGGATGATCATCCTCGGCCACGCCACCGACCGGCAGCGGTACATGTACGAGGCCGCGCGCGAGACGCTGCGCCGCATGACCGAGATCGCGCGTCCCGGCACCACGCTGGGCGAGATCTTCGACGTGCATGCCGACGGCCTCGACAAGGCTGGGTTCCGGGCGCACCGTTACGGAGCGACAGGCTATTCCGTGGGCTGCACCTTCGCGCCGACCAGCATGGACGTGCCGCCCATGATCTATTCGGGCAACCCGACACCGTGCCAGCCGGGCATGACGCTGTTCTACCACGTCATGATCGGCGACAGCGACACGGGCTACGCCATGGGCGTGGGACACACTCTGCTGGTGACGGAGGGGGCCCCCGAGGTCCTGACCGGGCTGCCGGACGATTTGACTGTGATCACTTGAGGGGGATGGCAAGCATGAGCACGTTCAGCATCAATCGACGCCAGGTTCTGGCCGGCATCGCCGGCGCCACCGCCCTTCCGGGCCTCGCCGAGGCCCAGACGGCCACGCCGAAGCCGGGCGGCATTCTCAAGGTCAGCCACTCGGTCCGCATCGCGCAGCTCAACGTGCTGCAGCTGTCGGGTCCGGCGGAATACCTGGCCGTCGACATGATCTATTCGGGCCTCACCCGGCTCGACCCGCAGATGAAGCCGCAGCCGGAACTCGCCACCGAGTGGACGGCGAGCCCCGACGCCAAGACCTTCGTCTTCAAGCTGCGGCCGAACGTGACCTTCCATGACGGCTCGCCCTTCACGTCGGCCGACGTTGTCGCGACCTTCAAGGCGATCCTCGACCCGGCCACCAAGTCGCCGGCGCGCACCGTGCTCGACATGATCGCCGACATCACGGCGCCCGACCCGCTGACCGTGAAGTTCGACCTGAAGGTGGGCAATGCCGACCTGCCGGTCTCCGTGGCCCACGCCAACGCCCGCATCGTCTCGGCGGCGGCGCTGAAGGAGCCGCTGATCAACCTCGACACCAAGGCCAACGGCACCGGCCCGTTCAAGATCGAGACCTTCGACGGCTCGCGCCTGCTCAAGCTCGTCAAGCACACGGGCTACTACAGGCCGGGCAAGCCCTATCTCGACGGCGTCGAGATGTACCTCTTCCCGGACCTGGCGGCCGAGTCCGCCAATTTCCTCTCCGGCGCCATGGACGCCATGCTGGAAGTCCAGCAGGCGGACTTCAAGCGCATCGCCGCCGCCCCCGGCGTCAATGCGCTGCGCGTGCCGAGCGGGCGCTTCTCCAACATCGTCATGCGGATGGACACCAAGCCGTTCGACGACATCCGGGTGCGCACCGCCATGGCCCATGCGGTCGACCGGCAGATGCTGGTGGACCTCGTGCTCGACGGTCTCGGCCGCCCGGCGAAGGACAACGTCATCGCGCCCGGCTACCGCTACCTCGCCGACACGCCCGAGGTCCCCTACGACCCCGCCAAGGCGAAGAAGCTCCTGGCCGAGGCCGGCTACACCAACGGCCTCAAGATCCCGCTGATCTGCTCCAACCGCCCGGCGATCCGCTCGCAGGTGGGCGTCGCGGTGAAGCAGATGGCGCAGCCCGCCGGCTTCGACATCGACGTGCAGACGATCCCGCACGACACCTACCTCGCCAATGTCTGGCGCAAGGGCAACTTCTACATCGGCTACTGGGGCATGCAGGCGACCGAGGACGCGGCCTTCACGCTGCTCTTCACGACCGATGCCGCCTTCGCCGACACGGCCTGGAACAACCAGGAGTTCGACGACCTCGTGAAGAAGGGCCGCAGTTCGCCCGACGACGCCGAGCGCCGCGCCATCTACAAGCAGGCGCAGGAACTCATGGTCCGCGACCGGCCCTCGATCATCCCGTTTTTCCAGGACGTGCTGACGGCCAGCCGCTCGCACGTGAAGAACTGGACCAGCAGCCCGCTGTCGCGGACCTTCTACGTCGAGGACGTGTGGGTGCAGCGGGCCTGACCGGCCATGAACGCGGGCTACCTCGCCCGGCGCCTGCTCTCGGTGCTGGTGGTGCTGTGGATCGTCTCCGCGACGGTCTTCGGCATCACCCAGATCCTGCCGGGCAACGCCGCGGTCATGATCCTGGGCGAATACGCCACCCCGGACCAGCTGAAGGCGCTGGAGCTGCAGCTCGGCCTCGATAGGCCGTGGTGGGCGCAGTATCTGAGCTGGATCCAGGGCATCCTCTCGGGGGACTGGGGCATCTCGATGCGCCTGTCCGTTCCCGTCAGCGCGCTGATCGCCGAGGCCTTCTGGCGCTCGCTGGCGCTTGCCGCCGCCGCCCTCGTCGCCGTCACGCTCATCGCCATCCCGATGGGCGTGGTCGCCGCCATGAAGCGCGGCACGTGGGGCGACCTCGTCATCAGCCTGTTCGCCTATCTCGGGACCTGCGTGCCGGAGTTCGTCACGGCGACGATCCTGCTCGTCTTCCTCGCGGCGCCCGAACGCCAGTTTTTCCCGGCCGGCGGCTACACCCCGCCGGGCGAGAGCCTGCCGGGCTTCCTCTACCACATGGTGCTTCCGGCCCTGACGCTCTGCCTCATCCTCACCGCGCACATCGCCCGGCAGGTGCGCAGCGAGATGTCGGACGTGCTGGCCAGCGACTACATCCGCGCCGCGCGCCTGAAGGGCCTCTCCGAATTCACCGTGATCCGGCGCCATGCGCTGCGCAACGCCATGGCCCCGGCCGTCGCCGTGATCTCGCTCGACATCGGCTACCTGCTCGGCGGCATCATCGTGGTCGAGGAGGTCTTCGCCTGGCCGGGGCTCGGCCGGCTCATGATCTACGCCCTGCAGAACCGCGACCTGCCGGTCATCCAGGCGACCACGCTGGTGCTCGCCGGCGTCTACGCCCTGTCGAACCTCATCTCCGACATCGTGATCGCCGCGCTCGACCCGCGGGTGCGCTATGCGTGACCTCCTGCGCCACCCGACGGGCCTCGCCGGCGCCATCCTGCTGGCCGTCGTACTGCTCGCCGCCCTCTTCGGGTCCTTTCTCGCGCCGCACGACCCGCAGCTCTTCCATCCGGCGACGCGCCTGCAGGGTCCGTCCGCGTCGTTCTGGCTCGGCACCGACCAGTTCGGGCGCGACCTCTTCTCGCGCATCCTGAACGGGGCGCGCACCACGGTCGCCTTCGGGGTGAGCGCCACCCTGCTGGGCGTCGGCTTCGGGGCCATGATCGGCATCACCGCGGGCGTGGTGGGCGGCTGGATCGACAGCCTCATCATGCGCCTCGTCGACGGGCTGCTGGCCGTGCCCGACCTCCTGTTCACGCTGCTCATCGTCACCGTGCTGGGCGGCGGCGCCGGGCACGCGCTGCTGGCGGTGGCGGTGGCCTTCACGCCCGGCATGGCGCGCATCTCGCGCAGCGCCGTCCTGTCGGTCCGCACCCGCGAGTTCGTGCAGGCCGCCGTCGCGCGCGGCGAGAGCCGGGCCTACATCATCGGCGCGGAGGTGCTGCCGAACGCCCTGGGGCCGCTGATCGTCGAGGCGACCATCCGCGTCTCCTTCGCCATCATGCTCGGCGCGACGCTGGGCTTCCTCGGGCTGGGCGCCCAGCCGCCGAGCACCGAGTGGGGCCTGATGATCGCCGAGGCCCGCCAATACATGTTCCGCAATCCCTGGTGCGTCGCGGCCCCCGGGGCCGCCATCGCCATCGCCGCGCTGGGCTTCAACCTGTTCGGCGACGCGCTGCGCGACCTCATCGACCCGCGGGGGCGCCGGTGAGCGCGGCACCCAACATCGCGCAGGGGAGCGGACGCGAGGCCGCGCCCGCCGTGCTGGAGGTGCGCGGTTATTCGCTGGCCTACGAGACCCCCGCTGGCCTCTTCCATGCGCTGAAGGACATCAACCTCGCCGTCCGGCATGGGCGCACGCTTGGGCTCGTGGGCGAGTCCGGGTCCGGCAAGACGTCGCTCGCCTGGGCCATCCTGCGCTACCTGGCCGGCAATGCCCGCGAGGGCGCGGGCCAACTGCTGATCTCGGGCGAGGACCTGCGCACGAAGACGCCGGCGCAGATCCGCGACATTCGCGGCCGGCGCATCGGCATGGTGTTCCAGGACCCGAGCACCTCGCTGAACCCGACGCTGACGCTCGGCCAGCAGCTCGCCGAGGTGCTGGTGCGCCATCGCGGCCTCTCCGAGAAGGAGGCGCGCGATCAAGGCGAGGCGCTGCTGGCCCGCACCGGCATCAGCCGGCCGGCCGACATGATGGGCCGCTACCCGCACCAGGCCTCGGGCGGCGAAAAGCAGCGCGTGGTGATCGCCACCGCCTTCGCCTGCAACCCGGAATGCATCATCTTCGACGAGCCGACCACGGCTCTCGACGTGATCACCGCCCGGCAGATCCAGGACCTCTTCGTCAAGCTGCAGGACGAGACCGGCGTCGCGGCGCTCTACATCTCGCACGACCTCGCGCTCGTCTCGCGCATCGCCCACGATCTCGCGGTCATCCACCGCGGCACCATCGTCGAGCAGGGCCCGGCGCAGCAGGTGTTCTCCGCGCCGCGGGACGACTACTCGCGCCGCCTCATCGCCGCCGTCCCCCGCCCGACCCACCGCCTCGTCCACAACGTGCCGGCGGCCACCGGCGAGCCGCTCCTGCGGCTCGACAAGGCCACCATCCGCTACGGCGAGAGCACGCTCGTCGAGCGCCTGCTGGGACGCCGCCAGTCGGAAGTGGTCGGCGCCCGCGACGTGACGCTGACCGCGCGCAAGGGCGAGATCCTGGGCATCGTCGGCGAGTCCGGGTCGGGCAAGTCGACCATCGCGCGGGCCATCGCCGGCCTCAACGCCTTCGACGGCACGGTCAAGCTCGGCGATCGCAGCTTCGGCTCGCGCGAGGCGCTGGACCGCGCCTACCGCAGGCGCGTCCAGATCATCTTCCAGAACCCGGACGGCTCGCTCAACCCGCGCCAGCGCATCCGAACCATCCTGTCGAGGCCGCTGAAGCTTTACGGCCTCGTGCCCGAGGGCGGCCTCGATGCCCGCGTGGCGGAGCTCCTCGAGCAGGTGCTGCTGCCGAAGGACTTCGCGCTGCGCTACCCGCACCAGCTCTCGGGCGGCGAGAAGCAGCGCGTGGCCATCGCCCGCGCCTTCGCCTCGGAGCCGGACGTGGTGCTGTGCGACGAGGTCACCTCCTCGCTCGACGTGTCGGTGCAGGCCGCGATCGCCCGACTGCTGGTCGACCTGCAGGCGCGCACCGGCTCGACCTGCCTGTTCATCACCCACGACATCAACCTCGTGCGGCAGCTCGCGCACCGCATCCTGGTGATGTACCGCGGCGAATGCGTCGACGTGTTCGACGTCGACCAGTGCGACGCCCCCGACCGGCACCCCTACACGCGCAGCCTCCTCGACGCCGTTCCCGCGCCCGCGGGCGGCTGAGATTCCAAGGACACTCCGCCAAGGAACACCTTGCCATGGACCCGAAAGCGATCCTCGCCCGCATCGACGAGAAGGCCTGCCTCGACTTCCTCGCCGGCATGGTGCGCCACAAGAGCTACACGCAGACCGAGGGCGAGCGGAAGCTCGTCGAGCACATGGTCGCCTCCATGCGCGGCATCGGCCTCGAGGCCGAGATGACCCCGGTGCAGGAGAGCCGCTTCAACGCCATAGGCCGCTGGAAAGGCCAGGGCGGCGGCAAGAGCCTGCTCTTCAACGGGCATGTCGACACCAACCCCGTCACGGAGGGCTGGACCGTCGACCCCTGGGGCGGGCTCGTCGACGACAAGTTCATCTACGGCATCGGCGTGTCGAACATGAAGGCGGGCGACGCGGCCTATTACTGCGCCGTGAAGACGCTGATCGATGCCGGCGTGAAGCTGAAGGGCGACGTGATCCTGACCTTCGTCATCGGCGAGTTGCAGGGCGGCGTCGGCACGCTGGCGGCGATCAGGCAGGGCGTGCGGGCCGACTACTTCGTCAACAGCGAACCCACCGACCTGCAGGCGCTGACGATGCACGCGGCGGCCTTCACCTTCATCATCGAGCTGCAGGGCATCACCCGCCACATGTCGAAGCGCGAGCAGGCGGTGGACGCCATCATGGCGGCCTGCGACCTCATCCCGCGCCTCAACGCCATGACCTTCTCCGACGCGCCCAGCGACGAGCACCGCTCGATCAACCGGGTGCATGTGGGCGTGGTGCGCGGGGCGCTCGGCAAGGAGTTCCACGAGTGGCGCCCGCCGCAGGTCGCCGACGTCGTGCGCATCAAGGGCTCGGGCCGCTACGCCCCCGGCCAGACCGAGGCCAACGCGCTCGCGGATCTGCGCAAGGCGCTCGACGGCCTGGAGCAGCGCTTCCCGGGCCTCAAGGCCACGGTCGAGCGCGAGACAACCGACGGCCAGCCGCTGATGCCCTTCTTCCAGGTCGACAAGAACGCCCGCATCGTGAAGGCCATCAACAAGGCCTACGAGACCGTGCGCGGCGTGCCCCAGCCGACCGGCGCCATCACCCCGCCGGGCTTCTACGGCACCGACGCGGGCCACTTCTACAACGAGCTCGGCATGGAAGGCATCGTGTGCGGCCCGGGCGGGCGCTACAACACCATGCCCGACGAGCGCGTCGACATCGCCGACTACCTCGACATGGTGCGGGTGTACCTGCTCACCATCCTCGACATCTGCGAAGTGGCGTGAGGGCCGCCAGGTCCCTTCAATCTCCAAGCTCGTCCTGCCCGGGCTCGGCCCGGGCATCCACGCCTTTGCCGGGGCCGTCCTGAATTCGTGGATGCCCGGGCCGAGCCCGGCCAGGACGGTGGAGAGAGCGAGCCGATAGCCCAGAACACAAGGAGCCCGACCATGGCCGAGTACCAGGCGACCACCCCCTCCGGCCGCGAGGTCACGCTGCGCTTCGAGGCCGCCGAGCATGCCGGCCGTCTCGCCAGTGCCCGCAGGGAGCTGAAGGCCCGCGGGCTCGATGCGCTGCTCGTGTTCGCGCAGGAGAGCCACTACTACCTCACCGGCTTCGACACCTCGGGCTACGTCTTCTTCCAGGTCGGGGTCGTGACCGCGGACGAGCGGCCCACCGTGCTCCTGACGCGCCGGCCCGACCTGCGGCAGGCCCTGGTCTCCTCGCTTTACGACGACGTCCGCGTCTGGCTGAACGCGGAGGGCGCGCGCCCTGCCCTCGAGCTGCGCGGCATCCTGGAGGAGCTGGGGCTCAAGGGCGCCAGGGTCGGCGTGGAGTTCGCCACGCATGGACTGACCGGCGCGAACTGCCGCGAGGTGGAGGCGGCGCTCGACGGGGTCTGCGCGCTGACGGACGCGTCCGACCTCGTGCGGACGCTGCGGCTGACCAAGTCGCCGGCCGAACTCGTCTACGTGCGCGAGGCGGGCCGGCTGGCGGACGTGGCCACGCGGGCGATGATCGATGCCACCCGGCCGAACATCCTCGACAGCGCCGTCACGGCGGCGGGCGTCGGCGCCATGCTCGCCGAGGGGGCGGAGATGCCGGCCACCGGGCCGCTGGTGAACTCCGGCCCGCGCGCCCTGTTCGGCCGCGGCGTCGGCGGGCCGCGGCGCATGGGCGACACCGACCAGCTGATGATCGAGCTCGGCGCCTCCTACTGCCGCTACCACGTCTGCATCGAGCACACGGTGGCGATCGGCCCGGTCGACCCGCGCCAGCGCGACATGGTCACGGTGGCCGCCGCGGCGCTCGACGAGATTGTGGAGGCGGCGCGCGCCGGGCGCGAACTCGGCACGCTGGACGACATTCACCGCCGCGTGCTCGACGGGGCGGGCTTCGCCACGGAACGCTTCGCCGCCTGCGGCTATGCGCTGGGCTGCACCTTCCGCCCGACCTGGATGGACGTGCCGCCGATGATCTACTCCGGCAACCGCCTCGTCATGCAGCCGGGCATGGTGTTCTTCGTGCACATCATGATCCCCGACACCCGCACGGGCCTCGCCGCGGGCGTCGGGCAGACCTTCGTGATCACCGACGGGGCCGCCGAGCGGCTCAGCGACATCCCGCTGGTGCTGCACCAGCGGTAGCGGCAAGCTGGCCAGCCCGACCGGAGCCCTCTAGGCTTCGGGGGAGGAGGAACCAGCATGCAATCCATCGGCGAACCGGATCCGGCGCTCGACGCCGTCGACATCATGGTCTGCGGCTTTCCGGGCAAGTCCGTCTGCCACGGCGGACTCGGCTGGAGCACCGTGGCCCTGATCCGCGCCGAAGGACGCACGGCGCTGATCGACGCCGGCAACTTCGGCATGCGGGGGCTCGTCATGGAGCAGTTGCGCGGACGCGGACTCACGCCCGCCGACGTCACCGACCTGCTGCTGACCCACTCCCATTTCGACCACTCGGTGAACTGGCCCCTCTTCCGCCACGCGCGCATCGTGGTCGGCGCCGTGGAGATGGCGTGGGCGCTGGAGCAGCCCTGGGGCGAGACGCCGGTGCCGGAGTTCTACGTCCGCGCGCTCGACGACTGGGCGACCTGCGAAAAGGTCGCCGACGGCTCGACGGTGTTCCCCGGCATGACGGCGCACATCGCGCCGGGCCACACGCCGGGCTGCCTCGTGTTCCACTGGCGCACGCCGGAACGCGACTACGTGTTCACGGGCGACGCGGCCAAGAACCGGGCCGAACTCATCTCGCGCGACACGGACATGACCTACGACGCGGCGGTGAGCAAAGCCTCGATCGAGATGATCTGGGGGCTGTGGCGGCAGCGGCCGGGCACCGTCGTGATCCCGGGGCACGACATGCCCATGGTGCTGGACGGCGACGCGCCGCGCTATCTCGGGCGGCGCAAGGCGGGCATCCGGGCCTGGTACGCCAGGGACATGCAGACGCTGACGGAGATCGACCTGGCGGTGTAAGCCGCGGCGGGATGGTGCTCCAACAAGTCCAACCTGCTCGTCCTCTCCGCGTCCTGGCCGGGCTTGGCCCGGCCATCCACGACTGAGGATGGCCCCGGCTCAGTCGTGGATGCCCGGGCCGAGCCCGGGCAGGACGGCTGAGAGGGGGGCGCACAATCGGCGGGCAGCGGCGTTACAAAGACAGGATGTCCCTGAGCTCGCGCATGTAGAGGGTGCCCGTGGCGACGTCCTCGACGGTGACCTCGTGGCGGACGTAGCGGCGGCCGCGCTTCTCGTATTTGTCGACGGCCTTCGCATCGATCCGCACCGTGGCGCCGACGGGGATCGGGGCGAGGATTTCCGTGTCGTGGAAGGTGTGGATCGAGCCGATGGCGAAGGGCTTGGTGTGGTCGAACTGCACGCAGAGCACGAAGTGGGACATCATCAGCGGCGGCACGATGGCGCCGCCGAAGGGCGATTCGCCGGGGATGTGCCACGTGTTCATCTTCCATCCCTCGTACCAGGGATTGTAGTCCTCGACGCCGTCGGCATAGAGGATCACGAGCTCGGGCGTGATGGTCAGCTCGCGCGACAGCACCGATCCGATCTCGATCATGTCCCAGTAGGTCTGCGAGCCGTTCTGCAGGCCCTCGACGAAGGCGCGGGTCTGCTCGTCCTGGATGACGGTGGTGGGGCGGAGCGTTTGCGTCCGGTCGGTCATGGTCTTTGCTCCGTCTCTCAAACGCCGACGTCGACTTCGACGAAGCCGACCGTCTTCTTCTCGCCGTCCTCGTTGGCGGCCCAGACGTCCACGGTGAAGCGGTAGCCGCTGCCCTTGGCGGTCTTTTCGCGCACGACGCCAAAGGTCTCGATGGTCTCGCCGGCGAAGGTCGAGGCGATGTATTTGCAGTTGATCCGGGCGCCCTTGAAGAAGTCCGCGCCGAACCAGTTCACGCACATCTCGGCGATGTAGGCCGAGGACATCTCGCCGGTCTGGATCGGAGCCTTGAGCCCCGTCTCGCCGGCATAGGCCGGATCCCAGTGGTTCGGGTTGAAGCGCCCCCACAGGCGCGAGCCCATGAGCTGGATGGCGGCCTTCTTCTTCACGCCGATCAGTTCGAAGCCGACCGGCGTGTCGACGGTGATCCGCCGGACCGGGGTGCTGGTGGTGGTCATGATGCCTTTCCGAGGTTCAGGCGCTCGCGCACGATGTCGGCGAGCAGGAACTTGCGGGCCCGCCCGGAGGGCGTCACCGGGATCTCGTCACCGCGCAGGAACACCACGTGGCGCGGGACCTTGAAGCGCGCGAGGTGCGCGGCGCAGAAGGCGATGAGCTCCTGCGCGGTCACGGCCGCGTCGTTGCGGAGCACGATGCAGGCCACCCCGATCTCGCCCATGCGCTCGTCGGCAACCGGCACGACATGGGCCTGGAACACCGCAGGATGGGTGACCAGCAGGTCCTCGATCTCGGAGGGCAGGACCTGCTCGCCGCCGCAGCGGTAGGATTCCTTCAGCCGGCCGACGAGGGTGAGATAGCCTTCCTCGTCGACGCGGCCGAGATCGCCGGTGCGAAGCCAGCCGTCCGCCGTGAAAGCTGCGGCCGTCTCGTCGGGCTTGTTGTAGTAGCCGGCCGTCACCCCGATGCCGCGGGCCTGCAGCTCCCCGACCTCGCCCGGCTGGAGGACCTCCCCGCTCAACGGCTCGACCACGCGATAGGAGACGAGCAGCCCGCCGCTGGCTAAATCGCCCGCCGGACCCACGTCGCGCAGGCGGCCGTTGGTGTGGAGCAGGCGCTTGAAGGGATCGTCAGGACGCGTGACGGTCGCGGACGCGGTGACCTCGGTCATGCCGTAGCCCGTGGTGAGTTCGTGCGGACCGAGGTCATCGAAGATGCGCTGCCAGATCCAGGACGGCGAGCGGCCTCCCGACGAGATCATGGCGTGCAACGACGACAGGTCGTAGGGAGCCTTCGCGACCTCGTCGAGGAGGGCCATAGTCATCGTGGGGATCAGCAGGACGTCGGTCGCCCGGTGGCGCTCGATGCCGCGCAGGGTCATTGCAGCATCGAACTTCAGCTGCGGCACAATGGAGCCGCCCACGAAGAGGCAGGCCAACAGGCCCTCGACATAGCCATAGACGTGGTACATCGGCAGCGAGAAGAGAATGCGCCGCCCGTCCTCGAACGCCCGGCCGTACGTGCTGCCGAACGCGGTGCGCGCCAGCATGTCGTGGGTCAGCATGACGCCCTTGGGGGCGCCGGTGGTGCCCGAGGTGTAGATGATGTCGGAGTTCGTGGTCGGGCCCGGATGAGCGATCGGCGTCCAGGCCGGCGCCTGCTCCTGGAAGTCCGCCAGAGTGGTCAGCCCCCCGCGAGGGGCGATGCCGGCATCGGGCCGGACGACGATCGCCTTCAGGCGCGGGAACCGGCTGCCGCCGGCCCTGCCCTCCCAGCCCGGGGCCAGTTCGTCGAGAAAGCCGAGATAGTCGAGGTCGCGGAAGCGATCCATCGTGAACAGGAAGACCGCGTCCGACTGCGCGAGGACGTAGCTGAGCTCGTCGCGGCGGTTCAGGAAGTTGATCGGCACGGCGACGGCGCCGGCCCGCGCGATGCCGAACTTGATGGCGACGAAGTCGGGATGGTTCGCCATCAGCAGCGCGACGTGGTCGCCGGGCTTCACGCCGGCTGCCACCAGCCCTGCGGCGATGCGCTCGGACCTGCGCTTCACCTCGGCGTAGCTCCAGTCGAGGTCGTCGGTGACGACGAGCGGACGGTCGGGATGCGCGGCGGCGATGTCGTCGAGCACGCGGTCCAGCGTATGCGAGGTCCAGGCCGGGTAGAGGTCGCGAAGGCGGGCCTGACGATCGGAAACGGAGCCGAAGGGCCAGGCCGGGGCACGGTCGACGGCCGCCGATGGCTGCGGTTGCGCCTGCGTCTCCATCCGGCGTCCTCCCTTTGAAACGGCGCTCGCTCGCCCGGCGGCCACGCTCTTACTGGTGAGTAGACATACGATACCGGCCAGTTTTCCACAATCCCGCCGCGTGCGAAAATGCCCACAGCGTGCATGCGCAAGATCGCACTTGCCAACTCAAACCAATGCGTACATAAATCTACCCACGGGTAGGAAATGCCAATCGACGTGGCGCGGCGAAGCGGCTCCGGGCGGAGTTCGCGATGGTCTGCCGGCGCGCGTCGGGTACTGCAGGAGGCTGCACAGTGGACACCCTCGACGTCCTGATCGTCGGCGCCGGATTCGCCGGCCTGCGCGCTCTCCACACCTTCCGCGGCATCGGCGAGAAGGTCCTCGTCATCGAGGCGAGCGACGGCATCGGCGGCGTCTGGTACCACAACGGCTACCCGGGCGCGCGCTGCGACGTCGAGAGCTACGACTACTCCTACAGCTTCTCCCCCGAGCTCGAGCAGGAGTGGCGCTGGAGCGAGCGCTACGCGACCCAGCCCGAGATCCTGCGCTACATCGAGCACGTCGCCGACCGCTTCGACCTGCGCAAGGACATCCTGCTCAACACCCGCATGGCGTCGGCCGTGTTCGACGAGGCGGCCGAGCGCTGGACGGTGACGTCGCAGGACGGTCGCCAATGGTCGGCCAAGCACCTCGTGCTGTGCCTCGGGCAGCTCTCGACCACCAAGGCTCCCGCCTATCCCGGGCAGGAGAGCTTCAAGGGCCGCATCATCCACAGCGGCGTGTGGCCGAAGGACAAGGTCGACTACACCGGCAAGCGGGTGGCCATCATCGGCACCGGTTCGTCCGGCATGCAGATGACCCCGGTGATCGCCCGCGAGGCCGCCCACCTCACCGTCTTCCAGCGCACCGCGAACTACTCCATCCCGGCCGCCAACGCCCCCGTCACCGACGAGGAGGACAAGGCGGTGAAGGCGAACTACGCCGAACGCCGCCTGCAGGCCCGGAATTCGCCGACCGGCCTCGGCTTCAAGCCGAACCGCGTCTCGGCGCTCGACGCGCCGCCGGAAGAGCGCGAGAAGGTCTACGAGGCCGCCTGGAACCGCTGGGGCTTCGGCTTCGCGCTGGCCTATTTCGACATCCTCCTCTCGAAGCCCGCCAACGACACCGCCGCCGACTTCATTCGCCGGCGCATCGCGGCCAAGATCGAGAAGCCGGACCTGCGCGAGAAGCTCGTGCCGAAGGACCACGCCTTCGCCGCTCGCCGTCCCTCCGTCGACAGCGGCTACTTCGAGGCCTTCAACCGCGACAACGTCGAGCTCGCCGATCTGCGCGAGGCGCCGATCGTGGCGTTCACCGCGAACGGCATCCGCACGGCGGCGAAGGACCACAGCTTCGACATCGTCATCTTCGCCACCGGCTTCGATGCCTTCACCGGCTCGCTGCTGAAGCCCGACATCGTCGGGCGCGGCGGCGTCACGCTGAAGGAGAAGTGGGCGGCAGGCCCCGTCTCGCAGCTCGGCGTCGGCGTGCACGGCTTCCCGAACATGCACATCGTCTGCGGCCCCGGCAGCCCGTCGCTGCTCAGCAACGTGATGGTCTCCATCGAGGAGCAGATCGACTGGTTCTCCCGCCTCGTCCGCACCATGCGGGAGAAGGGGCTCAGCACCTTCGAGGCCGAGGAAGAGGCGGAGCGCGCCTGGGTCGCCCACGTCAACGAGCGCGCCAAGGAGACGCTCTACCTGACCGCCGACAGCTACTACAACGGCGCCGAGGTGGCGGGTAAGCCGCGCGTGTTCATGCCCTATTCGGGCGGGGTGCGCGGCTATCGCCGGATCCTGGAGCGCAGCGAGGCCGAGGGCTATCCCGGCTTCAAGCTGTCCCCGAAAACCGGGTCCGCGACCCGGGCCCCCGCGGCCTGAGACCGGTCCACCGCCCCATGGCTCCCCTCCCCCGCTCCACCATAGACCTGACCGGCCGCGCCGCCATCGTCACCGGAGCCGGCGGCGGCATCGGCCGCGCCGTGACGCTGGCGCTGGCCGGCGCCGGGGCGCGGGTGCTGGCCGTCGACATCGACGAGCGCAAGGCCGGCGAGACGGCAGGGCTGGCGACGGACGGCGGCGGCGAGGCCTTCGCGATCAGGGCCGACGTGACCCGCAGCGACGACGTCGCCGGCTACGTGCGGGCCGCTATGGACCGCTGGGGCCGTATCGACGTGTTCATGAACAATGCCGGCTGGCAGGGCCCGGTCATGCCGCTGGTCGACGTGCCCGAGGACGCGTTCGACGCGGTCATGGCCGTCAACGTGAAGGGCGTCTTCCTCGGCCTGAAGCACGTCCTGCCGGTCATGATCGCGCAGAAGAGCGGCGCCGTGGTCAACACGGCCTCGCTCGCCGCGCGCATCGCCACGCGCCAGCTCGGCCCTTACGTCGCCAGCAAGCATGCCGTGCTGGGGCTCACCCGCACGGCCGCGCTCGAGGTCGCTCGCAGCGGCGTCCGCGTCAACGCGGTCTGCCCCGGCCCGGTCGACACCCCCCTGATGCGCGACATCGAGGTGTCCCAGTCCGGCGGCGACTTCGAGGCGTTGCGCAAGCGCCGGACCTCGACCATCCCCCAGGGACGCTACGCAACGCCTGAAGAGGTCGCCGGCGTGATGCTGTTCCTGGCCTCCGATCTCGCCGCCCACATGGTCGGCGAGGGCGTGAACGTGAACGGGGGGGCCTTCTCGTGAGCGCTCCCGGCGTCACCTCCACCGCTTTCCAATCGGGCGGCTTTTGTCGTACCACCAAGCACGGCTCACGAACCGAACCCGCGGTCTGCCGCGAGGCAGAAGGACAGTTTCGTCATCATGACCGACAGCACCCCCACGGCTGCCGCGAAGCGGTCGTCGCGCAAATCGGCGCGCAAGCAGGAGGCCGCACCGGTATCCGGCGGCGACATGCGGGATCTCGTCTCGCAGCTGAAGCGGGAGCGCATCCTCTCCGCAGCGGTAGACCTGTTCTACCGGCAGGGCTACGCGCACACGACGCTGGACGAGGTGGCGAAGGCGCTGGGTGTCACCAAGCCCTTCATCTACCAGTACTACCGCTCGAAGAACGCGCTTTTGGCCGAGATCTGCTCCCGAGCCATCCTGCAGGCCCATGCGACGATCAGCAGGACGCTGACGCAGCAGGGCACGGCCAAGCAGAAGCTCTGGACCGTCATGAGCGACTTCACGCGGACGGTGCTGGAGAACCAGGCTCACGCGGTGATCTACAACCGCGAGGAGAAGGAGCTGGAGCCGGAGGACCGCGACCGCATCAACCGGATGCGGCGGGACTTCGATCACCGGCTCGTGCAGCTCCTGGAAGAAGGCGTGGCGAACAAGGAGTTCGTCATCCCGGACGTCCGTCTGGCGGCCCTGGCCATCGGCAGCATCGTGGGCTGGGCGCCGGTCTGGTTCCGCAGCGGCGGACGCCTGACGAAGGAAGAGGCCGCGGACGGAGCGGCCTCGCTCGTGCTGACGATGGTCGGCTGCCCGCCCTCCGCAACGCATCCCACCGCCTGACGCGCCTGTCGCAGGCGCTCCGGAAGGAGGCCTGCCATGGCTGACGTCATTGCCCCCGTCACTCCCGCTTCGGTTGCCGTCGTCGGAGCCGGCACCATGGGCGTCGGCATCGCCTACGTGCACGCCGTCGCCGGCTCGCAGGTGTGGCTCGTCGAGCCCGGCCAGGCCCGCCGCGAGGCGGTGCGCGGCATCCTTGCCGAGGCCGCGGCCTCCGGCCTGAAGCGGGGCAAGCTCACGGCCGACCAGGCCGGACGCGTCGAGACGGCCATCGCCATGGTCGGCGACGCCACCGATCTGCCGCGCGGCATGGACCTGATCGTCGAGACGGTGCCGGAACTGCCCGATCTCAAGGAGCGCGTGCTGCGCCAGCTCGCCGCGCTCGAGCCGCGCATTCTGGCCACCAACACGAGCTCGATCTCGATCGACCGGCTTTCCAGCTGCGCGCTCGATCCGTCCCGCTTCCTCGGCATGCACTACTTCAACCCGGTCTGGTCGCTGCCGATGGTCGAACTCGTGCGCGGGGCCGCGACGAGCGACGAAGCGGTGGCGCTGGCGCGCGCCTTCGCGGAGTCGACCGGCAAGACCACGATCGTCTCGCGCGACGTGCCGGGCTTCGCGACGAGCCGCCTCGACATGCTCGCCGCCATCGAGGCGATCCGCATGCTGGAGGACGGCGTCGCCAGCGCCGAGGACATCGACAAGGGCCAGGTCGTCGCGTTCCGCCATCCGGTCGGGCCGCTGAAGCTGTGCGACATCGTCGGGCTCGACGTGCGGCTCGACATCGCCCTGTACCTCTCCTCGAAGCTCGGCGACCGCTTCGCCCCGCCCAAGCTCCTGCGCGACAAGGTCGCCCGCGGGGAGCTCGGCGTGAAGTCCGGAAAGGGCTTCTTCGACTGGTCCGACACCCGCTACTTCGTTTCCAAGGACGCAGGTCCCCGCGCATGAACACGCTCTTCCGCTCCTCCCTCGTCGACACCGCCGAGCACCACGCGATGCTGCGCGACAGCGTCGGGAAGCTGGTCGGCCGCTACGGTCGCAAGTACTTCCAGGAGGTCACCAAGGCGAAGCAGAAGCCCACGGAGCTGTGGAACGAGCTCGGCCGGGCCGGCTTCCTCGGCGTGCACGCGCCGGAAGCCCATGGCGGCAGCGGCGCCGGGCTCGCCGACTACCACGTTGTGGTCGAAGAGGTGGCGGCCAACGGCTGCCCGATCCTGTCGCTCGTCATCAACTCGATCTGCGTGCCGATCCTCGACCAGCACGCCAGCGACGACCTGAAAAAGGCCTGGCTGCCCGGCCTCGCCGATGGGTCACGCCGCCTCGCGTTCGCGATCACGGAGCCGGACGCCGGTACGAACACCCACAAGATCAGCACCGTCGTGCGCAAATCGGGCAAGGGCTGGACGCTGTCGGGCACCAAGTACTGGACCTCGGCGGTCGACGAATCCGACGGCATCATGGTCGTCGCGCGCGGCGAGACGCTCGACGCCAAGGGCCGGGCGCCGCTCTCCCTCTTCATCGTGCCCGCCGACGCGCCGGGCATCAGCAGGACGCCCATCGAGACGGCGCTGCACGTGCCCGAGACGCAGTTCATGATGTTCTTCGACAACGTGCAGCTCGACGAGGGCAGCCTGATCGGCGTCGAGGGCCAGGGCCTGAAGCAGGTCTTCGCTGGCCTCAATCCCGAGCGCGTCTGCGCGGCCGCGATCAACAACGGCATTTCCCGTTTCGCCCTCGAGCGCGGCGCGCAGTACGCCCGCGAGCGCAAGGTGTGGGACGTGCCGATCGGCGCTCACCAGGGCATCGCCCACCCGCTGGCCAAGGCCTTCGCCGCCGTGCAGCAGGCCCGCCTCATGACAGCGCGGGCCGCGCAGCTCTCCGACGAGGGCTCGGCCGAGGCGGGCGAGGCCGCCAACCTCGCCAAGTTCGCCGCCGCCGACGCCTCCCTCGAGGCGCTCGACCAGGCGATCCAGATCCATGGCGGCAACGGCCTGTCGATCGAGTACGGCCTCGCCGACCTGTGGTTCGTCGCCCGCCTGCACAAGACGGCTCCCGTGAGCCGCGAAATGATCCTGAACTTCGTCGCCCAGCACAGCCTCGGTCTTCCCAAGAGCTATTGAGCGGGTTTTCCCATGTCGACCTCGTTCGCCACCATCCTGCGCGACCTTGCGGCCCGGCGTCCCGACGCGCCGGCGCTGACCTGCGGCGACGTGACCTGGACCTTCCGGGATCTCGACACGCGCAGCTCGCAGACGGCGCAGGCGCTGATCGCCGACGGGGTGCGACCGGGCGACCGGGTGGGTGTCCTCTCACGCAACTGCGCGGAATTCTATGAGCTCATCTACGCCTGCAGCAAGGCGGGCGCGATCCTCGTTGGCCTGAACTGGCGCCTCTCCTCTTACGAGATCGAGGCGATCGTGGCCGACGCCGCACCGACCGTGATCGTCACCGGCGCCTCCGGCGAGGGCGACCTGCTCAGCCAGCCGGTGCGCGGCGCGAAGTCCCTCAAGCGGATCGTCTCGATCGGCGACGCATACGAGGCGTGGCGTGCTGGTGCTCCCAAGGCCGACACCGGTCATGCGGGCGCGGCGGACGACGTCGCCATGCTGCTCTACACCTCCGGCACGACGGGCCTGCCGAAGGGCGCGATGCTCACCAACCGGGGCATGTGCTATTCGAGGCGCCTCGGCGAGGCCTGGGGCATGACCGCCGACAGCGTCAACCTCGTGGCCATGCCCCTCTTCCACATCGGCGGAAGCGGCTACGGGTCGAGCACCATGCTGCTGGGCGGACACACGGTCCTGATGAAGGACGTGAACCTGCCGCTCATCGCCACGACGATCGAGCAGCACAAGGTCACGCACGCCTTTTTCGTGCCGACGGTCCTGCAGGCGCTGATCGATGTCCCGGGCATCGAGGCGATGGACCTCGCCAGCATGAAGCTCCTGATGTACGGAGCCTCGCCGATCAGCGAGACGCTGCTGCGCAATGCCCTGCAGGTGCTGTCCTGCGACTTCATCCAAGCCTACGGCATGACGGAGACGTCGGGTACGGTGGTCACGCTGGAGCCCGTCTACCACCGGCTCGACGGGACCTCGACGGAGCGCCTGCGCTCGTGCGGCCGCGCCCTCCCCTTCGCCGAGATCCGCATCACCAACACGGTCACAGGCAACGAGGTGCCGCGCGGCGACGTCGGCGAGATCTGGGTCCGTTCCGAAATGGTCATGAAGGGCTACTGGAACAACCAGCGCGCCACCGAAGAGGCCATCACGAAGGACGGCTGGTTGCGCACGGGCGACGCCGCCTACCAGGACGCCGACGGGTTCATCTACCTCTACGACCGCTACAAGGACCTGATCATCTCGGGTGGCGAGAACATCTACCCGGCCGAGGTGGAGAACGCCCTGCTGGCGCACCCCGGCGTGTCCGAATGCGCGGTCATCGGCATCCCGCACCCGCGCTGGGGCGAGACGCCCCGCGCCATCGTCGTCCCGCGTGCCGGCCACGCGCCGACGGAGGCCGAGCTCATCGCCTTCGCCCGCACGCGGCTCGCCCACTACAAGTGTCCGACCTCCGTCGTGCTGGCCGAGACACTGCCCCGCAATGCCTCCGGCAAGCTGCTCAAACGCGAACTGCGCAAGGTCTACATGCCGCCGGGCTGAAGCACGCAAGCCTCAATGCGAACAATGACACCAACATCCTGGAGGGAACACATGGAACAGCATAAGGGCAAGTTGGAGATCGCGCGCCGCGCCGCTCTGGGCCTGGCGGTCGCCGCCGCCGTGGGCTACGGCGTGGGCTCGGTGAAGGCGCAGGAGAGCCCCGCCGACGGCGTCACCAAGGACCGCATCGACTGGGGCCTGCTCATGGACATGAGCGGCCCGACCTCCGCCTCCCAGTCGATCTGGGTCGCTGGCTTCCAGGACTACATGAAGAAGGTCAACGAGGGCGGCGGCATCTTCGGCCGCAAGGTCAACGTGCTGGCCGAGGACAACCGCTTCAATGCGGCCACCGACAAGATCGCCTTTGAGAAGCTCGTCGGCCAGACGCCCGTCATCGCGATCTCCGGCATGGGCACGTCGGCCTCTCAGGTGGCGCTCGCCCCGACCATCAAGGCCGGCAAGGTGCCGATCGTGGGCACCTACACCTCGACCAGCGCACTGTCCGAGCCGGTCACGCCGATGGTCTACAACGGCTTCTGCGGGTACAAGCAGATGGCCCAGGCCGGCGTCGGCTACCTCGCCGAGAAGACGGGGGCCAAGGCCCCCAAGGTCGTGACCGTGGCGATCGAGAGCGCCGGCGGCAAGGAGTACCACGACTACGTGGCCGAGGCGGTCGGCAAGCTCGGCGGCACCGCGCAGCTCATCTCGGTCAAGGTGACGGCGGCCGACATCACCCCGCAGATCCTCGAGCTGATGGCGGCCAAGCCCGACTTCATCACGATCTACGGCGTCGCCAACACCTCGATCCTGACCATGAAGGCGCTGGGCCAGTACGGCGCGAAGATCCCGGCCTTCGGCATCACCTATCTCGGCGCCCCGCAGATCTTCAAGGCCATCGGCCCTGAGGCCGGCGCCAACTACAACTTCATCAGCTGCTTTACGCCCGGCGGCGCGGACGCCTCGGCCGGCAACGCCGAGATGTCGGCCTATGCCGACAAGGTGGGCCGCGGCGCCATGAAGGAAGACATCAACTACGTGGCCGGCTGGGTCGTCGGCCAGATGGCCGCCGAGGCGCTGCAGCGCACCGGCGACAACCCGACCCGCGCCAAGCTCGTGGAGACGCTCTCGAAGGGCTTCACGGTCGACAGCAAGGGCCTCGCCGCGCCGTTCACCTACACCCCCACGAACAACACGGGGCCTGTCGTCTTCAAGATGTTCGGCTACGATTACGCCACGAACAAGTTCAAGGCATTCGGCGAGTACGCCGACTACGCCAAGTACACGAAGTGACAGCCGACTAAGGCTGCGCCGGGAGGGCGACCATGTTCCAGCAGGTGCTGTTCAGCGGAATGGCCTTGGGCAGCATCTACGGGCTGGTCGCCCTGGGATTCGCCGTGATCTTCAAGGCCACGGAAGTCTTCAACTTCGCCCAGGGCATGTTCGTGGTGTGCGGCGCCTATCTCGCCGTCACCGCGATCGCGATCCTGGACCTGCCCTTCCCAGTCGCCGTCCTGTTCGTGCTCGTGATGGCCGCGCTCATCGGCGCGGTCATCCAGAGCACGCTGATCCAGCCGCTCGCCGGCCGGCCCATCCTGGCGGTCATCATGCTCACGATCGCCATATCGATCGTGCTGCGCGCCGGCATCGAAATCGCCTATGGCCCGCCGGCCCGCACCCTGACCACGCCCATGCCGAGCGGCGGCTTCGCCTTCATGGGGCTCATGATCTCCAAGCTCCACCTCACCGCCGCGCTGGTCAGCTGGGCCTGCGTGATCCTGTTCGGCCTGTTCTTCCGCTACACCTCGATCGGCCTCCTGATGCGCGCCACGGCCGACAGCCACGAGGCGGCAACGATCTCCGGCATCCGCGTCAACACCATGAACCGCCTCGCCTGGGGGATCGGCTTCACGCTGGCGGCCATCGGCGGCGTCTTCCTCGGCCAGTTGCAGATCGTCTCGACCGAGCTCGAGAGCATCGGGCTCCTGGCCCTTCCGGCCGTCGTCATCGGCGGCATGCAGAGCATCCCGGGCGCCGTCCTCGGCGGGCTCCTCGTCGGGGTCATCGAGCAGCTCGCGGCCGCCTACATCTCGCCCAAGGCCAGCGACGTGGCGATCTACGTGCTGCTGCTCGCCATCCTGATGGTCCGGCCGTGGGGTCTGCTCGGCCAGCGCGGCATCAACCGGGTCTGAGGAAGCGGAGCATCCATGTCCTCGGCCACGACGTCCTCCCCCACCGCCACGGCCCGCCCGGGCGTCCGCCCCGGCCTCGGCCGGATCGTGCTCCTCATCCTCGCGGTCGCGGCGCTGCTCTACGTCCCGACGCTGCTGACCGAGCGGGCGATCTTCGGGCATCGCCTCTCCAACATGCAGCTGTTGAACCTGGGCCTCACCCAGATCAACCTGATGCTGATCTCGATGCTCGGCGCGCTCTCGCTCAACTACCTGATGGGCTGCGCCGGCCTGATCTCGATCGGCCATGCCGCCTTCTACGCGACCGGCGCGATGGCCGCGGCCGTCACGGGCACGCAGCTCGGCTGGCCCTTCCCGCTGGTGCTGGTCGCCGCCGGCGTCGCAGGGGGCGTGGTCGGCGCGCTCGCGGGCCTGCCGTCGCTGCGCGTGCGCGGCCTCTACTTCGTGCTCTCGACGATGGCCGTGCATTACATGGTCACGTTCGGCTTCCTCGAATACCAGTTCCGCGTCTTCGACGTGGTCGGCATCCCCTTCGCCACGCCCTCGCTGTTCGGGTTCGAGCTCAGCACGCCGACCCGCTGGTACTTCGTTCTGCTGGCGCTGGTGGTGCTGACCTACTGGGGCCTCAGGAACACCCTGCGCTCGCGCGAAGGCCGGGCGATGCTGGCCATGCGCGACCACGAGCGCGCGGCGGTGGCGGCAGGCGTCGACGTGCGGGTCCTGCGCATCAAGGCCTTCGGGCTGAGCTCGGCGATCGCGGGCGTCGCCGGCGCGCTCTATGCCTATTACCTGTCCAACGCCACGGCAGAAACCTTCGGTATCAATTTCGCCATCCAGTTCATCGCCATGATCATCATCGGCGGGATGGGATCGCTGGCCGGCGCCATCATCGGCGCCGCCGTGTGGCTGCTCCTGCCCTCCGTCATCGGCGGCATGGCGAGCGAGATCGGCCCGATGCCGGGCCTCCTCGGATCGCTGCTCACCGAGCACCGGGCCCAGTTCGTCCAGCTCATCTTCGGCGTGCTGGTCATCGTGCTGCTCATCTTCGCCCCCGGCGGCCTCGTCGGTCTCGCCCACCGGTTCAAGGCCCTCTTCGGCCGCAGGAGCGAAGGATGAGCGCGCTTCTCTCCATCGAAGGTCTGTCGGCCGGCTACCACCGCAAGGGCCTGACGCTCGAGGACGTGACCCTGCCGATCGGCAAGGGTCGGATCGTGGCGCTGCTCGGGGCCAACGGCGCCGGCAAGACCACCCTGATCCGCGCAGTCTCGGGCGTCATCGACCTGCATGGCGGGTCCATCATGGCGGGCCGCGCCACGTTCGACGGGCGCGACGTGACCCGCATGAGCGCCGACCGGATCGTGCGGCTGGGCATGGGCCAGGTGCCGGAAGGCCGCCTCGTGTTCAAGACCCTGAGCGTCGAGGACAACCTCGCCGTCGGCGCCGCCGTGCTGCCCCGCGGCCGGCGCACCGCGCGGCTCGATGCGATCTACCAGCTTTTTCCGCGCCTGGCCGAGCGGCGCAAGCAGGCCGCGGGCCTGATGTCGGGCGGCGAGCAGCAGATGCTGGCCGTGGGGCGGGCACTCGCTTCCGAGCCGCGGCTGATCCTCATCGATGAGCTGTCGCTCGGGCTGGCGCCGCTCATCGTCAAGGCCATCTACGACCAGCTGAAGGTCATCGTGGCCGAGTTCGGCACGGCGATGCTGGTGGTGGAGCAGAACGCGCGGCTGGCGTTGCAGTACTGCGACGAGGCGCACGTGCTGGAGCGCGGCCGCATCGTGCTGTCCGGCACGGCTGCCGCGGTGGCGGGCGATCCGAAGATCCGGGAGTCCTATCTCGGCCTCGGCGAGGCCCGCCAGGGAGACGCGGCATGAGCGACGCGCTCCTGCAGGTGCAGAACCTCGACATGCGCTTCGGTGGCATCGTGGCGCTGCGTGACGTCAGCTTCGCGGCGCGGCGCGGCCAGGTCACCTCCGTGATCGGGCCCAACGGTGCCGGCAAGACGACGCTGATCAACTGCATCACGGGCATGTACCGGGCGACGAGCGGCAATATCCTTTATGCCGGCAGCGACCTCGCGCGGCAGTCACCGCACGCGATCGCCCGGGCCGGCATCGCACGGACCTTCCAGAACATCGCCCTCTTCGACGGTCTGACCATCGCCGACAACCTGAAGCTCGCCCGCTACCAGCACGGCACCACGGGCCTCCTCGAAGGGGCCCTTCGCACGCCGCGGGTGCGCCGCGAGGAGGCCGAGGCCGACCGGCGCGTCGAGGAAACGCTCGCCTTCCTCGGGCTCTCCGATATCGCCGGGAACACGCCGTCCGAGCTCTCCTACGGCACGCAGAAGCAGGTCGAGTTCGCCCGGGCGCTCATGCAGGACGCGACCATGATCCTGCTCGACGAGCCCATGGCCGGGATGAGCCGAGCCGAAAAGACCAGGTTCGTCGACCTGATCCTGCGGGTGCGCGACTCGCTGGGCGTCTCGTTCCTGCTGGTCGAGCACGACATGCCGGTGGTGATGGGAGTGTCCGACCACATCGTGGTGCTGGACTTCGGCAGCAAGATCGCCGAGGGCCTGCCAGCCGAGATCCGCGAGAACGAGGCGGTCATCGCCGCCTATCTCGGCACCGACGCGGAGGCGCACTGATGGCGCTCGACCCCTTCCTGGCCGACCTCGTCGCCATCGCGGCCAAATTTCCCGCCATGAGCGCACTGCCGGTCGAGCGGGTCCGCAAGGCGGTGCCGCGCCAGCTCGCAACGGGGCTTCCGAAGGTGGAGGTCGCCTCGGTCGAGGACATCGCCATTCCCGGCCCCGACCAGCCCATTCCGCTGCGCGTCTACAGGCCGGACGCGGGCCATGGCCACCCGGTGACGGTGTTCTTCCACGGCAGCGGGTTCGTGATCTGTAGCCTCGACACCCACGACGACATGTGCCGGCAGATCTGCCGCGGCTCGGGGCACGTCGTCGTGTCGGTCGACTACCGGCTGGCGCCAGAGCACCCCTTCCCGGCCGCCCCGCGCGACTGCCTGGCGGCCGTCCAGTGGGTCGCGGCGAACGCGTTGACCTTCGGCGGCGACCCCGCCCGCCTCGCCGTGTGCGGCGACAGCGCCGGCGGGTGCCTCGCGACCGTTGTGGCCCGGCAGTGCCGGGATGCCGGCGGTCCCCGCATCGCCGCCCAGGCGCTGATCTATCCCGTCACCGACCACTACAGCGCCTCGCACGATTCCTACGCCGAGCGTGGCAGCGGCTACGGCATGACCGAAGGCGACATGCGCTGGTTCTGGAACCACTATTGCCCCGACCCAGCCCAGGGCGCCGATCCGGTGGCGTCGCCCCTGCGCGCCGGCGACCTCGCCGGCCTGCCCCCAACATACCTGGTCACCGCAGAATATGACGTCCTGCGCGACGAGGGTCGGCTCTATGCCGGCAAGCTGACGGAAGACGGCGTGCCGGTCACGACGCGGCACTACGACGACGTGAACCACGGCTATCTGCACTGGGTCGGCATCGTACCCACCGCAACGCGCACCATGGACGAACTCACGCTTTGGTTGCGCGAAGCCGTCTAACCCCCTGATCAAGAGTCACAAAGGACGCCGCCCATGGCAGGCCAGACGCAGCGGCCGGAGACGGTCTTCCATCCCGAGCTCCTCGCCGGCAAGGTCGTGGTGATCTCCGGCGGCGGCTCGGGCCTCGGCCGGGCGCTCGTGCTCGCGATGGCGAAGCTCGGCGCCAAGATCGCCATCTGCGGGCGCCGGCAGGAACCCCTGGACGAGACGGCCCGCCTCGTCGCCGAACAAGGCGGCGCGCCGGTCTTCGCCAAGGCCATGTCCATCCGCGACCCGGAGGCGGTGAACGCCTTCTTCGACGACGTCTATGCCCATTTCGGCACGGTCGACATCCTCGTCAACAACGCCGGCGGCCAGTTCGCGCAGGCGGCGATCGACTTCTCCGTGAAGGGCTGGAACGCCGTCGTCGACACCAACCTGAACGGCACCTGGTGGATGATGCAGGCCGCGGCGCGGCGCTGGCGCGACCGCGACCTGCCGGGCAGCATCGTCAACGTGGTCGCGGTGGTGTGGCGCGGGTTGCCGGGCATCGCCCACTCCTGCGCGGCGCGCGCCGGAGTCGTCTACCTGTCCAAGACGGTGGCGATCGAGTGGGCGCCGCTCAACATCCGCGTCAACTGCGTGGCGGCAGGCGCCATCGCCACGGCTGGGCTCGAAACCTATTCGGACGAGGCCCGGCGCGAGCTGCCGCGCTCCAACCTCATGCAGCGCTTCGGCGAGACCAGAGACGTCACCGACGCCGTCATCTATCTCGCCTCGGCCTCCGGCTCCTTCGTCACCGGCGAGGCGCTGGTGGTGGACGGCGGCAACCAGATCTGGGGCGACCAGTGGACGATCCCCCGCCCCGCCTATTTCGGCGGGCCTGCGGTCTAAGACGAAGAGCAGACCGGTGTAGGCGGCCCGATCGCGGCGATTTCCCCCTTCCCTTTCCCCGCGTCCTTGCCGAAAAGAGGGCAACGACAGGAGGAAAAGCATGGCGCTTCGGTTCGCTCTCAACCACATGGCCGCCCCGGGGCTCCGGCCGGAGGCGCTGTTCGCGCTGGCGCGGCGGCTGGGCATCACCGAGGTCGAGATCCGCAACGATCTCGCCGGCAACGCGCTGGTCGACGGGACCCCGGCCGAGGCCGTGCGGAAGGCCGCCGAGGCCGCCGGGGTGACGCTGATCACGATCAACGCCCTGCAGCGCTTCAACCAGTGGAGCGCCGCGCGGGCGGCCGAGGCGAAGGATCTCGCTGCCTACTGCAAGGCGAGCGGCACCAAGGCGCTCGTGCTGGTGCCCGTCAACGACACGGCGTGGACGCCGGACACCGCGGCCCGCCTGGCGGGCCTGCGGGAGTCGCTCTCCGGCCTGGCTCCCATCCTCGAGGCGGCCGGCCTGATCGGCTTCGTAGAGCCCCTCGGGTTTCCCGAGTGCTCGCTGCGGCTGAAGCGCGAGGCGATCGAGGCCATCGACGAACTGGGTCTCGCCGCGCGCTTCAAGGTGGTGCACGACACGTTCCACCATCGCCTGTCGGGCGAGAAAGAGATGTTTCCGGCGCGCACCGGCCTCGTGCACGTATCGGGCATGGAGGACACCTCCTTCCCGGTCGAGCTCGCGCGCGATGCTCACCGCGTGCTGGTCGGCCCCGGCGATCTGCTGGGCAACCGCGAGCAGGTGAAGGCGCTCGCGGCCGGCGGCTATGCGGGGCCCCTCTCCTTCGAACCGTTCGCCGACAGCGTCCACCGCTCGAAAGACATCGAGGCGGACCTGCGCACCAGCATGGACTACCTGAGCAAGGCCTGACCGATGATCGACCCGGCCCAGCTCGCGCTGTTCACCGCCGCAGCCTTTCTGCTCGCGATCACGCCGGGTCCCGGCATCTTCTACGTCGCCGCCCGCACGCTCGCCGGCGGCCGGGCGGAGGGCCTGGCCTCAAGCTTCGGCACGGGCCTCGGCGGCATGGTGCACGTGGTCGCCGGCAGCCTCGGCGTCTCGGCGATCGTGCTCGCCAGCGCCGAGCTCTTCACCGCCCTGAAGTTCGCCGGCGCCGCCTATCTCGTCTGGATCGGCTTTCGCACGATCCAGACCGCGCGCCGCGACGCCGCCAACGCGCTGCAGGGCGGCCCGGCCGCGCCGCCCGTCGGGGCACGGCGCGCCTTCCGCGAGGGCGTGCTGGTGGAGGCGCTCAACCCGAAGACCGCCGCCTTCTTCCTCGCCTTCGTCCCGCAGTTCGTGGACCTGCAGGCCGGCGGCGTCGCGGTGCAGTTCGTGATCCTGGGCACGATCTCGGTGGTGCTCAACACGCTGGCCGACGTCGTCGTCGCCTACGCGGCCAGCGGCATCCGCAACGGCGCAGCGGCGCGGCCGACGCTCGTCCGGCGGCTGCGGGAAGCGTCG
The DNA here is from genome assembly GCF_945952055.1 of uncultured Alsobacter sp. GTDB lineage: Bacteria > Pseudomonadota > Alphaproteobacteria > Rhizobiales > Beijerinckiaceae > Alsobacter. The sequence goes on from NZ_CAMFHB010000002.1 coordinate 37,409, forward strand.
GGCGGCGCCATGATCGCTCTCGGTGTCGGACTGGCGCTGGCCCGGCGGCCGGCGGGATAAGGCCGGTCGTCCTGCCTCACCCGCTACACCAAAGGGCGGCAGGGGTCGAAGAATGGCGCATCGAGCAACGGCAGTGGTGGTGCGCCAAGGATCGCGAGATAGGTGTTCGGCATGTGCTGGTGGAGCATCTGCCGGAAATAGCCGGATTGGGGACAGAGCACGCTTCCGGTCAGCGGCATGGACACCCCGACTGGAACGAATGCTTGGTCGATTCGGGCGGCCGTCAGTCTCAGCATGTCGCGCACGAGGACCCCGCCTTGGGGTGCCGGCTGGTAGAAGTCCTGCGTACCAAGGACGTTGTTCCAGCCATATCCAACTGTGTCCAACGTGTTCCAGTAGCGCCAGGCCGGGACGGTGCTCGCACTGAACAGGTCCGCGAAGGCCTGGTTCCCGGGTGTCATCCCTGCGAAGGTCGCCACCGCGATGGGACCAACGCGAACGGTGGACAGCCAATGTCCCAGCAGAGGTGCCAGGCTCCCACCGAGGCTATGGCCCACGACGGTGACGCGGACGTGCGGCGGCAGGGTCCGAAGAAAAGCCCCCAGTGTCGTCCCCGCGCCGGGAAGATCGTGAAGCACACGGAAGCCAGTCAGCAGGCCTTGCGTCACGCAGGCACCATTGGCGGCGAATGGCCAAGGCGTGAAAGGCGAAAATGGGCTCGATTGGTGCCCGTCTTCCCAATAGGCGAGATTCCACGGCACGGGATACGTGCCGCGGATAGCGACCACGACATCATCGTCCTTGCGAGCCACAAACGCGAAGTTCTCTGGCATCTCGGCCGGATCGGGCATCCAGACCGCCGCAAAGGCCTGCAGCAGTGGGTAACTCGCCATAAGCCCCGCGATGGCCTCAGGCTCAGCGTAAGCAATTTCGGCCAAGGCCATTGCACTTGGTGCTGCAATCGAGAGCTGCAATAGATCTCCATCGGGCATTTGACACCCTTTAAAGTTTTCTTTCCGAAAATAAATTGACAAATCTTGAATGTTATATATAATTATATTATTGCAAATTATATTATCGTCGAGGTCAGAAATGCCGGTCTTTTCACCCTTCGAAATCCTGTTCGAGTTTCTTTATCCCACGAACATTCCGGTCCAGGCTCCGGACCCGATTGCCGTCCAGGGATACTGGCTCCAAGTGTCCTTGCGTCCTGACTCTCCGGTTCAATCTCTGAGTTTTGATATCGCGTTCGCAGAAACGACGAATTTCAACAGCGGCGCTGGATCCAAGTACTTACAAGCTCAGTTCATCGACGCGAATGGCAATGTAAATATCTATTCGAATTTCTTTTCATCCGCTCAGCCGGGCTTTCTGAACCAGGTGATCAGCAAGGGTCAGACCTTGATTTACGGTGCTCAGTGTCTTGCCCTGAAAGCCGGGGCACCTGTCGCTGCCACGCCTCAATCGGGAACCGGCTGGCGAGGCCTCGTCAGCGTGACGCCGCATGGATCCAGCGGCAACCTGATCTGCGAGCCGACACAACGCCTCCTGTATTTGAACCTGTCAAATACAGGAACGCCCGCAGTGTTCGGCGCCTGTGTTTACCCAGTCGCTACTCTGGCTGGCATTGTTGTGTGATCGCAGCACCATTGGCGTGATTGGTCACGGGCTTTTGCCAAAGGGTTGATCACGCCAACTTGCCATCACCAAATGCGAACATGCGAGGTCGACACGTCTGGTGAGTTTCGCAATGACATGTGCCACGCCGAGGACGACATCTTCGGCTTCGATGGGGCGACGCCCCAAGAGAGTGCCGGCGTTGGGCGGCGAGCGGCCTTCGGCTACGGATACGGCTTGCGGCGCCATGATCGCGCTCGGCATGGGACTGGCACTGGCCGGACGGCCGACGACTGAGTCAGTTCGCCCAGTCGACAACATTCAGGGCGGGGACGCGGCTGAACTCGCGGGTGTTGGCCGTTACCAGCGTTGCATTGACGCGTCTGGCTTGCGCCGCGATCAGCATGTCGAAAGGACCGATCGGTAGACCCGACCGCCGCAGGAAGGCGCGGATGTCACCCGCTTCTCGCGCGTCATCTGCAGTGAACGGAACAGTTTCTATACGCCCGGCGGCCAGGAACAGCGCCAGTTTCTGCTCGTTCTCGCGCTGCCTTTCACTCGCCGCTGCGCCGTACATCAGTTCATGGAAGGCGATCGCCGAAAGGACGATCGGCACGCCGGACATCCGGACGGCGTCGAACCGTTGCCGGACGGTGGGCTGTCTCGTACCCATCAGTGCGATCACGGCATTCGTGTCGAGGTGGATCATGGCTCAAAAATGGGCGGGTCTTCCGGCATCGGTGGCTGATCGCGCCCTGCGGCCATGAACTCGGGGTCGCCAAGCTGGTCGATCAGGGCCCAAGGCACAGGTCCATCGCCGATCGGTTCGAGGATCACCCTGTCACCCACCTTCGTGATGCGGACTTCCTTGCCCTCGAAGCGAAATTCCTTGGGAAGGCGGACTGCCTGGCTGCGACCGTGGGTAAAAATCTTTCCGGTGGCGTTCATTCCGTGCAACTCGCGATAGATACCAACAGATAGATATCACAAATCATCCGCTGAGGCCACTCATCCGCTTTGTGCGAATGACGCACATTGTTTTGTATAACGCACGAACTGCTTGCTCCGCCTCTTGACGCGCAGTACTGTTTCGCCCGTGCCGAACCAAGGGCGCGGGCGAGGAACTCCCATGGACAAGACGATTGCCGGCGTGGCGGAGGCCGTGGCCGACATTCCCGATGGCGCCACCGTCATGATCGGCGGGTTCGGCGGCTCCGGTTCGCCGATCGAGCTGATCCACGCCCTCATTGCCCGCTTCAAGGCGACCGGTTCGCCCAAGAACCTCACGGTCATCAACAACAATGCCGGCAACGGCAAGGTCGGCCTCGCCGGGCTCATCGACCACGACATGGTCGCCAAGCTGGTGTGCTCGTTCCCGCGCTCGGTCGACCCCAAGGCCTTCACCGAGCGCTACCTCGCCGGCAAGATCGAGCTCGAACTGGTGCCGCAGGGCACGCTGGCGGAGCGCATCCGGGCGGGCGGGGCCGGCATCCCGGCCTTCTACACGCCGACGAGCTACGGGACGCAGCTCGCCGAGGGCAAGCCGGTCGAGGAGTTCGAGGGGCGCCCTTATGTCCGCGAGCGCTGGCTGAAGGCCGAGTACGCGCTGGTGAAGGCCGAACTCGCCGACCCCTACGGCAACCTCACCTTCCGCATGGCCGGCCGCAACTTCGGGCCGCTAATGTGCATGGCGGCGGCGGTGACCATCGTCCAGGCGAGCAAGATCGTGCCGCCGGGCGGCATCGACCCCGAGCACGTCATCACCCCCGGCATCTTCGTGCAGCGGGTGGTCGAGGTGCCGAACCCGCAACAGGAAGAGACCCTCTTGCGCGCAGGAGCGACGCTGTGACGACGACACCGCTGACCAACGCGCAAATCGCCTGGCGCGCCGCGCAGGACATCGCAGACGGGGCCTATGTGAACCTCGGCATCGGTTTCCCCGAGATGGTGGCGCAGTACCAGCCGGCCGGGCGAGAGGCCGTCTTCCACACGGAGAACGGCATCCTCGGCTTCGGCGAGGCGCCGCCGAAGGGCGAGGAGGACTGGGACCTCATCAACGCCGGCAAGAAGGCCGTGACCCTGAAGCCCGGCGCCGCCTTCTTCCACCACGCCGACAGCTTCGCCATGGTGCGCGGCGGGCATCTCGACGTCGCCATCCTCGGCGCCTACGAGGTGGCCGAGACCGGCGACCTCGCCAACTGGAGCACGGGGCCGAAGGGCGTGCCTGCCGTCGGCGGCGCCATGGACCTGGTGCACGGGGCCAAGCGCGTGGCGGTGATCACCGACCACGTGACCAAGGACGGCAAGCCCAAGCTCGTGAAGCGCTGCACCTTGCCGCTCACCGGCGTCGGCTGCGTGACGCGGGTCTATACGAGCCTCGCGGTGGTCGACATCGCGAACAAGCGCTTCGTGCTGCGCGAGAAGCTGTCAGGGATGTCGGTGGCGGACCTGCAGGCGGTCACCGGCGGCGAGCTGGTGATCGATGGGTCGGTGGGCGACCTCGTGGTGCCGGCGCTGTGAGCGGTTGAACGGTTCTGCGTCCTTCGACACGCCGCCTTCGGCGGCTGCTCAGGATGAGGACCGTTTTTGCTGTAATAACAATGCAGTGGTCCTCATCCTGAGCAGGCCGCGTAGCGGCCGTGTCGAAGGACGCAGGATCTCACAACCCGCCCGGTGACAGCTCCAGCACCATCCCGCTCATGGGCGCCCTTTCCAGCACGTCCCGCGACAGCCCGTATCGCGCCGTCGTGACGAAAAGGCTCTGCCCCTCCGGCCCGCCGAAGGCGAGCCCCGTGGGCCGGGGCACCGGCAGCGGGATCGTGCGGGAGAACTCGCCGCTGTCGTCGAGGCGGGCGACGGCCCAGCCCTGGTCGAGGGCGACCCACACGTGGTCCGACGTGTCGACGGCGAGCGCGCTCGGCCGGCCCGAGGCGGGCGGGATGCGGCTGAAGACGCGGGGCGCACTGCGGCCTGCGCCGATCGTGTAGACGATGCCGCGGGCGCCGTCCGCCGCCGCCGCAAGGGTGCCATCCGGGGCGCAGGCCAAGGCATCGATGCGGCCGCGTACAGTCCAGCGGCTCTCGACCTGGGTGCCCTTAAGGAGGCCAATCACCGTTCCGCCGTCCTCCGGGAGTGCGAGCCACACGGCCCCCTCGGCACCGGCGCAGGCCGCCGTGACGCCGGCGAGAGTGTCCCCGGGAAGGCGCACGGGCTCGCCGGCCGCGACGCTCCACGCCTCGGCCCCCATGAACACGAGCGAGCGCCAGCCGGCATGGACCGACGCCACCACGGGCGACGAGGGGGCGAGCCGCCGAATGTCGTCGCGCCCGGCGCTCGTGGCGTGCATCGCCTGGCCCAGCCGGTCGGTCCACACCAGCGCGCTGCGCTCGGCGTCCCATTGAGGATCGGCACCGTGAAAAGCCGGCTCGGCCTGGGCGGCCATCGCCGCCACCCCTCCCCCGGATTGCCGCGGCCGCTCGACGGCCTGCAGCATCTGGGCGATGCGCCGCGCCACCTCCGCCACCTCGGGACCGAGCTGCTCGGCCCTCTCGCGCGTCAGACGCCAGGCCGGGCCGGCCACGCTGATCGCGCCGACGGGCCGGCCATGGTCGCCGAGCACCGGCGCGCCGACGCAGCGCGAACCCGCCAGGATCTCCTCGTCCTCGATGGCGAAGCCGTCCTTGCGGACGGCATTCAGCTGCGCCTCCACCTGCTCGCGCCGCGTGAAGGTCGCCTCGGTGTAGCGCGCGAAGGGCTCCGGCCCGAGCCGGCGGCCGCGCTCGGCCTCGTCCCAGTGGGCGAGCATGGCCTTGCCCTGGCTGGTGCAGTGGTATGGCTTCAACACGCCGAGACGGGCGGCCGAGCGCACCGCGTGCGGGCTCTCGAACTTGCCGATCGACAGCACGCCCTCCCGGTGCGGAATGGCGAGATAGGCCGTCTCGCCGGTGAGGTTGCGCAGCCGCTGCAGGTCGAGGCTGGCGACGGCCACGAGATCGGACCCGGCCCAGGCGTTCTGGGCAAGCTCGAGGAAGCGGTAGCCGAGCGTGTAGCCCTGCAGCGCCGGATCCCGGCGGACATAGCCCTCCGCGACCAGGGCCGAGAGGATGCGGTAGAGCGTCGGGCGGGACCAGCCGGTCTCGGCCATGAGCTCGCGCACCTCGACCGCCCCCGGCGCCGCGCCGATCGCATCGACGAGGCGCAGCGCCTTGCCGATCAGCGCCGTCCCGGCGACCGCACTCTGCTGCTTCGCGTCCCAGCCCACGATCCGATCTCTCGAGCCCATTGTGCAGACCCGTCGTCGGCGTGCCATAGCACGCCCCATCGCCAGTCTCACGATTTGAGACTGACCTGCGGCCGATGCCCCGCGGTCACCTCCCAGGCGGGGACCGATCGGCTAAGGTTGCCGTCGACACGCACCGGGCCGGCAGGGCCCCGTGCCTCGGAGATCATCCCTTGCCCGACCCCATCGCGATTTCATCCGAACTCCTGGACCGGCTCGCCAGGATCAGCAGCGGCTCGCTCACGACGGAGCTCTTCCGCAAGGGCCTTCGCCAGTGCTTCCTCGTGGGCCTGAAGGCGCTGAACCCGGCCTGCGCGAAGTTCGCCGGCGAGGCCTTCACCATGCGCTACATCCCGGCGCGCGAGGACATCGACACCTACGCGACGCTCACGCCCTACCCCAACCCCATGAACCTGCAGTGGGAGGCGGTGGAACAGATCGGGCCGCGGCAGGTGCTCGTCATCGACAGCCGCAACGACGTGAGTTCGGCGTCGGCCGGCAACGTGCTGCTCACCCGCATGATGGTGAAGGGCTGCGCCGGCGTGGTGACGGACGGCGCATTCCGCGACGGGCTCGAGATCGGGCAGATGGCATTCCCGGCCTATGCGCGGGATGTCGTCGCCTCCACGCGGCTCTCGACCCATCATGCGGCCGATCTCAACGTGCCGATCGCCTGTGCCGGCGTGGCGGTCTATCCGGGCGACATCCTGGTGGGCGACGGAGACGGGGTCACGGTCATCCCCCGCGCCATGGCGGCCGAAATCGCGGATCTCTGTGAGGCGCGCGACGCCTTCGAGGCCTATGTCCAGTTGCGCATCGCGGCAGGCGAGAGCTTGTATGGCGTCTACCCGCCCACGCCCCAGACCCGGGCCGACTACGCCGCCTGGCAGGCGGCCGGCTCGAAGCCCGAAGACGCCCCGAAGATCCGTGCGGAGACCGTGTCGTGACCGTCGCCATCACTCCCCAGCACATGGAGGCGGAGATCCGCCGCTACTTCGCCGCGTGCAACGCCGGCGACTACGACGCCCTCGTCTCCTGCTTCACGGCGGACGCGGTGCACTACTTCCCGCCGGGGCTGCCGGAGGTGCCGTGGCGCTCGGCCGACGTCATTGCCCGCAAATGGGTGTGGTGCGTCGAGAACCTCGGCTCCCAGTGGTCGATCGAGAAGATCCTGTGCTCCTCGACCGCCCCGGAGGCGGTCATCGAGTGGACGCACTGGAAGCGCAAGGCCGGGACGGCGCTGCGTGGGGACGAGTGGTACGTCTTCGACACCGCCACCGGGCTCATAAAGGAGATCCGGGCCTACTACGCGTCTCCCGCGGACAGCTCCGTGCCGATCGCCGAACTCGTCGGCTTCGACTACGCCGGCCGCGGCTACCGGCTGACGGCGCCGTGATCCCCGCCCTCGCCGGCCGTCACGCGCCCGACCCGATCGCCTCGGTCGAGACGCAGGTTCTGCGCATCCCCTTCGTCGACGGGGGCGAGGGCAAGGGCATCACGCCCAAGCGCTGGAACGCGCTCGACATCGTGCTCCTGCGCGTCGAGACCGCCTCCGGCCTCGTCGGCTGGGGCGAAGGCTTCGGCTACACCTGCCAGAACGCCACCGCGCAGCTCCTGCGCGACATGGTCGGGCCCTGGGCCATCGGACGCGACAGCGTCGACCCGGCGCAGGTGAACCGCGACGGGCAGCTCGCCTTCCACCTCTTCGGCCGCTTCGGCATCACCATCTTCGCGCTGTCGGCGCTCGACACCGCGCTGTGGGACATCGCGGCGAAGCGCAAGGGCGTGTCCCTGTCGCGCCTGCTGGGGGAGCGCGTGCGCGAGAGTGTTCGCGCCTATGCGAGCCTCGTGCGCTACGGGACGCCGGACCTCGTCCGCCACTTCTCGGAGAAGGCCCTGTCGGAGGGCTATACCGACCTCAAGCTGCATGAGATCGAGGAGGCCTGCATCGCGGCGGGCCGTGCCGCAGCGCCGGACGCGACGATCACGGTCGACGCCAACTGCCAGATCGGCCGCGAGCGCATGCTGGCCATGGCGCCCTTCCTCGAGGCGCAGCGCATCGACTGGCTGGAGGAGCCGACCTTCCCGCCCGAAGACACAGGGCCCTGGCAGGAGGCCGCCGCGCTCGGCCTGTCGATCGCCGCCGGCGAGAACCTGTGCACGCTGGAGGGCTTCGCGCCGCTGATCCCCTCGCTCGCGGTGGTGCAGCCGAGCGTCACGAAGGTCGGGGGCATCACCGAATTCCTGCGCGTCGTCGGCGCGGTGCGCGCGACGGGCAAGCGGCTCGCGCCCCACTCGCCCTATTTCGGGCCGGGCTACTGGGCGACGCTGCAATTGGCCGCGACGCTGCCGGAGTTCGACCTGTTCGAGGTCCTCTATGTCGAGCCGGAGGCGTGGTGCGGCCTGGCTGCGCCGCTGGTGAAGGGTGGCGCGATCGCGATCCCCGACCTGCCGGGGATCGGGTTCGAGCCGGATCCGGCGGTGGTGGCCAAGTACCGGACGGGGTGAGCGGCCCCTGCGAAGGCCGTTATCCAGCCTGCTCTGCACTCTCAGCCGTCCTGGCCGGGCTTGGCCCGGCCATCCACGACTTCGGGATGGCCCCAGCAAAGTCGTGGGTGCCCGGGCCAAGCCCGGGCATGACGCGCGGAGGGGTGGAGGCTCTGTGCGGAGTTGATATGGTTCTTCTCCCCTCACCGCGCCCCCCATGATCCGCAAGCTCCATCTCTCCGCCCTTCGCGCCTTCGAGGCCGCCACGCGCACCGGGTCGTTCCGGCTGGCGGCGGAGGATCTCGGACTGACGCCGAGCGCGGTGAGCCATGCGATCCGCGGGCTGGAGCGCGATCTCGGCACCGTGCTGTTCGAGAAGGAAGGGCGCGGGCTGCGGCTGACGGCGGAGGGCGACACGCTGATGCGCTATGTCGAGCGCGGGTTCGGCGAGCTGGCGCTGGGGCTCGGCAGCGTGGCGGCGCGGAAGCCGCAGCTCTTCAAGCTGCACTGCGCGCCGAGCTTCGCGGCGCAGTGGCTGGTGCCGCGGCTGAAACGCCTGCTCACCGACTGCCCGGGCCTGGAGCTGCGGCTCGCCACCGGCACCGACTACACGCGCTTCCTCGCCGACGAGTTCGACGCAGACATCGTCTACGGCGTGCCCACGGCCGATTACTATGGCAGCCTCAAGCAACAGGGCGTGATCGTGGTGCCACTGGGGATCGAGACGGTCACGCCGCTGTGCGCGCCGGCCGTCGCCGCGGGCATTCGCACCGCCGCCGATCTCCTGCGTCACACGCTGATCGAGAGCGACAACAAGAAGGTGCGCTGGCCCGATTGGTTCGCCGCCAACCACCTGGTCGCCCCTGCCCCGGCCGGCCCCCGCTTCGATCGCAGCTTCATGTCGCTCAGCGCCGCCGCCGACGAACTCGGGGTGGCTCTGGAGTCCACGCTCCTCGCCGAGCGTGAGCTGGCCTCCGGGCGCCTGGTGCAGCCGCTGAAGAGCGTCGCGCAGGACGTCACCTATACGGGCCACTGGCTCGTCTTTCCGCGGGCCAAGCGCTATTCGCGACCGCTGCTGACCTTCGTGGGATGGATCCAGCGGGAGCTGGCTCTGGACATCGATCTGGCGCTCACCGATCCGGAGAGTGTCGCTCCCGACACGTGAAATTGAATCATCTTTTGGCGGGTTTTTCTCGTTTGCGGTCGGGCGCCAACCGCCGCTAACTGTCTCCCCAGGATCACCAACGAGGATCCGCCGGAGGAGAACGATGCTGCTCAAGGACAAGATCGCCGTCATCTCGGGCGCCGCCAGCAAGCGCGGCATCGGACGGGCCACCGCAAACCTCTTCGCCGAGCACGGCGCGCGGGTCGCGATCCTCGACCTCGACGCGGCCGGAGCCGCCGCCGCGGCCGCGGAACTGGGCGAAGGCCACATCGGTCTCGGCTGCAACGTCGCCGACGCGGAGAGCTGCAAGGCCGCCGCCGCCGAGGTGCTCGCCCGCTTCGGCAAGGTCGACATCCTGATCAACAACGCCGGCATCACGCAGCCGGTGAAGGTGATGGACATCACCGGCGCCGACTGGCAGCGCATCGTCGACGTCAACATGACCGGCGTGCTCTACCTCAGCCAGGCGTTCATCCCGTCCATGCGCGCGCGCAAGCAGGGCTCCATTGCCTGCATGTCGTCCGTCTCGGCGCAGCGCGGCGGCGGCATCTTCGGCGGCCCGCACTACTCCGCCGCCAAGGCCGGAGTGCTGGGCCTCGCCAAGGCCATGGCGCGCGAACTCGGCCCCGACGGCATCCGCGTCAACAGCGTGACGCCCGGCCTCATCCAGACCGACATCACGGGCGACAAGCTCACACCGGAGATGAAGGCGGAGATCATCAAGGGCATCCCGCTGTCGCGCCTCGGCGACGCGATTGACGTCGCCAACATCTACCTGTTCCTCGCCTCCGACCTCTCCGCCTACGTTACCGGCGCCGTCATCGACGTCAACGGCGGCATGCTCATCCACTGACAGACAAGAGCATGCAGCGAAAAGGTGGAGACCGGCTTTTCGCGAATGGCATGCGACCACGATGAAATCGCCGCAGGAGACGCTCCCATGACCACGGACGCTGCACCGCGCAGCAACGCCCCGAGCCTGGCCGAACGGGCCTGGCGCATCCGCCGCAACGCGGTGCGGATGGGCGAGGTACAGGGCCAGGGCTACATCGCCCAGGCGCTGGACATCGCCGACGTGCTGGCCGTCGCGTATTTCCACGCCATGACCTACCGCCCGGACGATCCGGAGTGGGAGGGCCGTGACCGCTTCCTGCTGTCGAACGGGCACTACGCCATCGCGCTCTACGCCGCGCTGATCGAGGCCGGGATCATCCCCGAGGCGGAGCTGGAGACGTACGGCAGCGACGACAGCCGCCTGCCCATGTCAGGCATGGCCTCCTACACGCCCGGCATGGAAATGTCCGGCGGCTCGCTCGGCATCGGCCTCTCGATCGCGGTGGGCATGGGGCTCGGCCTCAAGCGCAAGGGCTCGAAGAACTTCGTCTACACGCTGTTCTCCGACGGCGAGCTCGACGAGGGCTCCAAGTGGGAGGCGATCATGGGCGCCGCCCACCACAAGCTCGACAACCTCATCGCCGTCGTCGACATCAACCAGCAGCAGGCCGACGGCCCCTCCGGCCAGGTGATGGGCTTCGAGCCGCTGGTCGACAAGATGAACGCCTTCGGCTGGTTCACCCAGCGCGTCGACGGCAACGACCTCGATGCCGTGAAGGCCGCCTTCGACGCGGCGCGGAACCATCCGGAGCCGAAGCCCCGGATGATCATCGCCGACACCAAGATGGGCAAGGGCGTGCCCTTCCTCGAAGCCCGCGAGCGCAACCACTTCATGCGCGTCGACGCCCATGAGTGGCAGCTCGCCCTCGACGCGCTGGATGCCGGGAGGCCCGCATGAAGCCCGCACCGACCACCGCCGGCGGCAAGCCGCGCCTGACCACCTCGGCCATGATCGCCTCGATCGCCGCCGAGGGCCAGGCGACGAAACCCGCCCCCTTCGGCCACGCGCTCGTCGCCGCGGCGAAGCAGGACGACACGATCGTCGGCATGACCGCCGACCTCGGCAAGTACACCGACCTGCACGTCTTCCGCGACGCGTTCCCGGACCGCTGCTACCAGTTCGGCATGGCCGAGCAGCTGATGCTCGGCGCCGCCTCGGGCCTCGCCAAGGAGGGCTTCACGCCCTTCGCCACGACCTACGCCGTGTTCGCCACGCGCCGGGCCTACGACTTCATCCACCAGACGATCGCGGAGGAAGACCGCAACGTGAAGATCGTCGGCGCCCTGCCCGGTCTCACCTCGGGCTACGGCCCGAGCCACCAGGCGGCGGAAGACCTCGCCCTGATGCGGGCGATGCCGAACATGACCGTGATCGACCCGTGCGACGCGCACGAGACCGAGCAGGTCGTGCCGGCTATCGCCGCCCACAAGGGCCCGGTCTACATGCGCCTGCTGCGCGGCCAGGTGCCGCTGGTGCTGGCCGAGTACGGCTACCGCTTCGAGCTCGGTAAGGCCAAGACCATCCGCGACGGGCGTGACGTGCTCATCATCTCCTCGGGGCTGATGACCATGCGCTCGCTCGAGGCCGCCGCCCTGCTCGCCGCCGACAAGGTGGACGTGTCGGTGCTGCACGTGCCGACCATCAAGCCGCTCGACACGGCCACCATCCTGGCCGAGGCCGGCAAGGGCGGGCGTCTCGTGGTGGTGGCCGAGAACCACACGGTGATCGGCGGCCTCGGCGAGGCCGTCGGCGCCCTGCTGATGCGCGAGGGCGTGCAGGCCCGCTTCCGCCACATCGGCCTGCCGGACGAGTTCCTGCTCGCGGGCGCCCTGCCCACCCTGCACGACCACTACGGGATCTCGGCCGAAAAGGTCGCGAGCCGCATCAAGGCCTGGATGTAAGGCCCGCGGCAGCGCCCCGGCGCTGCCGCCCCCTCACCCCATCCCTGCGACGCCTGCCTTCCGTCCCGGTGCGCCCGGGCGACGAGCGACGCCGCGTGCCTGAAGCCCGGCGCCCGAGAGCCGGTGGCCCAAGACGGTCCCTGACGACCGCGGCCACACCCCGACACCCCTGGAGGAAAACACGATGTCCAACGCCTCGCTTCTGTCGCGCCGCACCCTGGTCAAGGCCGCCGCCGCGGTCCCCCTCGTCGCGATCCTGCGCCGGCCGGCCCATGCGGCCGAGTTCACCTACAAGCTCGCCACCGGGCAGGACCCGACCCATCCGGTCAACAAGCGCGCCCAGGAGGCCATCGACCGCATCAAGGAGGCGAGCAGCGGCAAGCTCGAGATCAACCTGTTCCCGGCCAACCAGCTGGGCTCGGACACCGACCTGCTCACCCAGGTGCGCAACGGCGGTGTGGAGTTCTTCAACCTCTCCTCGCTGATCCTGGCGACCTTCGTGCCGGCCGCCGGCATCGTGAACCTCGGCTTCCTGTTCACGAGCTACGACGCGGTGTGGAAGGCGATGGACGGCGAGCTCGGCTCCTACATCCGCGCCCAGGTCGCCAAGACGCCGATCTTCACGGTCTCCAAGGCCTGGGACAACGGCTTCCGGCACATCACCTCGTCCGGCCGCGAGATCCGCACCGCCGAGGACCTGAAGGGCTTCAAGCTGCGCGTGCCGGCCGCGCCGAATCTCACCTCGCTGTTCCAGGCGCTGGGTGCCGGCCCCGCCCCGATCAACTTCAACGAGGTCTATTCCGCGCTGCAGACCAAGGTCGTCGACGGCCAGGAGAACCCGCTGCCGATCATCGCGACGGCCCGCCTCTACGAGGTGCAGAAGACCTGCAGCCTCACCGGGCACGTCTGGGACAACTACTGGATCCTCGGCAACAAGCGCGCCTTCGACAAGCTGCCGAAGGACCTGCAGGAGATCGTGACGCGCGAGTTCGACCGCTCGGCCATGGACGAGCGCGCCGACATCGCCAGGCTCAGCGACTCGCTGCGGGCCGACCTGACGGGCAAGGGCATGCAGTTCATCGACGTCGACCGCGCCGCCTTCCGGGCCTCGCTCGCCAAGACGAGCTTCTACGCCGACTGGAAGGCGAAATTCGGCGACGACGCCTGGGCGCAGCTCGAGAAGGCCGCCGGAAAGCTCGGGTGACGGCATGGCCCAGGCACCGCACCTCACCGTGGAGGCCGCCGACCTGCGGCCTCCCACCCCCTGGGCCGCCGCAGCGCTGCGCGCCGGCGAGCTCCTGAAGCCGGCGGTGGCGATCCCCGCCGCCGGCCTCGTCGTGGCCGAGATCGTCGTCCTGCTCGCCGGCATCGTGGCCCGCTACGTGTTCCATTCGCCATCGTCTGGGCGGACGAGCTCTCCGGCATCCTGTTCCTGTGGCTCGCCATGCTGGGCTCGGTCCTCGCCCTGCAGCGCGACGAGCACATGCGGATGACGGCGGTGGTGGCGCGGCTCCAGCCGGCCGCACGCGCCCTCCTCGACGTCGTGGCCATCGCCGCGGCGCTCGCCTTCCTGGTGCTCGTCATCGAGCCGGCCTTCGAGTTCGCGGCCGACGAAGTCTACGTGACGACGCCGGCGCTCGGCATCGTCAACTCCTGGCGCGCGGCGGCCCTGCCCGTCGGGCTCGGGCTGATGCTGGTCGTCGCGGCGCTCAAGCTCGCGACCGTGGGCGACCTGCGCCGCATCGCCACCGCTGTCGCGGTGGTCGTGGCCATCATGGCCGTGTTCTGGCTGCTCGGCCCGGTCCTGAAGCCGCTCGGCAAGCTCAACCTGCTGATCTTCTTCGTCGGGCTCGTGGGCGCGATGGTGTTCGCGGCGGTGCCGATCGCCTTCGCCTTCGGTCTCGCCACCTTCGGCTATCTCGCCCTCACCACCACCACGCCGGAGGTGGTGCTGATCGGGCGCATGGATGAGGGCATGAGCCATCTTATCCTGCTCTCCGTGCCGCTCTTCGTGTTCCTGGGCCTGCTCATCGAGATGACCGGCATGGCGCGCGCCATGGTGGCCTTCCTGGCGAGCCTGCTCGGGCACGTGCGCGGCGGCCTGCACTACGTGCTGGTCGGCGCCATGTACCTCGTCTCCGGCATCTCGGGCTCCAAGGCCGCCGACATGGCCGCGGTCGCCCCCGTGCTGTTCCCGGAGATGCAGAAGCGCGGCGCCAAGCCCGGCGACCTCGTCGCCCTGCTGTCGGCGACCGGCGCGCAGACCGAGACCATCCCGCCCTCGCTCGTGCTGATCACCATCGGCTCGGTGACGGGCGTGTCGATCTCGGCGCTGTTCACCGGCGGGCTCCTGCCCGGCGTAGTCCTCGCCGTGCTGCTCTGCCTCATGGTGTGGTGGCGCTACCGCAACGAGGACCTGAGCCATGTCCGCCGGGCGACCGGCCGGGAGATCGGCAAGGCCCTCGTCGTGGCGATCCCGGCCCTGGCCCTGCCCTTCGTCATCCGCGCCGCGGTCGTCGAGGGCGTGGCGACGGCGACCGAGGTCTCGACCATCGGCATCGTTTACTCCGTGCTCGCCGGGCTCCTGATCTACCGCCAGTTCCCGCCGAAGCGGCTCTACCCGATGCTGATCGAGACGGCGGCGCTGTCGGGCGCCATCCTGCTCATCATCGGCGCGGCGACCGGCATGGCGTGGGCGCTGACGCAATCAGGATTCTCGGCGGCGCTGGCCAAGGTGATGATGCAGGTCCCGGGCGGCGCGCCGACCTTCCTCGCCGTCACCATCGTGGCCTTCGTCATCCTCGGCAGCGTGCTGGAAGGCATCCCTGCCATCGTCCTCTTCGGGCCCCTGCTCTTCCCCATCGCCCGGCAGATCGGCGTGCATGACGTGCACTACGCGATGGTGGTGATCCTCGCCATGGGCATCGGCCTCTTCGCCCCGCCCTTCGGGGTCGGCTACTACGCGGCCTGCGCCATCAGCCGCATCCACCCGGACGAAGGCATGAAGCCGATCGTCGGCTACATGGTGATGCTGCTCATCGGCACGATCGTCATCGCCGCGGTGCCCTGGCTGTCGATCGGGTTTCTTTAGAGCATGCCGCGAAAAGCTGGAATCCGGCTTTTCGCGAGAAGCATGCGACCACCAAGAAACCTAGCGCATGCTTCGTTTCCAATAAGCGAAGCATGCGCTAGGCCGCTGACCTAACGATCGTCCGGGACGGCGGGGCAGCGATGCCCCGCCATCCGCGTGCTCTACGCGCCATCGAGAGGGCTCGCCCATCCGGCCGCCCGCGTGATCGCCTCGGCGACGGCCGGGGCCTCGGCCGGCGGGAGGCAGCTCGCGGCGACCCGCACGAAATCGAGCGAAGCGAGGGAGAAGTTCTTGCCCGGCGCCACACCGATGCCCTGCGCGCCCAGCAGCGCCGTGGCGTCGCGCCCCGGCATCACGGGCACGAAGAGGGACAGGCCGTGGCCCGGCTGCACGGATACGCCGCGGCGCTGGAATTCGCCCGCCAGCACCTCGCGACGGTGACGATAAACCCGACGGGCCTCCTCAACGCGCACCGCCGTCGCCGGGTCGCGGAGCAGCCACGCCGCGGCAGCCTGGAGAATGCGGCTGGTCCAACCGGCGCTGAAGCCGCGATAGCTCTGGATCTCCTCGACGAGCACGGCCGACGCCGAAAGCACGGCGAGGCGCAGGTCGGGTCCGAGCGTCTTCGAGTAGGACAACACGTGGATGACGCGGTCGGGCATGAGCTGGCCTAGCGACAGCCGCGGCGCGTCCATGACGTCGCCGATGCCGTCGTCCTCCACGACGAGCGTGTCGCTGCCCTGCAGCAGGCGCCCGAGTTCGCCTAGTCGCTCGGCGGTGAGCAAGGCGCCGGTGACGGCGTGGACCCGCGGCTGGAAGATGAACAGCGCCGGCCGCCGGGCCAGCGCCTCGGCCAGGGCGTCGGGTCGCGGACCGGCCGCGTCGCACGCGACCGGCAGGATCGGGACGTTGAAGTCCTCCAGGATGTCGAGGATGCGAAGACCCGTGGGGTCTTCCACCGCCACGGGCGCGCCGGGCGGCACCAGCGCGTGGACGATGGTGTGGATGGCGCTGTAGCCGCCGTCCGTCGCCAGGAAGGCGCTGGCGTCATAGGGCCAGCTTCGGCGCACGGCCAGCTCCAGCTCGGGCAGGATGCGCACACGGTCGTAGCTGTTGAGGCCCTCCGCCCGCGCTCCGTGGGCCAGGGCGTCGCGCAGGTCCGGCAGGAGTTCCGGGTCCGGAACGGCTCGCGCCAGATTGAGCCCCTGGTCCAGCCTTTGCTGCCCGCTCATCAGCCGCTCGGGGCGCGGCGAGAAGCTGTCGCTGATGACCCAGGAGCCGTTGCGGCCGCGGCCGCTGATGATCCTGTGGCGCCTGAGATCGGCCCAGGCCTGCGAGATGGTCGCGGGACTGACCCGCAGCTCGAAGGCGAGGTCGCGGACCGTCGGCAGCTTGGCCCCGACCGGCAGGACGCCGGTCCGCACCAGCGCCGCCGTTTCCTGCGCGATGCCGCGCCGGGTGGCCTGGCCGAGCCGGCTCGCGAACCATCGGGCATCGAACGCGTCGGACATGCGGCTCTCGAATTCAAACTATAAATGTTCAGTAACACAATAACTTTTGATCCGTCACCGCCCCCTCGCTACCGTCCGCTTGCATCGCCATGGAGGGTTTTCGCGTGACCGTCACGCTGCGCATCGCCACGCGCGACTGGGACTACCTGACGCCGCTGCTGCTGGGCGACGTCACCTCGGACCGCCTGTCGTTGCAGATCACGCGGGTGGGCACGCTGATTTCCGACCTCGCCACCTCGGCGGACTACGACGCGGCCGAGCTGTCCTTCAGCCGCTACGTGTCGGCGATGGCGGCCGGAGCGTCGGCCGTGGTCGGCATTCCCTGCTTCATCATGCGGGGCTTTCGCCACCGCTGCGTGATCACCACGGATGCGAGCCCGCTGGAGCACTTCTCGCAGCTCAAGGGCAAGCGGATCGGCGTGACGGGCTGGCGCGACAGCGGCAACACCTGGACCCGCGCTGCGCTGCGCCGGGACGGCGTGGGCGTCGAGGACGCCTTCTGGATCGCCGGGCGGCTGACCGCCCAGCACCCCATCGTCGACCGGCTCGACGGCTTCGGCCGCCCGGGGCTCATCGAGGCCGATCCGGACGAACGCCCGATGATGGAGATGCTGGCGCGCGGCGACCTCGACGCGATCTTCACCCCCTTCATGCCCGACGGATTCTTCGGCCCGGGGTCCGGCTTCCGCCAGGTGCTGCGCGACTTCCGCCAGGCGGAATGCGCCTACTACGCCGAGGTCGGCTACGTGCCGGCCCACCATCTGGTCGGCATCAAGGCCGACATGCTGCGCGCCCACCCCTGGATCGCCGACGAACTGACGCGGCTTCTCGACGAGAGCCAGCGCGCCTGGACCGCCAAGCGCCGCAAATATGCCGAGACGTCGCCGTTCGTGCTCGACGAGTTCGTCTTCGCGGGGCGTGCGCTGGCCCCCGACTGGAACGACAGCGGCCGCGACCTCAACCGGCCGATGATCGAGACCTTCGCCCGGGAGTTGTTCACGCAGGGCATCATGCCCGCGCCCATGACCGCCGAGGCCCTGTTCCCAGGGCTGCAATGACTTAAGGTGCGGCACCCGCCGGACCCGCTTCGAACCTCGAGGGAGACCGCAGATGACCGTGAAAGCACTCGCCCTGGCCGCGCTCGTGGCGCTTTGCGCCCCTGCGGCGCTGGCCCAGACCATCCCCGCGCAGAAGGTCGACGAGGCCCTGAGGGCCAAGCTGCCGGAGGAGATCCGCAAGGCGGGCAAGATGACGGCCGTGAACAACGGCTCGTTCCCGCCCTATGAGATCGTCACCGGCACCGAGCTCACCGGCGCCACCAAGGACATGTCCGAGGCCATCGGCCAGCTGCTCGGCATCACCATCGAGCACGCCACCGTCGCCGGGCTGCCGGCGCTCCTGAGCGGCGTGAACTCCGGCCGCTACCAGTTCGCCATGGGCCCGGTGGGCGACTATCCCGACCGCCAGAAGGCCAACGACTTCGTCGACTGGGCCCGCGAATACGTCGTCTTCGCCGTGGAGAAGGGCAATCCCAAGAAGATCGCCTCGCTGGAGACGACCTGCGGCACCAAGGTCTCCGTGATGGCCGGCGGCTCCGCCGAGAAGGTCATCAAGGAGTTCTCCGGCAAGTGCTCCGGTCTCGGCAAGGAGCCGGTGGAGGTGCAGTCCTACACCGACCAGCCGGCCTCGATCCTGGCC
The DNA here is from genome assembly GCF_945952055.1 of uncultured Alsobacter sp. Taxonomy (GTDB): domain Bacteria; phylum Pseudomonadota; class Alphaproteobacteria; order Rhizobiales; family Beijerinckiaceae; genus Alsobacter. The sequence goes on from NZ_CAMFHB010000002.1 coordinate 56,053, forward strand.
GTGCGCTCCAAGCGCGCCGACGCGTTCTTCTCCTCGCAGGCGCCGCTGACCTATTTCGTGCAGCAGGCCAACGGCCAGCTCGAGCTGACCGGCGTGGGGCTCTCCAACGGCTTCAACGACATCTACCAGGGCGCGGTCACAGCCAAGGGCTCGCCGCTCGCGGGCGTCCTGAAGGACGCCTTCGACGTCCTCATCGCCAACGGCACCTATGCCGCGGTGATGAAGAAGTGGGGCCTGGGGAACAACATGGTCAAGAAGGCCGGCCTGAACCAGGGCCAGTGAGTCCGTAGCCCTGCGCACTCGAGAAGCCGTCCGTCAGTCCAGCGTGCTCACCCTCTCCACGTCTTGCCCCGGGCCAAGTCCGGGCAGGACGGCGGAGAGGGTTCGCGAACGCGGACGCTGACCCGATACGCCGGCTGCTCGAGAGATTGACCCAAAAGCCCCGAGGAGCATCGCGATGACTGCCGTGCCGATCGCCGCCCCTGCCAGCCTCCCGGCCGATGCGCTGCGCGACGTGCGCAAGGCCCATGCCCCTTTCCCCATGGGCCGCGTCGTCGCATGGATCGTCGCCGGTCTGATCCTCGGCGGGTTCGTCTATATCTGCGCCGTCAATCCGAACTTCGGCTGGCCGGTCGTGGGCCAGTACTTCTTCGACCCGACGGTCCTCAAGGGACTGTCGGTGTCGCTGGGACTGACGGCGGTGGCGATGGTGCTCGGCATCGTGCTCGGCCTCCTGGTGGCCGTCGCACGCATGTCGAAGGATCGGCTGTCGTCGTCGCTGGCCGGCCTGTTCATCTGGTTCTTCCGTGGCGCTCCGCTGCTGGTGCAGCTGATCTTCTGGTACAACCTCTCGGTCCTGTTCCCGAAGATTTCGATCGTGATCCCCTTCGGTCCGACGCTCGCGTCGTGGGACACGAACCACCTCATTACGCCGCTCACCGCCGCCATCATCGGACTGTCGCTCAACGAGGCCGCCCTCATGGCCGAGATCATCCGGGGCGGGCTCATCTCGGTCGACCGCGGCCAGACCGAGACGGCGCAGGCCTTCGGCATGACCCGGGGACGGATCCTGCGCCGCATCGTGCTGCCCCAGGCGATGAAGGCGATCGTGCCGCCCACCGGCAACCAGCTCATCAGCATGATCAAGGCGACGTCGCTGGTCAGCGTCATCGCCATGGCCGACCTCCTCTACTCGGTGCAGTCGATCTACAACCGCACCTTCGAGGTCATTCCCATGCTGCTGGTGGCGGTGTTCTGGTACCTGCTGATCACCTCGGTGCTCAACGTCGTGCAGGGCGCCATCGAGCGGCACTACGGCCGCAGCGAGCGGGCGACGGCGACGATCCGGAAGGACAACCCATGAGCGCGAGCCCCATCGTGCGGGCGCGCGGCGTCTGCAAGGCCTTCGGTGCCAACGAGGTGCTCAAGGGCATCGACCTCGACGTGGCCCCCGGCGAGGTCGTGGTGATCCTCGGGCCCTCGGGCTCGGGCAAGTCCACGTTCCTGCGCTGCATCAACCACCTGGAGGCCATCGACCGCGGCTTCATCGAGGTCGCCGGCGAGCAGATGGGCTACCGGCTCGACGGGGAGCGGCTGACGCGGCTCTCCGAGCGCCAGATCGCCGTTCAGCGGCGCAAGATCGGCATGGTCTTCCAGCAGTTCAATCTCTACGGCCACATGACCGTGCTGCAGAACGTGGTGGAGGCCCCCATCGGCGTGCATCACCAGCCCCGCGAGGAGGCGCTGCGCTACGGCCGCGAGCTTCTGGCCCGCGTCGGCCTGTCCGACAAGGAGAACGCCTATCCGCGCCAGCTCTCCGGCGGCCAGCAGCAGCGCGTCGCCATCGCCCGCGCGCTCGCCATCCGGCCGACGCTGATGCTGTTCGACGAGCCGACCTCCGCGCTCGATCCCGAGCTCGTCGGCGAGGTCCTCGCCACGATGCGCGACCTCGCCAGCCAGGGGCTGACCATGATCGTGGTGACCCACGAGATCGGCTTCGCCCGGGAGGCGGCCGACAGGGTCGTCTTCATGGATGGCGGTGTTATTGTGGAGCAGGGCAAGCCGGAGGACGTCCTCGGCAATCCGAGCCAGCCCCGCACCCGCAGCTTCCTCAGCCGCTTCGTCTGAACCATCCGGTCCTTCGCCCTGCCATGACCCACCCTTCGAACCAGTACACCACCGTCGCCGACCTCGCCCCGCAGGAGGCCGCGCTCACGGCCATCCGCCGGCACCTGCACCAGCATCCGGAGCTGTCCTTCGAGGAAGAGAAGACGGCGGCCTTCATTGCCGACAAGTTGGAGGCCTGGGGCTACGAGGTGACGCGCAACGTCGGCGGCCACGGGGTGGTGGGCGTGCTGCGCCAGGGCGAAGGCGGCCGGGCGGTCGCGATCCGGGCCGACATCGACGCCCTGCCGATTCCCGAGTCGACCGGCCTGCCCCATGCCAGCACCGTGCCCGGCGTCATGCACGCCTGCGGCCATGACGGGCACACCACCGTGCTGCTGGGGGCGGCCGAGCACCTCGCGCGCACGCGACGGTTCAACGGCACCGTCACGCTGGTCTTCCAGCCGGCCGAGGAGGCCGGGCTCGTCTCCGGCGCGCAGCGCATGATCGCCGACGGCCTGTTCGAGCGCTTTCCCTGCGACGCGATCTTCGGCCTCCACAATCACCCGGGCGTCCCGGTGGGCACCATCCTGACCCGGCCCGGCCCGATGATGGCGGCCGGCGACACGGTCCACATCCGCGTGAAGGGCAAGGGCGGCCACGCGGCCCGACCGCACCAGTCCGTCGACCCCATCGTCACGGCGGCGGCCATCGTGATGGCGCTGCAGACCGTGGTGGCGCGCAGCATCGATCCGCTCGAGCCGGCCGTCGTCACCGTCGGCACCATCCACGGCGGCACCGCCACCAACGTCATCCCCGACACAGCGGAACTCGGCCTCAGCGTCCGCTCCTTCACGCCGCAGACGCGCCAGCGGCTGGAGGAGCGCGTCCGCGCCATCGCCACCAACGTCGCCGCCGCGCAGGGAGCCAGCGTCGAGATCAGCTGGGAGCACGGCTACCCGGTGGTGATGAACAGCGACGCCGAGACCGCCTTCGCGGAAGAGGTGGCGCGCGAGCTCGTGGGCGCCGACCATGTCGGCACCTGCCCGATGCTCACCGGCAGCGAAGACTTCGCGTACTACCTCCAGCACAAGCCCGGCAGCTTCCTGCGGCTCGGCAACGGCGACAGCGCCATGCTGCACAATCCCGGCTACGACTTCGCGGACGCGAGCCTCACCACGGGTGCGGCGCTGTGGGCGCGGCTCGCCGAGCGGTTCCTGGCCCGCGTGTGATCGCGCGGCGGCGCCCCTCAGGGCGTCCGGCAGACGCGGCATAAAGTCTTATACTGGTCGGCCCTCGCCAGGACCTTGGCGAGCGCCCGCCTGAAACCGGGATCGTTCATCCGGTCAGCGAAGTGGCGACGGGCCACGGTCAGTTCACACTCTCCCTGCGACTCCGGCTCGCACGCATAGCCCACGTCCCGCAGATAGCGGTCCACGCGGGCCTGATCGACGTCCATGAGGGCACGATCGATGTCGCCGCAATCCCGGCGCCGAGACTGCACGCACTCACGCAATTGCGCGTCGAGGACAAGCACAGGATGTGGAGGCAGCGTCGTTTGGCAGGCAGACAAAAGGAATATCATCCCGCCACACAAGAAAAGGCGCATCATCTTCTCTCTCGATGACGAGCGCGTTGGGGCCACGCCTCTCGATAATGATGTGTATTGTATTTACTTGCAGGACGCCGAAGCCGTCGTATCGAATTTGAGCATTCAAATCCTTCGCACCTCTACGCCTCGGCGGTTGCAAGTACCCATTGGTTTCAGGTGCAACTACTGGCGCTGCACGTCTTCACCCCGGGTCCAGGGTCGCGGCGCCCATCGGGCCTGCGGCCGCCATCCTTCAAGGCGCCAAGCGATTGGCCCTCGTGACCCAGCCGAGCGCGCACCGAAGTTGCGCCTTCTGGAGCGCGCGGATGCGTTCCAGGGCCGGCGATGGCGCCGGCAGGCCGGCGCGGGCGGCGAAGTAACCGCTCACGACGACGGCGACGTCCGCCGCGTCGGGCATGACGCTCTCGGGTGAAGGACCGCCCTCCATCTCGAGGCTCGGAAGCCAGAAGCCCGCATCGAGCCGCGGATTGCCGAGGCATGCGAAGTTCCAGTCGACGAGCTTCGCGGTCCCGTCCCGGAAGCAGAGATTGTCGCTACGCACGTCCAGGTGAAGGGGCACCGAGCCTGCCGGATCGAAGGCGTCCTCCACCCGTCGCAGCAGGGGAAGGTTCGCCGCGAGCCACTCGGGCGACACGAGGCCGAGCGACAGGAGCGGCGCGGGATCGGCCGCGACATCCTTCCAGCCGGACAGGCCCTCGGGGAAGACCGTTGCGAATGGCGGCAGCGCCGCACGGCTGGCGTGCAAGGCCTCCAGAGCGTCGAGCACGCGCGCGACCCGCTCCTGTGACCAGGCCGGCGGCCAGGTCGCGCCGCTCAAGTCCTCCAGGACGAGGAACGGGTGAGCCCCCTCGCCGCTGGCCACCACCAGCCGCGGCATGAAACCACCCGACAGCGCGCCGTACGCCGCGATCTCGCTCTTCATCCAGGTCCGCGTCATCGGGCTTGTCGCGATCTTGACGAAGACGCGCCGGCCCGACGCAGGCGTGACGAGCCAGCGCTCAGCCTGGGTGTAGCCGCCGCGCACGGGCGCGGCCGTGACGATCTCCGATCCGAGGCACCGGGCCAGGGACGTCGAGATCGCTTCGAGGGCGGTGCGTGCGGCGTCCATGCGGGGCATTTCCGATGACGGAGACAAGGACCACGCAAAGTGATCCGGCAGCCGCGATCATGACGGGCGGGCCGGCAGAAGTCTCGCACGGTGAGGTCGCGCGTCCTTCGACACGCCGCCTCCGGCGGCTGCTCAGGATGAGGACTGTTGCGGAGTTATGACGCTTTACAACAGTCCTCATCCTGAGCAGCCCGCGCAGCGGGCGTGTCGAAGGACGCAGGATGTTCGAGCGCCCGCGTCAGAGCCCGTTCAGCAGCGGCTCGCCCCGTGCGAGCCTGTTGACGTTGTCGGCGATCGTCTGGCGGCGGCGGCGGACGGTGCCTTCGGTCCAGCCGGACATGTGCGGGGTCATCACCACCGTGTCGAGCGTCTCGAACGGCAGCGTGCCGGGCAGCGGGTTCGGATCGGCGGCGCTGGGATAGCGGTACCAGGTGTCGATGACGGCGCCGCCGATGCGCCGCTCCTGCAGGGCCGCGAAGAGAGCCTGCTGGTCGATCACGGGCCCTCGTCCGACGTTGACGACCACGCCGTCCGGCCGCATGGCGGCCAGGGCGGCCGTCCCGACGAAGCCGGTGGTCTCGGGCAGGTGCGGCAGGGAGACCACGATGGCGTCGGCGGAGGCCATGAAGGCCGGCAGGCGGTCGAGGCCGAAGCTTTCGTCGACGAGCGGGCCGGTCGGGACCGGGGTTCGGTTGGCCACGCTCACGCGCATGCCGAAGGCCTTGGCCCGCACCGCGATGGCCTTGCCGATGTGGCCGTAGCCGAGAAGCCCCACCGAGGACCCGCCGAGCTCGGTGCGCAGGTTGCCGGGATGGCCGGCCCAGTAGGTCCAGTCGCCGCGGCGAAGCCGCCGGTCGGCATCGGCGAGCGGCACGTGGCGGGCCAGCAGGGCCGTCATCACGTATTCGGCGATGGCGTCCTCGTGGCCGAAGGCGTTGCACAGCCGCGCCCCGGTCGGCAGGCAGTTGCGATCGATCTGGTCCGTTCCCGCCGCCGGCGCCTGGTAGAGGCGGAGCCTTTCCGGCTTCGGCATGGCCGGCGTGAGGCGCACGCCCACGATCACGTCGGCCGTGGCGAAGTGAGCCTTGTCCGCATCGTCGGCCAACGCGTCGCCCACCAGCACGATCTCGTGCCCGCCCTCGAGCAGGTCTTCGAGGCCGGGGCGGAAGGTTCGGGCGTTGTCGCCGTGGAAAACGATCTTCATGGTGCCACCGTTCACGGGGGGAAGTCTCGGCTCACAGGACGGCGAGCATGCCGCCGTCGACGTAGATGATTTGGCCATTGACGTAGTCCGACGCCGCCGAGGCGAGGAACACCGCCGTGCCGACGAGTTCGTCCGGCTTGCCCCAGCGCTTCGCCGGCGTCCGGCCCTTCACCCAGGCGTCGAACTCGGGATTGTCGATGAGGGCCTGGTTCATGTCGGTCACCATGTAGCCCGGGCCGATGGCATTGGCCTGGATGCCGTGGATGGCCCATTCGGCGGCCATGGAGCGGGTGAGCAACTTGATGCCGCCCTTCGCTGCCGTGTAGGGCGCCACGGTGGCGCGGGCGACCTCGCTCGTCAGCGAGCCGATGTTGATGACCTTGCCGCCTGCCCCGCGCGCGATCATGCGCCGCGCGGCCTCGCGCCCTACCAGGAAGGCGCTGGTGAGGTTGGTCTCGATGACGCGCCGCCAATCGGCTGCCGCGAGGTCGACCATCGGCTTGCGGTACTGGATGCCGGCATTGTTGACGAGGATGTCGACGGCGACGCCCTCCGCATCCAGCGCCTCGAACGCCGCGACCACCGCGGCCTCGTCGGTCACGTCGAAGGGCATGGCCCGGGCCTCGTGCCCGGCCGCGACGAGGTCGGCGCAGGCTTGCTCCGTTCGGCCGCGGTCCGTGCCGTTGACGACCAGGGCCGCGCCGGCCTCCGCGAGCCCGCGGGCGATGGCCAGGCCGAGGCCGCGGGAGGAGCCCGTGACGAGGGCCGTCCGGCCGGTGAGATCGAAGAGTGCGTTGGCCATGGCGGGGTCCTCAGAGCGCGGAGCGGCGGACGGTCAGGTCGGAGCGCTTGAAGACCTCGGACCTCAGCTCCAGGCCGAGCCCGGGACCTTCCATCGGGTAGACGTAGCCGTCCTCGATCCGCGGCACCGTGGTGACGAGCTCGTTGTACCAGCCCCTGTAGAAGGCGCGCACCGATTCCTGGATCAGCGTGTTGGGCTGGCTGAAGGAGGCGTGCACCGCGGCGGCGAAGCCCACCGGGCCGATGCAGTCGTGCGGCGCGAAGGGCCGGTGGTACGTGTCGGCCATCGCCGCGATCTTGCGGCCCTCGGTGAGGCCGCCGGTCCAGCACAGGTCGACCATCACGACATGGGCCGCGTCGCGATCGAGATAGTCCTTGTAGGACCAGCGCGAGCCGAGCGTCTCCGAGGCGCAGACCCACACGTCGGTCGAGCGGGCGTACTCGGCCAGCGCCTGGGGCGAGTTCATGCGGATCGGGTCCTCGTACCAGGTGGGCTTGAAGGGCTCGAGCTCCCTGGCGATCTTCAGCGCGGTGGGCAGGTTCCACAGGGAGTGGAACTCCACCATGATCTCCATGCGGTCGCCGACCGCCTTGCGGATCTTCTCGAAGGGCGCGATGGCGGCCTTCATCTGCGCGGCGGAGATGTGCACGCCGCCCGTCTCCTGCGCCGCCGGGTCGAACGGCCAGATCTTCATGGCCGTGATGCCCTGCGACAGCAGGTCCTGCGCAAGCACGTCGGCGCGGTTCATGAAGGCGTCGAGGTCCTCGTAGGGGCCTTCGGCCTCCCCGAGAGACCAGTTCGACACCGGCTTGATGTTGTTGGTCCGGACATACTTGTAGCCGGCGCAGGTGTTGTAGATGCGCAGCTTGTCCCGGCACAGGCCGCCCAGCATCTGGTGGACCGGCTGGCCGCAGACCTTGCCGAACGCGTCCCACAGAGCGATGTCGATGGCCGAGGCCGCCCGATACTCGACGCCGGTCGACGACTGCGCCATCGGCAGGTTGACCAGGTCCCGGTTCAGCGCCTCGACATGCAGCGGATTGCGGCCCAGCAGGCGCTGCGCCAGCGTGTCGTGGATGTGCGCCTCCACGGCTCCGGCGCCGTAGAAGGTCTCCCCGAGCCCCACCACTCCGGCATCGGTGTGGACGCGGACCCACAGGACGTTGGCGAACTCCTCGGCGCGGAGGGTCTCGATGGCGGTGATCTTCATCGGGTCAGCCTTTCACGCCGCCGGCGGTCATGCCGCTCACGACGTATTTCTGGACGAACATGTAGAAGACGATGGCGGGCACCGCGTAGATGACCGCGATCGACATGACGGTGTGAATGGGGGTCGACAGTTCGCCGACGAAGCCGGCAAGGCCCACCGAGGCGGTGCGCAGGCTCTCGCTTGAGACCAGCGTCTGGGCGAAGACGTACTCGTTCCAGCCGTGGAAGAAGGCGATGACGGAGGCGGCGGCCAGCGTCGGGGCGATGAGGGGCAGGACGATGCGCCAGACGATGCCCACCTGGCTGCAGCCGTCGATGTGGGCCGCCTCTTCGATCTCCTCCGGCACGCCGTCGATGGCGCCTTTCAGGATCCACACGACGACCGGCACCGTGAACGCCGTGTTGGCGAGGATGAGCGCCGTCAGCGTGTTCAGCATGTTGAACTGGCCGAACAGGGCGTAGAGCGGCACCACCAGCATCGCTTCGGGCAGCATCTGCGTTGCGAACAGCGACAGCCCCATGATGCCCTTCCCCTTGAAGCGGAAGCGCGAGAGTGAATAGGCCGGGAACAGGGAGATGGCGATCGACAGCACCGTCGTGCCGGCGGCCACGATCAGCGAATTGAGGAGCCAGGTCGCGACCGGGATCTTGCGGAAGGCGTCCGCATAGACGCCCGTCTCGCTCCATGTCGGCCAGAACCGCGGCGTCGAGGCGAAGAGCTCGGACGACGGCGTCAGCGAGGTCACGAACATCCAGTAGAACGGGAAGACCGCGACGGCGAGCAGCAGCAGCACCGCGCTCAGGCGAATGGGAAGCGGAAGACCGGGCATGGCGTCACCGTCCCTTGAGTTCGTAGCGGCTGCTGAGCCGGTGATGGACGAGGGTGATGGCGAAGGCGATGCACAGTCCCACCATGCCGACGGAGGCGCCGGCGCCGAGGTCGCGATAGACGAAGGCGCGCCGGTAGAGGTCGATCACCAGCGTGTTGGTGGCGCCGATCGGGCCGCCCTGCGTCAGGAGCCAGATCAGGTCGAAGCGGCGCAGCGACCAGATGGTGATGAAGAGCGCGAGCAGCATGACCGTGGGGCGGATGGTCGGCCACACGACGGCACGGAAGATGTCGAAGGCCCCTGCCCCGTCGAGCGCGGCGGACTCCCGCAATTCCTTCGGCACGCCCTGGAGCGCGGCGAGGATGACCACCGACGAGAACGGAAAGATCTGCCAGATCGTGGCGATGAGGATGGCGGTCAGCGCGTGGTCGGGCGTGTCGAGCCAGTTCTCGAAGGTCTCGATGCCGAGCGAGCGCTGGACGTAATTGAAGACGCCGTACTGCGCGTTGTAGATCCAGGTGAAGATCAGCGCGACGGCGACGGGCGGCGCCGCCCAGGGCAGCGTCACGAGCGTGCGCGCCACCGCCCGGCCGAGGAACGGAGCGTCGAGCAGCAGGGCCGTGCCCAATCCCGCGCCGATCGCCAGCACGACGCAGGCGATGGTGTAGACCGCCGTGATCCAGAGCGAGTGCAGGAAGTCCCTGTTCGAGAACAGCTCGCGGTAGTTGTCGAGCCCGACCCACTTGTTGACGCTGGGCGTCAGAAGCGATGTCGACGTGAAGCTCAGGTAGAACTCCTTCACCAGCGGGATGAAGTCGAACAGCAGCAGATAGAGGAACACCGGCGCCATGAAGACGTAGGGCGTCCAGCGCGACGTGAGCAGGCTCTCGGTCGTCTTGCCGGCGGACATGGCGCACTCCGGTGGGAAAGAGGCGCCCGCCCATGGGCGGGCGCCGGTCTGACGGTGGATGCGAGGCCGCCTACTTGCTCATCTTGGCGACGGCGAGGTCCTGGGCCTCGTCCATGGCCTTCTTGGGATCCATGCCGCCCTGCAGTACCTTGAGCACCTGCTCGATGATGATCTGCTGCAGTTCCGGCGTGCGGACCTCGAAGCCGCCGACGAGCTGCGGCACGGCGTTGGGGGTCTGCTCGTCATAGACCTTGAGCCAGGGCTTCTTGGCGAGATCGTCGGCCGAGCGCGGCACGTCGGTGGCGACGCTCGACGCGCCGAGAATGTCCTGCAGGGCCTTCTGGTTGTCCGGCTGCAGCGCCCACTTCACGAAGGTGAAGGCGGCGTCCTTGTTCTTGGTGTTGGCGTTGACCGTCAGCGGCGCCAGGATCAGGCCCTGGGCGCGCGTCGGGAACGGCGACGGCGCCGCGTTCCAGGCGAGGTTCGGGGCTTGCTGGTTGAAGATGCCGGCGACGCCGCCATTGTCGATCTCGATGGCGACCTTGCTCTCCCAGAACATGCGGCGGTAGGTGGCGGCGTCGGCGCCCTTCGGGATCGCGCCGCTGTCGTACATGCGCTTGTAGGCCGTCACCCCCTCGATCACCTTCGGCGCGTTGAGCGTCAGGGTCTTGCCGTCGCTCCAGCGGCCACCGAAGCCGAAGACGTAGTTGCACAGGTCCTGCCAGAAGCCGTTCCGCTCGGCCATCGTGGCCCGGTAGGCGTAGCCGTAGTTGCCGTTGCCGGTGGCGGCCTTGGTCACCGCGAGAAGCTCGTCGAAGGTGGTGGGAACCTTGCCGTCCTTGAGAAGGGCCGGGTTGTACATCATCACGTAGTTCGAGATCTCGAAGGCGACGCCGTAGCGCTTGCCGTTGACCTTCAGGTAGTCGTTCGGCGCGCTGAACTTGAAGTCGCTGTCCTTGATATGGTCGTCGAAGGGCAGGATGCGGCCCGCCGGCACCGCGGCGTAGAAGTCGATGGTGTCGAAGCGGATGAGGTCCGGACCGCCTCCCCCGCCCATCTGCGTGAACATGGTGTTGGCGAAGGTGGCGAAGGGCAGGCCCAGCGTCGTCACCTCGATCTTGTCCTGGGACTTGTTGAACTTGTCGACCCACTCGCGCAGGCGGTCCCCGCGACCGGCCTCCGAGAACGTCACCCCGGCGAAGCTGATGGTGGTCTTGCCCTGGGCCAGGGCGCTGCCGGCGAAGCAAGGCAGGGCCGCGAGGGCCATGACACCAGCCAGGGCCATACGACGCGTCGTGTGGAGCATGCTCGTTCCTCCCGTTTTCCGGCACGCTCAGAGGCTCTGGCGTCCCTGCGTATATCGTGACATATTGTGAAATATCACTGCTGATCGTGGTATGCAAGCAGGCGAGAGATTCAGCGGAGGCCCTCGATGGCGGTTCACAACATCCCGGCTGGCGGCGAGGCCCTGCCCGCACCGTGGATGGACGACGCCGCGGCGTCGGGGCGCACGGGCGAAAGCCTGTCGAACCTCGCCTACGACCGCATCGAGGACATGATCGTCCACGGCCGCATGGCGCCGGGCGCAAGCATCACGATGAAGGATCTCCAGGACGCGGTGAGCCTCGGCCGGACCCCCGTCCACCAGGCCGTCCGGCGGCTCGCCGCCGAGACGCTGATCCAGATCCGCCCCCGTGACGGCCTGATGATCAGCCCCATTGACCTGGAGCGCGACCGCCGGCTCCTCGAACTGCGGCGTGACATGGACCGCTTCGTGATCCGACAGGCCTCACGGACCGCCACGGCCAACATCCGCAACCAGCTGCTGCGGGTGACCAGCCAGCTCCAGGCCGGCCGCGAGACGATGGCGCTGTCCGACTTCAACATCCTCGACCGCCTGCTCGACCGCGCCCTGATGGACGCCGCCGGCGAACCCTTCCTGGACCGGACGCTGCGCCCGCTGCACACGGTGTTCCGGCGCATCGGCGGCCTGTATCTCACCCATATCGGCGGTCAGGCCGGCCTCAAGGACACCATCGACCATCACCTCGAGCTCCTGGAGGCCTTCCTCCACAAGAGCATGGACGAAGCGCTAGCCGCCTCCGACCGGCTCATCGCCTATGCAGACGGGATGTTCGACGAGCTCGTGGTGAAGATCGACCCGATCCTGCTGGACGCCAGGCACGGGGATTTCGGGCACCGGTAGGCGGGGCCTGCTCAAAGCTTTGGAAGCCTTCGGCAGTCCAGCTTGCGCCTCCCTCTCCGCGTCATGGCCGGGCTTGGCCCGGCCACCCACGACTTGAGAATGGCCCCGGCAAAGGCGTGGGTCCCCGGGCCAAGCCCGGGGATGACGGCTGAGATGTGGGCCGGAACTGGACTGCCAATCCTCAGGCTAGAACTTGGCCCCGTCGCAGTCCCCTGCCGCCTCTCAGAACGCAAGCTGCACCTTCATCGACTTGCTGCGGTCGCTGGCGAGCTCGAAGGCTTCTACGGCCGAGGCGTAGGGGAGCGTGGCGGTGATCAGGGGCTTCACGTCGATGAGGCCCTTGCCCATCAGCTCGACGGCGAGCGCGAACTCGGGGTCGAAGCGGAAGGTGCCGCGGATCTGGAGTTCCTTGGCGACGATGGTGTTCATCGGCAGGGTCATCTCGCCGCCGAGGCCGAGCTGCACGAGGACGCCGCCGGGCTTCATCACGTCGAGCGCGGCAATGACGGCCGCCTGGTTTCCGGACGCCTCGAACAGGACGTCGACCAGGCCCTTGTCGGCCTTGAGGTCGGCGAGGCCTTCGGTGCCGCCCCGGACGTTGACGGTGCGGGTGGCGCCGAGCTTCGCGGCCATGGCCAGGGTGCCGTCGGCGATGTCGGTGACGACGATGTCGGAGGCACCGCCGAGCTTGGCGACGAGGATGCAGAGCGCGCCGATGGGGCCGGCGCCGGTGACCAGCACGCGCTTGCCCATCAGGGGGCCAGCGCGGTTGGCGGCGTGCAGGCACACGGCCAGCGGCTCGGCCATCGCGGCCTCGCCCATGCTCAGATGATCGGGGATCGGGATCGCCTGCTCCGCCTCCACCGTCAGGGACTGGCGGAAGCCGCCCTGGACGTGGGGCATGCGCATGGCGCTGCCGTAGAAGCGCATGTCGAGGCACTGGTTGCGCATGCCGGCGCGGCAATGCACGCAGGCGCGGCACGGCAGGCTCGGGCTCACCGCGATGCGGGCGCCGATGGCGAGGTGCGAGACGCCGGCCCCGATCGCGTCCACGGTGCCGGCGATCTCGTGGCCGAGCGCCATGGGCTCCTGGATTCGCACCACGCCGAAACCGCCGTGGTGGTAGTAGTGGAGGTCCGACCCGCAGATGCCGCCGGCCGCGATCTTCACCCTCACCTGCCCCGGTCCCGGCGCCGGAGCGTCCGGCAGGGTGTCGATGCGCAGGTCCTTGGGGGCGTGGATGACGACGGCGTGCATGGATCTGTCCTCGTGGGGCTGCGGCGGCCCGAACGGGGCCGCCGCAGCATGCTCTATCACGGAAGGGGCGTGAACTTCAGCTGGCTGAGCGGCACGACCTTGTCGGTGCGGGTCATCTTGAACTCGGTGTTCGGGCCGAGCCACTTGTCCCACAGCGCGTTGATCTCGCCCGCCTGGTCCATGGCGACGAGCGTCTCGTTCACCTTGGCGTGCAGGGCCGGCTCGTCCTTCTTCATGCCGATGCCGATCGGCTGGAAGGCCATCGGCTCCTCGATCATCTTCATCGGCTGGCCGGCGGTCTTCGACTCGTTGACGAGCTTGGTGATCGTCATCGTGTTGGCGACGATGCCGAGCGCCTTGTTCTGCTGCACGGCCATGTAGGCCGAGCCCGTGTCGACGAAGGTCAGCGGATCGCTGTCGTTCATCTTGATGGCGAGTTCGGAGGTCGAGCCCTTGGTCGAGGCCAGGCGCTTGCCCTTGAAGTCGGCCTTGGTCGTGCCGGTGTCGGACGCCTTCACCGCCAGCATTTCCTTGGCGAGGTAGTAGGGATCCGAGAACTGGATCTGCTCGGCGCGGCCCAGCGTGTAGGCGAGGTTGGCGATCGTCAGGTCGACGCGGCCGAGCTTCACCTCGGGCACGCGCGCCTCGACCGAGAGCGGGGTGACCTTGGCGGTCACGCCCCAGCGCTTGGCGATGGCGTTGCACATGTCGACGTCGAAGCCGACCATCTCGCGGGTCTTCGGATCCGGCGCGGCGAAGGGCGGCACGTCGGCGAAGGTGCCGCACTTCAGTTCCTTGGCCTTCATGATATCGGCCAGCTGGTCGGCGCGGGCGCCGGCGGTCAGTGCGGTGAGGCCCACGGCGGCGAGCGCCACGGTCATTACGGTCTTGATCGACATGTCCATCTCCCTTTCATGCTCGATCTGTTGCGATTGCGATGCGACTTGACGTCACCGCGCGTGCAGGTCCGTGAGGAAGCGCTGCGCGCGGGGGTGCGTGGGGGTCCGGAAGAAGTCTCCGGGTGCCGCGACCTCGAGGATGCGGCCGGCGTCCATGAACCAGACGCGGTCGGCCACCTCGCGGGCGAAGCTCATCTCGTGGGTGACGCACATCATCGTCATGCCGTCGCGGGCGAGCGCGCGCATGACGGCGAGCACCTCGCCCACCATCTCGGGGTCCAGCGCGCTGGTCGGCTCGTCGAAGAGCATCGCCGGCGGCTCCATGGCCAGCGCGCGGGCAATCGCCACGCGCTGCTGCTGGCCGCCGGAGAGCTGGGCCGGGAAGGACTGCGCCTTGTTGGCGAGGCCGACCCGCTCGAGGAGTTCCATGGCCCGCGTGCGGGCATCGGTCTTGCCGACGCCGCTCACCTTGATCGGCGAGAGCATGACGTTGTCGAGCACGCTCAGATGCGGGAAGAGGTTGAAGCTCTGAAACACGAAGCCGATGCGGCTGCGCAGCTTGTTGAGCGCGCTGCCGCCGAGCTTGGCGTGCACGTTCTGGCCGTCGAAGACGACCGCGCCGGAGTGGATCTCCTCCAGCCGGTTGACGGTGCGGATGAGGGTCGACTTGCCCGAGCCCGACGGGCCGCAGACCACCACGACCTCGCCCTTCTTCACCTCGGCATTGATGTCGAGGAGCGCGGCGAGATCGCCGTAGAACTTGTTGACGCCCTCGAAGCGGATCATGGGCGCGGCGGACGGGGCGGCTGCGTTCGACATGGTCAGGACTCCGCGGCGACGGCGTGGGTGGCGGCGAGCACGGCGGTGTTGCCCGCCCCGCTGCGCCGCCACGCGATCCAGCTCTCCAGGGCCGTGGCGAGACGCGTCAGCGTCCAGCAGACGACGAAGTAGATGATCGCCAGGATGAAGTAGACTTCGAAGGGCTGGGTCAGCAGCCGGTTGTTGATCTGCCCGGCGGCGAAGGTCAGCTCGGGCACGTTGATCACGTAGCCCAGCGTCGTTTCCTTGATGGTGGAGACGAACTGGCTGATGATGCTCGGGATCATGTTGAACAGCGCCTGCGGCAGGATGACGTAGCGCATCGCGCCGAGATGGCTGTGGCCCAGGGCCCGGGCCGCATCCATCTGCCCGCGCGGCAGCGCCTGGATGCCGGCGCGCACCACTTCGCTGAGGAAGGCTGCCTCGTAGATGACCAGCGCCACGACCATGGTCGAGAAGCCGGAGACGTTCGCCCCGATGAGGATCGGCAGCAGGAAGTAGACCCACAGGATGATCATGAGCAGCGGCACGCCGCGGGCCACGTAGACGAGGCCCATGACCGGCCAGCGCAGCACGCGCCAGGGCGACAGCGTCGCCAGCGCGAAGAGCACGCTCAGCGGGAAGGCGAGCGCGATGCCGAGCACCGACAGGATCAGCGTGGCGGCGATTCCGCCGAGCGGGCCGTTCGGATACTGGCCGACCAGCAGCAGCAGCCAGTTGTTCTCGACGATGGAGACGATGTTGGAGAGCATGGCCATCTCACACCGTCCCGGCCATGCGCGAGCGGCGCTCGAGGCGTTCGCCCAGCCACATCAGGAACAGCGAGAAGGCGAGGTAGAGCACGGTGGCGACGAGATAGCTCTCGAAGACCCGGAAGCTCTGGTTCTCGATCTCCTTCACCGCATGGGTGAGTTCGGCCACGCCGATGGCCATGGCGAGGCTCGAGTTCTTGAACAGCGACACCGTGTGGTTGATGAGCGCCGGCATGGCGTTGCGCACGGCCTGGGGCATCAGGATGTAGGCCATGGCGCCCATGTAGCTGTGGCCCAGCGCGCGCGCCGCCTCCCACTGCCCCTTCGGCACGGACCGCAGGCCCGAGCGCAGGTCCTCGCTGAAATAGGCGCCCTGGCACAGGCCCAGCGCCACGATCGCGAACACCGCCTCGCCGTTGTGGTCGGCCAGGAACTCCTGCAGCCCGTTGGGCAGCAGGCTCGAGATGCCGAAGTACCAGAGCATGATCTGCACCAGCGTCGGCACGTTGCGGTGATACGAGACATAGATCTCGACGAACCACTCGGCGGGCTTGGCGGGCAGCATGCGCAGCGCGAGCAGCAGCACGCCCAGCGTCATGGCCAGCAGCCAGGAGCCCGCGAAGATGATCAGCGTCATCTTGACCCCGTGGACGAGCATCTGGACGAACGAGGGGTTCGTCAGGATCGCCAGGAGGTCGAAGCCCTTCATCGCCCGGGCCTCAGCGTGGCTTACGAGGCGCGGGCACCGCCGGGCCTTCCGGTTTGCCGGTCTGCAGGCCGCCCATGACCTGGAGGGTCGGGGTGATCTCCATGTAGCCGATGTTGACCGCCACCGGCGCGGCGATGGCGAAGGCGATCGCGTCGGCGATGTCCTTGGCCTCCGGCAGCTCGAAGCCCTCGATGAACCGGGCCCGGACTTCCGGAGTGTCGCCGTGGACATGGGCGAAGATGTCGGTCGCCACGCGGCCGGGGCAGATCTCGGTGACCCGCACGCGCTTGCCGAAGGCGTCGACGCGCAGCTGGTTGCTCAGCATGCTCACGCCGGCCTTGGTGGCGTGATAGGTCGAGTTGCCCCCGAAATTATAAGCAGCCGCGATGGATGAGATGTTCACCACGTGACCGCGATCGCGCGCGACCATGCCAGGCACCGCAAGGCGGCACAGATGAAGCACAGCGCGCAGATTGACGTCGACCAGAAGATCGATGTCTTCCGGGTCCGCCTGCAGGAACTTCTTGGGCCGGTCGACACCTGCATTGTTGACGAGCACGTCGATCTCGAGGCCCTCGACCAGCTTCGTCATGGCCTTGATGTCGGAAACGTCGAGGACATGGGCGATGCAGCCGGTGCGGGCGGCGAGCTCGTTCAGCGGCCCGGCGCTGCGCGCCACGGCATGGACCTCCAGGCCCTCGCGGCACAGGCGCTCGACGACGGCGGCCCCGATCCCCGAGGAGGCGCCGGTCACGAGTGCTGTCCTGTAGTCGGAGAACGACATGGATATCCTCACATGTTGACGGTGACGCTAGCGATGGGCGGTTTCGGCCGCCAAGACGGTTTCGCTGTGGCGGGATAAGGGGCGCTTATGTTTGAGCCGTCCCCGCTCCTCCCAGCACCTGCGTGACGGGCGTGACCGCGCCGCCGGCCTCCTCGATCGCCGAACGGACGGTGCGCGCGAACTCCACCGCCTCGGCATTGTCGCCGTGCAGCAGGATCGAATGGGCCGGCATGGCGAGCGAAGCGCCGCTCGCCGTGATCACCCGCCCCTCGCGCAGCAGCAGGCGGACGCGTTCCAGCACCGTCGCGCGGTCGTGGATGACGGCGCCGGGCCGTCCGCGCGGCACCAGCAGGCCATCATCGCCATAGGCCCGGTCGGCCAGGAACGTCGTCGCGACCTTCAGGCCGCAACGCGCCGCGGCGCCTTCGATGGCGGCGCTGGTGGACGAGACGACCAGCAAGGTCGGGTCGAAGGAGGCCACGGCCTCGACCAGCGGGCCGGCGAGCGCCGCATCGGCGGCCGCCATGTTGCCCAGCGCGCCGTGGAAGCTCATGTGCCGCACGCGCGCCCCGACGCTGCGGGCCAGGCCGTCCAGCGCGCCGAGCTGGTAGACCACCATCGCGGCGAGTTCCTCGACGGGGATCTGCATGGGCCGGCGGCCGAAGCCCTGGCGGTCGGGAAAGCCGACATGGGCGCCGATGTCGACGCCGAGCTCCTTCGCCCGCAGGACCGTGCGCTTCATGATCAGCGGATCGCCGGCATGGAAGCCGCAGGCGACATTGGCCGAGGAGACGAGCTGCAGGAGCGCGTCGTCGTCGCCCATGGGCCAGGGGCCGAAGCCTTCGCCGAGGTCGGCGTTGAGGTCGATCTTCATGGCGTCTCCCCGGTGTCGATCGGGACGATGGCGACGAGCGGCGTGCCGAAGCCCACGGTCGCGCCATGGGCCGCGAGCACGCCCTCGACGATGCAGTCGCACGGTGCGGAGACGGCCTGAAGGATGGGGCCAGTACGGAGGAAGCCGAGAGGCTCGCCGGCCGCATGCTGCGAACCGGGCGCCGCGGCGGGCTCGAGGCGCAGCGGATGGCGGTCGAGGAAGACGCCGACGCCCGGGGCAGCGACGACCTCGGCCTCGGCAGCGGCGATGTCCTCGACCGGCGACACGGCTTCGGAACGGACCACGCTGCCGGCCTGCACCAGCCGCAGCGTGCCGTCGGGCCCGCGCAGTTCGAGCACCGCGATGTCGGTCGCGGCAAGCCAGGTCGAGAGTTGGGCCACGAAGGCAGGATCGACGCTCATCGCCCGCCCTCCCCGGCCCGGTGCTGCAGTCCCGCGATCCGGCGGGCCTTGTCCAGCCAGCGGCGGTTGCCGGCGGCTGCGTCGAGCGCCTCGTCCCAGGTGCACGGCGCGAAGCGGATGCGGCTGCCCGGAGGCGCCTGGCCGAGGCGCCAGAGGTCGGCTTCGATCACGACGCCGATCTTCGGGTAGCCGCCGGAGGGCTGGGCGTCGCGCATCTGGATGATGGGCTGGCCGCCATGCGGCACCTGGATGACGCCCGGCACGATGCCGTGCGAGCGCAGCTCCAGCGGCACGCGCGGCTTCAGCTCGTCGCCGGCGAGGCGGAAACCATAACGGTCGCTCTGGGGCGTGATCTTCCAGGCGCAGGACCAGAGCGAGGCCTGGGCCTGCGGCGTGAAGGCGTCGTACTCGGCCGCCGGCAGGACGCGCACGGCGGGCACGCCGTCCACGTCGAGCGGCAGGTCGAAGACCGGCGGCACGAGGCCCACGTCCGGGCCGGCGCGGTCGGCGGCGTGGGTCGGGACGAGGTCGCCCGTCTGTAGCGGCCGGCCCTCGTGGCCGCCGAAGGCGCCGCGCATCTGCGTGCTGCGCGAGCCGAGCACGACCGGCACGTCGATGCCGCCGGCCACGCAGAGATAGGCACGCGTGGCACGCCAGGCCGAGGGGCCTGGCACCGACAGCGTCAGGCTTTGACCCGCCTGCGCCCGGCAGGCGAACCAGGGCGGGACCGCCTTCCCGTCGAGCGCGGGCGCGCAGTCCGTGCCCGTCACCGCGAAGCGGGTGGGCTCGGTGAAGCGCACCGTGAAGGGGAACACGGGTATCTCGATCGCGGCCGCCCCTTCCTCGTTGCCGAGCAGGATGTTGCCGGCGGCGAGCGCCATCGGGTCCATGGCGCCGGCGACGCCGACGCCGAGGTTGAGCGCGCCGACCCGGCCGAGGTCCTGGACGGTCGCCAGCGCGGCGCCTGCGACGATCTCGATCATCGCAGCACCCTCATCGGCCGGAAGCGGATGCTGTCGCCCGGCTGCAGGAGCGCCGGCGGGGTGCGCGACACGTCGAAGAAGGTCATGTCGGTGGTGCCGATCGTGTTCCAGCCGCTGGGGCCGGCCGACGCCGAGACGCCCGTCTGGCTGCCGCCGATCGAGACCGCGCCGCCGGGGATCTTGAGCACCGGCACCTTGCGGCGCGGCGTGGCGATGCGCGCGTCCATGCCGCCGAGGTAGCAGTAGCCGGGGTGGCTGCCCAGCGCATAGACCGTGTAGGTCGGCTCGGCATGGAGCGCGACGATGTCGTCGATCGAGAGGCCGGTGTGGGCGACGACGTCGGCCATGTGCGGGCCGCCCTCCCCGCCATAGCTGACCGGCAGGTCGACGCAGCGCCCGCTGTAGGGCAGCGGCTCGACCGCGGTCCACGTCGCGAGCAGCCGGTCCTTGAAGGCCTGCAACTGCCGGGGCGGATCGGCGAAGACCAGCATGAGGTTGTTCATGCCGGGCACGGCCTCGCGCACGCTCGCCCAGCGCTCGGTCTCTCGCGCCAGGGCCCAGATGCGGCGCTGCGTCTCCAGCGTCGTGTCGCCGGGCGCCTCGAACAGGAGCCCGGTCGTGCCGAGCAGGCTCAGATGGGGCGCGCCGGTCATGCCGCGTCTCCCGCCATCATCCGCTCGAGATGATGGATGTCGACGCCGCCCGTCCCGAACGCGGCGTCGTCCACGAGCCGCCGGTGCAGCGGCAGGTTCGTGCGGATGCCCTCGACCACGGTCTCGCCGAGCGCGGCGCGCAGCCGCGCCAGCGCGTCCTCGCGGGTCGCGCCGTGGACGATGAGCTTGCCGATGAGGCTGTCGTAATAGGGTGGCACGCGGTAGCCCGCGCCGGCATGGCTGTCGACGCGCACGCCCGGGCCGCCGGCCATCTGCCAGGCGGTGATGAGGCCGGGCGACGGCGCGAAGGTCTCAGGGTCTTCGGCGTTCAGCCGGCACTCGAAGGCGTGGCCGCGGCAGGCGACGTCCGCCTGCGCGAGGGGCAGGGCCTCGCCGCGGGCGACGCGGATCTGGAGTTCGACGAGGTCGAGGCCCGCGGTCATCTCGGTGACCGGATGCTCGACCTGGAGGCGCGTGTTCATCTCGATGAAGTAGAAGCTGCCGTCCTCGTAGAGGAACTCGAACGTGCCGACGCCCCGGTAGCCGATGCTCCGGCAAGCCTGCGCGCAGCGCTCGCCGACCTCGGCGATCTTGGCCGCGTCGATCCCCGGCGCGGGGGCTTCCTCGATGACCTTCTGGTGGCGGCGCTGCAGCGAGCAGTCGCGGCTGCCGAGCCACAGCGCGTTGCCATGGGTGTCGGCGATGACCTGGATCTCGACGTGGCGCGGGTGGGTCAGGAAGCGCTCGGCATAGATCTCGCCGTTGCCGAAGGCGCTGCGGCCCTCCTCGCGGGTCACGGCGAGCGCGTCGAGAAGGTCGGCCTCGCGGTCGACCCGGCGCATGCCTCGCCCACCGCCGCCGCCCGCGGCCTTGAGGATCAGCGGATAGCCGATGTCGCGGGCGATGGCCACGACGCGGGCCGGATCGTCCGGCAGGCCCTCGTCGAGGCCCGGCACGCAGGGCACGCCGGCGGCGCGCATGGCGCGCTTGGCGGAGATCTTGTCGCCCATGATGCGCATCGTGGCGCCGGTCGGCCCGATGAAGGTAAGGCCTGCCGCCTCGACCCGGTCGGCGAAGTCGGCATTTTCGGAGAGGAAGCCGTAGCCGGGATGGATGGCGTCCGCCCCCGTGACCTCGGCGACGGCGAGGATCGCCGCCTGGTCGAGGTAGCTCTTGCGCACCGGCGCCGGGCCAATGCAGAGCGCCTGGTCGGCCATGAGGACATGGGCGCTGTCAGCGTCGGCCTGCGAATGAACCGCCACGGTGCCGATGCCCAGCAGCCGGCAGGCCCGGATGACCCGCACGGCGATCTCGCCGCGATTCGCGATGAGGACGCGCGTCACCATGGTCAGGCGAACCTCGCCAGCACCTGACCCGCCTCGACCTCCTCGCCGGAGGTCACGGCCACGGCCTCGATCACGCCGTCGCGGCCCGCCTTGATCTCCTGGAACACCTTCATCGCCTCGACCATGCACACGGTGGTGCCGGCCGTGACCGCCTGCCCGGGCGTCACGAAGGGCGCCGCGCCGGGCGACGGGGCGAGGTAAACCACGCCGAACATGGGCGAGCGCAGGTCGTTGGCGGTCGGCGGGGCCGCCTTCTGGCGCGGGGCGGCGGCGGGCGCCGGGGCGCGCGGCCGGGGCGCGGCCTGCATCGTGGCTGCGGCGGCCTCGGGCCCCTTGTGCCGGACCAGGCGCAGCGACCAGCCATCCTCGCTGAACTCCATCTCGGCGAGATCGGAGGCCGCCATCGCGTCGATGAGAGACTTGATTGTCTCGGGAGTCATGGGCCCGCGCCACTTCGGTGAGAGTGCACCGAAACGCTAGCCCCGCCCCTCGCGCGGGACCAAGACGGTTTGGCTGTGCCGCTATAAGGCGGTCTTATGATGTACGTTTGCGGGGCGCAGGCTGGCCCAAAAGGTTGCCCGGCAGCTCCGCCACGAGGTCGAGGATGATGTCCTTCACCGCCTGCGCCGGCTCGGAGAGCGGCAGGTGGTCGGACTGGCAGAGCGCCAGCGGCGCCTCGATGACCGGGTCGACGATGCAGGACTGCCAGGCGGCGCAGGAGGCGACGACCTCGCGGGCCATGGACTCCGGCAGTACGGTCGCGCCGAGCCCCTCCGAGATGACGGCCGTCAGGGTGCTCGCCGACTCGATCTCGGCCACGACGCGCGGCGTCAGCCCGATGCCGGCGAAGGCCTCGTTGACCATCTTGCGGACCACGTTGTAGGGGCGCGCCAGGAAGAACTCGATGTCGGCGAGGTCGCGCAGCGGCACCTCCGGCGGCGGCGCGGGCATGCTGGCAGGGCCGACCACGAAGAGCCGCTCGCGCAGCAACGGGATGAAGTCGAGACCGTGGACCGTCGACTTGCCGCCGTAGAGGACGGCACAGTCCATGCGCCCGTTCATGACGAGTTCGGACAGCGTCGTGCCGTAGGTCTCGTTGAGATAGAGCAGGATGCCCGGGTGGCGGGCCCGCACCGTGCGCAGCAGCGGCAGTGCGAGTCCTGCGGCGGCGGTGCCGGGCGCCAGCCCCACTGACACGGCCCCGGAGAGGCCCTTGGCCGCGGCCGTCATGTCGGCCTGCGCCTGGTCGCACTGGCGCAGGATCAGCTGGGCGTGGCGGTAGAGCACCTTGCCGGCCTCGGTCGGCACGACGCCGCGCTTGGTGCGCGTGAGAAGCTGCTGGCGCACCTCGCCTTCCAGGGTGGCGAGCTGCTGGCTCAGCGCGGGCTGGGCGACGTGAAGGATGTCGGCGGCCTGGGTGAGGCTGCCGATGTCGACGATCTTCACGAAATACTGCAGGCGCCTCAGGTTCACGGGGGCGAGCCTCGATCCATAAGAGAAGCCTATAAGGCCAGATCGAACCCGTCTTGGAAAGCGGCGCCGTGGGCTTCTAGCGTCGCGCGGGACATCACCCGAGGTGAAAGCCCACCATGACAGTCTCGCGCATCGCCGAACGCGTCCGGCGCATCAAGCCCTCCCCGAGCTCCGCCGCGGCCGACCGGGCCAGCGCGCTGCGCCGCGAGGGCCGCAGCATCGTGAGCCTCGTCGTGGGCGAGCCCGACTTCGACACGCCGCGCAACATCCGCGAGGCCGCCGTCCGCGCCATGGACAAGGGCGCGACCCGCTACACGATGCTCGCCGGCACGCCGGAGCTGCGCGAGGCGATCGTGCGCAAGATGGCGCGCGAGAACGGCCTCACCTACGCCGCCAAGGACGTGGTCGTCGCCAACGGCGCCAAGAGCGCCATCTACAGTGCCTTCGAGGCGACGCTCGAAGAGGGCGACGAGGTCATCATCCCGGCGCCCTACTGGGTGTCCTATCCCGACATGGTGATCGCCTGCGGCGGCGTGCCGGTGACGGTGCCCTGCCCCGAGAGCCAGGGCTTCAAGATCTCGGCGGCGCAGCTCGAGGCCGCCATCACGCCGCGCACCCGCTGGCTGCTCGTCAACTCGCCGAGCAACCCCACCGGCGCCACCTATTCGCTCGCGGAGTACGCGGCGCTCGCCAAGGTGCTCGCCCGGCACCCGCACGTCATGGTGATGACGGACGACATCTACGAGCACATCCGCTTCGAGGGCGGCACGGCCCCGCACATCCTCAACGCGGCGCCGGAGCTGCGCGACCGGGTGCTGATCGTCAACGGCGTCTCCAAGACCTACGCCATGACCGGCTGGCGCATCGGCTGGCTGGTGGGCCCGCCCGACATCATCGGCGCGCTGAACACGCTGCTGTCGCAGGCCTCCGGCAATGCCTGCTCGATCAGCCAGGCGGCCACGGTCGAGGCGCTCGACGGCGACCAGGGCTTCGTGGCCGAGAGCGTCGCGACCTATCGCAAGCGCCGCGACCACATGGCGGCCCGCATCAACGCCATCCCCGGCCTCTCCTGCCTCGTGCCCGAGGGCGCATTCTACCTCTACGTCAACTGCGCCGGGCTCATCGGCCGGACGACGCCGGAGGGCAAGCGCCTGGAGACGGACGGCGACGTGGTGATGTACTTCCTGGAGAGCGTCGGCGTGGCGACGGTCCAGGGCAGCGCCTATGGCCTCGCGCCCTTCTTCCGCATCTCCATCGCCACCTCGATCGAGACCCTCGACGAGGGCGCGGACCGCATCGCCCGCGCCGTCGAAGCCCTTCGCTGAAACCCGAAACGGAACTCGCCCATGCCCGGCATCGAGAAGAACCCGTCCGCCCCGCAGGTCGACGCGGCCATCATCGCGCAGTTGCGCGACATCGCGGTCGCGCTGCTGAGCGACCAGCTGCACCGCAACTGTGGCAGCGTGGGGCTGATCCCCTATCACCGCCCGGCGCCCATGGCAGGCACCGCCGTGACGGTGAAGACGCGCGGCGGCGACAACCTCGCCATCCTGCGCGCCTTCGACTTCTGCCGCCCCGGCGACGTGATGGTGGTGGATGCGGGGGGTGACATCAGCAACGCGCTGGTCGGCGGCATCATCACGCTCGGCGCCGCCAAGGCCGGCCATGCCGGCATGGTGCTCGACGGCGCCATCCGCGACGTGGCCGAGATCCGCGAGCGCGAGTTCCCCGTCTACGCCCGCGGCATCAACCACCGCGGCCCCTACAAGGACGGCCCCGGCGAAATCAACGTGCCGGTGACGATCGGCGGCATGGTGGTGAAGCCCGGCGACATCATCGTCGGCGACCAGGACGGGCTGCTGGCCTTCGACCCCTCGCTCGCCGCCACGGTGATCGCCGGCGCGCTGAAGCAGCGGGACGCCGAAGAGGCGACGATCAAGTCGATCCTCGAGGGGCGCTGGGATCGTTCCGCCGCGGACCGGCTGGAAGCGCGCTGCCTGAACTGATGCTGGTACCGGATCGATGGGCTGCGCCGCAGCTCATCGATCCGGTGATTTGCACCCCTCCGTGCGTCCTGCCCGGGCTTGGCCCGGGCATCCACGACTGTGCCGGGGCCGCGCGGAAGTCGTGGGTGGCCGGGCCAAGCCCGGCCATGACGGCTGAGAGGCAGGCGCGAACTGGACTGCCGATAGGAAGCCCTACTTCGGCGCCATCCTCAGGGCGCCATCCAGCCGGATCGTCTCGCCGTTGAGCATCGGGTTCTCCACGATTGCCTGCACCATCTGGGCGTATTCGTCGGGCTTGCCGAGGCGGTTGGGGAACGGGACCTGCTGGCCGAGCGAGGCCTGGGCTTCCGCCGGCAGGCTTTCCAGGAGCGGGGTCAGGAACAGGCCCGGCGCGATGGTCATGACGCGGATGCCGATGCGGGCGAACTCGCGGGCGATCGGGATCGTCATGGCGACGATGCCACCCTTGGAGGCGGCGTAGGCCGGCTGGCCGATCTGGGCCTCGTAGGCGGCGACGCTGGCGGTGTTGATGATGACGCCGCGCTCCTCGCCGACCGGATCGGCCTTGGCGAGCTTGGCCGCGAACTTCGACAGCACGTTGAACGAACCGATTAGGTTGATGGTCACGATCTTGCTGAAGTCGGCCAGCGGCAGCGGTGAGCCGTCGCGCTGGATCACGCGGCCGGGCGGGCCGATGCCGGCGCAGTTCACGCAGATCCGGGCCGTGCCGAACTTGCCCTCGGCCTCGTCGAGCGCGCGGACGACGTCGGCCTCGCTGGTGACGTCGGTGCGCACGAAATGTCCGCCGATCTCGGCGGCCCGGGCGGTGCCGAGCTCCACGTTGAGATCGAAGATCGTGACCTTGGCGCCGGCAGCCGCCAGCCGGCGGGCAGTCGCCCAGCCGAGGCCCGAGGCCCCGCCCGTCACGATCGCGGGCACTCCAGTGATGTCCATCGTGTTCCTCCCCCGTGCGGCCGCCCGGCGGGCGGCACGGCGTTCCGAGTGGGGGGCAAACTAGACTTAGGCCCCGGCCCGCGCAACGCGACGTTGGTCGCCGCCCGGGCGCGGCCAGGCCGGCTCGGGCAACGAGGAGAGACCCGGGCGGGCGAACAGGTAGCCCTGCATCAGTCGCACGCCCATGCCAGCGAGCGTCTCCTGCTCGGCCTGCGTCTCCACGCCCTCGCAGATCGGGATGACGCCGAGGTCGCGCAGCATCTCCAGGGTTCGGCCGACGACCACCTGCCGGGCCCGGTCGCGGTCGATCCCGCGGATCAGCCCCATGTCGAGCTTCACGTAGTCGGGCTGGAAGTCGACCAGCAGCCCGAGACCGGCATAGCCACCGCCGAAATCGTCGATCGCGGTCTTGAAGCCCATCGAGCGATAGGCCCGCAGGATGGTGAGCACGTGCGCGGCGTCGAGCTTCTCGGCCTCGGTGAACTCGAAAAGGATCTGGCTCACCGGAAAGCCGGTGCGCATGGCCGTCTGCAGCGTCGAGCGGATGCAGGCCCGCGGTTCGTAGACGGCATTCGGCAGGAAGTTGATCGACAGCAGCGTGCCCTGCTCGACGATCCCCAGCTGGCTCGCGAGCTCGATGGCCTTCACACGGCAGGTCTGGTCGAACGCGTAGCGGCTGGCGTCCGTCACCCGCTCGAGGACGAAGGCCGCGCCTTCTCCCCCTGCCCCGCGCACCAGGGCCTCGTGGGCGAACACGCGCCGTTCCTCCAGATCCACGATGGGCTGGAAAGCCATGGTGATCGGCAGGTCGAAGGCCGCACCGTCACGGCAACCTTGGCAGATGGTGGACATTCAGGCGCCCTGGACACAGAGGTCGAGGACGCTAAACGAACGTTCTTAAGAGATAGTGCGGTCGACAACGTCAGGATTACGAAACTGTCGTCCGTGACGCGGCTCACCCCGCGCGGGCGTCCTGCCAGCGTGCGTGGGCCACGGCGAGCGACGGCATCAGCGGGGCGAAAGGCCCGAGGGGGACCCCGGCGCCGCCGACCGGAACCGGGACGGCGTGCTCCGCGGCGCCGAGAACGAGGTCGGCCAGGGCCCGGCCGACCACCGCCGTGACCGCGATGCCGCGGCCGTTGCAGCCCATGGCGCCGAACAGGCCGTCGCTCATGCGCAGGATGTGCGGCAGGAAATCCGTGCTGATGGCGGCCGTGCCCCGCCAGGAAAACTGGACGTCGGGGCAGTGGCGCATGCCCAGCTCCTGCTGCAGGCGCGCCGCGATGGCGTGGGCCATGCGGCCTTCGGCGTGGACGGGGAGGATCGCCATGCCGCCGCTGATCAGCCGGTTGTCCCGGTCCAGGCGGCAGGTGAACAGGTTGGCGCGCGTGTCGGCGAGCGGATTGCGGTGCGGCGCGATGCGGGCGGCCTCAGCCGCGGGCAGCGGGGCCGTGGCGATCTGGTAGACCGGCAGCGGCACGAGCCGGGTCCCGAGCCGGCCGGCCAGCCCGCCCCGAAAGGCGTTCGTGCACAGGAGCACGGTCCGCGCCCTCACCGAACGCCCGCCGGCGGAGAGCCGCCAGGCGCCACCGTCGCGCCGCGCATCGCTCACCTTCGCGTTTTCGAGGAGGGTCGCACCGGCCGCGACGGCCAGCCGTCCCAGGCCGTGCAGCAGAGCCAGCGGGTTCAGCATGCCGCCGGAGGGATCGAACAGGGCGCCCCGGCACAGGCGGGCGGCGGTGCGCTGGCGGGCTTCTCCCTCGTCGAGGAAGGTCACCGGCCGACCGAGGGCCTGCCACGCGTCGGCCCGCAGGCGCAGCATCCGCGCGGCCGCATCGTCGTGGGCGACATGGATCCAACCGGTCTGCTCCGCGTCGCAATCGATGGCGTGGTCGCGCACCAGGTCGAACACGGCGTCGGCGGACGATCCCACGGCGAGCAGGAGCCGATGTCCCGCCTCTTCGCCGAGGCGGGCGAGCACCGCCGCCGGATCGGCCTTGGCGAAGTTCGGCACCACGAAGCCGGCGTTGAGGCCGCTGGCCCCCTCGCCGATCCGTGTCGCCTCCAGGACGGCGACGCTCAGCCCGGCCGCCGCGAGATGACGCGCCGCGGTGAGCCCGACGAAGCCCGCCCCGACCACGGCCACGTCGACCGACAGGTCGCCCACGAGCTCGGCGGTGCGCGGCCGCTCTCCCGGCGCGAGCTGCCAGGGCGTGCGGGGCGTCGTCTCCACCGTCCGGGACGGGGCGGTGGCATTGGCATGGGCATTCACAGGGCTTCTCCCGGCCGGTGGCAGGCGACCTGCCCGGCCTCGAAGGGGCGCAAGGCCGGGGCTTCCGTGCGGCAGCGCTCGGTCGCCAGCGGGCAGCGTGGATGGAAGGTGCAGCCCGACGGCGGCGCGATGGGGTTCGGCACCTCGCCCTGCATGGGGGCGCGCCGCGCGCCGATCTCGACGAGATCGGGCGCCGAGCGGATCAGGATGCGCGTGTAGGGATGCGCCGGCCGGTCGAAGATGGCGTCCCGGTCGGCGATCTCGACGATGCGGCCGAGATACATCACGGCGACGCGGTCGGAGACGAAGTCGACCACCGCGAGATTGTGGCTGATGAAGAGGTAGGTCAGCCCATGCTCATCCTGCAGGTCGCGCATGAGGTTGAGGATCTGGGCCTGCACCGAGACGTCGAGGGCGGAGGTCGGCTCGTCGCACACCACGAGCGACGGCGCGCTGGCGAGCGCGCGGGCCACGGCGATGCGCTGGCGCTGGCCGCCGGAGAACTCGTGCGGAAACTTGTCGGCGTCGGCGGGCGACAGCCCGACGTCGGAGAGCAGCGCGGCGACGCGCTCCTTCACCTCGGCCCGCGAATGGCCGAGCCCGAGGCCGACGATGGGATCGCCCACGATGCGCCCGACCCGCCAGCGCGGGTTGAGGCTCCCGTAGGGATCCTGGAAGATCATCTGGATGTCCTTGCGCCAGGAGGGCACGCCCCCCTGGCCGGCGTCGACCACCGCGCCGCGGAAGCGGATCTCGCCGCCGCTCGGCGGCGTCAGGCCGGCGACGCAGCGCGCCACCGTCGTCTTGCCGCAACCGGACTCGCCCACGACGCTGAGCGTGCCGCCCTGCGGGATCGCGAAGCTCACCCCGTCGACGGCGCGCAGCACCTGCCGGCCCTGCCCCGTCGCCACCCGCGTCACCCAGGGCGGCGAGACGTCGAAGGTCTTGCGCAGGTCGGTGACGGTGAGGAGGTCCGCCGCTGCGGTCATCGCGTGTCGCTCCCCTCGCCGGCGCGCCAGCACGCCGCGCGGTGGTTGCCCTCGACCCAGTCCGGCGGCAGCCCCTGGGAGCAGCGCGGCTCGGCCAGCGGGCAGCGCGGCGCGAAGGCGCAGCCCGGCGGCACGGCGTCCGGCCGTGGCATGGCGCCGGGGATCTGGGTGAGGCGCTTCAGCCGCGTGCCGATGGCGGGGATGGCCGCCATGAGGCCGCGCGTGTAGGGGTGGCGCGGGTGGCGCACCACCTCGGCGACGGGACCGATCTCGACGATCCGCCCGGCATAGGCCACGGCCACGCGGTGGGCGAGCGTGGCGATGACGCCCATGTCGTGCGTGACGAGGATCACGGCCATGCCGCGCTCGGCGCAGAGATCGCGCAGGAGTTCGATGATCTGGCCCTGCACCGACACGTCGAGGGCGGTGGTCGGCTCGTCGGCGATGATGAGCTCCGGCCGCCCGGCGAGGGCGAGCGCGATGACGACGCGCTGGCGCATGCCGCCGGAGAACTCGTGGGGGTAGCTCGCCAGCCGCTTCTCGGGCGCCGGGATGCCGACGCGGGCGAGCAGCGCGACGGCCTCGTCCCGCGCCGCCGGGCCGCGCAGGGGCGTGTGGGCCTCGATGGTCTCGACGAGCTGGCGCTCGACGCTGAACACCGGGTTCAGCGCCGTCAGCGGATCCTGGAAGATCGTGGCGATGTGGCGCCCGCGCAGGGCCCGCAGTTCCGACGGGGGCAGGTTGTCGATGCGCCGGCCGCGGTAGAGGATCTCGCCGGCGGTGATGGCGAGCGGCCTGTCGAGGAGCCCGGTCACCGCCGTCCCCATCATCGACTTGCCGGCCCCCGACTCGCCGACCAGCCCGAGGATCTCGCCCGGCATGACGGTGAAGGAGACGCCGCGCACGAGGTCGACGCCCCGGCCCTCGCGGGTCAGGGAGACCGTGAGTCCACGCGCCTCCAGCAGGGGCGCGGCCTCGTGGGCTGGGTCGTCGCTCTCGAGCCTGGCGGCGGTGGCTGTCACGGTCCGGTCCGGAGTCGGGTTCTCTTGATCAAATGATCGATGTGCGCCATCCTCCTGTCAATGACAACGGGAAGGGGGACTGCCATGAACGCGAAGCTTCGTCATGCCGTGTTGGCCGCCGTGCTGCTGGGGACGACCCCGGCGATGGCCGCGACCCTGAAATACGGCGGCACCACGCCGCCGCTGACCATGGACCCGCATGCCACGAACGACTTCGTGACCGCGGCCCTCGTCCGGCAGAGCTACGACAGCCTGGTCGGGCTCGCCAACGACATGGCGCTGGAGCCGGGCATCGCGACCGAGTGGACGTCGCAGGACCCGACGACCTGGCGCTTCAAGATCCGCCAGGGCGTGACCTTCCACGACGGCTCGGCCCTGAAGGCCGAGGACGTCGCCTTCTCGATCATGCGGCAGAAGGAGGCGCCCCTCTACAAGGCCCTCTATGGCGGCATCAAGGAGGCCAAGGTCGTCGACGCGACCACGGTCGACGTGATCTCGGCCGCGCCGGACCCGATCCTGCCGCGCAAGATGGTGCGCCTCTTCATCATGTCGCAGGCCTGGGCGGCCAAGAACGGCGTGGAAAAGGTGCCGGACCTCGGCGCCCAGGGCACCGAGGCCTACACGCTGCGCCACGCCAACGGCACGGGTCCGATGAAGCTGGTGCTGCAGGAGCCCGGCCAGAAGACCGTGTTCGAGAAGAACGCAGCCTATTGGGCGCCGTTCAAGGGCAACGTCGACAGCGCGACCTACACCCCGATCGGATCGGCGCCGACGCGCGTCTCGGCCTTGCTGTCCAAGGAGCTTGACCTCATCGCCGACCTGCCGCTGCAGGACATCGAGCGCGTGAAGGGCACGCAGGGCTACACCGTGGTGCAGGCCCCGCAGCAGCTCTTCATGGAGCTGGAGATGGACGGCACGCGCGACGTCGCCCTCGACGTCTTCGACAAGGCCGGCCAGCCTCTGAAGGCCAACCCGCTGAAGGACGTGCGCGTGCGCCAGGCCTTCGCCCACGCCATCGACGCCAAGCTCATCGTCGACCGCGTCATGCGGGGCAACGCCAAGGTGGTCGGCACCGCCACGGCGGCGGGCTTCGGCGGCTACCAGGCCGACCTCGACGTGCGCTGGCCGACCGACATCGAGAAGTCCAAGCAGCTCCTGAAGGAAGCAGGCTATCCGGACGGCTTCGGCATCCAGCTGAACTGCCCGCTCGAGCGCTACATCAACACCGACGAGATCTGCCGCGCCGTCGCCAGCATGCTGGCGCGCGTCGGCGTCGACGTGCGCGTGAAGGGCAGCCCGTGGCCGGAGTTCGCCCGCATGCTGGTGAACGGCCCGAACTCGAGCTTCCACCTCATCGGCGCCGCCGGCAATTCGGGCGACACGCAGGACACCTTCATCGCGGTCATGGCGACCCGCGGCAAGGAGCCCGGCTGGGGCTCGACGAACTGGGCGATGTGGACGAACCCCGAGTTCGACGCGGTGGCGAAGGAGCTGACCCAGACCTTCGACCCGGCCAAGCGCACCGAGCTCTACCGCAAGGGGCTCAGCATCGGCCGCGACAAGGTGCATGCCGTGTACCTGCACCAGCCCGTGCTCTCCTGGGGCATGAAGTCCAACGTCATCATGCCGCCGCGGGCCGACAGCGCGGTGATGCTGAAGGACGTCGTCGTCAACCCGTGATGGTGGGCGGCTGGCTGGATGGTGACGACTGCCGTGCCTTCCAGCTTGCACCATCTCTCCACCGTCATGGCCGGGCTTGGCCCGGCCACCCACGACTTGAGCATGGCCCCGGCAAAGTCGTGGATGCCCGGGCCGAGCCCGGGCAGGACGGCTGAAAGAGTGGCGCGAACCTCGGGCCGGCGAGGTGCCGGAGACACTCACGGCAATCGTGGAGCAGGCGACCTCACCCCATGATCGCGTTCCTGCTGAACCGCATTCTTCACGCCGCGCTGGTGATGTTCGTCATCAGCGTGCTGGCCTTCGTGCTCGGCGACGTGATCGGCGATCCCGTGGCGAGCATCCTGGGCCTGGAGGCGGCGCCGGCGGACCGGGCCGCGCTGCGGCTGCGGCTCCACCTCGACGAGCCGGTGCTGGTTCGCTACGGCTACTATGTCGGGCGCTTCCTGCACGGTGACCTCGGCTCCTCCTACGGCTTCCAGCGCCCCATCGTCGATCTGCTCGCCGAGCGCATTCCCGCGACCATGGAGCTCGCGCTGGCGGCGCTGGCGCTGTCGCTCGCCGTCGGCGTGCCGCTTGGCGTGCTCGCCGCCGCCCATCGCCGCAGCAGGATCATGGGCGCGCTGATGTCGTTCTCGGTCATCGGCGTGTCCCTGCCCTCCTTCCTCGTCGGCATCCTGCTCATCGTCGTGTTTTCGCTCTGGCTCGGGTGGCTGCCGTCCTTCGGGCGCGGCGAGACGGTGAAGATCGGCTTCTGGACGACGGGCTATCTCACCGCCTCGGGCCTGAAGTCGCTGGTCATGCCGGCGCTGAGCCTCGCCATCGGACAGATCGCCTTGGTGGCGCGGCTCTCCCGCGCGGAGATGCTGGGCGTGCTGCAGACCGACTACATCAAGTTCGCCCGCGCACGCGGCCTCTCCGACCGGGCCGTCAACTTCTCGCACGCGCTGCGCAACACGCTGATCCCGATCATCACGGTGAGCGGCATCCAGCTCGGCTATCTCGTGGCCTTCGCCATCGTGGTCGAGCAGGTGTTCCAGTGGCCCGGCATGGGCCTCCTGTTCCTGCAGGCGCTCGCGCAGACCGACCTGCCGCTGATCAGCGCCTTCCTGCTGGTGGCCGGGCTCTTCTTCGTCACCATCAACCTTATCGTCGACCTGCTCTACGCCGCGGCCGACCCGCGGCTGCGCATCAAGACGCTGGCGGGGCGCGGATGACGGGTCGTCGCTTTCCCCTGCTCCGGCAGCTCGCCGCCTCGCCGACGGCCGCCGTCGCGGCGTTGCTGCTCGCCCTCCTCGTCGCCGCGGCGCTGCTCGCGCCCTGGCTGGCGCGCAACAACCCCTACGATCTCGCCAGCCTCGACCTGCTCGACAGCCACCTGCCGCCGGCTTTCCTGAAGGACGGCGACCCGCGCTTCTGGCTGGGCACCGACAGCCAGGGCGCCGACGTGCTGGCGCTCATCCTCTACGGCCTGCGCGTCTCGCTGATGGTGGGGCTCCTGGCCGTGACCATCTCGGCCTGCCTCGGGACCATCGCCGGGCTCGTGAGCGGCTATCTCGGGGGCTGGCTCGACACCATCGTGATGCGCGTCGCCGACATCCAGTTCACCTTCCCGGCGATGCTGCTCGCCCTGCTTATCGGCGGCGTGACCAGGGCCCTGCTGCCCAACGAGCTGCGCGCGTCGCTCGCCTTGCCCATCGTCATCGTGGCGCTCGGCATCTCGCACTGGCCGCATTTCGCCAGGCTCGTGCGCGGCGCGGTGCTCGTGGAGAAGCAGAAGGACTACGTGGCGGCCGCGCGCCTCGCCGGACACGGGCGAATCGTGACCATGGCGTCGCAGATCCTGCCCAACGTGCTGAACCCGATCTTCGTGCTGGCCACGCTCGACATCGCCTTCGCCATCATGTCGGAGGCCACCCTCTCGTTCCTCGGTTTCGGCGTGCCGCCGACGCAACCCTCGCTGGGCACCTTGATCAAGACGGGCTACGGCTATCTCTTCTCCGGCGAATGGTGGGTGGTGCTTTTCCCGGGCCTCACCCTCGTCGTCCTGCTGGTGTGCGTGAACCTGGTCGGCGACCGGGTGCGCGACTGGCTCGACCCGAAACTGCGTTCATGACCCGTCCAGGCCTGCCCTCCTCAGGATCCGCGCCATGCTGAAAAGCGCCGCCACGGCCCTCCCCGGTCTCTCGATCGAGCCGGTCGCCTCGCGCTCGACGGTGCAGGACGGCGTCTACCAACGCCTCAGCGAGGCGCTGATGAACGGCCGCCTCGACCCCGGCCAGCAGCTCACCATCGCCTCCATCGCCGAGATGTGCGGCACCAGCCACATGCCCGTGCGCGAGGCGCTGCGCCGCCTGGCCGCCGAGGGCGCGCTGGAGGTGGCCTCCACCGGCTCCGCCCACGTGCCCGCCGCCTCGCGCGGCCGCCTCGACGACCTGTGCGAGGCCCGAATCATCAACGAGGGCGCGGCCGGGGCGAAGGCCGCGGCCAATGCCAGCCCGGCGATGATCCGCCGGCTCGAGAGCATCATGGCCGACTACTTCGAGGCCGCCCGCGAGCACGATCTCGGCGGCATGACGACCCGCAACCAGGAATTCCACTTCACCATCTACCGGGCGGCCAACTCACCGGTCCTGATGCGCGTGATCGAGACGCTGTGGTTGCAGTTCGGCCCGTTCCTGCGCCTGCTGACCCGCCACGTCGAACCCAAGGCCCGGCCCCTGGAGCGCGACAGCTACACGACCCACCACTACGACATCCTGGACGCGCTGCGCCGCGGCGATGCCAAAGCCGTGAGCAAGGGAATCGGCGCCGACATCAAGGCCACGCGGGATCTGCTGCGGAGACTGTGCGAGGGGTGAGAGTGCGACCGCTCCGCGAGTTGCTCAGAGCTTGTGGATCTTTCGGCCGTCCATCTAGCACCTCCCTCTCCGCGTCATGGCCGGGCTTGGCCCGGCCACCCACGACTTCAGGATGGCCCCAGCAAAGTCGTGGATGCCCGGGCCAAGCCCGGGCAGGACGGCGGAGAGGTGGTCGCGCGATGCAGAAGTCAGATCCAACGCCCTACCGGGGATTGATTCACAAGCTCGCAGGATAAGGGGCATGGTAGGACCGACAACAAGAAGAACCCGCAGAGCGCGTCCAACTGGGCCGTCTACCGCCCACCCGACACCAAGATCTCCGCGCCGACCATGTAGGACGCGCGGGGTGACAGGGTGAAGAGGATGACCTCGGCGAGTTCCTGCGGCTCGGCCGGGCGACCGATGGGGATGGTCGGGGTGATCCGGGCAATGCGGTCCGGCGGGTTCATCTCGGTCACCGTGAGGCCGGGCGTCACGCAGTTGACGCGTATCCCCAGCCCGGCGACCTCCTTGGCGAGGCCCGTCGTAAAGCTCGCGATGGCGCCTTTGGATGCGGCGTAGTGGACCCTCTCGCCCGGTGCTCCCAACCGGGCCGCCACCGAGCCGAGGTTGACGATGGCTCCGCCCGGCCCGCCGCGGTCTGTCCTCATGCGCCGGACGGCCTCGCGGCTGAACAGCATGGGTCCGAGCACGTTGGTGTCCAGGACCTGCCGCAATTCCTCGATCGTCATGTCGGCGAGCGGCCTGGGCCCGCCGTCGATGCCGGCGTTGTTGACCAGCCCCGTGACCGGACCGTAGGCCGCCTCCGCTCGATCGAACACACGGGCGATGTCGGCCTCGCTGCAGGCCTCCGCCTGGACAGCAAGCGCCTTGCCGCCGCCCCGCGTGATCGCCTGCACCACGCCCTCGGCCTCGTCCGCGCGGGCCCGATAGGTCAACACGACCTGCCAACCCTCCGAGGCCGCCAGGCGTGCGGTCGCCGCGCCAATGCCGCGGCTCCCGCCGGTGATCACGAGGACGCGGGTGCCAGTCATCGGTGTGCTCATGACGGGATGCCTTGCGTGAAGCGCAGGAGCGTCTCCTGCACCAGGGTGTCGTGGTCGAGGCTCCGCTCGGCCGGTTTACGCCCGGACAGAACCTCGACGATGTCGCGCAATTCGCAATCGTAGAGGTCCTGCCGGCTCTGCTGCGGAACCGGCACGACGTTGACGCCGGCGTCGAAGCCGGCGGCGGCCTGAGACAGGCACAGGCGGATCGGACCGGAGGGCTCGAAGGGCTCCAGGATCGCCGAACCGCGGCTGCCATACACCTCGAAACGCCGCGCCATGGGAGGCGCCTCCATGGCCGAGATGTCGATGATAGCCAGCGCCTTTGGAAATTCCAGGACGCCCAGCGTGTTGTCGTCGAACCCCTCCACCGGGGCTCCGTGCCGGCCGAAGAAGCTCGTCACCTTGTCGGGGCGGCCGAGGATCGTGACGACCTGGTCCAGCATGTGGCCGGCGAGATCGTAGAAGATGCCGCCGCGGTGGCGCGCAATGACGGCGCGGGCCGCGAGATCGAGTGACGTGGACATGTGCGCGCGCACCGAGAACACGTCGCCCAGGACCCCGGCCGAGACCCAGTCCTGGATGCGCCGAAAGCCCTCGTGGTAGCGGAACATGTAGCCCATCTGGAGCAACGTGCCGCGGTTGCGTACCTGCGCCGCGACCTCCTGCCAGAGCGGCCAGTCATCGCCGGCGGGCTTGTCATACCAGACGTGCTTGCCCGCCCTTACGAGGGCGGCAGTCTGGGCCAGGCTCTGGTCGTTGCGCGCCTCGGAGGCGACGAGCGTGATGGACCGGTCCTCCATAACCTCGCTCGCGCTCTCCAGCCAGCGCACGCCCGCATACGCTCCGAGGGTTCCCTCGAGCAACCGGCGCCTCTCCAGATCGGGCTCGTAGAGCCCCACGAACTCGACGTCTGGGTTGGATCGCAGCGAGATGAGCTTGCCGTCGGCATGCCCATGGCCGGTCCCGAACTGCGCCGCGCGCTGCCTGCTCACGGCTTGGTCTCCGCGGGCTGCTCGTGGCCCCACAGCTTCTCGCCCCGCAACAGAAAGGCGCGGATGTCGTAGGCCCCCGGCCGCTGCGGCGCGAGATGCCCGGATTCCACCATCAGATCGAGCGGGTTGATGCGCGTCTGCATCGGCATGATCACGCGCTCGTGGCAGCGCGCCGACTCGTAGATGCCGTGGATCATCTCCAGGGCCTTGTAGCCGTTCTCGGCGCGCCCGCGATGGGTTTGCGCCGCTCCCGTCACCCAGTCTGCGAGTTCGTCGGCCTGGGCGGCTCCCCCTTCCAGCCACTCGAAGCGCTCGCCTTCCGCCTCGACCTTGAAGAACTTCCCGTCAGGGCGGGTGGATTGCCAGCGTCCGCCGGTGTCCGCGTTGAGCAGCAGCACCTCCTCGGTCGTGAGGTTGATCATCCCCTGCGAGCCGATGATGTTGGCGCCCTGGTACAGCGGCGCGCCGACGTCGGAGAGGATCAGGGCTCGGGCTCCGCCCTCGAACTCGAAGACCGCGATGGCGGAGTCCTCGATGCGCGTCGTGCGCTCGAGGCGATCGGACTTGCGCTCGACATTGCCCATCACCCAGCGGCAGTCCACGTCTCCTAGGAGATAGCGGAACATGTCGGTCTGGTGCGACGAGTAGTTGGGCAATCCCTGACCCGCGAAGCACTGCATGAGGTTCACCTGCCCGATGGCTCCGCGCGCGATGAGGTCGCGGGCCATCGTATAGGCGGGCAGGAAGCGCCGCTGATGGCCGATGACGAGCTTCACCCCGTTGCGCTGGCAGGCCACCAGCATGGCGTCGGCATGGCCCAGGGTGTCGGCCATCGGCTTCTCGCACAGGATCGCCTTGGGCCGGCGCGCGGCAGCCGCGACGGTCCACGGCGCATGGTCCGCATGCCACGTGCACACCGACACGACGTCGAGGCGCTCCGTGTCGAGCATCCTGCGGGCATCGGTGTAATGGGTGGACTTGATGCCGTTGCGCGCGTCCATGGCCTCCATGGCGCTTTCGTCCAGGTCGGCGAGGGCAGAAACCTCGAAGCGCCCGCAGTTCAGGTAGCCCGCGATGTGGTGCTGGGCCATCGAGCCGCAGCCGATGACGCCGACGCGCAGTTTCTCAGACAAGGGTCGTCTCCGTTGACGGTGTGAGTGGAAGGTTTCGCTGGCGGCTATCCCTTGACCGCGCCGATGGTCAGGCCCCCGGCGAGGTGCTTCTGCACCACGAGCGAGAGCGCGAGGATCGGCAGGGTGATCACGGTGGCCGCGGCGGTCAGTCCGCCCCAGTTCACGTCCTCGAAGGACACGAAGCTGTAGACGGCCATCGGCAGCGTCACGGTGTTCTTGCCGCCCAGGATCAGGGCGAAGATGAAGTTGTTCCACGACGCGATGAAGCCCAGGATCGTCGCGGCGACGATGCCGGGCTTGCTCAGGGGAAGCACGATGCGGAGGAAGATGCCGGCGCGGGTGCACCCGTCGATCAGCGCCGCTTCCTCGAGTTCGCGGGGGATATCCTCGAAGAAGCCGACCATGATCCAGATCACCAGGGGGAGCACCACGATGATGTGGGCGAGCGCCACGCCCCACAGCGTGTTGATGAGGCCGAGCTGCCGGTAGATGACGAACAGCGGCACGAGATAGACGATCCCCGGCAGGATCTTAACGACCAGGATCGTCAGTCCGAGCTTGGTCTGGCGGTAGCGCGCCATGCTGTAGGCGGCAGGAAGGCCCAGCAGCAGGCTGACGCCGACGGCCGACACCGCCACGATCGTGCTGTTGACCATGTACTGGAAGAAGGGATTGTTGGCGAAGACGTCGATGTAGTTCTTGATCGTCGGCGCGAAAACCCAGAGCGGCGGGTAGGCCATGGCCTGAACGTTGGTCTTCAGCGAGGTCAGGACCATCCACGCGAGCGGAAACAGGAAGAACAGCAGCAAGGCCGCCAGGCACCCGTAGAAGAGGGCCGCATCCGCGACGCGGCCTGCCCGTGATCCATAGTACACGGGTGCGTTCGGCATCTCGGCCATCAGGTCCACTCCCGTTCACGCGCCTTGACCCACGCCGCGGTCACGCCGGCGACGATGGCGGCGAAGATGACGATCACGGCCGAGCCATAGCCGAGGTCGAGATACTTGAAAGCCTGGTTATATGCGTAGACGTAGAGCGTCTCGGAACTCGTGCCCGGCCCGCCCGCGGTGATGACCCAGATGATGTCGAAAGCCTTGAGTGCATCGATCGTGCGGAAGATCAGCACGACGACGAGGACGGGCTTCAGCATCGGCAGCGTGATCAGGCGGAAGATCTGCAGGCGGGTCGCCCCGTCGATCATCGCGGACTCGATTGGCTCGCGTGGCAGCGACCGCAGACCTGCCAGGAGTACGATCATCGCGAAGGGGGACGAATGCCAGACGTCCACAAGGACGATGCTGGCGATCACGAGCTGCGGGTCGGCCACCCAGAGGCTCGGCGGCAGTCCGACAAGCTGGAGCAGGTAATTCAGGACTCCCAGTGTCGGGTTGAACATCATCATCCAGACGAGCGAGGTCGCCACGGGCGTCGCCACCATCGGCAGGAGAAACGCCGTGCGAGCCCAGCGCGCGCCTCGGAAGTCGCGGTTCAGGATCACGGCCATGACCATGCCCAGTGTCGTGGACACGACGACCGACAACCCCGTGAACAGAAACGTGCGCAGGAACGCGCTCCAGAACTGCGAACTCGACAGCACCTTGGCGTAGTTCGCCAGTCCCGCGACGCTGTAGTTGGAGAGCCCCAGGTCGTAGTTCCTGGTGCTGATCACGAGGGTGTAGGCGATGGGGTAAAGGGCCAGCGATCCGACCAGCAGGATCGCCGGCAGGGGGAAGACCACCGGAACGTGGCGGTCGATCGCCTCCAGCCACCGGGTCACGCCCGCCTTTCGGGCGGGCGTGGCTGCTGGCCTGGAGCCGATGGCTGGTGCGCCCGAGCGCATCATTTCTTGGCCCGCTCTTCCTTCAGAAGTTCGGAGCAGCGGTCGGCAGCCGTCTTCAGAGCCGCCTTGACGTCCTGGCCGAGGATTGAAGCGACCACCGCCTCGCCGATGAAGTCACGCGCCTTCGAGACGTTGGCGATGGAGTGTGGCGCCGCGCCCGGGGCGTTGATCTGCGTCGAAAGCCTCCCGGTCTCCAGGAACTCGGGGTCGAGCGCCTTGGCCACCTCGGGATCGGTCCAGGCCGACTGCCGCGCCCCCAGGCCGCCCTGCAACATGTAGCGCTGCGAACTGGTCCGGTCGCTGAGGTATTGGACGAGCAGCCAGGCCGCCTCCTTCTTCTTGCTGAAGCCGGAGATGGCGAGACCCGTGGAGTTGGGAGCGATCGGCGGCTCGCTGCGCCAGGCCTCCGATTTCGGACCCGTCGGGGCGGCTGCGTAGCCCACCTTGCCCGCGACCGTCGATTTCGCGGGGTCGGAGAACAGGGTGGCGAAGGTGATGTCGTCGTAGACCATCGCCGCGCGGCCCTGGCTGAAGATGCTGGTGACTTCGGCCCAGTGATTGTTGACCGACCCGGGCGGGCCATAGAGCCGCAGCATCGACCCCCACCAGTCGAAGGCGGCGACGGCTTCGGGCGTGTTGAACGCGATGTCGCCCGAGGAACGATCCGCCCAGCGCCCGCCGAAGTCGTAGAGCACCGGCCCGAGCATGGAGGTCGCCGCCGCTCCCTTTCCGCGCAGAACGATGCCGAAGACCTGCTTGTTGGTTCCCTCGTGAATGACCTTGGCCGCGTTGCGGACGTCGTCCCACGTTTTCGGCTTCGCCAGCTTGAACTGATCGAAGAGATCACGCCGGAAGTACAGGATGGGCAGCGCCTGCGCTCGATCCGGGATGATCGGGACCTGGCCGTTCACCGTGGCCCCGTCGCGCACGGCGGGAATGAAGTCGTCCCACTGGAAGTCCGGGTTGGTCAGCTGCGGATTCTTGATGAGCGGAACCGTGTCGGTGTACCAGCCCGACGCCAGGAACTGCTGGCCCTCCTGGCCGTAGTAACTCATGTACACATCCAGATCGGTCGCGCCGCCCAGGTGCTCGACCTTGATCTTCTGACGCATGAGGTCTTCCGGCAGGGCCTCCCAATCGACCTTGATGCCGGTCAGTTGCTGGAAGTCGGCGATCCTCTTCTGCTGGATTTCAGCCAAGGGGAATTTTAGCGTGATGACCCGCAGCGTCGTGCCTGCGTGCTTCTTCCAGTCGAAGGGCGCTGCCTGCGCCAGGCTCGGCCGGGAAAGTCCTGCCAGCGCCAGACCGCCACCGGCGGCCAGAAGCTCTCGTCGTGTCACGCGTCCACTCATGGCTTCCTCCCTGTTGTATCCCGCCGAAGTGCGGCGGTCCTTCTCGATGCGGTGACCGCAGCGCCCGGCGCGGGCGCCGCAGGCCGATGTCTTCAGCCGCGGGCCATGGCCGGGACAGGCGCTCTGTCCGAAGGCAGCCAGGCGGGCTCGGGATTGCAATCGGGATCGGTGACTACGTCGATCACGCAGGGATCGCCGCTGGCCACCGCCGCGCGAACCGTCGAGACGATGGCCGCGGGGTCCGTCACGCGCACGCCCTTCAGGCCGAAACCGCGTGCCAGCGCGGCGAAATCGACGTCGGTGAAGATGGCCAGATCGCCGGCACGGCCCTCGCGACCCTGGTAAAGCTTGCGAACCGAGCGCAGCCCCTGCCCCAGCGCGGCGTTGTTGTTGACCACCACGACGAGCGGAATGGCCCACCGCCGCAGCGTCTCGAGCTCGCCCAGGTGGTAATGCAGAGCCCCGTCGCCGGTGAAGCAGACCACGGGCGTCCCCGGGGAGGCGCAGGCGGCCCCGATGGCGGCGGGGAACGCCCAGCCGAGTGATCCGGCCGCCCGCAGGTATCGCTGGCCAGCTCCGCGCAGCTGTGTGAACTGCGCCGTCCAGGTCGCCTGGAAGCCTGTGTCTGCCACGAGGATCGCGGGGTCGGGCAGGCAGTCCGAGAGTTCGGCCGCCAGGCGTTCCGATCGGATCGGGCGTGCGTCGCTGCGCGTGACGCGGTCCTGTGACGCGTGCCATCGATCGCGCGCACCGCGGCAGGTCTCGAGCCACGCGCTCCGGCCCCGCTCGGCGTGACGGTCCGGGGGGAGACCGGCATCGGCAAGGGCCGCGAGCACCCGCGCCGGATCGCCGACGAGGCCCACCACGCCTGGATAGTTGCGGCCGATCTCGGCCGGATCGACATCGATCTGGATGATCGGCGTTCCGACGGCGGGAACACGCCAGTCGCAGGTTACCTGATCGCCCACATGGCATCCCGCGTAGACGACCAGATCGGCTTGCGCCAGGACCTCGTTCGCATAGGGGGCCGAGTATGTGCCCACTACGCCGAAGTGCAGCGGGTGCGAGGTCGGGATGAGCCCGCGACCGCCGACGGACGTCGCCACGGGCACCGCGAAACGCTCGCAAAAGGCCGCTACGGCCGCCGCGGTCCCCTCCTCGCCAGCGGCGCCCACGCCCAGGACGAGCATGGGCCGCCGCGCCGACGCGATGACGCCCGCGGCATCGCGCAGCGTGTTCGCGTCAGGAAGGCCCGGAGCCGGCGCGCGCCGCGCTGCGAAGGACGCTAGGTGATCATCGGCGACGGGAAGGTCGGCGTTCTCGATCTCAGAGCCGCGATAGCCCGCGAGATCCAGGTGAACCGGGCGCCGGCACCCCGACGTGGCTTCGACCATTGCCTGGCTCAGGAGATAGGGAAGCTGCCCCGGCTCGCCCACGTCCGCCCGAAACTTGGT
Source organism: uncultured Alsobacter sp. (assembly GCF_945952055.1). Lineage (GTDB taxonomy): Bacteria > Pseudomonadota > Alphaproteobacteria > Rhizobiales > Beijerinckiaceae > Alsobacter. The sequence goes on from NZ_CAMFHB010000002.1 coordinate 98,609, forward strand.
GACGGAGGCGAACATCGGGTCGTGCGGCAGTTCCTGATAGGCGTTGCGGTGCTGGTACATCGCGGTCTTGCGGCCCGTGAGGGCGAGCACCGGCGAGCGGTTGAGGTAGGCATCCTGCAGGGCGGCGGCGAGGTTGGCGGCGCCCACCGACTGGGCCATGCAGACGCCGAGGCGGCGGGACGCACGCGCGTAGCCGTCGGCCATGTAGACGGCTGCCGCCTCGCTGTGGGCCAGGATGCGGCGCACGCCCCGGCGCTCCAGTTCGACCAGCGTCTCGCGCAGGATCGCGTCCACGAAGAAGACGTGATCGACCTGCCAGGACACCATGGCGTCTGCAAGAAACTGTGCGCCGGTCCTTGCCATGCCCACTCCCTGCGCGATCCGCGTCCGTGCGCGGATCGTCCCGACAAGGGGCTCAGCCGTCGTGCGGCGGAGCGGCCCAGCCGTTCTGACCGAGACGCTAACCTGCGATCTCAGATCGCGCAAGAGTATTGGATACGGCTTTGACTGAGCGGAAAGGCGTCACCTTTGGCCAGCGCTGACCTCTCGATGTCGCGGGTGTTCATCGGCGCTGCTGCGCGCCGCTTTTCTGGTCGGGCTCGGCGTTCCCGAGCGACGGCGGTCAGGCCGTCGGACCTGGTCCGGTCAGCGCCCGCAATCGGGCGCGCACGACCTCGGCGCCGTCCGTCAGATCCTTCGTGACCGCCTTGGCCGCGCCGTCGGCGTCCCGGTCGCGGCAGGCGGCGATGATGGCGCGATGATTGCGGTTCGACCGGGCGCGCGTGTCCGTGGGACTGGAGATCCAGTTGAGGAACGGTCCGATCCTGAGCCAGATCTGCTCGATCAGCTTGACCAGTTCCGTGGAGCCGGATGCTCTGTAGAGGATGAAATGAAACTGGCGGTTCAGGCCGAGATGAGACGTGGTGTCGCGTGCTCCGGCCGCCCGCTCCATGTCGTCCGCAAGGCTGCACAAGGCCGATACATCCTGCTCCGCAATGATCGGAGCTGCCTTGAAGGCTGCAAAACTTTCGAGGTGGATCCGCATTTCCACGATTTCTTCGAACTCGGGAAGCGTGATGGTCGGAAGACCGATGGTGCGGTTGGGCCGGTTTTCCAGAACGCCCTCGGCGACGAGCCGATGGAAGGCCTCCCGCACCGGCATCTGGCTGACGCCGAGCGCTTCGGCGAACTGGCGTGTGCTCAGCGTGTCACCGGGCCTGAACCGACCGGCCACCAGGGCATCGCGGACCTGATCGTAGACCTTCAGGTTGGTCGCCCTTTGCTGGATCCGCTCGACGCTGTGAAGCACGTTCATTCGGTAACACCTTGGCCTTGGCCGATGCGCGGCCGGTCGCAGGTTCCTTAGGGCACCGCGAAGCGGATTTCCACTGCTCCCGGGCGGGCGCTTGACGCAAGGCCATCATACATGCGATCTGAGATCGCACAATGCGGCCGCACACAGCGGTGCTCCCGGACGCGGCCTGGCCCATGGCGCACACCGTCTTCGTCGATTGGGGGACGACCAACTTCCGGGCCTATCTGGTGGCTCCGTCCGGGACCGTGGTGGCGTGCAAAGGGTCGGCCGAGGGCGTCAAGAGTGCGACCGGCCGTCACGCCGAGATCCTCGAATCCCATGTCCGGGACTGGATCCAGAACCACGACATCGATGCCATTGCCTGTGCAGGCACGATCGGCAGTGAACTGGGCTGGCGTGACGTCCCCATGATTGACGCGCCCGCCGGTCTGGAGCACGTGGCCCGGAGCCTTCAACCGCTCACCGTGCCCGGTTTGCCGCCGATCTGGATCATCCCCGGCGTGTGTCAGCGCGACAACCCCGAGCGGCCCGGCATGATGCGCGGCGAGGAGGTCATCCTGTTCGGATGCCTGGCCCGGTCCGGCCTCGATTCCGGCCTGTTCTGCTGTCCCGGTACCCACAGCAAGTGGGTCACCGTCGAGGACGGTATGATCTGCGACATCCAGACCGTGATGACCGGGGAATGCTTCGACCTGTTCAGGACAGGAAGCGTGCTGGCCCGCAGCCTGTCGGGATGGTCGGGAGACATCGATCCAGCGTGGTTCGCAAAAGGCGTCGGCACGGCGATGGACGTCGCCAACCCGCTGCAATCCGCCTTCTTCGTCAGGGCGCTGCACGTCCAGGGCCGACTGCCCACGCCCGACGCGAGAGCGTCCTACCTCTCAGGCCTGCTGATCGGCGCCGAGGTCAGGGGCATGGCACCCGGCACCGGGCGGGTCACCATCGTGGCGCCGGCGAAGCTCGTCAGTCTCTATGCACAGGCCTGCGGCGTCGTAGGGTTCGCCTGCGACACGGTCGATGACGAAGCGTGCTTCGTGGCCGGCGCCCGTGCGGTTCTGCGGATGCACGGGCAGAGCATGCTGGGTCCGTCAAATCACAGGCTTCAGCACACCCCACGGTCCTCATCCTGAGAGCTTGTGAATCAATCCTCGCCCCATCTCCCTCATCCTGAGCCGGCCGCAAAGCGGCCGAGTCGAAGGACGCAGAGTGCCTGCAGCGGCCGTTTTGTGCGTCCTTCGACTCACGGCCCTGCGGGCCGTGGCTCAGGATAAGGGGCGTGGGGGCGGTCAAAAAACGAAAGATTCACAAGCTCTCAGGATGAAGAGCATTGGGGGGGCTTGGAGATCAAAAGAGAGACTAGCCTTCGCCATGCGGCTCCGTCTCTCGCCCTAGCCCCGCTTCCTCGCCGTCACCTCGAGCTCGACCTTGATGTCCTCGACCGGGAAGCCGCAAATGATCGTGGTGTTGGTGGGCCGCGGGTCGGAGAAGGTCTGGCCGAGGATTTCGCAGACGGGCATCACGTCGGCGCGGTCGGCGAGGTAGACGCGCACCTGGACGATGTCGGCGAGGGATGAGCCGGCCTTGACCAGCGTCTCGGCGATGGTCTCGAGCGCGCGGCGCGTCTGGTTGGCGGCGCCGTCGGCGAATCTGCCGGTGGTGGGCTCGTAGCCCGCGGTGCCGGAGACGAAGATCCAGTCGCCGTCGACGACCGCGCGGGAATAGCCCGCGAGTTCCTCGAACTTCGACCCGGAGTAAAGGGCGTAACGGTCCATCGTCAGTCCTTTTGCGAGAGGCCGAGAATGTGCCGCGGCCGGCCCCAGTTCTGCGCGGCGGCGGTGACGCGCGCCACGTCTTCCTCCAGCAGCAGCCGCTGGTCGGCCAGGGCGCGGGCGGCCGCGCCGACCGCGCTCACATAGCCCCGGCACGAGCCGTAGCGTTCCAGGATCGAGGGACGCGGGTCGCCGGTCATGAGGCGCTCGTCGGCACTCTCTGGCAGGGGGATGTAGCTGCCGCTGAAGTCGTGCAGGGCCCCATGGCCATGGCCCGCGATGCGCAGGTTCCAGCCGGTATAGGTGCCGAGAGGGGCTTCCACCATGGGCATGCGGATGCCCGCCGCGTCGTTGCCGGTGGCGTCCACGCCCGGCACCATCACGGCGTACCCGCGCTCCACGTCGATGGACGGGGGCTCGGCCGCCGCTTCGCCGGCCGAAAAGCCTGGTCCGTAGTCGATGAAGGGCAGCTCGTTCGGCGAAGCTGGCAAGGCCGTCCCCGGGATCGCCGGGAACTGGGCCCGCCACTGGGCCATGGTGAGCAGGGTGCCGTCGGCGCGGCGCGGGATGCGGCTTTCGGGCGGCGGCACGCCGTCCTTCACCCAGGCGTCGAGGAGCGCCAGCGTCGAGCGGAACAGCGGCGAGGTCGCCACCACGTTCTGGTAGTTCTGGCAGATGCCCTTCTCCGGCCGGAAGGGGCTCGGGTCGGACCAGTGCTGGGAGCTCGACCAGAAATAGATCCGCACCGTGTCGGGCTGAGCCAGGTCGTTGCCCTGGCTGTCCGTGTGCACCAGCGAGCCGCGCCGGTGCCAGTATTCGCTCGCCGACTGGGTGTGGATGACGAGCGGGTCCGTCTCCGGGCGCTTGCAGATGCCGTCGCGCTCGCCGGTGTTGTGGTCGGTGCTCGTCGCGTAGGAGAAGGGAAACCGGTCGGCTGGGTTCAGCCAGTCCTCGTACTGCCGCGAGGCGGCGATCACGAGGTTGCTGAAGCGGTTCATGGCCGTGCGACCGCCGCCGGCGATGTGGCTGATCACGCCGTCGAAGACTTTTCGTCCGCTCGCATCCGCGTTGAAGCCGCGGTGGATGAAATCGCGGATGGCGCGCCCGGACTGCGAGCGCCCCCAGGCGTAGAGCCGCGCGGGGGCCGCGGGAGCGCCGAGCCCCAGCGCTTCGCCCTCGCCGGCCCGCAGGGCCGACACGAGCTCGCGCATGGCGACGAAGCCCATGTCGAGAACCAGCGGATCGCGCGCCGTGTAGACGAGTTCGTAGATCCAGCCGGGCTCGAAGCCTTCCGGAAACAGGATGTGCTCGCTGGAGGGCACGACGGCCCGCTCCGCGCCGGTCACGTCCCCCTGCCCGCCCCGGCCGCCGCCTTCCATGCGGGCGAAGCGCCAGCGATCGGCGGCGATGGGTTCGGGTGCCGAGCCGGGATAGCGGCGGCGGCGGAACTCGGCCTGCGCCGTGTCGCGCGAGACGGTGGGCAGCGAGCGCGTGCCGTTCTTGCCGCTGAGCGGCAGGCAGGTGACGCCGGGGCTGTCCGAGATGAACTCCGCCCGCACGCGGGCGGTCAGCGGGCGATCGCCGTCCGTCGCGACCGGCAGGTCGGCCACGAGGCGGCCGTCACCTTCCAGCACGTCCCCCTGCCAACCGACGACCATGGCCGCATAGCCCTCGCGCATGAGCCAGCCATTGCCGGCATGGGCCACCGTGCGCGGCTCGTTGGTGGCCGGCGCGTCGTTGAAGAACTGCAGGCAGCGCTTGTTGCCGCGGTTGGGAAACTCGACGACCAGCGCGCCGTTGCCGCGCTCCGGCTGCACCGGCTTCAGGAGCCAGAGGTCGATGCTGCAGCGCACGAGCCCCTGCCCGTCGCGCGGCGCCCTGTCGATGTCGAAGACGCCGGCCTGGGCCGGGTGGGCGGGATCGACCGCGACATGGGCGCGGGCGTCGATGCGCTCGTAGGCGCCGGCATTGCCGAAGGCGTGCCCGTCCGCGAAGGGCTCGCGGGCGAGGATCTCGAAGGTGACGGACATGGGACCGACCGGCTCAGGCGACCGCCGAGACGGGCAGCTCGTTCCGGTAGAGCGCGCCGTCCTTCATGATCATGCGCAAGTTCTTCGCCGGGTCGGACAGCAGCGTGATGTCGCGCAGCGGATCGCCGTCGCAGACGATGATGTCGGCGAGCGCGCCGGGACGGATCTCGCCGAGCTGGCCGCTCTGCTGAAGGATCTGGGCGTTGACCGTGGTCGCCGAGCGCAGGATGTCGACCGGCCGCTCGGCCCGGCCGCGGATCGTGAACTCGTAGCTCTGGGCGTATTCCATCTCGCCCATGAGGTCGGTGCCGAAGCCCATGCGCGCGCCCGCCCGACGGCAGATGTCGAGCATGGCAATGCCGGCCTTGTTCACGCCGTCGAGCTTCTCCATCACGTAGGGGGTGAGGCCGAGCTTGGTGCCGTGCTGGGCGGTCACCTCGTAGCAGACGAGGGTCGGCACCACGAAGGCGTCGCGCTCGGCCACCAGCGCCGCCGTGGCGCTGTCGATGAAGTTGGCGTGCTCCACCGTGCGGATGCCGGCCTCGACCGCATGGCGGATGGCCTCGCTGGTGTAGGTGTGGGCGCAGACATACTTGCCCTTGGCCGCCGCCTCGCGCACGGCCACCTGCAGCTCCTCGGAGGAGAACTGGACGTTCTCGAGCGCGTCGCTCGGCGAGCCGACGCCGCCCGAGGCCATGATCTTGATGTGATCGGCGCCCTTGCGCAGTTCGTCGCGCACCACGCGGCGCATCTCGTCCGGCCCGTCGACGATGCGCGAGAAGAACACGAAGGCGTTGGCGTTGTAGTCGATGTCGTAGCGGCTGTCGGTGCGCCGGCGATGGTCGCCGTGGCCGCCCGTCTGGGTGAGGCCCGGGCCGCCGACGAAGAGGCGCGGCCCCGGGATCCAGCCCTGGGCGATGGCATCGCGGATGCCGACGTCGCCGCCCGCCACGTCGCGCACGGAGGTGAAGCCGCGGTCGAGCATGGCCTTGATGCGCGGCACGGCGCGGGCGGTCATCAGCGTCAGCGGCACCGTCTCGTTGCGCGACGCCGACAGGCTGATCGCGAAGACATGAACGTGGGCGTCGATGAGCCCCGGCAGCACCGTGCGCCCGCCGACGTCGACGATCGTGGCCGCATTGTCGCGGATCGGGCTCTGGGACACCTCCTCGATCCGGTTGTCGACCACGAGGATGTCCTGGCCGGGAACCGCCTCGTCGCCGTATCCATCAAAGACCCGGCAGTTCTTCAGAAGCGTCGCGGCCATGGTGTCGTCCTCCCGTGCACTTCGGCCATTGTTGCGATCTTTTGATCAAACGGCAAGGTGCTCGCGTGCACGCGCGGCAGCGTCGGCATGCGTCTTCGCGGGAGGTCAGTGGATCGGGCGTGCCTCCGGCGGGTGCGCGAGCGAGCCTGCCGCCTGGTGGAGGCAGGCGGCGACGTCGCGCAGCGAGTCCCGGATGCGCGGACACCGGGGGGTGCGCGCCAGCTCCACGCACGCCCGCTCGCCGTCGCCGCCGGCGGCCCGCAGGGCCCGGATCAGGTCGGCCTCGTCGTCGGTCGCCCGGCAGCAGGTGGCCGGCAGAAAATGCCAATCCCCTTGCCGCTCCACCCGCAGCGCCCGCGTGAGGCCAGCCATGACGCCGACGAATTGGGGTCCCTCGACAGGGCCCAGCGCGTCCTCGGCGGCGGCGAACGCCGCATCCCAGCACGCGGCGTCGGCGGTCATCGCGGCCGAGGCGATGTAGCGGATGACCGACAGGGCCAGCAGCGTCGGCGCGTCGCCGCACAGCTCGCGCACGTGGGGGCGGTCCGCATGGGGGCACACGTTCACCGTGGATCTCCGCATCGTGGATCTCCGTCAGTCAGGCTTGCGGGCGACGAGGACGAATCGGTCGTGCAGGAAGGTGCGCAGCCACTCCTGCGCGCCGGGAGCGATCCGGCGCAGGGCCGCCAGCACGGGGGCGTAGGATTCGCGCCGCACGGCCGCGAAGCCCGCCTCCTCCACGAGCAGTGCCAGCGTGGGAAAGCGCAGCCCTTTGTTGAATGGCAGGCCCGACAGGATGCGGGCATGCTGGGCATCGAGGGACGGGTCCCGGTGGCGGCCGGCTCCCGTCCCCGACACCTTCGCCAGCGTCTCGATCGCCCGCCGCGCGAGGCGGCCCCGCCAGGGCAGGTTGACGAAGTCGCCGTCGAAGATCACGAGCCGCCCACCCGGCCGCAGCACCCGGTGCCAGTCGCGCAAGGCCGCGACCGGATCGGTGAGCGTCCAAACCAGGTGCCGGCAGACGACGGCGTCGTAGGCGCCGTCCGGCTCCATGGTGTTCTCGGCATCGCCGAGCCGGAACACGGCTCGCGGATCGCCGCGGTGCTTGGCGCGGCAGCGCTCCAGCATCGGCTCGGCGAAGTCGATGCCGGTGAGGTCGTGGCCGAGCGACAGCAGGACGCGGGACACCTCCCCGGTGCCCGACGCCAGTTCCAGCACCCGCAGCGGCGCCGGGCCGAGATGGGCCTCGAGCACCCGCGACCAGGCGTCGAACTCCGGCCCCGGCGGGATCCTGTGGCCGAAGGCGTCGTCGAAGGTCGCGGCGCGCAGGCCCCAGTAGGTTCGGATCTCCTCCTTGAGAGACCAGTTGGCGGAGAGCGTGTCGGTCATGATGCGGGCCTGGAGGGGGGAAGCGAGGGATCCACCATGAGGTGGCCGAGGGGCGAGGGATGCAGCCCGAGCACGACGCGGTAGGCATCCGCCGTGCAGCTGCGGCACAGCACGTCCGCCGGCGCGCCCTCCGCCGCGATCCGGCCGGCGTCGAGAACGAGCAGGTTGTCGGCGAAGCGGGCGGCGAGCGAGAGGTCGTGGAGGGCGGCGAGGGTGACGATGGTCCGGCGGCGTGTCAGGGCGGTGACGAGGTCGAGCACCTCGAGCTGGCGCCGGACGTCCAGCGCGCTGGTGGGTTCGTCGAGGAGCAGCACCTGCGGGTCGCGCACCAGCGCCTGGGCGATCCCAACGAGCTGGCGCTGGCCACCCGAGAGGTCCGACACCGGCCGGTCGGCAAGCCCCTGGATGGCCAGTTCGTGGAGCACCGCCTCCACCGCGGCGAGGTCCGCCGGCCGCGCCCGCACGCCGAAATCGCCGGCGAGGCTCTTGCGCGACAGCAGCACCACGTCGAAGACACTCAGGGCCACGCGGGGCGCGAGATCCTGCCCGAGATGGAAGGTGGCACGGGCCCGCGCGGCCCGCGACAGGGTGGCAAGGTCGTTGTCGTCGAGCGTGATGGTTCCCGCGCCGGGGCGCAGCGCCCCCGCGATGCAGCGAAACAGCGACGACTTGCCGGCACCGTTGGGGCCGACCACCGCCGTGACCTCGCCCCGCCGCAGGTCGCCCGTGGACAGGCCGTGCAGGACGCGCTGGCGTCCGTAGGAGACCGTGAGGTCGCGAATGCGCAGCGCCATGGTCAGATCCCCTTGCGCCGGATGGACATGATCAGCGCAATGAAGAACGGCACGCCGATGAAGCTCGTGACCATGCCGATGGGGTAGATGACCCCCGGCGTCACGGCCTTGGAGAGGGTGGAGGCCACGGACAGCAGCACGCCGCTGCACAGCGCCGAGAGCGGCAGGAAGTAGCGCTGGTCCTCGCCCACCAGGAGCCGCGCGATGTGCGGGCCGACCAGGCCGATGAACCCGATGGTGCCGACGAAGGACACGGCAATGGCCGCCAGCATGGACACGACCGCCAGCACCTCGAGGCGCAGCGCGTCGACCGCGATGCCGAGGCTGGCGGCGCGCTCGTCCCCGAGCCGCAGGGCGGTGAGCTTCCAGCCGCGCAGGACGAGCCAGGGCAGCGCCACCGCGAGCGCCGCGCCGCAGACGGCGAGCTTGCCGGGCGACGCGCGGCCGAGGCTGCCCATCATCCAGAAGACGATCTGCTGAAGCTGCGTCTCGTTGGCGCGATACTGGATGAGGGCGAGCACCGCATTGCCGATGAACAGGAGCGCGATGCCCACCAGGATCATGGTCTCCGAGGTCACGCCACGCAGCTTCGTGAGCCCGAACAGCACGAGGGACGCGGCGAGCGCGAAGACGAAGGCGTTCAGGGTCACCAGCAGCGGCCCCGTTCCCGGAATGAGCGCCCAGCCGAAGGCAATCCCCAGCGCCGCGCCGACGCTGGCCGCGGCCGACACGCCCAGGGTGAATGGATCGGCCAGCGGATTGGCGAGGATGGTCTGCATCCCCGCCCCCGCCAGGCCCAGCATGGCCCCGATCAGCACCGCCATGGCGGCGACCGGCAGCCGCAGGTCGAGGACGACCACGGCGAGGCGCGTCGACGCGCTGCCGGGATCTACCAGCGTGCGGACGACGTCGCCGAGCGTCGCCGGCCCCGGCCCGACGCCGAGGTCCACCAGGAACGCCGCCGCCAGGACCAGGGCACCCGCCGCGAGCCCCAGGACCCGCCGGTGGCCGGCGCGGCGGTAGCCCGCCGCCGCCCCCATCGCCACCGCGGTCATTGCAGCGTCGCCCAGAAGATGCCGCTCGGGGCGACCGGCAGGAACCGCTCGTGAAGCTCCTTCCAGGTGGCCTGGGGATCGATGTCGGAGAACAGCGCGGGGTGCAGGGCCTTGGCGATGGCCTGGACGGCCACGAAAGCGTAGGGCGAGTTGTAGAACTGATGGTAGAGGCCCATCACCCGCTTCTCCTTCGTGGCGGTCAGGAGAGCGACGCCGGTGCGCTCGGAGAGCCCCTTCAGGCGGGCCTGGACCCGCTCCGGCGTGGCCTCGTAGCCGAACGGCACCGCCGTGGAAGCCGGGTTCGCCTCGGCCCAGTTGGCCCCGGTGAGGATGTAGAAGCGCGGGTCGTCGGCCACGATCTTCTCGACCGCGACGTCGCCGCCGGCGGTGGAGCTGAACATGCGGCTGCCCCAGTTGCGCCCGCCCGCCTCCTCCACGAACTTGCCGAAATTGGTGGCGCCCCAGGTGGCGCAGCAGGCGTTGGGATTGAAGCCCGCCGCCCGCTCCATGAAGACGAGAGGCCGGTCCTTCTCCTTCACGTTGCCGACGCGCGCATAGACGAGCCGCGTCTGGCGCAGGTAGAAGTCGGCGAAGGCGAGCGCCTCGCGCTCCCGGTCCATGATGCGGCCGAGCAGGAGGAGGCTCGGGAGCGTGTTCTGCGAGGGATCCTCGCGCCAGTCGATGAAGACGGTCGGGATGCCGGCCTTCTCCAGCTTGGCGATCAACCCGGTTTCCTTGGCCCGGAAGAAGTTGCCCAGATCCAGCACCACGACGTCGGCGTCGAGCGCGATGATCGCCTCGAGATTGAAGTCGCCGGCGTAAGGGTTGCCGAGGTCGACGATCGTCTCCGCCTTCGGGAACTTCGCCTTGTACTTGCGCCAGGCATCGGGGTCGTTGACCTTCAGGTCGTCGCGCCAGGCGACGACCCGCCGGAAGGGGTCGTCCTTGTCCAGGACGGCGAGGCCGTAGAGCTGCCGCCCCTCGCCCAGCACCATGCGGCCGACGCCGCGCTTCACCTGGACGGTACGGCCGGCGAGATCGGTGACCTCCACCGTGTCGGCCCCCGCCCTTGCGGGACCGCCGACAGTGATGCCCGCCAGGATCACAAACAAAAGAAAGAACACCTGCAATGCAGGCAAGATCATGCGATCGCGCATCGTGCGCGTGACGTCGAACATTCGCGTCCTCATCTGCCAGGGGTCAAGGGCCTGCGGTGGAGACCGGCCGCTCTCACGGCCTGCTTCGCGTTTTACGGCGCCGACGCCCGAAGGCAAGACAAATCGACTTTTCTATAGTCGTTCCAAACTGCAGTTTGGAACTATTATGACTTGAAACTACACAGCCTTGCGAAATGCCCGGGCCGCGCCCTGCCTCTTGAACGGCACCGGCGCGCCCCGTTTACTGGGGCGCAGGATTCACCCCGGATGCCAGACATGACCCCCGAGCGCATTCCCGACGTCGTGTTCCACACCCGCGTGCGCAACGAGGCGCTGGGCGGCGACAATCCGTTCGAGTGGAAAGACGTGACGAGCGCGGAGTTCTTCGGCGGCAGGCGCGTGGTGCTGTTCGGCGTCCCCGGCGCCTTCACCCCGGCCTGCTCGGAGCACCACCTGCCGGGCTTCGAGCGGCACTACGACGACTTCAGGGCGCTGGGCGTCGATGCCGTGGCCTGCCTCTCGGTCAACGACGCCTTCGTGATGTTCCAGTGGGCGAAGAGCCGGTCGATCGAGAAGGTCTTCATGCTCCCCGACGGCAACGGCGACTTCTCGCGCCGCATGGGCCTGCTCGTGGAGCGCAAGCCCCAGGGCATGGGCATGCGCAGCTGGCGCTATTCCATGGTCGTGGAGGACGGCGCGATCGTGAAGATGTTCGTCGAACCCGGCGTGCGCGACAACCCGCAGGGCGTGGGACTCACGGTGTCGAACGCCGAGACGATGCTGGAGTGGCTGAGGAGCCGGGCGGGGTGAGGCGCTGAAACATCCTGCGTCCTTCGACACGCCCGCGGCGCGGGCTGCTCAGGATGAGGAGATTGAGGTTCCAGCCCCCTCCCTGACCCGTGCAGAGGTCTCCAGGATGAGGATCATTTTAGCGTCTTGATAGCACCGATTGTCCTCATCCTGAGCAGCCCGCGAAGCGGGCGTGTCGAAGGACGCAGGACCTGTCGACCGGCGAGAAGGCCGGGGGCGGCTTCCACCCCCGGCGGTCACACCATCACACCAAGTACTTCTTGAACCAGCCGACCGTGCGGTCCCAGGCGAGCTTGGCGGTCTTCTCGTCGTAGCGCGGCGTCGAGTCGTTGTGGAAGCCGTGGTTCACGCCTTCGTAGATGTAGGCCTCGTAGACCTTGTTGTTGTCCTTGAGCGCCTTCTCGTAGGCGGGCCAGCCGTCGTTGATGCCCTTGTCGAGGCCGGCATAGTGGATGAGCAGCGGGGCCTTGATGCGCGGCACGTCCTCGGCGCGGGGCTGGCGGCCGTAGAAGGGCACCGAGGCGGCGAGTTCGGGATAGGCGACCGCGGCCGCGTTGCACACGCCGCCGCCGTAGCAGAAGCCGACGATGCCGACCTTGCCGTTGCCGGCCGGGTCCTTCATCTGGGTCTCGATCGCGGCGAAGAAGTCGTTCATGAGCTTGGTCGGATCGACCTTGCGCTGCAGCTCCACGCCCTTCTCGTCATTGCCCGGGTAGCCGCCCTGGGACGTCAGGCCGTCCGGCGCCATGGCGATGAAGCCCGCCTTCGCGACGCGGCGCGCCACGTCCTCGATGTAGGGGTTGAGCCCGCGGTTCTCGTGCACCACGATCACGCTGCCGACCTTCTCCGTGACCTTGGCCGGCCGCACACGGTAGGCGCGCACCTTGCCGTTGCCGTTCGGCGAGTCGTAGGTCACGTACTCGGCCACGATCTCGGGATCGGTGAACTGCACCTGCTGCGCCAGCGCGTAGTTCGGCGCCAGCGAGTTCAGGATGGTGAGCGCGGTGGCGCCGCCGACCGCGTATTTGGCGGCGCGGTCCAGGAACTCGCGCTTCGTGATCTTGCCGTGCGCGTAATAGTCGTAAAGGTCCAGGAGCTCCTGCGGGAAGTCCTTGGCGGTCAGGCGCGTCATGGTCGTTGTCCTCGTTGTCATTTTTTGTCGACGGGGCGCGCCAGTTAAGGCGAAGCGGCCCGCGGGCGTCCCATCACGATCGTGTGTGCCCATCGTCGCGATGCCTGGGGTGGGCGGCGAGGAAGCGCTCGGTCACGGGCGTGCCCTCGGCCCAGGTGTGGCAACCGCCGATCCAGTAGGGCTTCTCGCCTTCGTACTGGCCTTCTCCGCGGGCGATGCGCTGCATCTGGCGCAGCGCGGTGGTGGCCTGGATGAAGGCGGTCGGCGCGCTGCCCAGCATCTCGCGCAGGTGCGTGCAGCCGCAGGTGCCGCCGAGAATCTCGGCCAGCGCCTTGCGCCAGCCCCTCGTGAGCGAGCGGCCGACGAGCCCCTGCGCCGCCGCGGTGCTGCCCTCGCACATGTCGTAGGGCCTGTCGCGCATCGTCACGGCAACGGCGTTCACGAGGCCCTCGCCATCGGCGGTCAGCGTGCAGGCGATGTCGTGAATGAAGCCTCCCGGCGGAATGACGCCGCGGTCGCGGTCGGGATAGGCGAAGGGTTTCGAGTCCTGCACCGTGCACTCGACGTCGATCAGCCCGTCCTCGCGCTCATAGACATCGAAGGTCACCGCGCGCTTGTGAATGGGCCGGCGCGCCACCGGTGAAGTCATGCTCTCGTCCTCTGCTGGCCGGCTCCTGGAGCCTGGGCGCAGAGGTTGTCCCATGGCCGTTGCAGCAGTGGCAAGCGCGTGCCGGGCGGTGCCGGCATGCGCGTCGTGTCGCGGAAGGGATGCAGGGCGGCTCAGCCCAGACTGACCGCGCCCGCCAGCGTCGTCACCCCGTCGAAGGTGGCGATCAGCGTGGCGTCCTCCGCGCCGCCGCCCGTCCGGTCGAGATAGAGCCCCCGGCTGGTCGTGTCGAACAGGAGGTAGGCGGCCGCCGTGTCGCGCGAGAAGCCGGCCCGCGGAGCCTCGAAGATCGACGACAGGTTCGACAGGCCGAACCCGGCGGACCGGACGACGACGAGGTCGCCCGCCGCGAAGTCGGTGACGCGGGCGACCCCGGGCGCGCCGTCGAAGATGAACAGGTCGTTTCCGGCCCCGCCGGTCAGCACGTCCGCGCCACCGCCCCCCGTCAGCTCGTCGTCCCCCGCCTCGCCATCGAGCGTCTCCGCGCCCGCACCACCGACGAGGGTGTCGCCGAAGCGCCCCGCCGTGACGGCCTCGACCCCGGCGATGGCCCCCTGGGCAAGGCTCCCGACCCTCCACCGGCCCGCGCCGAGGTCGACGTTCAGGCTGCCGAGAGTCTCGAAGTTGGTAAACACGACATGGTCCGCTCCGGCCCCGCCCGTCACGTCGTAGAGGCTCGCGGATGCGCCTTCGAACTTGACCGCGTAGAGGGCCTTGTAGACGTCGTACACGAGGGTGGTGACTTCGGCGGGTTGCTCGACGACCGTGTCGAAGGCCTCCACTAGCGCCGTCATGGCCGCCGGGCGCCGCAGGTCCTCGGCCGTCCTGTCACCGTTGGCGAAGCGGAAGGTGCCGATGCCGGACACGAGGTCGATCCCCTCGCCGGCCTGGCGCCGGTCGGCGATGGTGAAGCGTCCCGCCGCGGCGTCCCAGTCGATCGCGTAGTGCGTGTCGGCGCCGGCGAGAACGAGCATGTCCGTGCCGCTTCCCCGGATCGTGTCGTCGCCACTTCCCCCGGCGAGGGTGTCCGCCCCCGTGCCGATCAGCAGGTCCGCGCCGTCCCCTCCCGACAGGTAGGCGCCCGCGCCGCCTCCCTGAAGGGTGTCGGCCCCGTCCCCGCCGAAGGCCGCGTCCGCCCCTGCCCCTGCCGTCAGGAGATCGTCGCCTCCCTCCCCGTAGAGGACCGCGGCGTCGTCCTCGGCCAGGGACCCGACGAGGGTGTCGTCGCCCTCCCCGGCATAGAGCACGTCCGAGCCGGACCCCGCCGTCAGAGAGTCGCGGCCGGCCCCGGCGAAGAGCACGTCGTCGCCCCCGCCGGCCTCCAGCGTGTCGTCGCCCGCCCCTCCATCGATCAGGTCGGCGCCCTCGCCGCCCGAGAGCCTGTCGGCGCCGGCGCCGCCCAACAGGGTGTCGTTGCCCTCCCCGCCGTCGAGCCAGTCGTCGCCGGCCTCGCCCACCACGGAGTCGTCGCCGAGCGATCCCAGCGCCGTGTCGTTGCCGTTGCCCATGGCGATGACGTAACGGGTGCCCCGGTTTCCGTAGCCGGTCAGCGCGAGGCGGTCGGCCCCGGCGCCGAAGGAGAAAGCCTCGACCGAGCGGATGTTGTCCGCCGCGTAGGCGACGAGCGTCGCCGCGTCGGCCCCGGTCAGCCGATCCCAACCCCGCCCGCCGTCGATGCTGCCGGACAGGACGGCGCCGAAGCGCCGGCCGTCCCGGTCGACCCCGGCGTCGGCTCCCGACAAGGATATCGTGTCGTCGCCGTCCCCCGCGTCGATGACGTTGGTGCCCCCTTCGCCGGCGATGCGATCGGCCCCCGTGCCGCCCCGGATCGTGTCGTTTCCGCCGCCACCCCAGATGTGGTCGCGGCCGGAACCGCCGTCGATCCGGTCGTCGCGATCGCGACCGATGACAGTGTCGTCCCCGTCGCCGGCGTCGAACACGGCGTCGGCTTCCAGCGCGGACAGCGGCACGCCGGCGGAGGCCAGGACGACCTCGTCGTCCCCGCCGAGGGCCGCGAAACGGCGCAGGGCCGCGATGGGCAGCCCGTCGAAGTCGACGCGGTCGGAGCCGGTCGTAAAGACGCCGTCGGCCCGTGCCGCGGCATCGGACGGATCACCACGGACCTGGACGTCCAGCGCCTCAAACCCCGACGCCTCCAGTTTCAAGGGTGCTGCGGCCAGGCCAGCCGTCAGCTGCGAGAAATCGATCGCCTCACCCATCATGTGCCGCAGCAGCGGCGCCAGCACCGATGCGAAGGCCTCGTACTGCGCGGGCGAGAGAACGAGGCGCAAGGTATCCGAGCCTTCGCCTCCGCGGACGACCTCGTTGCGCTGCTGGCGGGGATCGCTGGTGAAGATGACAAGGTCGTCGCCCCCGCCCCCGTCCACGGTGTCGGCGCCCGCGCCGCCGTCGAGAACGTCGCCGTCGGCACCGCCGTCGAGCAGGTCGTTCCCCGTTCCTCCGAACAGGGTATCGCGTCCGGCGCCGCCGGCCAGCGTGTCGTCGCCGCCGTCCCCGGAGAGCCTGTCACGCCCCTCGCCGCCGTCGAGGCTGTCGCGGCCGCCCTCGCCGGCGATCCAGTCCTGGCCGAGCCCGCCGCTCAGGGTGTCACCCGCTTCGGCATCGCCTTCGTTGCCGCCCCAGATGGTGTCGTTGCCGTCCTCCCCGTCGATCTCGTCGGCCCCGGCCCCGCCAAAGATCACGTCCGCTCCGCGATCGCCCAGGATCGTGTCGCGGCCGGCGTCCCCGGCCAGCGTGTCGTTGCCGTCGCCACCATCGATGACGTCGTCGCCGGTTCCGCCCGAGACCACGTCGTTGCCGCCGCCGGCGAGGATCCGGTCGTCGCCGGAGCCGCCATGCACCGTGTCGTGACCCTGGCCCGCGAAGATGACGTCGGCGCCCGATCCCCCGTCGATGACGTCCGACAGGCTGCGCTGCTGGTCGGCGTCGAGCGGGCCGCCGCCGGCGATCTCGCGGGCTATCGCTGCATCGAGATAGCGAGCCGCCGCCCGGTCGTCCTCGATCCGGGCGCGGCCGGTGCGCGAGGCCACCCGGGCGGGGGACCAGATGGCTGCCGGCACCGAGAGGTCGGCCCACACGATGGCGTCACCCGCGCCGGCGTCGATGATGTCGCTGCCCAGTCCGCCCTGCAGGACCGCGTCCGACGGCGAGCCGACGACGACGCTGCGCGCCCTGCGACGACCAGATGATCCTAACGCCATGACCCCTACCCCACCGACCCGGACGGGAGCACGATACACAGCGGCGGGATGGATGAATACTTGTCATGATAGTTGCGTTACTGCCGCGCTCAGCCGATCCATGGACCATCTCTACTTTTCCGACACTCGCCCGCCGGGAGCGTCCGCGGAAAGGGCGGATGGTGCGACATTGAACGGCATGCTGTTTTCAGCTAAATAGACCGAGCATCCTTCATCAGTATTCGACGGCATATACTTTGAGTTGTTTTTTTGATCGAAATTGTTTGCCTGCACGTCTCTGGCAGAACGTGATCGCGGGCGGTTCCGGTCGGGCCGCGCGCGATGGGGCGGGGCCCGGCGCGCGGGCTGGCCTTTGCAGCGGATGACCCATGCAACGCCCCAGTCCCCAGCCTGAGGCGCACGCGCCCGTGGACTCCGGGCTGATGGCCCTCACCGGCGTCGCCGCCTTCTACCGGATCGCGGCGGACGTCGCGGGGCTGCGGCACGAGCTCGCGCTCGGGTCGCGGCCGGCCGACGAGGACGACCTGGTGCGCGCCGCCGCGCTGCTGGGGCTGAAGGCGCGGGTCATCAGGCCGGCGTCGGTGGCGCGGCTCGCCGCCCTGCCCACGCCCGCGCTGGCCCGCACGCGCGAAGGCGGGTTCATCGTCCTCGGCGGCGTCGACGCCAACCGGCAATGCCGCACCGTCGATCCGGTGACGCGGCTCGACCGGCAGCGGCCGCTCGACGAGGTGGTGGGGGAACTCGCAGGCCCGATCGTGCTGGTGCAACGCAGGATCGGCGGTGCGGGGCAGGATCCGGTCGCCTTCTCCATGCGCTGGTTCGTGCCGTCGATCTGGCGCTACCGTCGCCCGCTCGCCCATGTGCTGCTGGCGTCGCTGTGCGTCCAGCTCTTCGCGCTGGTCTCGCCGCTGTTCTTCCAGGTCGTGATCGACAAGGTGCTGGTGCACCGCAGCCCGTCCACGCTCTACGTGCTGGTGTTCGGCCTGGTCGCCATCGCGGTGTTCGACGCGCTGCTGCAATGGCTGCGCAGCTACGCCCTGAACCACACGACCAACCGGATCGACGTGGAGCTCGGGCGCAGGCTGTTCGCGCATCTTCTGCGCCTGCCGGTCGGCTATTTCGAGACGCGCCCCACCGGCCAGACCGTGGCGCGCATGCGCGAGCTGGAGACCATCCGGAGCTTCCTCACGGGCCAGGGCCTGTTCGCGGCGCTCGATCTCGTCTTCACGACGCTCTTCCTCGCCGTGCTCTTCGCCTATTCGACCGTCCTCGCCCTGGTGGTCGTGGCGACGATCCCGCTCTACGTCGCGATCGCCGCCCTGATCGGGCCCGCCCTGCGCGAGCGGGTCAAGGAACGCTTCAGCCGCGGAGCGGAGAGCCAGCAGTTCCTGGTCGAGACCGTGGTCGGGGCGGGCACCGTGAAGGCCGCGGCGGTCGAGCCCGCCATGCGGCTCGAGTGGGAGGAGCGGCTGGCCGCCTATGTCCGGTCGAGCTTCGACGCCTCCATCCTGGCGACCACGGGCCAGGGCGCGGTGCAGTTCGTGAGCAAGCTGTCCGCGGCCCTGCTGCTGCTGCTGGGCGCCGAGGCCGTCATGCGCGGCGACATGACCGTGGGCGCCCTCGTCGCCTTCAACATGATCGCAGGCCAGGTGTCGCAACCGGTCCTGCGCCTGTCACAGGTGTGGCAGGAGCTGCAGCAGGTGCGCATCTCGGTGCATCGGCTGGCCGACATCCTGGACGCGGCGCCCGAGCCCGGCAATCCCGCCATGGCCGCGCTGCCGCCGCCCAAGGGCGCCATCGCGCTGCGCAACGTGGGCTTCCGCTATACCCCGTCCGGCCAGGACGTGCTGCGCGGCGTCACCCTCACGATCAAGCCCGGCGAGGTCGTGGGGATCGTGGGTCCCTCGGGATCCGGCAAATCCACCCTCACAAAGCTCATCCAGCGCTTCTACGTGCCGCAGGAGGGGCAGATCCTGATCGACGGGCTCGACCTGTCGCACGTCGATCCGGGCTGGCTGCGCCGCCACGTCGGCGTGGTGCTGCAGGAGAACCTCCTGTTCAACCGCAGCCTGCACGACAACATCGCCCTGGCCGATCCTGCCCTGCCCCGGGCGCGGGTCATCGAAGCGGCGCGGCTCGCCGGCGCCGACGCGTTCATCGCGCAGTTGCCCCAGGGCTACGACACGCTCATCGAGGAGCGGGGCAGCAACCTCTCCGGCGGCCAGCGCCAGCGCATCGCGCTCGCCCGCGCCCTCGTGACCAATCCGCGCATCCTCATCCTCGACGAGGCGACGAGCGCGCTCGACTACGAGAGCGAGCGGATCATCCGTGCCAACATGCGCCACATCGTGCGCGGCCGGACGGTGATCATGATCGCGCATCGGCTGACGACGGTCCGCGAGGCGGACTGCATCCATGGCATGGTCGACGGGCGGATCGTCGAGTCCGGCACGCATGACGATCTGCTGCGCAAGCCCGGCGGCCTCTATGCGCGGCTGTGGGCGCTGCAGGGTGCCGAGGGCGCGCCGTGAGCGTCGCCCGGCTGTCCAACCATCTGCGCCGCGTCTTGTCGGTCTCCGATCAGCAGGCCCACCGCGACGACCAGGAGTTCCTGCCGGCCGCGCTCGCGGTGATGGAGCGGCCGCCCTCGCCGATCGCCATGGCGATGATCCTGTCGATCTGCGCCATGGCCGCCGCCGCCCTCCTGTGGGCGACCTTCGGCTGGACCGACATCGTCGCCGTCGCGCCCGGCAAGGTGCAACCGGACGGGCGGGTGCGCACCGTCCAACCGCTCGAGACCGGCAGAGTCAGGCGCATCGCCGCCCGCAACGGCCAGCACGTGGACACCGGCGACGTCCTCGTGGAACTCGACCCCGACGAGGCGGGCGAGGACGTGCGCATGCTGGCCCAGGGCCTCGCGGCGGCCCAGGCCGAGGTCGCCCGCCGGGATCTGGCATTGGCGGCCGCGGTCGCCGAGCCTGCGGCCAAACCGCTCCAGTCGCGCTGGCCCGCGGACCTGCCCCCGCCCATCCGCCAGCGCGAGGAGGCGGTGCTGGAGGCCGAACTGGCGTCCCTCGGGGCGCAGATGCGCAGCCTGGATGCCCAACGCGCCCAGAAGGACGCGGAGGTGGCGCGGCTGACCGAGAC
The DNA here is from genome assembly GCF_945952055.1 of uncultured Alsobacter sp. GTDB lineage: Bacteria > Pseudomonadota > Alphaproteobacteria > Rhizobiales > Beijerinckiaceae > Alsobacter. The sequence goes on from NZ_CAMFHB010000002.1 coordinate 118,362, forward strand.
CATCGCCCGCCAGGAAGATCTCGTCGACGCGCTGGGCCAGCGGGTGCAGATGCGGCAGTCCCTGCTCAGCAAGGACGCGGGAACGCGCGGCGGCCTCATCGACGCCCAGGAAAGCCTGCTGACCCAGCTCACGGTGCTCGCCGGGCAGCGCGGCCAGCTCAACGAATCCCGCAGGGCCGCGGAAACGCTGGCGGCCGAGCGCGACCGGACGCTCCGCCAGTTCCGCGCGGAGCAGGCCACAAAGCGCAGCGAGGCCTCCCGGCAGGCCGACGAGCTGGCGCCGCGCCTGGCCAAGGCACGCCTGCGCGTGGAGCGCATGGTCCTGCGCAGCCCGGTGAAAGGCACCGTGCAGGCCTCCTCGGTCACCAGCGTCGGGCAGGTCCTCACCGTCGGCCAGGAAGCAATGCGCGTGGTGCCGGACCTCGAGGCGCTGGAGCTGGAGGTCTACCTGCCCAACAAGGATGCCGGTTTCGTCCGCGAGGGCCAGTCGGCCAGCATCAAGGTCGATGCCTTTCCCTTCACCCGCTACGGCACGCTCGACGCCACGGTGGTGCGGGTCGCGACCGATGCCATCCCCGAGCCCGATGCCCGCGTTTCCGAGGCGGACCCCACCCGCGGCGGCGAGGGCCGGCTGGTGGGCGCCGGGCAGCGCGTGCAGAACCTGGTCTATCCCGTTGTGCTGCGGACCGGCGCCACCGGCTTCACGGTCGACGGGCAGCTGCTGCCGCTCACGCCGGGCATGGCCATCGTGGCCGAAATCAAGACGGGCAAGCGACGGCTCATCGACTACGTGCTCAGCCCCCTCGTCGAGGTCACCTCCACGGCCGGCCGGGAGCGCTGAGGCTCAGACGACCAGCCGGTCCAGGTCCGCGTCCGTCACGCGTCCGCCGGTCGCCGCCCGCACGAAGCTGCGCGCGCCGCCATGGTGGGCGCGGACCTCCTCGAACGCGGCGGCGAGGTAGTCGGCGTCGGCCAGCAGGACCGGCTGGACGGCCGGATGGTCGAGCGGCATGTGGCCGCGCACGCTGGCGCGATCCCAGGCCCGGTTGGTGGTCAGATAGTCCTCGACGATGTCGGCCTCGTCGGCGCCCAGCGCGGCCTGCAGCACGCCCACGATGAAGCCGGTGCGGTCCTTGCCGGCGGTGCAGTGCACGAGCGCCGGTCGGCCGGCCTGGACGATCGCCGTCAGCGCCCCGCCGAAATCGGCCGCATGGTGCGTGACGTAGGCGCGATAGGCCGTGATCATGAGATCCTTGGTCACCGGCGCGGACGCGGTGCCCGCCTGCAGCATCGCGAACAGGGCGCCGGACGTGCGCGGCTCGACGGGATGCGACAGCACCTCGAAGCCCGCGTCGGCGAAGCCGGCATGCGAGGAGGGTCCGCGCTCGACCCGGCCACGCAGGTCCACGACCACCGACACGTGCTGCCCGAGCGCGGCGAGGCCTGCCTGCTCCAGAGTGAGCGGCGCCGCCGAGCGGAAGAAGCGCCCCGTCACGATCCGGCCCCCGCCGGCCACCGGCAGCCCGCCGAAATCGCGGAAGTTCGACAGTCCGGGCGGACCCGCGATCCCTTCGGCGGTGCCGTTTCCCGTGCCTGCGCGCGCCATCACCTTGCCCCCGCCGTCGATTGGCCTAGGCTGTCAGTGAACGCCTGCCGGCACGGGTGCTGTCAAGGCCGCGATCGGCGAGGAGGCGCATGAGCGGGTTCGATTTCATCGTGGTGGGGGCCGGCGTTTCCGGCGCCTCGGCCGCGGCGGCGCTCGCCGAATGGGGGCGGGTCGCCCTCGTCGAGGCGGAAGACGCGCCGGGCATGCACAGCACGGGGCGCTCGGCCGCGCTCTACACGCCCAACTACGGCGGCCCCGTCGCACGGCGGATCAACATCGCCAGCGGCATCTTCTACACCAGCCCGCCGGAGGGTTTCTCCGATGCTCCCCTGCTCGCCCCGCGCGGCGCCCTGACGCTGGCGAGGCCGGGCCAGGAGGCCCTCCTGGACGAGGTGCTGGCCAATGCCAACGTCCGGCATCCGATCGAGCGCGTGACGGCGGCCCGCGCCAGCGAACTCGCCGCCTTCATCCGCCCCGAATTCATCGCCGACGCCGCCTACGAGGCCGGCGTGATGGACATGGACGTCGCCGCCATTCACCAGGGCTTCCTGCGGGCCCACCGGCAGCGCGGCGGCACCCTCCTCTGCCGGGCGCCCGTGGAGAACCTGCGCCGCGTCGGCGGAGTGTGGCAGGTGCAGGCGGGGCGGCACGCGCTGGAAGCGCCCGTCCTCGTCAACGCCTCCGGCGCCTGGGGCGACGTCGTGGCGGCCAGGGCCGGAGCGCGGCCGGTCGGCCTGGTGCCGAAGCGCCGCACCGCCATCGTTGTCGAGCCGCCCGCCGGGATGGATGTGTCCCGCATGCCGGTGATCGAGTTCGCCGGCCACGGACCCTACATGAAGCCGCAGGCCAGCGGCATCATGTGCTCGCCCGCGGACGAGACGCCCGACGTCCCCCGGGACGTCCAGCCCGACGACATGGACGTCGCCGTGCTCGTCGACTGGGTGGAGCGCCATTCCTTCGTCACCGTCCGCAAGGCGCCGCGCACCTGGGCGGGCCTGCGCAGCTTCGTGACGGACGCGGCGCCCGTGGTGGGCTTCGACCCCGCCGCGGAGGGCTTCTTCTGGCTGGTCGGCCAGGGCGGCTTCGGCATCATGATGGCGCCGGTCCTGGCGCGGGTGACCGCGGCACTGGCGACCGGCGGCGCGATGCCCGCCGACTTGGCCGAGCGCGGGATCACCGCGGCGGACCTGGCGCCGGACAGGCCTTCGCTGGCGGCGTGAAGGTCAGGCGCCCGAGAAGCGGGCCATGAAGCGGCGGTCGATCCAGTCCTTCCAGCGCCAGACCCAGGAGCCCTCCACCGCGAGCCAGCGGCCTTTCCCGGCGATCGCGCGCCCATCGCCGGTCGACAGGATCACGAGGAAGGTCCGCTGCGCGTGATGCCGGCGCAACGGTTCGCCACGCGCCTTTCGAAGCAGGTTGTCGGCCAGCACGGGCCCTTGCCGGACGGCGAAGACCCCCGCCTTCTCGCGCGGCTCGTCGGTGCGCGTTGCGCAATCGCCCACGGCGAAGATGGCCTCCTCGCCCTCGACCTGAAGCGTTGGACCAATGCGCAGGAAGCCGTCCGGCGTCGTCGGCAATCCCGTCGCCGTGAGCCAGCCGGGCGCACGCGCGGCGGTGGAGACGAGGACGAGGCCAGCCTCGTGCACCTGCCCATCCGCCGCGGTCACGCGCGAACCATGGAGAGACGCGGCCCGAAAGTCGCGGACGACGTCGATCCCCAGCCGTGCCAACGCCTTCTCCAACCGCCGGCGGACGCCACCGTTCAGCGTGGACACGAGCGGCGCGGCCGTGAGGATCGCGATCGCGGGCGTGGTGCCGAACCGGGCGCGCAGCGCGCAGGCGAGTTCGACCCCGGCCGCGCCGCCACCGACAATGGCGATGCGGCGGGGGATCCCCTCGGTCTCCGCGGCCTCCAGGCGCTCCAGGAAGGTGCTGATCGGCTTCACGAGAAGGGCGTTCCTGTCGGCGCCCGCGATGGCCGAGACGTCCGGGGTGATGCCGACGTCGAGCGACAGCGTGTCGTAGGCCAGCGGCGGCCGATCGGCGAAGAGCACCTGCCGCGAGCCGCGATCGACGCCCGTCGCCGGCGCATGGACCAGGCTTGTGCCGGTCGCATGGGCGAGCCGCGCGAGATCGATGTGCATCTCGTCGCGGTCATAGAAGCCGGCCACGTGTCCTGGCAGCATGCCCGAATAGGGCGTCGTCAGCCGGTCCGTGACCAGCATCAGGCGCACGCCGCTCTCCGGGCGCATTGCGAAGTCCGTCATGACCTGCACATGGGCATGTCCACCGCCGACAAGGACGACGTGGTGGGCGGTGCCCGTGCCTTGCCCTGCGGCCATCACTTCGACATCACTGTTCGCGAACCTGTCACAGGGGCTTGGATCATGACCGTTGGTACACGTGCGGACTGAGGCAGCTTACATCACGAAGTCTTTCCGTCCGCCACCGTCACGGGAGGGTGCCGACACCCCTGCCGGAGCACTCGAGCACCGGGCGACCGCGGTCGCGGCCAGCCTCCAGGCGCCCGTGTCGAAGGCATGAGCCAAAGGTGATGAACCGCATGTCGGGGCGCTGGTCCCTCAGGTCGTTTGCGATCGCGCTCCTCGGCATGATGGCCGCCGCCTATGTCGCGGCCGTCGGCACGCTCCACGTCAAGCAGCGTACGATGGTGTTCAATGCCAGCCCCGCCTTCCATGGCGTAGCGGAGCTGAACCTGCCGGGCTTTCGCGACGCGACCATCGCCACGTCCGACGGCGAACGCCTCGTCGCGCTCTACCGGCCTGCCGACCAGGGGCGACCGACGGTCCTCTACTTCCACGGCAACAGCGGAACGATGCCGCGCATCTCCCGTCGGCTGCGGGCCCTCGCGGCGGAAGGCTTCGGCGTCCTGGCCCCCGCATACCGGGGCTACAACGGCTCCACGGGCACCCCGACCGAGGAAGGGCTCGCCGAAGACGCGCGGGCGTCCTTCGACTGGCTCGCCCGGACGGCGCCGGGCGCCACGGTGGTGGTCTACGGGGAATCGCTGGGCTCCGGTGTCGCCGTGCGGCTTGCCACCGAGCGGCGGTTCGCCGCCCTCGTCCTCGATGCGCCCTACACGGAACTCCCCGACGTCGCCGCCGAGCGCTATCCGTGGGTGCCGGTCCATGCACTCATGAAGGACCGGTTCCCCTCGGCTTCGCGCATCGCCGGCATCGCTCGCCCGCTGCTGATCCTGCACGGCGACGCCGACACCGTCGTGCCGTTCCGGTTCGGCGAGCGGCTCTATGCCCTCGCCCAGTCCCCGAAGCGTTTCGTCAGGATCCCCGGCGGCAACCACGCCGACAACATGGAAGCCGCCTGGGACGATGTGCGGGCGTTCATCGCGAGCGCGGGGACCGGCACGCGGTAGCGGTCGACCTTCGATGTCGGGTTGAGGCCGACGGAGAGCATGGCCCCGGTGACGGAGGCGCCTGATCTAGGCTGGGAGGACGATCACCTTCGTGCCGTCGGGAGTCCGCCCGTACAGGTGGATCATGTCCTGGTTGATCAGGCGTACGCAGCCCGACGACACGTTGGTGCCCACCGTCTCTGGCTCGGTCGTGCCGTGGATGCGGTAACCCGTGTCGCCGCTCGCCGTGTAAAGGTACATGGCCCGCGCGCCGAGCGGGTTGCGCGGCCCGCCGGGAACGCCGGCGCCGCGCGACGTCGAGACGAGCTGCGCCTTCACGTCCGGATCGCGCTCGACCATCTCCTTCGGCGGCACCCAGTCGGGCCAGCTGCGGTGCATGTTGATCTGCGCCGCACCGGACCAGGCGAAGCCTTCGCGGCCCACGCCGACCCCGTAGCGCGTGGCGCGCTGCCCAGGCTCGACCAGATAGAGGAGCCGCTCCGACGTCGCCACGACGATCGTGCCGGGTGCCTCTGGCCCGCGATACTCCACCTCCTGCCGCAGGAAGGTCGGGTCTACGGAGGTGTAGGCAAAGGCATTCACCGGATGGGGCTCGCCGGGGTATTTCGCGTAGACGTCCGCATAGTTAGGGCGGCTCAGCGTCCGCCCACTGCGCTTCTCGGCGGGCATCAACCCCGCGAAGAGCTGGTTGTCGAACATGGTGCCGCAGCCAGACAGTGGAAGCGCGAGCGCGCCTCCGAGACCCAGAAGCGCGTTTCGTCGTGTCAGCATCGATCGCTCCAGCCGTGTGCCCTCTTGATGGGGTAACGGCGGGCAGGGTCAACGGATCCTGGCTTGGATCTCTTTTCCTTGCAGCAGAGCGACAGCACCTGCCTGTCAGCCCTGCGCCCCCAACGCCCCCAACTCCATCTGCGTCTGCAGCGCCAGTTCGTCGTACACGGTCCACTCGTCGACGATCTTCCCGTCGATGACGTGGTAGTGCGACATGCCCAGCACGAAGAGCCGCTGGCCGGACGGGACGCCCAGAATGCCGTGGCCGGTGTGATGGCCTTCCATGATCCAGCGCACCGCCACCTTCTCGCCGCCCTCCTCGCAGGGGTTCGAGCAGACGTGCTGGGGCACGAAGGAGCAGTCGGGGAACGAGCCGACGAGGCCGAGCGTCTGGTGGAGCACGGCGGCGGGGCCGTAGAACTCCTTCATCAGCGGGCCATGCCACTGGCACGTCGGCGCGTAGATGTCGCGGATGCGGCCGAACATGCGCTTGTTGAAGATGTGGTGGAGCTGTGTGAGCAGCCAGGCTTCCGTGTCGGTGTGGGCGATCGAGACGTCGGCCTCGCTCTCCGGCGGATACTGGCCGAGCAGGCGACGGTTCTCGCCGATGTCGATGTTGCGCACACCCCTGGCGAACATGTCCTTGGCGCGGGCGGCGGCGATGGCGCGGCCATCGAGGCCGAGCTGCTGGATGATGGCCATCTGGTCGGCCACGACCCATTCCCGGTAGATCTTGTTCTCCAGGATCATGCAGTCGGCCACCGTGCGCGACGAGAACATGCGCCCGGTCGGCTTGCCGAAGTGGCCGTACTGGGTGTGCCGGCCGACGCCGGTCACGAGGTGGGACGTGTAGAAGCCGTCCACGTCGTTGCCGCGCCAGATCACCTGGGTCGCCATGCCACGGCGCTCGGGGAACGACACGAGCCGCTGGATGGTGTCGTGCACCACCTCCTCGCGCGAGTAGAGCGCGCCAGTGGTGTGGTAGAGAACCGCGTTGTGCGTGTAGTGCGTGTAGATGAGCCCGATGTCGCGCTCATCCCAGATCTTGTGGGTGCAACGGACGATGTAGTCGACGATGTCGGTGTAGCAGTCGTCGAAGCCGCGCAGGCTCTGCACGCGCGGACGGTTGTCGGGCGCGAGCTCGGTGTAGTCGCGCCGCTCTACCTGCAGCACGGCGCCGCCCTGGGCCGCTCCGTTCGCCGTTGCCATGTCGTTCATCGCCCGCCCCTTCTTCGCCATCGTGCGCCCCGTCGTCCTTAGAGCCTCAAACAGTGTCCGTCTGACTGCCGGTATCCGGTCAGTGCGCCCTCCCTCCCCTGCAGGGGAGGGTGGATCGCGCGCAGCGCGAGACGGGTGGGGGCGGTGGTGCCGGAGAAGCGAGAGGCCGGGGCCGGCCCCAGCCGCTCACATCGCCCTCTGCGCGTTCCCCACCCGTCAGCCGCTTCGCGGCTGCCACCCTCCCCTGCAGGGGAGGGAGAGCGCCTATCGCCTCGTCGTCGTGTTCTCCTGACCGTCTCTTTGTCTCTCAGTTCTGGCCCGGCACCGGGCGCTGCAGCCATTCCAGCCGCAGGGCCGCGGCCCGGCGGTGTCCTTCCAACCCTTCGCTGGCGCTCTGGCGCACGGCGGGCGGGGCGACGGCGTCGACGCCGCGCTCGTCCAGCCACTGGTGCGTGCAGATCTTGACGTAGGAGCCGACCCACAGGCCGCCCGTGTAGCGGCCGGCGCCACCCGTCGGCAGCGTGTGGTTGGTGCCGCAGCACTTGTCGGAATAGACGACGCTGGCCAGCTTGCCGATGAACAGCGAGCCGTAGTTGCGCAGCTTCTTGGCCATGCCCTGCGCGTCGGCCGTGTGCACCTGCAGGTGCTCGGCCGCGACGTGGTCCGAATAGGCGATCATCGCCGCCTCGTCGTCGCAAAGCACGATCTCGCCGGCATTGTCCCAGGACTTGCCGGCGACGCCCGCCGTGGAGAGGCCTTGGAGCTGGCGCTCGACCTCCTTCAGCGTCGCCTCGGCGAGCGCCCTGTCGGTGGTGATGAGGCCGACGCGGGTGTGGATGTCGTGCTCGGCCTGCGCCAGCAGGTCGGTGGCGATCGTGACGGCGTCGCCGGTCGAGTCCGCCACGACGAAGATCTCGCTGGGGCCGGCGAGCTGGTCGATGCCGACGGGGCCGAAGACCTGGCGCTTGGCCTCGTTCACATAGGCGTTGCCCGGGCCGAAGATCTTGTTCACCGCCGGCACGGACTGCGTGCCGTAGGCCATGGCGGCGATGGCCTGCGCGCCGCCGATGCGGAAGATGCGGTCGGCGCCCGACAGATGGCAGCCGGCGATCATGGCCGGATGGGCGGTTGGCGGCAGGCAGGCGATCACTTCGTCGCAGCCGGCGACCTTGGCCGGCACCAGCGTCATGATGGGCGCCGAGAGCAGCGGGTAGCGCCCGCCCGGCACGTAGCAGCCCACGCGCTCGATCGGGATGACGCGGTGGCCGAGATGCAGGCCGGGCAGCGCCTCGACCTCCAGCGGCAGGATGGTGGCGAGTTGCGCCTGCGCGAAGGCCTTCACCCGGCCGATGGCGAACTCGGTGTCGGCGCGGGTCTGCGGCGCGAGCTCTGCGAGCGCGGCCTCGCGTTCCTCCATCGTCACTTCGAGCGCGCCGACCTCGGTCTTGTCGAAGTCCCTGGAATAGCGGCGGACGGCGTCATCGCCGCCCTCGCGGACATTGCGCAGGATCTCGGCGACGGTGGCGCCGATGGCGGCGGCCTCGGCGGCCGCGCCCGCGCGCGGCGCCTTGACGTAGCGGGTGCCGGCGACGGGCGGGGTGGGCTGCGCGGTCATGGGTCGGGTCCTTTGTCGGAAGGGTCGCGTCAGGCCTTGTCGAGGCCAGCGAGGGCCTCGAAGGTCTCGAGGATGGAATAGATGTCGCGCTTGCCACGGCCGGCGGCCTGGGCGGCAGCCTGGAGCTGGCGCACGGTGGAGGCGAGCGGCAGCGGCATCGCGTCCCGGCGCGCGGTGTCGAGGATGAGGTCCATGTCCTTGGCCGCCGTGTCGATGTCGGAGGGCGGCGAGGTGAACCGGCGCTCCTTCAGGATCGGCGCCTTGAGGGTCAGCTGGCGCGAGCCCAGCGGCCCGGCCTCGAGGATGTCGATCATGGTGTCGAGATCGAGCCCGCCACGCTCGCCGAAGGCCAGCGCCTCGCCGATCATCGAGGAGTAGACGCCGACGATGAGGCTGTGCACGAGCTTCAGGTAGGCGGCGGAACTCCCCTCCCCCACATGGTGCACCTTGGCGGCCATGGCCTCGAAGGCCGGGCGACAGCGCTCGAAGTCCCCGGCAGCGCCCGAGCCGAACAAGGTCAGTCCCGCCGTCTCGGCGAGGCCGATGCTGCCGGCGACCTTGGCGCAGACATAGCCGACGCCGGCCTTCGCGGCCGCCGCCTCGACCTCGCCGGAGGCCTTCGGCGACACGGTCGAGAGATCGGCGAAGACGTGGCCAGGCTTCGCCCCCGCCAGCACGCCCGAGGGCCCCAGCGCGACGGCGCGCAGGATGTCGTCGTTCATGATGATCGAGAAGGTCACGTCGGCCTGCGCCGCCGCGTCTGCGGCGGTCGCGGCGACGGTGGCGCCCTTGGCGGCGAGTGCCGCCGTGCGCGCCGTGTCGAGGTCGCAGCCGACGACGGAAAAGCCGCGCGCCAGCAGGTTCGAGGCCATGGGCAGGCCCATGCGGCCAAGCCCGATAAAGGCGATCGTGGTCATCTCACGAGGCCTTCTGAAGTTGCGCCGCCTTCACCTGCACCATGAGCGAGAAGATGTCGTAGACGGTCCAGTCGTCGACGATCTGCCCGTCCTGGACGTGGAAGTGGTTCATGCCCATGAGCACGAGCGGGCAGCCCGTCGGCGCGCCGAGCACGCCCCAGCCCATGTGATGGCCGTGCATGATCCAGCGCACCGCGATCTTCTCGCCGCCTTCCTCGCAGGGGATGGAGCAGACGTGCAGGGGCGTGAAGGCCAGATCCGGGATCATGGCGGCAAGGCGCACCACCTGCGTGATCAGCGAGGCTATGCCGGTCAGCTCCGCCATGGCCGGCCCGTGCCAGCGCACGCCGGGCGCATAGACCTCGTTGAGATGGCCATACATGCGCCGGTTCCACACCTCGTGCATCCACCGCAGGCAGGCCGCCTCGCTCTCGGTGTGGGCGATGGAGGTGTCGCATTTCGCGTTGGGCGGATACTGGCCGACGCGGTGGCCGTTCTCGCCGAGGTCGGTGAGCACGACGTTGCGGGCGATCAGGTCCTTCGCGGTGCGCTCCGCGTGGGCCCAGACGTCGATGCCCAGCGAGCGGAACATGGCGTAGCCGTCGCGCACCAGCCACTCGCGGTAGATCTTGTTCTCGTAGACCATGCAGTCGGCAATGGTCCGCATCACGAAGGTACGGTTGGTGGGCGGCCCGAGGGGCCCGGGCTCCGTGTGCCGTCCGGTGCTCGTCACGAGGTGGGAGGTGTAGAAGCCCTCGTCCTCGTTGCCGCGCCAGATCACCTGCGTCGCCATGCCCCGCCGGTCGGGGAACTCGGCGATGCGCTGGATGGTGGCGCGCACCACCTCCTCGCGGTCGTAGATCGTGCCGAGCGGCGTGTAGACGACCGAATTGTGGGTGTAGTGCGAGTAGATGAGCCCCACATTGCGCTCGTCCCAAATGCGGTGGGTGCAGCGCACGATGTAGTCGACGATGTCGGTGTATTCGGGATCGAAGCCGCGCAGTCCATGCGCCCGCGGCCGGTCGGTCGGAACGAGATCGACGAAGTCCCGCCGCTCGGACTGCAGGACCTCGCGCACATTGCTGCTGCCGGGATCGGTGGGCCTCTGGTCGGTCATGACGCAGTCCTTTTCACGCGGACGTCGGAGTGAGACGGGATGTCGAGGTCGAGCCAGTCGCGCAGGGCGGCGGCGACGGCATCGGGATCCTCGATCAGGGCGAAGTGGCCGGTGCGCGGCACCTGGACGAGACGTGCGCCGGGAATGCCGGCCGCCATCTCCTCGTGCACGGCGGGGGTGCAGAGCTTGTCCTCGGCGCCGCACAGCACGAGCGTCGGCACGCGGATCGCGCCGAGGCGCGGGCGGCTGTCGGCACGGCTGATGGCCAGTTCGCTCTGGCTCCGGAACGTGTCGAGGCCGGCTGCGGCCGACATGGCGGCGACGAGGCTGCGCTTCGCCTCGTCGGCCACGTGGTCGCCGCTGACATACACCGACCACAGCTTGTCGGAGACGTAGCGTTCCATGCCGAGCTGCGCGGCCCGTTCGACCGCGTTGCGACGGGCGGTGTGGTTGGCCGGCGGATCCGGGCGGGCGTTCGTGTCGACAAGGGCAAGGCGCGCGATGCGCTCCGGCGCCTGGGCGATCATCTCGAGCGCCACGATGCCGCCGAGCGAGAAGCCGGCCAGCGAAAAGCGCGCGGGCAGTTCCGCGAGCAGTCGGCGCGCCATGGCGGCCGTGCTGGATTCGCCGACGAGCGGCTTCACGATGACGGGCCGGTGCAGGAGGCGGCAGACGACGGGCTGCCAGACGCGCTCGTCGCACAGCGTGCCGGGCAAGAGCACGAGGGGCTCGGCGGGACCAGGCGCCGCGGCGGACACGGGGCGCGCCGTGCCTGGCACCAGGGTGGTCACGGCTGCGGCCCGCGGGCGGCGGCGATGGCGGCCTTCGACGCCTTGGAGAGCAGGCCGACGTCGTTGCCGGGCGTCACGAGGCCAAAGCCCTCGCGGATGCGCCGCGCGGCCGCTTCGCCCGACGAGCAGAAGATGCCGGCGATCCGGCCCGCGGCGCGGGTCGTCTGGCAGAGCGACAGGATCGTGCCCGCGACCTCGGGATCGTCCGGCTCGGCCGAGGGCCGGCGGCCCATGGCGAGCGACAGGTCGTTGGGGCCGACATAGATGCCGTCGAGGCCCGGCACCGCCAGGATCGCGTCGGCATTGGCGACCGCCTCGGCCGTCTCCAGCATGGCGAGCGTCAGGATCTCGCCGTCCGCGTGGTCGAAGTAGTCCGGCCCGCCGTAGAGCAGCCCGCGCGCCGGGCCGAACGAGCGCTGGCCCTTCGGCGGGTAGCGGCAAGCGGAGACGAAGAGCTCGGCCTCGGCGACCGTCGAGATCATCGGGCAGATGATGCCGTAGGCGCCGGCGTCGAGGAGTTGCATCACCAGCGCCGGCTCGTTGCGCGACACGCGGGCGAGCGGCACCGCGGGGGTCGAGGCGATCGCCTGCAGCATCGCCACGGCGGCGTCGAAGCCGACCATGCCGTGCTGCAGGTCGACAGTGACGCTGTCGAACCCCTGGTGCCCCATCACCTCGGCCGAATAGGCCGAGGGGATCGCGAGCCAGGCGTTGACGGCGGGCGTGCCCGCCGCCGCAAGCTGCTTGAGCCGGTTGGGGCGCATGGGATCAGAGCTTGCCCATGGCGTAGACCGGCAGCAGGTCGGCGCGCGCGATGAAGCCGCTCTTATCGACGGCGCGGCCCATGGCCCTCGCCGCTTCCAGCACCTCCGGCGCCCATTCCGGCGTCTTGCGGCCGTCGCCGGCGGTCACGACCACGATCTCGGCGTCCGTGTCACCGAGGTTGCGGATGGAACGCCAGGCATGGGCCGGGATCGAGGCCGTATCCCACGGTCCGGCCTGCATCTCGACCTCCTCGCCAGGGCCGTTCAGGGTCACGGCCACCGTGCCCGTCAGGATCTGCAGGACCTGCTTTTCCTTGACGCGGAAGCGGGACACGGACTGGCCCGGGGGCAGCTTCAGCCACTCGATCGAAAACCCGTGGGGGTTGGTGATCTTGGGCGCGTGATTTCGGTCCTGGGTGATGCCGTAGCCGATCACCGGCGCCATCTCCGAGGCATGACCCGGCAGGCCGCTGTCGAGCAGCGCGTCCTTCGACCAGGCGCGCTCCTCCCGGGTGACGATGCGCTGGCGCATCTCATCCACCGTGTAGCGGCGCAGCTTGGCGATCTCCTCGTCCGGGATGACCTTGATGAGATCCTCGTCGGCGGGCTTCTCCTGGCCCTTGGTGGTGTCGACGAGGAAGTTGTCCTTGGTCAGGTAGAGACCATACTGGGCCGCTTCCTTGATGATGGACGGATGCCAGATGATGCCGCCGGTATCGTCGCCGCCGAGCGTCGTGAAGATCCAGCCGTCATCCGGGCCCACATTGGTGAAGCCCCGGAAGATCCAGGTCGGCACCGAGACGATGTCGCCGGTCTTGCCGACGATCTCGCCGTCGTCGCCGTTCGGTCCCCAGCGGAACTTCCACTCGCCCTTGAAGACGAGGAACACTTCCGCGGTGAAGTGGATGTGCAGGTTGTTGGTGATGCCGTGCGGCATGGCGGCCGCGCCGACGTTGAAGCCGTGCGGCTCGCGCAGGTTGATGACCTGGTCGGTGGACGTGGTCACGCCTGGCCCGATCATCGAGTAGTTCTGCTTAAGGTGCGAGCCCGGCTTCTTGCAGTCGATGAAGGCGACGGAGCACGAGACGTACTGGTCGCGCCGGATGAGGCGTTCCTGCGCCTCCCGGGCGGAAACGACGATGTCGGTCATGGCGGTCCTCTTTCCTTAAAGGCGAATGCGGTTCTCGGTGGCGGCGTCGAACAGGTAGGCCCGCTGGGGGTCCACCGCGACGCCGACCACTTCGCCGATCTCGCAGCGGAAGTGGCGGTCGCCGCGCGCGCAGACATGCCTGCCGCCGACGTTGAAGGTGACGAGCGTGGACTCGCCGGTGAGTTCGGAGGAATAGACGGGGGCGTCGAAGACGCCCTGGCCCGGACCGACGACCCGCAGGTCTTCGGGACGGATGCCGAGGACGACACCGGTGCGCGAGCCGCCGCCGATGCCGGGCACGGCGACGCCTTCGGCCCGGAAGGTGCCGTCGACGAGGTCGCCGTGGACGAGGTTCATGCTCGGTGAGCCGATGAAGCCGGCGACGAACATGTTGGCGGGGTCGTTGTAGACCTCCTCCGGGGGCGCGAGCTGTTGCATCACGCCCTTGTTCATCACGCCGACGCGGGTGGCGAGCGTCATCGCCTCCATCTGGTCGTGGGTGACGTAGATGGTGGTGATGCGCAGCTCGTGGTGCAGATGCTTGAGCTCGGCGCGCATGGTGACGCGCAGCTTGGCGTCGAGGTTCGACAGCGGCTCGTCCATGAGGAAGACGCGCGGGGTGCGCACCAGAGAACGCGCCAGCGCCACGCGCTGGCGCTGACCGCCGGAGAGCTGGGCGGGCTTGCGCTCGAGAAACGGCCCGAGTTCGACCTTGGCGGCGGCCGCGTCGATGCGCTTCTGTGCGTCCTCGCGGGGGATGCCGCGGACCTTCAGCGGATAGCCGATGTTGTCGCGCACGCTCATGTGCGGGTAGAGGCCATAGTTCTGGAACACCATCGCGATGTCGCGCTCGCGCGGCGGCATGTCGTTGACGAGATCGTCGCCGATGAAGATCTCGCCGCTCGAGGGCTCCTCCAGCCCGGCGACCATCCGCATGGTCGTTGTCTTGCCGCAGCCCGAGGGGCCCAGCAGCACCAGGAACTCCTGGTCGGCGACCGCGAGGTCGAGCTCGCGGACCCCGAAGAAGTCGCCCCAGCGCTTGGTGACGGCGTTGAACTGGATGCTGGCCATGGGTGCTCCGCTCTCAGCGCACGGCGCCGAGATTCATGCCTTTCGTGAAGTGCCGCTGGATGATGAGCGCGAAGAAGAACATCGGGATGGTGATGATGATGCCGGTGGCGGCGATGAGCTCCCACACGGGCCCGCGCTCCAACAGGAAGCCGATGATGCCGACCGGCAGTGGCACGGCCTTCTGGCGCGACAGCAGGTAGCCGAACAGGAACTCGTTCCAGGTGAGGATGAAGCAGAAGATCGCCGCGGTGAGGATACCGGGGCGCGCCATCGGCACCACGATGTCCCAGATCACGCGCAGCCGGCTCGCGCCGTCGATGATCGCCGCCTCCTCCGCCTCCAGCGGGATCGCGTCGATGAAACCCTTGATGGTCCAGATCGCGTAGGGGAGCACGATGGCGAGGTCGACGATGATCAGCGCGGCGTAGGTGTCCAGCAGGCCGAGCTTCCTGAACATCACGTAGAACGGCAGGACGATCGTCACCGCCGGGATGAACTGGGTGAGCAGGATCCACTGGAAGGTGACGCGCTTCAGCGGGAACTGCAGGCGGGAGAAGGCGTAGGCCGCGCTGACCGCGATGGGGATGGCGATCACCACCGTCGAGCAGGCGATGATGGTCGAGTTCACGACCTTCTGCGCGATGCCCCAGCGCGGGTTGAACACCTCGCGGAAGTTGTCGAGCGTCGGCTGGAACCAGATCGTGTAGGAATAGACCGTGATCGGCGTCTTGAAGGCCGTCATCACCATCCAGGCGATGGGGAAGACGATGAGCGCCGCCACGAACAGCAGCACGCCGACTTCCAGCACCTTCAGGACCGCGCGGCGGCGCTGCGCGCGCTGGCGCCGCCGTGCGGCCTCCGGCGTGACGACCGGCCGGGACAGGGAGGTGGCGACCGCGTTCATGCCGTCCTCCGGAACGCGAAGCGCATGTAGGACAGCGAGAACAGGAACAGGATCGCCGTGAGCACGTAGGCGACCGCGGCGGCGTAGCCGAACTGATAGTCGCGGAAGCCGATGTGATAGGCGAAGAAGGCGAGCGTGGTGGTGGAGCGCCCCGGCCCCCCGCCCGTCATCGTCACGATGCTGTCGAAGACCTTCAGCGCGAAGACCGACTTCAGGATGATGGCGACCAGCAGCACGGGGGCGAGCTGGGGCAGCGTGACGTCGCGGAAGACGCGCCAGTCGCTGGCACCGTCGATGCGCGCGGCCTCCTGCGTCTCCGGCGGGATGGAGGCGAGGCCGCCCATCAGCATGAAGGTGAAGTACGGCGCCCAGTGCCACACGTCGGCCGAGATCAGCGCGCCCATCGCCATGGTGGGGCTCGCCAGGTAGTCGGTGTTGCGCATGAAGGGCAGCACCGCCGCGATGGTGCGGTTGAAGGCGCCGAAGTCGGGGTTCAGCATGAACCGCCAGGAGATGCCGATCAGCGCGGGGCTCATCGCGAAAGGCAGGATCAGCAGCGTGCGCAGGATGGACGTGCCGAAGCCCTGGCGCAGAAGCAGGATGGCGAGGCCGAGCGCCGCGAGGATGGTGAAGGTCACGTCGAGCACCACGAAGGCCGCGGTGACGCGCATCACCTGCCAGAACTCGGGGTCCTCGTTGAAGGCCTCGGTGTAGTTCTCGATGCCGATGAAGCGGCCGAGCTCGATGCTCCTTGACAGGTTCAGGATGTGGAAGCTCGTCCAGAACGAGCTCAGCATCGGATACACCGTGGTGAAGGCCACGATGGCGAGCGCGGGAGCCAGCAATCCGAAGGCGAGAGCGCGCTGACGCATGCGAGACGGGGTCCGATCGATCAAGGCCGAGACACGGGGAAACTGGTCCGCCGCCGGCTCGCGCCGGCGGCGGTGTCAACGAGGGGGAAGGAGCCGGCTCAGCCGGCGCGCTTCATGATGCGGGTGGCCTGCGCGGCGGCGCCGTCCAGGGCCTCCTTCACGCCCTTGCCGGAGGTGACGACCTCCGACATGGCGGAGGCCAGTGAATCGACGATCGGCAGGAACTCGGGGATGTTCGGGATCGACTTCGTGGTGCTCTCGAGCGCCTTGGCGGCGATCCCGTGCATGCCGCGGAAGCGGGCGTTGACGGCCGGGTCGCGCAGGTTCTGCCAGTGCACGCACACCACGTCGTTCTCGGCCGGGTCGACCAGGATCTGGCGCTCGATGTCGGCCGAGGTGATGTAGTCCATGAACTCCATCGCCGCATCGCGGTTCTTCGACTTGCCGTTGACGCCGTAGATCCACTGGTTGGTGTAGGTCGTCGGCCCCGAGCCCGGGTAGGACGGCAGCGGCACGAAGCCCGCCTGGTCCGGCTTGATCGTCGCGTCGGGGAGGAACAGGCGGTTGTAGACGTGCCACCAGGTCGGCACCATGGCCGCCTTGCCCTGGAAGAACACCGTGTTGGCATCCGCCTCGTTGAACGAGCCCGCGCCGGGAGGCGCGATCTTGTGCTTGAGGATGATGTCCACGAAGTCCTGCGCCGCGGCAATGCCCTGCGGGCTGTTGAAGATCGGCTTCATGTTGGCGTCGAACAGGTCGCCGCCCTTGCCCCACAGGAAGTTGTACCAGACCATCAGGTTCTGGCCGTCATTGCGGCCGTAGGGGATGGTCACGCCGGCCACGCCGGGATTGGCCTCCTGCAGCGCCTTGCCGCTGGTGACGAGCTCTTCCCAGGTCTTGGGCGGCTGCAGGCCGGCCTTGTCGAACAGGTCCTTGCGGTACCAGAGCAGCTGGATGTGGCAGCGCACCGGCAGGCCGTAGGTGCCGGTGGAGAAAGCGCCCGCGCTGCGGAACGCCGACGGATAGCGGTTGAGGTCGATCTTGCGGGCCGCCAGCTCCTTGTCGAGCGGGATCAGGTACTTGTCGACCAGCGGCGGAATCCAGACGTCCATGGCCGTGATCAGGTCGAAGTCGTCCGAGCCGCCGACCATCTCGGCGGTCAGGCGCTCGCGCAGCGCGGCGAAGGGGACGTAGACGTAGGTGACCTTGATGCCCGTCTGCTCGGTGAAGGCCGCGACCTTCTTCGCGTGGGCGGTGAACTGGGTCGAGGTGACCGCGAGGACCTTGATCTCTTTGCCGGCAAAGGGCTTGCCGGGGGTGATTCCGGCCAGCGCGCGCTGCTGGCCCAAAAGCCCTGCGGTGGCCATGGCGGCGGCTCCGCCCAGAGCCTGGCGACGTGTGATTGTCATGGGTGTCCCTCCTGCGCTTGTTCTCGCGAGCAGGCTTCCACACGTTGACTGCGAATGCAAGGCGGCGTGCATTGAAATTCGTTGTTGCAATGCGGTAGATCAATGCATTCCAATTTTCGCACGAAAAACACGCTTGCAATTCCCTTCTGTTCCCCCGCATTTCTTGTCGCAGAGGACAAATCGCTGATGCATTCGCAATCAGAAGCGGATTGGGAGGACCGGGTGGATGCGCTGCTGGGCGACAGCGCCCGCCGCGTCACGTCCTACGATGTCGCCAAGCTCGCCGGCGTTTCGCAGTCGGCCGTCTCGCGCACCTTCCGCGACGGCGGCTCGGTCTCGCCCGAGACGCGGGCCAAGGTCGAGCGGGCCGCGCAGGCGCTGGGCTATGCGCCCAACATCGTCGCCCGGTCGCTCATCACGCGCCGCTCCAACCTCATCGCCGTGCTGGTGACCGCCCAGACCAGCCGCAACTACCCCGAAGTGCTGTTCCAGCTCGGCCAGGAGATCCAGGCCCGCGGCAACCGCATGCTCGTGTTCACCGTGGACTTCGACGCGCTGGCCGCCGAGGTCTTCAACGACCTCGCCGGCTACCACGTCGACGGAATCGTCGCGGCGACGTCGATGGAGCCCGACCTCCTGGAAGCCTGCGAGCGCCACCGCATTCCGCTCGTCCTCTACAACCGCGTGCCGCGGGGCGGCTTCGCCTCGGCGGTGGGCTGCGACCATGCCACCGGCATGTCCGACCTCGTCGACCACCTGGTGGGCGGCACTCCGCGCCGGGTGGCCTTCGTCGCCGGACCCAAGGGCGCCGTGGTCAGCGAGGACCGCCTCGCCGGCGCCCGGCAGGCGTTGGTCCGCCATGGCCTGGCGATCGACGAGGTCATCCACGCGGACTATTCCTACGACGGCGGCCGCGCCGTCGGCCGGGACCTCCTGGCCCGCAAGAAGCGCCCCGACACCGTCCTGTGCGCCAACGATGCCATGGCGCTCGGCCTGATGGACTCGGCCCGCTTCGACCTCGGGCTCAGCGTGCCGGCCGACGTGCAGGTGACGGGCTTCGACGACCTGCCCGAATCCGCCTGGCCGTCGCACGACCTGACCACGCTGCGCCAGCCGGTCGAGATGCTCACCCGCGCAGCCATCCGCATGCTCGAGGAGCACATCGCGGGCACGGCGATCGGTTCCGAGCGCCGCCTCATGCCGGCCGAACTGAAGATCCGCGGATCGACGCGCCGGCCGGCCGGCTGACCGCCCTCCCCTTCCACTCCCCTCACTGTACAGGTACGCCATGGCTCTCGCCCTCGCCCACTACAAGGACGTCCCGGACTTCATCTACGGCATCACCCGTGAGATCTGGGAAGACCGCGGCATCGGCGGCAAGATCAAGCGCTACTACGCCGACGACTGCCTGGTGCGGGCCGCCACGGGCGTCACCACCGACAACACCGGCGTGACCGCGCAGACCCTGCAGACGCTGCACCAGTTCCCCGACCGCCAACTCGTGGGCGAGGACGTGATCTGGACGGGTTACGAGGATGGCTCGTTCCTGTCCTCCCACCGCCTGATCTCGGTCATGCGCCACACCGGCGCCGGCATCTACGGGCCGGCCACCGGCCGCGTGGTGCGTTCGCGCATCATCGCCGACTGCTGGGTCGTCGACACGCAGGTCAAGGAGGAGTGGCTCGCCCGCGACCAGTCGGCCTTCGCCCGCTGCATGGGCATCGACTCGCGCCAGATGGCGCACGACATGGTGCAGCTCGACATCAAGCGCAGCGGCGAGGTCGGCTTCTTCACGCCCGAGCGGGACGTGCCCGGCCGCTACCGCCCGGAGCACCAGAAGGGCGCCGACATCGAGCGCTACTGCGAAGGCTGGCAGCGCATCTGGGGCCTCAAGGAGACCGCCGAGATCCAGGAGCTCTACTTCCATGGCGCAGCGGTGGCGGTCCCGGGCGGAGACATGCTCTACGGCTGGGGCGACATCGACCGGTTCGCGCTGTCCTACCTCGCCTCCTTCCCGGACGCGGTCTTCACCATGGAAAGCGCCATCGTGAACCGTGACCCGGGCCAGGCGATCCGCATTGCCACCCGCTGGTCGCTGCGCGGCACCCATTCCGGCTTCGGGCTCTTCGGCCGCCCCACCGGCGCCGAGGTCTACGTGATGGGCTACAGCCACGCCCAGATGGTCGACGGCCGCGTCATCGCGGAATGGATCGTCACCGACGAAGTGTCGGTGTGGAAGCAGATCCTGGCCCACGAGGAAGGCCGCGCCGGGGCCTGATGCCCGGGCCGCCTTTTCGCCCGCAACGAGTCCCGGCTGCGCCGGAGAGGAAACGCCAGATGACCCTGGACCAGCAGCTCGCCGACATCGATCCGGCGGCCTACGCGCCCTACCGCGACCCGCGGGACTACATCCTGAGCTGGACCGACGCCATCTGGATCGACCGCGGACTCGGCCGGCTGACCGAGCACTACGCGAAGGACGTGCTCGTCCACACCGCTTACGGCGAGACCTACGACTGGGACTTCGTCGTCAACAACTCGCTGCAGAAGTTTTCCGCCTTCCCGAACGGCGGCGGCGGGCATGGCGAGGACGTGGTCTGGGAAGCGCGGGGGCGCAACGGCTTCATCTCGTCGCACCGCGTGCTCAAGACCGGCACGCACACGGGCTACTGGACCTATGGGGCGCCCACCGGCCGGCACTGGATCTCGCGCACGGTGGCGCACTGCCTGGTGGTCGACAACCAGGTCAAGGAAGAGTGGCTGGTGCGCGACGAGTGGGCCGTGCTCGAGCACCTCGGCATGAACCCCTACGAGATCGCGGCCAAGCTCGCCGAGTCGAGCCCCGTTCTGGGCAAGGCCATGGCGCTGGCCGGCGACACGGGCGCCTTCGCCGGCGTCATCGAGAACGCGGCCCTGAAGGGCGTGTCGGGCGAGCGTCCGCGCCGCTACCTGAAGGAGTGCGAGACGCTCCAGTCCATGTTCGACGAGGTGTGGAACAAGCGCCTCTTCAACCGGGTGCCGCACTATTTCGACAGCAAGATCGTCTGCCACAGCACGCGCCTGCGCCGCGTGCAGGGCATCGATCCCTACCAGATCGAACTCATCGATCTGCTGGCGAGCTTCCCGGACTGCCAGGTCGAGGTGCGCGACATCGTGGTCCTCGAGGGTCCCGAACTCGGCCTGCGCATCGCGGTGCTGTGGCTCCTGCGCGGCACCTATTCGGGCGTGCCCACCTACGGCCCCATCACCCGCACGCCCGTGAACGTGCTCGGCTGCAGCCACTACGAGATGCACGACGGCAAGGTGCTGCGCGAGTTCCGCATCATCGACGAGATCGCGATCCTGGCCCAGATCCATGCGGGGCGGATGGCGAAGGGGTGACGCCTCCGCCCGTCACTCCGGGCCATAGACGTCCAGGCCGAGGGACAGGCCACGGTCGCCCAGCATCGAGAGCACGGCGGGCTCCAGATCGACGCCCTCGTTGGCTTCACGCATGAAGGCGCCGCAGAAGACGTCGCAGCGGTAGCGGCGCGCGAGGGAGTGCCAGATCGCCGGATCCTCAGGAAGCGCGCCGAGAAGTGCGGCGATGCGCTCGCCGAGCGTGCCTTGGACATCCGTTTCCAGCAACCAGGAGCCCGATCGCGCCACGATCCTGCGGCCGCTCTCTCCGATCCGAACGTCGCCCTTGCGGCCGCACCGGGTGGGCGCGACCCCGAGAAGGCTGGTCACCTCGTCGGGGTCGAGCGTGTCGCCGAAGAGCCGGAGGCAGACTTTGGTGCGCGCGAAGACGGGCATGCCACCGATCTTGGCCCATCGAGGTTCAGGCCACCAGACCTCGCATGGGGGCGATGGCCAGGGAGCCGGGGAAGACGGCCTCGCCCAGCGCCGCCGGCGAGCAGCCCAGGAGGTCGACGGCGATGCCCTTCACGATGGCGCGCAGGTCCGTGGTGGCGGCAAGGTCGCGGCCGTCGCGCAGTTGCTGAGGCTTGAGGCCCGGCCAGTCCGCGATGACCCGTCCGCCCTTCACGGCGCCGCCTACGAGGAAGGCGGCCGTGCCGGTGCCGTGGTCGGTGCCGTCGGTTCCGTTCACGCGGGCCGTGCGGCCGAATTCCGTGACGACGAGGATGACCGTGTCCTTCCAGGTCTCACCCAGTTCCCGCTCGAATGCAGCCAGGGCACCGTCCAGCCCGCCCAGCAGGCGCCCCAGCCGGCCGACCTCCTGCGCGTGGGTGTCCCACCCCTCGAAGGCCAGGGCCGCGATGCGCGGGCCGTCGGGCTGCGCGATCAGGCGGGCGGCGCCCGTCGCCATCTGGGCCATGCCGATCGGGTCTCCCGGTCCACCCTGGGCCCTGACGTCGAGACCGGAGGCGATCTTGCCCGTCTCGATCGCCTCGTGCAGCGTCCGGGCGAGAAGCGGGTCGGTGCTGCCGTAGAGGTCGGCGAGCCGCGGCGCCAGGTCTCCCGCCGCCGGCTTCAGGGCCGGGGGCGCCCAGCCCAGGACCGGTGCGGGCCCGCGGATCACGAGCGGTGCCACGGTGCCGACGGAGACGCCCTTCAGCTTCGGCCCGGGATTGACGCCCGCACCTGCCGGCACGGTGGCCAGGAGCCTGTTGAGCCAGCCTGACTCCGTCCGGCCCGGTCGTTCGAACCCGGATTCCAGCACGTCCTGCCCGTCGAAATGCGAGCGGTCGCGATAGGCCGTGGCGCTGGCATGCACGATGGCCGCCTGCCCCTGCGCGTAGAGCCGGGCCAGGTTGACCATGGCGGGATGCAGCGCGAAGAACCCGTCGAGCGGAAGGGCGGCGTTGGGGCCCGTGGTCGACAGGGCGATGGACCTGCGCAGGTCCTGATAGGCGGGATCGCCGACCGGAGGCACCGCGGTGAGCCCGTCCATGGCGCCGCGCAGGATGATGGTGACGAAGCGCGCGTCGCGGTTGCCCGCGGCGAAGGCGAAGCGGGGCATCGCGGCCCAGGCGAAAAGGGCGCCGGCGGTGCCCAGGACCGCGCGGCGGCTGGGCGTGAGGGCTTCACAGGTCATGGTCAACGCCTCTGGAATTCGGGGGAGAGGAACAGCAGGGCGAGGCCCTGCCGGCGCGTCTCGGCGCGCGCGACGGCCTCGCGGGTGGCGGCGGACAGGAGCGGTCCGGACAGGCTCTCGGCCAGCTGGCGGGGATCCTGGCCGGTCGCCTGCTCCGCCGCCCAGGACGCCACGTCCATGCGGGCGCTGAGTCCTTCGGCGGACGCCCAGGTGGCGGTCATGTCGGAGAAGCCGTTGGGCCCGGGCGGCGCCCACAGCGGCTGGCCCATGCTGGCGAGCGCACCGGCGAAGCGCGGGACCCGGGGGGTCATGGCCGTCGCCCTGACGAGCGCGATGGCGAACTCGAGCGGAGAGCGCATCTTGCCGCGCTCGGCCTGCCAGGCGAGATCGTGGCTCACCAGGGTCTCGCTGACGGCCGCGAGGTCGCCGTCCGTCCGGGTGAAGGTGGACGCCAGGGCGTCCACGAGTTCGGGCGGCGGCGTGTCGGCCACGAAATGGCGGGCCAGCTTCAAGGCCAGGTGACGGGCGGTGGCGGGATGGCGGGCCAGCGCCAGCAGGGCGGCGCGCCCCTGCTCCTGCCCGCCTGCCGGATAGCGCACGCCGAGCAGCGTACGCGGCCCGGGCTCGTGGGCCCGGGGGTTGAACACGAAGGTGCCGGGCTGCCCCAGCCGCGCCTGCGGACCGACGATGGTCCAGCCCGTGATGATCTCGGCGAGGGCCGTGACGTCGGCCTGGGTGTAGCCACCGCCCACCCCGAGGGTGTGGAGCTCGAGGATCTCGCGGGCGAGGTTCTCGTTCAGGCCGCGCTTCGAGGAGGCGCCGGCCCGCGACTCGGCGCCCACCGAGCGCTGGTTGTCGAGATAGACGAGCATCGCCGGGTGCGTCTCCACGGCCATCAGCATGTCGGCGAAGCGGCCGAACACGTGCGGGCGAATGGCCTCCCGCTCGAAGGCTCCCGCGATGACGCGGACGATGGGGCCCTTCGCCGCCGACACCGCGAAGTGGTTGCTCCAGAACAGGACCATGCGCTCGGCAAAGCCCAGCGCCGGTTCGCGGTAGGCCTTCGACAGCCGGGCCTCGACCTCCGCAAGGAAGACGCGGCGCGGCAACGGCGGACCCATCGCGTCGTCGCCCGGCCTGGCGCCGCGCCCCTGGCGGCCCTGCGCCATGGGTTCATCCTGTTTGGCCGTGTCTTGTGCGGCCATGTCTTGTGCGGCACCGTCCTGCCTGGCGCCGTCTTGCCTGGGCGGCGCGCGGTCCCTGGCTTCCCGGCGTTTTTCGCGGAAGTCGTAGAACTCCCGCAGGATCTCGTCGCTGGGGCTGAGCCCGGGCGCGCCCTGCAGGGACGGCGCGCCGGCACGGATCTCCTGGCGAAGGGCGTCGCGGACGTCGCCCTGGGCCGGCGACGGATCGCCCGGGCGGGCGCCGAGGCCGAAGCGGGACTGGGCGAGTGCGGAGCGAAGGGCAGGATCGGCAGCGGGCATGAGGTCTGGTCCTTTCGTCTTTTGGTTGAACGAACCTCCTTCTGCAATCCGTCGCTGGGCTCCGCGATTTATGGCTCAGCCGCTTTCGACCGCCGCGCCGGGGGCAGGATCGCGTCCGCGATCGCCCGCCTCCGGTCCGCCGGCACGTCGGCCAGCGCACGGGCCACGCGCGGCTCAAGGCCGGTGCGGAGGGCAACCTCCGCCTGCCGCAGGCGGCCGAGCCCGGCCTGCACGGCGTCGGGCGTCGCGGCCGGCTGGGCCAGGATCTCGGCGAAGGCGGCGCGCGCCGCCTGGACGTCGCGGACCAGTTGCGGCGAGGCGCGGCGGCCCTCCTGCAGGGCCGCGCGGTAGGCGCGCCGCCCCGCCGGATCGCCGTACACCTGGATGGCCCGTGCCAGTCCGAGGGTCGCACCGGGCTGGCGGGCCTGGTACCACCAGATGGCCGCGCCGCCCACGACGCCTCCGGCCAGGAAGGTGACCAGGGCCACGAGACCGATCACCCACCGGCGCAGGATGCGCACCTGGGCCGCCAGCTCACTGTGCCCGAGATCCGTCTCGGGCGTGGTCCGCCGAGGGGCGTCGCTGAAGCCGTCTGCGCTCACAGGGCGTCCCTCCCCAGGTCGATGTCGACATCGTCACCGCCGCCCCAGACCCCGGCATCGGTGGCCATGCCCCAGCCGGCGTCGGACCGCGGCAGGATGACGGTCGCCGCCGTGGCCGCGACGATCGCGCCGGCGAGACCGACGCCGGCCAGCCCCAGGCCAGCCCACCACCGCTGCATGGTGCGGCGGCGGCGCGCCAGGCCGCCGGCCCGCGCCAGCACACGCCCGGCCAGCGCCGAGGACGGCCCCGGCACGCGGTAGGCATCGAGCAGGGCATCAAGCTCGCCCGCTCTTTCGAGGATGGCGCGGCCCTCCGCCGTCCGCGCCAAGGGCACGGCGGCTTCGCGCTCGGCCGCCGGCCAGCGCTCCAGCACGGCGCCGTAGGCCTCGGCCAGGGCGGCGAAGCGCGCGAGGCTCATGCTCGGTGATGGGTCAGCCATGGGCGGGATCCTTGGTCAGAACGGCCTGCAACGCGCGTCGTCCGCGTGCCAGCAGGCTTTCGAGCGCGTCCACGCTGACCTCCATGGTCCGGGCCGCCTCGATGTTGGAGAGCTCCTGGTAGTAGACGAGGACGATGGCCTCGCGCTGGCGCGGCGGCAGGGCCTGCAGCGCCTCTTCGACACGGACCCGGCGCTGCTCGCCCGCGTCGCCCTCGCCGGGGCCCTCGCTCGTCAGCGTGGCGAGGTCGGCATCGGTGACCGGGCGGGTCCTGGATGGCCGGCGCAGCCTGTCGTAGCACAGGTTCAGTACCACCCGGTGGACCCAGGTGTCGAAGCGCGCGGTTCCGCGACGCCACGACGTCGCCTGGCGCCAGATGCGCAGGCAGGCCTCCTGCGCCACGTCCTCGGCATCGGCCCGGTTGCCCAGCATGCGGCGCGCCAGCGCCATCACGCGCGGCAGCTTGCTCTCCACGAGCGTGCGCAGGGCGCGCGGATCGCCCCGGCCGATGGCCTGCACCAATTCGTCGTCGGGATCCACCGTCACCAGACAAGCCTGCCGCGATCATCGATCTTCGCGCGCCTGGATTGTGGGCGCCAGCCCGGTAGGTGCTCGTTTCAACCGGCGTGACGTTCGCCGATCGCAGCCGCCGCCGTCCGGCCGGGACGGAGTGGTCGGGAGGACGAGCATGGGGACAAGCAGCACGCGCACGGTTTCACCTTCGAGGGACATCGTCCCCTTGAACGCGCGCCGCGCGCCGATCCGTCGCGGCGCTCCGCGGAAAATGACGGGTGGCGTTAAATGGCAAGCCACCGTCGGGTTGGACGAGCTAGTCCCGCGTCCGGGCACCTCTCCCCTGCCCGATGGGATGACAATGATGAAGATCAGCGTGACACTTCTGCCGGCCGTCCTCGCCTGTACCCTGGGCCTCTCGAGCCCCGGCCAGGCCCAGGTCCAGTACGACATGAGCAGGGCGACCTGCACCGACTATTCGATCATGTCCCCGCCGGCGCAGCGCGACTTCGCGGCCTGGATGAGCGGCTGGTACAACGGCAAGGCCGGCCGCACGGAGATCAACCTCCAGGTCTACCAGGCCAATCTCGCCACCATGCAGAAGTGGTGCACGGCCAACCCCTCGGCGACGGTCATGTCGCTCATCGAGACGGCGTTCCGCAACGCCTCCTCGGTTCCCGGCGGCCCCGCCTCGATCGACGTCTCCGGCATCACCTGCGGCGACTTCGTCGCCTCCCCGCCGGAAACCCAGTTGATCGTCAGCGCCTGGACCGCCGGCTACGCGTCGGCCGGCAAGGACGCCGCGAAGATCGACGTCAAGGCCTTCGCCCGCCACGAGAAGGCCGTGCACGCCGCCTGCACCAAGAACAAGAAGCAGCTTCTCCTGCCGACGGTCGGCAAGAGCTGGCAGTAAGGGCCGAACCGGTCGGGTCACGGCGACCCGGCCGGTCCAGTCCTGCAGGGGCGGGTTGGTGACGGGCGCCGGCCCGTCGGCAAGCTGGTGCGATGATCTGAACCGTTTGCATCTTTTGCCGGGCCCATGTCGGAATGCGGCGATAGGCTGCGTCCTTGAGGGCACGGACGCAGCGATGGCCGGGCAAGGCCGTCGGCGCCGACACCAACGCGGAGGTTCGCCCATGAAGATCACCGTCGAGACCCTTGTTCCGGCCCCCGTCGACGTCGTGTGGAGCGCCTACACCACGCCTGCCGACATCGTGCAGTGGAACGCGGCATCGGACGACTGGCACACGACGAAGGCCACGGTCGACCTGCGCGAAGGCGGCGCCTTCTCGTCGCGCATGGAGGCGAAGGACGGCAGCATGGGGTTCGACTTCGCCGGCACCTACACGAAGATCGAGCCGCACAGGCGCATCGAATACGCCTTCGGCGACCGGCAGGCAGAGGTCGAGTTCATCCCCGGCGACACGGGAACGACCGTTCGGGTCGTGTTCGACCCCGAAACGACACACCCCGTGGAGATGCAACGCAGCGGCTGGCAGGCCATCCTCGACAGCTTCGCACGCCACGTGCGGGCCCTTCGAAAAGCCGGCTAGTGCGGGCCATGCGCCCGACCCCCGCCGCCGGGCGCACTTGGCGTGACAAACGAACTCCGGGCAGCTAGGCCTCGGCGGTGCGGTCGGCACGGCGCAGCGCGGCTGCGTCGATGCACGGTTGCGCGGTGCAGGTTTGGGAGGAATCGAGAATGGCCAGAGACCTGGTGGGCAAGGTTGCGGCGGTCACGGGGGCGGCGTCCGGCATCGGGCTTGCGTCCTGCGAGGCCATGCTGGCCGCGGGCGCGACGGTCGTGCTCGTGGACAGGGACGAAGCGGCTCTGGATGCCGCCTGCCGGCGGCTCGGGGACAAGGCCCTGCCGCTCGCCCTCGATCTCCTCGATGCACCGGCGTGCGCGAGCCTCCTCGACCGCATTCTCGCCAAGGCGGGTCGCCTGGACATCTTTCACGCCAATGCCGGGACCTACATCGGCGGCGACCTCACCGAGACGACGCACGAGGCGATCGATCGGATGCTGAACCTCAACGTCAACGTCGTGATCAAGAACGTCCACAGCGTTGCCCCGCACATGATCGCGCGGGGATCGGGAGACATCATCGTGACGAGTTCGGTCGCCGGCCATTTCCCGGTGCCGTGGGAGCCGGTCTACTCGCCGTCCAAATGGGCGATGACGAGCTTCGTGCAGACCATGCGGCGACAGTTCCTGAAGCACGGCGTGCGGGTCGGCTCGGTTTCGCCCGGTCCCGTGATCAGCGCGCTGCTCAAGGACTGGCCCGAGGAGAACCTGCGCAAGGCCAAGGAGGCCGGAGCCCTGATCGAGCCGAGCGAAGTGGCCGATGCGGTGATCTTCATGCTGACGCGCCCGCGCACGGTGACGATCCGTGACGTCGTCATCCTCCCCAGCGCCTTCGACATCTAGCCGTCGGAGCGTCGGCGGCTGCCGAACGATCAGCCCGGGAAATGCTCCACGTGCATCTCGGCGGTGCGGCCGTAGTAGACGACGCGTCGTCCCGGGAACGAGACGAGATAGCCAGCGCAACCGGCCGCCTTGGCCTTCTCCGAGAAGGCGGCGTAGCTGTAGTCCGGGCCGTTCGCCTGGGCCCAGCGCACAAGTGCGGCCATCTGGCCGGCGTCGAACGACGCGTCGACGGGGCCCTCGTGATGCGGAAGGTCGAGGGTGACGCTGTCGCCGTCGGGCCGGTAGAAGGTCTGGAGGTCGGCGCGGTAGTCCACCGCGTAGCCTTCGAAGCCGGCCTCGATCAGCGTTCCCACGATGGCGGGAAAGCTCATGCTGCCGTCGTTGGCCGAGCGCAGACACGTGGTTGCAATGGCGATCTTGTCCGCGTCCATGGCGGCTTTCTCCTTACCTGGAATGGTGGTGACGGTGCCGGTCAGTCGACCGGCACGCCTTTCAGTCCTCGCCGCTCGACGAGGGCGGCGAGCGCTCGCTCGAGGGCATGCCGCTCCTCGCGTGACAGCACGCCGAAGAACTCCGCGTCGTTGCGGTCGGCGAGAGCCGCCAGCCGGGGCACCAGGGCCCGGCCCGCATCCGTCAGGGCCAGGCTGTGCGCCCGCCGGTCCCGCGCATTGTCCGTTCGCGCCACCAGGCCCTTGGCCTCGAGGCGATCGGCCAGCTTGCTGATGGCGCCGCGGGTCATGCCCATGTCGCCGGCGAGGACGGAGGGCGCCACCCCCTCCCCGCCATGGAGCGCCCGCATGAAGGCCCACTCCGCGACCGTGACCTGCTCTCCGGCCACCTTGCGGGCGAAGGCGTGCGACACGGCGTTGGAGACCAGCCTCAGCCAGTAGCCGGTGTGATCGGACAACGCGGACACCTTCGCCATGCACGCCTCTTTTCGTTTCCTAGGAAACATATACGACCAGTTAGTTTCCTAGTCAACTCGATCGCGGATCCCGCCCGTCGGCTGCAAAGAGGGCCTGCGCGGGGTGGAGGACCCGGTCTCCGCCCCTCCCCCACCGCGCCGCTCTCGCTTGACCCTAGGATCGAAAGCCGGAATGAAGAGGGTGAGTCTCAGAAAGGGCCTACGGTGGGAAGCAGTCCCGTTCCGGTTTTGCGGGCCCTCTTGCTGGCCTGCATCTGCGTACCGCTCGTCCTGTTCGCCTATGCGACCTGGGCCACCTACAAGACGGTGCGGGCGGACGCCGACAAGGCCATCCTGAAGAACATCGACATCCTCCAGGAGCATACGCTCAAGGTCTTCGAGACCGTGGACCGGTCGCTGGCCGAGGTGGAGGAGATCGTCGCGCCGCTGGACGACGCCCAGATCCGGGAGCAGCAGGCCGCCGTCAGCAAGCGACTGTCTGCCATCGTCGGCGCGCTGCCGCAGATCTACAGCCTGACGATCGTCGACATCGAGGGGCACCCGCTGGTCACCAGTGCGTCGCCCTCGATCCCGGCCGATACAGACCTGACACAACGGGAATACTTCCGGGGGGCGGTCGCCGACAGGGCCCAGCCCTTCTACATCTCCGCCCTGACCGACCCGAAGCTGTTCAAGGGCCCCGCCTTCTTCGCGCTGTCGCGGCTCACGGCCCGCCCGAACGCCTCCGGGCGTCCCCGGGTGGTTTCGGCAGCCGTCTCGCCCGCGTATTTTCACGGCTTCTATGCCAAGACGATCGTCGGACCGCTGGATCAGGCGGCCCTGGTGAGGGAGGACGGTTCGTTCCTCGCGCGGATCCCGCTGTTCGCCAGCCCGGTCAAGCTGCCTCCCACCAGCAACTTCATGCAGGCCCTGGCACGGCAGCCCGAGTTCGGCCTGCTCGACTCCCTGTCGCAGGTCGACAACGTGGACCGTCGGCTCGGCTATCGCCGCGTGCCGGGCTACCCGGTCTACGTGCAGTCCGCCATCGAGACGTCCACCATCCAGCACCGTGTCGTCGATGCCATGGTGCCCCATCTCTACTACGGCCTGCCGGCCACGCTGGGCCTGCTCGGCCTGTGCTGGCTGGCGCTGATCTCGGTCCGCCGCGCGGAGCGCGAGGAGGGAGGCCGCCTCCGCGCCGAGGCCGCGCTGCGCGAGAGCCAGCGGCTGGAAGCCCTGGGCCAGCTCACCGGAGGGGTCGCGCACGATTTCAACAACCTGCTCATGGTGGTGCAGGGCAACCTGGACATCCTGCGCCGGCGCACGACCGACGACGGCGCGCTCAAGCGCATCTCCATGATGGAGCGTGCGGTGGCGCGTGGAACGGGCCTGACCCGCCAGCTCCTCGCCTTCGGCCGGCGCCAGCCGCTCTCCCCGCGGGCGATCGCCCTGCGCGGGCGCCTGCGGCGAACCGCCGACATGCTCGCGCCGATGCTGCCCGGCACCGTCTCCCTCGACATCAAGGTGCCCGACGGGGTGTGGCCCGTGGTCGCCGATCCGGGCGAGTTCGAGGTCGCCCTCCTGAACGTCGCCGTCAATGCGCGCGACGCCATGCCAGACGGCGGGCGGATGACGCTGACGGCGCGCAACGTGGCGGCCGCCGAACTGGAGGACCCGGCGCTCTCCGGTGCCTTCGTCGCGATCTCACTCTCCGACACCGGGACCGGCATGTCGCCGGAGGTTCTGGGCCGTGCCTTCGAGCCGTTCTTCACCACCAAGCCGCAGGACAAGGGCACGGGCCTCGGCCTCAGCCAGGTCTACGGCTTCGCCAAGCAGTCCGGCGGCACCGTGCAGGTGGCGAGCCGCGAGGGCGAGGGCACGGTGGTCACGCTCTACCTGCCGCGCTCGCCGACCCCCGCGACCGAGGCCGAGGAGGCGCCCGCACCGGCCGGGAGGCCGCCCGGCGGCCAGGTCCTGCTGGCGGAGGACAACCCGGAGGTCCGCGCCGTGGTCGAAGGCCAGCTCAGGGACCTGGGCTATGCCGTCACCACGGCCACCGACGCCGCCGCGGCCCTGGAGATCTTTCGCCGGTCGAGGCACTTCGACCTGCTCGTCTCCGACATCGTGATGCCCGGCGAGATGAACGGCATCGACCTCGCCCGCGCCGTGCGCGCGGCGGACCCCGCCATGCGGATCATTCTCGCCACCGGCTATTCCGACCGGCTGGAGGGCGGCGCCGAGCGGGACTGGACCATCCTGCGCAAGCCGTTCACCCGATCGGACCTCGAGCAGGTCCTGGCGCGGCAGAGCACGGCCGCCTGAGGCGAAGGACCGATCCCGGGGCGGAGGCGCTTTCCCTCATCGCCCGCGCAACCGTTCCAAGTCTTCGCGCAGCACCCGGATGGTCTCGTCGCGCTCGGCCAGCGCCGCGGCCACCTCGGCCGCGTCGAAGCGCTGGGGGATGTGCTTGGGGCAGTTCACGTCGAAGGCGGCGATGCGCAGCAGGATCGCCCGCTCAGGGCGGGCGGCGTAGCCTTCAGGCATCAACCGACGCACCAGATCGTCGTCGCCCTCCACCGCTTCGGCCGTGCCCCAGATCTTGATGCGCTGGCGGGTGCGGTAGTCAATCAGGAACAGGTGCGCCTTCGGATTGTCACGCAGGTTGCCGAGCGTCACGTATTGCCGGTTCCCGCTGAAGTCGGCGAAGCCGAGGGTGCGCGCGTCGACCACCTTGATGAACCCGGGAGGCCCTCCCCGGTGCTGGATATACGGCTGGCCCTCGGCATTGACCGTGGCGAGGAAGGCGCTGGTCTGGTTCGCCAGGAAGGCCGCGAGGTCGGGCGTGACGCGGTCGGGCCACCCGCCCGCCTCCTCCTGCCTGGCATAGGCGCGGCGCGAGCCCTTCTCGCGCTGAATGGCCTTCACCGTGGGCGTGAAGGCGACGTCGCTCGAAGGCGCGGCGTGCGGTTCATGGGTGGGCATGGCAACCTCCTGGAACGCGATGCCGGAGAGATAGCCACTCGACGCGATCCGGAATACTGGCCGCTTTTTGTCATCACTCTTCCAGAAATCGGAACAATGGACCGGCTCGACGCGCCCGCCGAGGACCGTGAGCCGGCCAGATCCCGATGCCGCGCGAGCGGCGCGCCTTCATCGACTTCGCAGGGCCTCGCCTGGCGGATCGCCCGGCGCGGTTCGGGTGAAGCGGGCGGCATGGTCGGAGAACTGCCGGCGGACCGACGCCGTGTAGGGGTTCAGCACCGCGATGGCCTGCAAGACCTCGGGCGCGTCGTGCCGGACCATGTCGACGCCCTGCATGATCGCCTCGAAGCTGCGGGTGGTCATCTGCGCCGGGAACGGCTCCATCGAGACCAGCACTTGCGCGATCAGATGCGTCAGCCCCTGGACGATCGCGGCGTCGCGGTCGTGGGCGTCAGGCGTCGTGACGATGACCTCGAGGCCCAGCACCCGGCGCAGGAAGGCGGCCACCCGCCTGCCCTGCCCGCCCCTCACGGGACACAGCACGATCTTGAGGCCCCGGAGGCCGCGCGCGGCGCTCTGGGGGCCGAACAGGGGATGGGTCCCGAGGATGTGGACGTGAGGCGGCAACTTCGCCTGCATCACCTGGACGGGGACCGTCTTCACGGAACCGACGTCGACCACGAGAGCCCCGGCCTGCAGGTGTGGCGATACCGCCTCGACGGCCTCCTCGAGACTGGACACGGGAACGGCCAGGATCACGATAGAGCATCGTGCCGCGTCCTCCAGGCTGCCCACCAGGGCCGCGTGCTGGCGTCGGTCCTCCTCGCTGAGCCGCGGATCGTAGACCCGAAGCCGCGCATAGGGCGCGAGATGGCGCGCGACGAGGCGGCCAAAGGCGCCAAATCCGACGATGCCGATATCGGCTTGCGACGTGCGGGCGGGAGACAACACGGGTGACCTCATCGAGAGAAGAGGCCGACGGTCGTCTGACGAGGTCCAACCGGCGGCGACGCGGCGGTTGGAGACGACAAGCAACCCACCGCTATGGCAGCGGGGCGTAATAGGATCCGGTCAGGGGCAGGTTGGTCGTCATGACGGTCCCATAAGCGGATGCCGCGGCCACGTCAATGCGGCCGCCTTGGCTTCGCGCGCCACTTCCAGCACACTGGCCGCCTGGCGAGGATGATGGCGGGAGGAGCCCATGCGGATCGGCGTGACGGTTGCTGCGACCCTGTTTTCGATGGCGTCCTCGGTGGCATGCGAGATCGGTCCGCAGGCGAACGTGCCTCTCGAACCGAAGGACCAGGCGGTCCTCGTCGCGCTGGGCAAGCACATCGGCGCGCCCGCCCTCTTCAAGGGAGCGCCGGTCGCCTCGTTGTTTGCCACCCCGCCTGCCGCACTGACGCTCTCGGCGGCGGACGGAAAGGCGGTGGCGCAGGCTCTGTCGGGCCTGCGCAAGGTCACGGCCTGCGGCGCCGACGGCATCCCGATGCAGCGGATCCTGGAAGACAACACGCCCGGCATCCGCTTCCTGCGGCTGCTGGAGGAGTGCCTGGCCGACGCCTGCGTCGACAACAAGTAGGCCCGGGGCCGCGGCGGCTCGGCGCGGCTCAGGCGAGAGCGGCGCGCACCGTCTCGGACATCGGCGTCGTCGGGCGGCCGATCAGGCCAGACAGCGCGCGCGACTCGTCGTCGAGGAGCCCCATGGCGATGGCCCGGGCATCCACCTCGGCGAGCACGCGCGCCAAGGGCTCCGGCAGGCCGGCCTGCAGCATGACCTGCGCATAGGCATCCTCCGGAAGATCGGCGTAGGTGACCGTCCGCCCCGTCTGACGCGAGACCTCGGCCGCGAGGTCGGCCAGGGTGAGCGCCCGGTCGCCCGCCAGCTCGTAGATCTGCCCGTGGTGGATGTCGCCGCCCAGCAGGACGGTGGCCGCGGCCTCGGCATAGTCGCGGCGGGCCGCCCAGGCGATCCGTCCGGATCCCGCCGCCCCGAGGATCGCGCCATGGGCGAGCGCCTGTGCGAGGCCGATGGTGTTGTTCTCGCCGTACCAGCCGTTGCGCAGGATCGCGAAGGACAGCCCGGAGGCCCGCACGATGGCCTCGGTCTCGGCATGGCTGCGGAAGGCGGCCACCGGCCAGCGGTCGGCGTGCAGGACGCTGGTGTAGGCCAGGAACGCCACCCCGGCCCGGCGCGCGGCCTCGACGACGTTGCCATGGTGCCGGACCCTCTCGTTCATGTCCGTGGCGGCGATCAGCAGCACGCGCCGGACGCCCTGGAGGGCTGCCGCGAGCGCATCGGCATCGCCGTAGTCGGCCTGCCTCACCGTCACGCCGAGATCGGACGCCTTCGCGGCATCCCGGACCACGGCAACGATCGAGGACCTGGGGACGTGGTCGGTGAGGGCCTCGACGACGAGGCGCCCGAGCTGTCCGGTCGCGGCTGTGACGGCGTACATCCTGGTCTCCATGATGCCTTGCGCACGACGGCGCTGGTCAGTCCCGCCGCAACTCGAGCCGGCCCATCGCCCCGGCCCTGAACAGGGCGGCAGCCTCGATCTGGGCTGGTGTGTTCATGATGAAGGGCCCGGCGGCGCAGACGGGTTCGTCGAGTGCCGGACCCGACAGCACGAGCACGTCCGCGCGGTCCACACCCGCCGGCTGCAGCACGCAGTCGCCGTCGCCCTGGAGCGCCACGGCGCAAGAGGCCGGGAGCGCGATGCGCCGCTCGCCCGCGGCGAGCCGGACACCGCCCGACCGCACGTAGATGACCGTGTTCCACCCGACCACCTGCGGCAGCGAGACGGACCGCGCGACCAAGGCGTGCAGGAGGCGGAAAGGCTCGCGCGGCACCAGCGGCGACGCGATGCCGGCATAGGTGCCCACCAGGATGCTGACGCGATCTCCGCCCCCATCAGTCCACGCGGGAACGGCTTCGGGCTGCAGCCAGTGCGTGGCCGCCGCGCCGGCCTTTCCGCGAGCGCTGAGATTGACGTAGATCTGCGCGCCCGTCAGCGGCACGCCGTCCGAGGCCGGGGTCTCCTCGTGAAGCGCGCCCGAGGCGGCCTCGAGCCAGACGAGACCGCCGGGGCGGATCACCACGTCCGTCCCGAGCGAGCCACGGCTGCGCAGGGACCCTGGCGAATCCTCGAAGACGTATGTGACGGCGGAGAAGCCGGCATGCGGATGAGGCCCGAAGGGCCGCCCGCTGACCCGAAAATCGTCCAGAAGCGCCACCGGCGACACATCGGTCCCGAAGGCGCCGAGGTCCACCCTTCTGACGGACATCGTCCGGCCCCCGAACGACTCGACGGGCAGGACTTCGGAGGTGCTGAGAGGCACGGCGGCGGTTCCGGTTCAAGTCCCCGCCACCCTGCCGCGTCTCGAACGACCTAAAAAGCCGATGAAATTCGATCGGATCCATCGGAATGGACGATGGATCTCTCGCCCGGAAAGGCCGTTTGCTGCCCCGCTGGGATCAGGGGTGCTTGTGGATGGGGTCCACCCAGTAGACGGTCTCGGGCCGCTCGGCCGGTTCGACGTCGGTGATGTTGACCACCACCGCCTCGTTGTCGGAGCGCACGAGCACGCATTCCAGCGTCTCGTCCGGGTTGGCGTTGATTTCCTGGTGCGGCACGTAGGGCGGTACGTAGATGAAGTCGCCAGGACCGGCCTCGGCGGTGAATTCGAGCCGCTCGCCCCAGCGCATGCGGGCACGGTCGCGGACGACGAAGATCACGCTCTCCAGGTCGCCGTGGTGGTGCACGCCGGTCTTCGCGTTGGGCTCGATGGAGACGGTGCCGGCCCAGATCTTCTGCGCGCCGACCCGGGCGTGATTGATGGCCGCCTGGCGGAACATGCCGGGTGTCTGCGCCGTGTTGGGATCGAGCTGGTCGCCCTTGATCACCCGCACGCCGTCGTGTTTCCAGCGCGGCTCGTCGTGAGAATGGTCGTGGTGATGGTCGCCGTGATCGTGTCCCATGCTGCCTCCGCTGTCGCGTCGGCAGGGCGCGCCCGGGGCGACGCGGCGCCGACACCGGCCACCCTGCGCCGAGCCTTCCGCCCAGGCAAGCACGTGGCGCGCCGGCAGCCCCTTGCCGGGAGCATGCCGGCGCGCCGCCGTCCTGCGTCACGCCTGGGGCGGGTCCCGGCGGTCCGCCTGGGCGGCGACCTCGGTGCGGTAGGTGCCCAGCGCCAGCCAGGTCGCGCCGGACACGACACCGACGCTGTAGAGGGCGAGATGGGTCGTCTCCTCGAACACGAGGGTTCCCATGCCGACCATGCTGCCGGCCATGCCGACGAACAGGAGCAGTGCGCACCCGATGGCTCTTGCCTTGCTCATTCTACGATTGTCCTTTTGGGCGGCGCGCCGGTGCGTTCACGGCGGCCACCGCGGAAGGGTCCGGCGCCCGCGCCCGTGCGGCCTCTCGGGAGGCGAGCGGGCACGGTTGGTCCGGCGGATCACACGCCGGGCGCCGTTGCGATGTCAGGAGAGCGGAAGAGATCCGGGAGGACCACGCGGCCAGGCGGCGGCCAGCCCCACGCCGACGGCGCCTGCGGCCGCGTGCGGGAGAACCGTCCGGCCGACCGCACGGGCGGCGGGACGGGTCGCGGACGGCGGCAGGGCATGGGGGCCGGACGCGCCGGGAACGAGCGTGGCGGCGGCCGCGGCCTGGCGGGCGACGACCGTCTGGCCCTGGGGCCGGATCTGATGGACCGGGCCGTCGGCCTGCCAGGCGGGAGCATCGCCCGGCGCACCGAGGCGCGCCTGGGCAACCGGCGATGCCGCGAGCATCCACACGCAGCACGAGACCACGAGCGCGGCCAGGAAGGCCGAGGCTCCGGTGACGTGCAGGCGCGGGAAAAGGCGCATGGATCCCCTGGCGGAAGGCGGCGAGCGATGGTCGAAGAGCCGCAATAGCCGCTGCGCCCTCCCCCGGCAAGCATGAGCGGCAGCGTGGCGTGTCGAAGAACACACGCCCGCAAGATCTGCGTCTTTCTTTGCGAGAACCCTCCCACAAGGGGCCCTTCACCCCCTATATACAGGCATCGAGTGTGGAGGATGGGTGCAGTGGGCGTCCCGTTGTCGAAATGATCGATCTTGCAGTCGCAGGCTTTCTGATCCTGCTCAATGGTTTGTTTAGTCTTTCGGAACTGGCGATCGTCTCCTCGCGCCGCGTGCGGCTGAAGGCGATGGCCGATGCCGGCCGCCGTGGCGCGGCCGCAGCCCTGGCCCTGTCGGAGGATCCCGGGCGCTTCCTGTCCACGGTGCAGATCGGCATCACGCTCGTCGGCATCCTGGCCGGCGCGTTCTCGGGCGCGGCGCTCGGCCAGCAGCTCAGCGCCGTGCTCGCGGGCTGGGGCCTGTCCGCCTCGCTTTCGGAGACGCTGGGCTTCGGCGTGGTGATCGTCGCGATCACCTATCTGTCGGTGGTGGTGGGCGAACTCGTGCCCAAGACCATCGCGTTGCGCCATGCGGAGACCATCGCCTGCCTCACCGCCGGGCCGATGTCGCTGCTGTCGCGCGTCGGCTCCCCGGTCGTGTGGCTGCTCGACGCCTCCACCAAGCTCATCTTCCGCCTGCTGGGCTCGCGCGCGGAGGACAGCGCCGGCGTCACCGAAGACGAGATCCGGACCGTCGTGGCCGAGGCGCAGACGGCCGGCGCCATCGAGGAGCACGAGCAGGACATGATCGCCGGCGTGCTGCGCCTCGGCGACCGCACCGTTCGCGCGATCATGACGCCGCGCACCGAGGTGGAATGGATCGACCTCGACGGCGGCGAGGCCGACATCCGCGCCCGGCTGCGCGGCGTGCACCATTCGCGCCTTCCCGTGGGCCACGGCGGACCCGACGCCCTGACCGGCGTCGTCGCCGTGCGCGACCTCATGGAGCCACTGCTGTCCGGCGGGCCGCTCGACCTGACGCGCTATCGGCGCGACGCGCCGTCCATTCCCGATACGCTTGACGCCCTCGTGGCGCTGGACATCCTGCGCCGGGCCGAGGTGCCCATGGCCCTCGTCCACGACGAGTACGGCCACTTCGAGGGCGTGGTCACCCCCGCCGACATCCTCGACGCCATCGCCGGTGCGTTCCATTCCGACGAGGGCGAGACGGAAGCCGTGCAGCGCGAGGACGGCTCCTGGCTCGTGGCCGGCTGGATGCCCGTGGACGAGATGGCCGACCTCCTGTCCCTCAAGCTCCCGGACCGGCGCGCCTACGACACCGCCGCGGGCCTGGTGATCAGCGAGATGCGCCGCCTGCCCGCGCTGGGCGAAGCCGTGGAGGCCGCGGGCTGGCGCTTCGAGGTGGTCGACATGGACGGTCGGCGCATCGACAAGCTGCTGGTGAGCCGGATGGACAGGGCCGCCTGATCCGCGGGCGCGTCAGCTCGGATTTTCCAGGCTGAACACGCCCGCACCCTCGTCATAGGCGAACACCTCGCCGTAGCGCGCCCACGAGATCACCGCGTGCAGCGTCCGGTCGGCGAACTCCGGGGACATGAAGTCCTCGAGTTCGTCCTGGAAACGGGCGCGCGGCGCCTTGTGCGACGGGCGGTCGTCGAGGATCCGCCGGATGTGGGAGACGGCGGGCACATAGGCCATGAGATTCTGCGCGAAGAGCCGCTTGCGCTCGTCGACCCCGCCCGTCGCGAAGCGGCGCGCCGCATCGGTCAGGTGGATGTCGCCTCCCTCGACCTCGGCGAAGCGCAGGAGTTGCAGGGTTTCGGCGATGGGGAAGAGCTCGTCGACCTCCATCTGCAGCGCCGATGCGAGCGCCGGCAGGTCGGCGCGACCGTCGTAGGGTGGCCCGCTCAGCGTCTCCATGAGCCCGGCGAGCAGGTTCGTCGAGACGTGGGGCAGGATCATGCCGATCCCCGTCCCGGGAAAGCCGCCCTCCTTCGGCGCATTGCCCACCGCCCGCGCGGTCATGCGCGCGTAGATGTCGTCGACGATCTGGCGGAAGGCCGGGTCCAGGCGGTTGCGCGGCTGGGGCAGCGTCACCTTGATCTCGGCGATCACGCGGCCGGGGTTCGAGGAGAAGACGAGGATCCTGTCCGACATCAGCACGGCCTCCTCGATGTTGTGCGTCACCAGGAGCATGGCGCGGATCGGCATCCGCCCCTCGCACCACAAGTCCAGGAGGTCGGTGCGCAGCGTCTCCGCCGTCAGCACGTCGAGCGCCGAGAAGGGCTCGTCCATCAGCAGCACCGCCGGATGCACGACGAGGGCGCGCGCGAGCCCGACGCGCTGGCGCATGCCGCCCGAGAGCTCCTTGGGATAGGCGCTCTCGAAGCCGTCGAGGCCGATGAGGTCGATGGCCGCCAGCGCGCGCCTGCGGCGCTCCGGTGCCGGGACGCCCTGGGCCTCGAGGCCGATCTCCACGTTGTCCAGCACCGTGAGCCAGGGGAACAGCGCGAAGGACTGGAACACCATGGCGACGTCGGGGGCCGGACCGCTCACCAGGCGCTCGCGGATCGCCACGCGCCCCTCGCTCGCGGGCATCAGGCCGGCGATGATGCGCAGCAGCGTGGACTTGCCCGACCCCGATCGCCCGAGCAGCGACACGATCTCGTTGTCGTGCAGCGTGAGGTCGACGTGGTCGAGGACGAGCAGGTCGGAGCTGCCACCCTTGTGGTAGAAGTGGCGGACGTCGCGAACGGTGACGACGTCCCGGTCGAGTGCGTTGGCGGACATGGCGGGTCCTCCTCAGGTCATGCGGAGCCGGCGCTCGGCGAAGCGGTAAAGCGGACGCCACAGCACCTGGTTGAAGATCACGACGTAGAGCGACATCACGGCCACCCCCAGGACCACGCGCTGGTAGTCCCCCGCGTCGGTCGCATTGGCGATGTACGAGCCCAGCCCGGACGCCTGCAGCCTCGTGTCGCCCCAGCTCGCGACCTCGGCGACGATGCTGGCGTTCCACGATCCTCCCGAGGCGGTGAGTGCGCCGGTGACGTAGTAGGGAAAGATCCCCGGCAGGATCACCTTGCGCCACCATTGGGCCGGTCTGAGACGGAAGAGACTGGACGCCTCCCGCAGGTCCGTCGGGAACGCGCTGGCGCCGGCGATGACGTTGAACAGGATGTACCACTGGGTGCCCAGCACCATCAGCGGCGAGAGCCAGACGTCGGGGTCGAGCCCGAGCCGGACGATGGCGACGACGGCGAAGGGAAAGAGCACGTTGGCCGGAAACGCGGCCAGGAACTGGGCCACCGGCTGTACGCGCTGCGACACCGCCGGCCTGAGACCGATCCACACCCCGATCGGGACCCAGACGAGGCTGGCGACCGCGATGAGCACGAGGACCCGCATGAGGGTCAGCGCCCCGAGCCCGACGGCGCCGGCGACGTCGGCCCACCCGAGTGTGGTCGAGACGAAGCGGGCCGTCGTCCACGCGGCCGCCGCGACGGCGGCGGCGACGAGGCCGTACCAGGCCAGGTCCAGGGCGCGGCCGACGCCGGGCGGCAAGGCCACGGCCTGCCATGCGACGCGGGGCATGGGCAGACGCCCGACCGAGGTCGCCACGGCAGCCACGGGTTCGAACAGCCTCTTCACGAGGCGCGTCCGCCGCACGAGATCGTAGAGCCAGGAGCGCGGCCGCTCCTGTGCCGCCGTCGTCTCGGCGCGGAACTTGTCCGCCCAGGCGACGATCGGGCGGAACACGAGCTGGTCGTAGAGCAGGATGACGACGCCGATGGCGGCAACCGCCATTCCGACCGCGCCGATGTCGCGCCGTTCGATGGCGAGCGACAGCCAGGCGCCGATCCCGGGCAACGCGATCTTGGTATCGCCGACCGAGATCGCTTCCGACGCCACCACGAAAAACCAGCTGCCGGACATGGACATCATGGCGTTCCACACCAGGCCGGGCGTGGCATAGGGCGCCTCGAGCCGCCAGAAGCGCAGCCAGGGCGAGAGGCGGAAATGGCGGCTCACCTCCTCCAGGTCCTGCGGGAGGGTCCGAAGGGACTGGTAGAAGGAAAAAGCCATGTTCCAGGCCTGCGCCGTGAAGATCGCGAAGATCGCCGCGCACTCGGCGCCGAGCTGGCTGGCCGGGAACAGGTTCAGGAAGAAGATGACGGTGAAGGTCAGAAAGCCCAGCACCGGCACGCTCTGCAGGATGTCGAGCGCCGGGACGATCAGGAGCTCGGCCTTGCGACTCTTGGCGGCGAGCGTCGCCACCACGAATGTGAAGACGAGCGAGGCGGCCATGGCGGCGAACATCCGCAGGGTGGTGCGGGCCGCATAGTCGGGCAGGAGCCAGGGATCCAGCGTGACGGGCGCGATGTCGAGCTGCGACAGCGGCGCCCGCATCGCGCCGGCCGCGTGCGCGACGAGCGCCAGCACGGCGACCACGAGCACCAGGGCGACGGCGTCGTAGAGGTTGGGCACGAGCGTGGACCGGCGCAGGCCGAGGCCCGCCATCCGCGCGTCGGGGACGGGGCGAGAAGTCATGGCTCACCTTTGACGTGGTCGCGTGCCGCCACGACCACGGGTGAGCCCGATCAAGCGATCAGGTCGATCCGTGAGCCGTCGGCGGCCCGGGCAATCGGTTGCTACTGTCGCTTGGCATGGCGGACGGTTTCTCCACGCGCCCCCGGACGAAGGCCGAGCGCGCTGACCCGGGGATGATCCCCCGCGGCGTCACAGTCAAGTTACGTCCAGGACAGGTGGCGGCGACCGGCGCAGGTCGCGCGACGAGCCACGCTGATGGCCAGACGTGTTCGACACGGGGCTGGGCGATGCCCCGGGCTGGCGCGGCACAGGGATGGCACCGCCCTCTCCGCGCGAGCCTGGGCAGGACGGTTGAGAGCCCCGTTACAGCCGAGCGGGCGTTCGCGCCGCGAACTGCGTCGTGACGCTAAAGATCCACCTGCAGCCAGCGCGGCGAGTGGTGGATGTCGATCGTCTGCAGGCGGCCGGGGCCGAGGTTCTCGAAGCGGTGGGGTAGGCCCTTGGGGCCGAACACGACGTCCCCGGCCTCGGCCTCGATCACCTGGTCGCCGACGAAGAAGCGCGCGCGGCCGGCGACGACGATGAAGGTCTCGTCATAGGGATGCATGTGGAGCTTCGGCCCCATCCCGACCGTGTCGTTGCCATAGGCGAGCACGGTGCAGGCGCCCTCCATCGCCTGGCCTTCCACGTTGCCCCGCCACGGCTGCGTTCCGTCGGGCGTGAAGAGCCGGCCCTTCGACGGCGCGCGGCCGTCGGGGATGACGCTGGCGGGATCGAAGTCGTGGCGTGGCATGGCTGGCGCGTCCTGATGGGCCCGAAGGCCCGTGATCTTGCACGATCGCGGCGCCCCCTGTCGCGTCCCGCGTGGGACGAACGACGTGTCCGGCGTTCGCCGCGACCGGCAAGATCGGGAGAGAGCGTCGCCAAGGCCCAGCCTAGAGCGACTGCGTCGCCCCCTGCCCGCACTTCGGCTGGCGCAGACAGCTGTCCAGGGCGGTCCGGAAGGTCGTGGTGTCCTTGCCGTCGATCTGGACATCGTCGAAGCCGTTGCGGCGCAGGTGCAGCTGGAGCTTCAGGATGAACTTCAGGCCCCCACGCCCGACGAGGTCGTCGAGGTCGGCCTTGGCGTCCTCGACGCGTCCGAGCCTGGCCAGGAGCATGGCCCGCGTGATCGCCATGCGGGCCATGGCAGGCATGTTGGGGCGGACGTTCACGGGCGCGCCGGGGCGGCCCAGGATCAGTTGCAGGTCGGCCAGGGCACCTTCCGCGTCGCCGACCGACAGCTTCACGCCGCTGCGCATGTCCAGGGCCGCCAGGTCGCGCGGCGACAGCGCGACGACCCTGTCGAGATCGGCCAGGGCGCCGGCGGTGTCCATCCGGCGCAGCCGGATGTCGGCGCGCATCATGGACGGGCGCGGATCCGTCGGCGTGGCCGCGATCACCGCCGTCAGGTCCTGATCGGCGAGCTCAAAGCGATTCATGTCCTTGTAGATCGATGCGCGGAAGCGCAGGGCATCGACATGCCCGGGCCAGGCCTTCAGGGCCGCATTGGTGTCGGCCAGGGCGAAATCCAGCCGTCGCAGCTGGAGGTTCCAGTACGCGCGGGAGGCGAGCGCGTCGGCGTGGTCGGGCTTGACCGCCAGGATGACGTTGAGGTCTTCGTCCGGCGATCCGCTGCCGGGCATGGAGAACCTGAACCGGGACCGGAACAGGCGGGCGTCGAGGTTGCCGGGGTCCGTTTCCACCGCGGCGTTGGCGGCCTTCAGGACCTCGGCGTCGCGCATCAGCCCGAGCAGGCGCCTGGCGCGGTCGAGATGGGCCTGGGAGCGCTCGGCGGGCGTCAGCCCGAGGTCCACCGGCGCCGGGTCGCAGGCCCCCGCCTGCGCCTCCATGAACGACATATCGCAGCCGACGAAGGTGCGCATGGCGAAGGGGCCGGCGCTCCCCGACGTCATGTCGGCGCTGGCCGGCGCGATCCAGAGCAGCAGTCCGAGGGCGAGGATGGTTCGATTCATCGCAGGCTCCTCAGTTGCAGTCCGTGTCGATCATGCAGGCCCGAACAGCGTCCAGGAAATCGCGCGTCGGGGCCTTGGGCGGCGGGCCTCTCCAGTAGCCGGCCTGCGTCAGGCTTGCGGCCATCCGCCCGACCTGCGCGGTGTCGACCGTCATCGCCTCCACGGCGGCCTTCACGGCGTCGTCGGTCTGGCCGGCAGCCCGCAGCATCCGGGCCCGCATCGCATGGGCGCTGCCCATGGCCGGCTTGACCCGGATGGCGTCGTCGAACGCCGCGAGGGCCTGGCCGTAGGATTTGAGCGTCGCGAGGGCCAAGCCCTTGAGGTAGTGCGCCTGCGGGTCGGCAGGTTCGATCCGCAACGCACGATCGAGATCCGCCAGGGCGGCGCGCGCGTCGCCGCTGCCTTCCAGGAGAAAACTGGCCCGCTCCCGATAGGGGCGTTCCCAGTCGCCTCCCTCGACGGCCCGGTCGAAGTCCGCCTTGGCCGCGGCGCGCTCGCCCAGCCTGACGAACGTCGTGGCCCGGTCGAGCAGCGCCACGGTGCGCATGTCGCGCGAGCGGCCCTTCTCGTCCACGTAACCGCTCAGGTTGGCGGCGTCGAAGTCCAGGGCGATGAGCGCCGTGAGATCCGCCAGGGCATCCTTGTGGCGGCGCTCGTCGGTGTTGAGGCGACTGCGTTCGTAGAGCGTCTGCGCGAAGCCCGGCGACACGGCGAGGGCACGATCCAGCAACTCGCGCGCGTCGAACGGCCGTCCCGCGATCCGCATGATGAAGGCCATCGCGGTGAGCGCGCGGGGCGAGACCGGATCGATCTCGAGGGCACGCTCGATCAGCTCCACGGCCTCCTGGAATTCGTCGCGCCGGAGATGCGCGTTCGACCGGGTGACGAGCACGTCGGGCGCATCGGGCACCAGAGCCAGGGACGCGTCGAGGTCGCGGATCGCGAGGTCGAGGCGGTCGGTGCGGAAATAGGCCCGTCCCCGCAGGAACAGTGCCGTCGCGCGCTCGCCCGGGGTCGCGTCGGCGAAGGCGATGGCCGCCGTGCACGGCGCGATGGCTTCGTCGGGCAGCCGGTTGACCGTCGCGGGATCGCAGGCGGGCGCCGCGCCGGCCGGGGCGCTGGCGAGGACGAGCAGCAAGGATACGGCAGTCGATCTCAGCACAACATGCGGCACGGCGCGCGAACTTCCGACATTTCACAAGTCATGTCACCGTACCCGCGCGGCAAAGGCGAGCGCTGCTCTCGTCGATGGTGAATGGATGGCCAATGCAAAGAGTGTTCGGAAAGAGTCGCGAGGAGAAAAATCCGTCTTTGCCGCCTTGAGCTCGGCGTTTGTTGTTCCACCCGTCAACCATCCGGGACGAATGGGACCTGCCAGGATTGGACTGTGAAGCCCGCTTCGGCCACAAAAGCGACGACGCCAGCCGGACATGCCGCATGCTTCTCACGCTTGCCATCGCGAACT
Organism: uncultured Alsobacter sp.; assembly: GCF_945952055.1. Classification (GTDB taxonomy): domain Bacteria; phylum Pseudomonadota; class Alphaproteobacteria; order Rhizobiales; family Beijerinckiaceae; genus Alsobacter. The sequence continues at coordinate 163,289 of NZ_CAMFHB010000002.1, forward strand.
ACCGGTCGCTTCGGCAGCTGGTGATCCCGCTCTCGAGGCTGAACCTCGTCACCGGGCCCAACGGCTCAGGCAAGTCCAGCCTCTACCGGGCCTTGCGCCTTCTCGCGGAAACGTCGACGGGCGGCCTCGTGCCGGCATTGGCCCGCGAGGGCGGGCTTCCCTCGACGCTGTGGGCGGGGCCGGAATCCTTCGGGCGCAAGGTGCTCTCCGGCGAATACGAGGTCCAGGGAACGGTCCGGTCGAAGTCCGTCAGCCTCAAGCTCGGGTTCTCGACGGAGGATTTCGGCTACCTTTGCGACCTCGGCTTGCCCCCGCCGGTGCCCGCATCGGCCTTCATGCTCGATCCAGAGCTCAAGCGGGAATGGATCTTCACGGGCGAAAGCCCACGCCCGAGCGCGCTGCTGGTGGACCGCAACGGCCCGGCCGTCCGCGCCCGGACCGTCGGCGGAAGCTGGGATGCGCTGCCGCTGCGCCTCGCCCCGTTCGAGAGCGTGATGGCCCACTGTTCCGATCCGGGGCGGACGCCGGAACTGCTGTCCCTGCGCGAGCGAATGCGGGCGTGGCGGTTCTACGATCATTTCCGCACGGATGCCGGCGCGCCGGCCCGCCAGGCGCAGATCGGCACGCACACGCCCATCCTCAACCACGACGGCGCGGACCTCGCCGCCGCCGTTCAGACGATCCACGAAATCGGCGACCGGCAGGCCTTTGCCGAGACGATCGACGATGCCTTTCCCGGTGCGCGCGTGCGGGTCGAGGTCGCGGCGGGGCGCTTCTCGCTGGTCATGGAGCAGCACGGCCTGCTGCGCCCGTTGCAGGTGGCCGAGTTGTCGGACGGCACGCTGCGCTTCCTGCTGCTGGCGACGGCCCTCCATTCACCGCGGCCGCCGGAGCTCCTGATCCTGAACGAACCGGAGACGAGCCTCCATCCCGACCTGCTGCCGGCTCTCGGGCGGCTCATCGTGAGCGCGGCCGAACGGTCGCAGGTGATCGTCGTCTCGCACGCCGTCGCCCTGGTGGGCGCGCTCGCCGAGAACCCGGATTGCGCCGTGGTCGCGCTGGAGAAGCGGCTGGGCGAGACCCACGTGGTGGGCAGCGGGCCGCTCGACCGTCCCGCCTGGACCTGGCCCGAGCGCTGAGGCGCGGACGAGCACCGGCGGCCGGCCTTTTGATGCCGAACCCGGAGTTCCGGATCGCGTTGAAGGGTCACGCACGCCCGATCATCGGACGCTGCAAACCGGAAGGTGGCCCGATGACCAAGCACGAGGGCGGCTGCGACTGCGGGCGGGTCCGGTACGCCGTCACCGGCGATCCGACCCGGGTCGGTCTCTGCCATTGCCGGGATTGCCGACACGAGAGCGGCAGCGCTTTCACGTTCTTCGCGTCCTGGCCCCGCGAGGCTTTTTCGGGCGGAGGTCCTGCTGCGGTCTGGAAGGGGCGCAGTTTCTGCCCCACCTGCGGAACACGCCTCTACACCCTCTCCGAGACGGAAGTGGGCATCCGGCTGGGATCGCTCGACGACGCGCCCTGCGGGTTCGCTCCGCACATGGAGGTCTGGGTGAAGCGCCGCGAACCGTGGTGCCCGGCGTTGGCCGATGAACAGTACTCGGAAGATCCGCCGCTTCGCCCCTGACGGCGGCACGTTGCCGCGACGGTTGCGCCGCAACCAAACGCGCGTCCCCGTGTTGCCGCCAGCGGATGCTGGACGGCAAGGGAGCGCCTCATGGAGCACGACGACGAACGCTGGATGCGCGAGGCCCTGCGGGTGGCCACCGCGCGGGGCAGCGACCCGGCGGTCACGCCGATCGGGGCCGTGATCGTGCATGACGGTCGGATCGTGGCGGAGGCCCGCAACGAGTGCGACACGCTGCACGATGCCACGGCCCATGCCGAGATGGTCGCCTTCCGGCGCGCCGGCCCGCGGGTGGCGGACGCCGACAATCCCGGGGGCGAACTGCGCGGGGCCACCCTCTACTCGACCCTGCAGCCCTGCGGCATGTGCACCATGGCCTCGATCTGGGCCAAGGTGGGCCGCGTCGTGTACGGCGCCGGGCGCGAGGACGTACACCGCATGTATTTCGAAGCCCGGCACACCGACACCATCGCGTTCATCAAGGATGCGTACCGCGACGACGTCAGCATCGCGGGCGGCGTGCTGCGCGAGGAGTGCGTGGCGCTCTACTACGGGCCGGACGATCCCGTGAGCACGGACGACCAGGGCAATCTCTGATAGGCTTCGCGAGGCCTGGGACCTCGGCTGGACGGCATTCACGAGCAGGCCCGACGCATGCACGCGGATCAGATCGCCATCGACGTGGCCACGGCCCGCGCACTCATCCAGTCCCAGTTCCCCGACCTCTGCGCGGAGACCGTCGAGCCCGTCCAGGGTTCAGGGACGGAAAATGCGATCTTCAGGGTCGGAGCCTCGGCCTGTGCGCGCTTTCCGCTTCGTCCTTCGCAGCCCGGGCCATGCTTGGCCGCGATCGGGGCACAGGCATCGGCCATGAGCGCGTTCGCGGATCGATCACCGGTGCCGGCACCTCGCCCACTCGGCATCGGTCGGCCGGGGGACCGCTATCCCTTGCCGTGGATGCTCGTGTCGTGGGTGCCGGGCGACGTCGTCACGCCCGCGGCGATGGAGGCGTCGGAGCCCTTTGCACACGATCTCGCCCGTCTCGTGATCGCGTTGCGCAACTCTTCGACGGGCGGACGACGGTTCGACGGGCAGGGCCGCGGCGGCAGCCTGACCGATCACGATGCCTGGGTGTCCGAATGCATCGCCAGGAGCGCCACCGATGTCGACCCGCGGCGCGTCGAGGCGCTCTGGCATGCGCTGCGGGCGATGCCGGCCTGCGGCCCCGACGTCATGAGCCACCGCGACCTCATCCCTTTCAACCTGCTCGTCCATGCCGGTCGTCTCGCCGGCGTACTCGACACGGGGCAGTTCGGGCCCGCTGATCCGGCGCTCGACCTGGTCGTGGCCTGGCACACCCTCGACCGGCCCCGTCGCGCCGCATTTCGGGCCCGGCTCGGATCGGGCGACACGGAATGGCGGCGCGGTGCCGCCTGGGCGCTTCAGCAGGCCCTCGGCCTCGTATGGTACTATCGCGAAAGCGTACCAGCGATGAGCCAACTGGGGTTGAGCACGGTGGGTCGTCTTCTGTCGGATCCGGACCTTCCGAGGTGAGCCACCGGGGACGACCGAAATCAGCGGATCAGCCGTGAGTGTCGAAGGATGAGCGCTCTTCCACAAGGCATCGTCGAGACCCTGGCCCGCGTCCCCGGGATCGCCGCGGTCGTGCTGGGCGGCTCGCGCGCCCGCGGCCGGGCGACAGAGGGGTCGGACTGGGACCTGGGGCTCGTCTTCCATGAGGAGCGGCCCTTCGATCCCGGGAGGCTGGCCACGGCGCTTGAACCCATCGTCGACGCGGGGTCGTCCGTGCCCACGGGCATCGGCGCCTGGGGCCCCTGGATCGTGGGCGGGGCGTGGCTGAAGGTCGGAGGCACCGCCGTCGACCTCCTCTACCGTCCGGCGGCGCGCCTGCGCGCGGTGATCGCCGCTTGCCGGGACGGCGCCGTGAGCGTGGACTACCAGCCGGGCCATCCGCACGGCTTCGTGTCGGCGATCTGGATGGGCGAGATCGCCCTGTGCCGGCCGCTGCACGATCCCACCGGCCTCGTGGCCGAACTCAAGGCTCTCGCCGATCCCTATCCCGAGGCGCTGGCTTCTGCGCTCGTCGGCCGGTTCGGCTGGGAGGCGACGTTTTCGGCCCAGAACGCCCGCAAGGCCGCGGTGCGCGGCGACGCCACGCACGTCGCGGGCTGCGCCTACCGGACGCTCGCCTGCGTCGCGCAGGTGCTCTTCGCGCTCAATCGCCGCCATCTGATCAACGAGAAGGGGGCTCTCGCCGAAGCGGCAGCGCTGCCCCTCACGCTCGCCGACCTCGGCGGGCGCGAGGCGGCCGTCTGGCAGGCCGTCGGCGACGGCGCCCTCGCCGAGGCCGTCGCCATGCTGGAGGAGATGGCCTCGGCGCTCGGCGACCTCTGTTCCCGCCACGCCGACGACGTCACCCCTTCAACGGAATCGACCTCCTGAGCCCCGACGCGGACGGCCGGCTCCTCCGTGGGGACGGGGCGCCCTGAGACGATCGACCCCGCCCGTGGTTCAGGGCCCCGCGGTCGGGTCGCGCTCGGGACGACGGTTGAGCGGCCCGCGCCCGTCGAGGAGCCCGATGTCGCGCTTCTGCTGGTCCGAGAGCGCCTCCGGATCGAGCGCGACGCTGCCGGCGCGCCTCCACAGCCGAGCCAGGATTCGGCCGAGGGCCGGCACGGGCATGCCTTGACGGCTCGCCTGAGCGAAAAGCCGGGGGAACGAGAGGGTCATGGTGCATGTCTCCACGGGGTTCGTGGCAGCGACATTCGGCTTGCGGCGGCGCGAAAACCAATCGATCCTCGGTTACACCCCATAAGGTGGCTTGATGACCTCAGCACCGTCCTCCCTGCCGCCGCTGACCGCCGTCCGGGTCTTCGAGGCCGCGGCACGGCACCAGAGCTTCACCCGTGCGGCCGGTGAGCTCGGCATGACTCAGGCCGCCGTCAGCTACCAGATCAAGGTGCTCGAGGAGCGCGTCGGGCAGCCCCTGTTCCTGCGCGCCAAAGGGCGCGTGGTGCTGTCGGACGCCGGGGAGAGGTTAGCCGGTCCCGTGAGCCGCGCCTTCGACGACCTGCGCGCCACCTTCGCGACCGTTCGCGAGGAGGCGAGCGGCACGCTTTCGATCAGCACCGTCCAGACCTTCGCGACGCACTGGCTCGTGCCCCGGCTCGGCAGCTTTCGGGCCGAGCGGCCTAACCTCGCCGTGAGGCTCGACACGCAACCGCGCCTCGTGGACTTCGCGGCCGAGGATGTGGACGTCGGCATCCGCTCCGGCACAGGCCCCTGGCCGGGGCTCGCCAGCCATCTGCTGATGCGCACGACCTTCACGCCCATGATGGCGCCCTCCCTCATCGAGCGGCTCGGGCGGCCCGACGGCCCCGCGGACCTCCTGCGCTTTCCCCTGATCGGGGTCACCGATCCGTGGTGGCTCTCGTGGTTCCGCCTCGCCGGGGTCCCGGAGCCCACCTTGTCGGCCCAGGCGGACGTGAGCCTCGGCTCGCAGCAGCTCGAGGCGAGCGCCGCCATGGCGGGCCAGGGGGTGGCGATCCTCACGCCGGGGTTCTTCGGCGAGGACCTCGCGGCCGGCCGGCTCGTGCAACCCTTCGACATCGTGGGGGACGACGGCCATTCCTACTGGCTCGTCTACCCGCAGGCCCGGCGCCACGTGCCCAAGATCAAGGCGTTCCGCGACTGGGCCTGCCGGCAGGCCCGCCTGGCGGGCGTCACCGGGTGAGCGCGAACGCGGCCTCCACCGATGCCGCTTTCGCGATATGGTAGTCGTCCCACGCCACGCGCTCCTCAGGTGACGCCCATGCGCAAGTCCGCCCTGGCCCGCTCGCTCCTCACGGCCGGCATCGTGCTGGCCTCCGCCGGGCAGGTGCCGCTCGCCCGGGCCGCGCAGCCGCAGTTCACCGCCCTCAGCGTGGCCCCCCTGTACCCGCCACGGGCCGTCCTCGCCACCGACGGCCGCACCCACCTCGCCTACGAGCTCACGGTGGTGAACGTCACGAGCCTCGTGGTGGCGATCGACGCGCTCGAAGCGGTCGATGCCGCGACCGGAGCGGTCCTCGCCTCCTGGAGCAAGGAGGCGCTTCGCGCGATCTTCCGGCTGAACGGCCACGACCCCGCCGACACTCTCGGGCCGGGGCAGTCGGCCATGGTGTTCCTGGACGTGGCCCTGCCGCCCGGAGTTCCCGTCCCGCAGGCGATCGCGCACCGGCTGACCACGCTGCGCATGGTGAAGACGCCGGGCGCCGACATGCACACCGGAACGCCGGTCGATCCCGCGCTCGGAATCCCGGCCAGGATCACCTTCGAAGGCGCCCGCGTGGACGTGGACAGGCAGCCGGCCGTGCGGCTCGAGCCGCCGCTGCGCGGGCCGGGCTGGGTCGTCGTGAACGGCTGCTGCGCCACCATCACCTCCCACCGCGGCGCGGCCATGGCTTTCGACGGCACGGTCAAGGTGCCGGAGCGCTTCGCCATCGACTTCATCCAGATCGACGCGAACCGCCGCATGTTCAACGGACCCGCGGACAAGGTGGAGAGCTACCCGCAATTCGGCGTCACGATCCACGCCGCCGCCCCGGGCACCGTCGTCGGCGTCGTCAACGACATGCCGGAGGAGGTGCCGGGCGCCGTGCGCAAAGGCATCACCACCGACAACGCGGCCGGCAACCACGTCGTCGTCGACATGGGCAGCGGCAACTTCGCGCTCTATGCCCACCTCAAGACGGGCTCGGCGACAGTGAAACCGGGCGATCGGGTCGCGACCGGGCAGGTCCTCGGCCTGCTCGGCAGCACGGGCAATTCCGACGCCCCGCACCTGCACTTCCACGTGATGGACGGCCCCTCCCCGCTGGCCTCGCAGGGGCTGCCCTACACCTTCAGCAGCCTCACCCTGCGCGGGCGCGCCGTGCTCGACGACGCCACCGTCGACAAGGGCGGACCCGTCACCGTCGATCCCGGCAGCGCGCCGGGACCGCGGACGAACGTCCTGCCGCTCGACCAGGAGGTCGTCGACTTCCCGTCGAACTGAGAGATCTAGGATCGTCCAGGCTGGACCGGCCCCTGCAAGTCAAGCGGCCGGCTTCACAGCGCCGAAATAGGCGCCCTGGGGATCGCGGCCCTGGAACACCCAGCTGCCGCCGGGAACCTCCATCGGGCCCATCACCACCGAGCCGCCCGACGCCGTCGTGCGGGCGGCCGCGGCCTGGATGTCGTCGACGATGAAGTAGAAGTTCCAATGCGGCCGGGGCATGTGCGGCGGCAGGGTCATCGTCCCGATGGTCTCCTTGCCGTCGATGGCGAGGATTTCGTAGACGCCCATGGGCCCCATGTCGTGCCCGCGAACCTTGGACCAGCCGAACATCGCCCCGTAGAAGGACAGCGCACCGGCCTGGTCCGTCGTGAACAGTTCATGCCAGCCGCACTGCCCGGGCATCCCCTCCGGCGGACGGGGCGGCGGCGGATCCATCGGCAGCGGAGTCATCACGTTGATGAAGGCGCCCTGCGGATCGGTGATCACCGCGAAGCGGCCCACCTCCGGAATGTCGGTGGGCGGCACCATCACTTGTCCGCCGAGCGACGCCGCCTTCTGCGCCGCAGCGTCGGTGTCGGGAACCATCACGTAGGCGCTCCAGTGCGGCGGCGCGCCATTGGCGAGCGCCGGCGGCGGGAAGTCCATGATCCCTCCGCTCATCGCCCCGCCACCGCCGAACATCAGGTAGGGCATGGCGCCCTCGCCGGCCTTCCCCTGCCAGGGGGCAATGTCCCAGCCCAGCGCGACGCGGTAGAAATCGGCCGCGGCCCGGTGGTCGGACGTGAGCAGCTCGTACCAGATGATCGGATTGGCCATCGCCTGTCTCCTGTTCGACGGGCGAGAGACGGTTCGCCCACGTCATGATGACGGTCGAGCTGCGCCCCTGCCGACATCGCCTCCCGGAAATCGCCGTCGCCGCGCCTCGCACGTGTCGGAACGCGTGAAGGCGCCGCGTCTTCCAGGCAGAGTGTCGCCAATATCGTCGCCCGTCGAGAGGAGACCCGCATGCCGGAAGAGAAGGCCAAAGGGCCCGCGTCCTACTTCCCCTCCATCGAGAAGACCTATGGGCGTCCGATCGCCGAGTGGCAGGACCTCGTGCGGGCGCGATGCCCGGCCAGGCACATGGACCTCGTGGCCTTCCTCAAGACGGAGCATGGCATGGGGCATGGCCACGCGAACGCCATCGTCGCCCACGTCCTGGCCCATCCGCGAGATTGAGGAGCCGAGCGCTCAGCAGCCGGTCGGACGACCCAGCTTCTCGATGCGTTGTTCGTGCCGGCCGCCGGCGAAGGCCGTCTGGAGGAAGGCCGTGATGCAGGCCTTGGCCATGTCCAGCCCGACGAGGCGTGCGCCGAGCGCGATGACGTTGGCGTCGTTGTGCTCGCGCGAGAGCGCCGCCGACAGGGGCTCGGCGACGAGCGCGCAGCGGCAGGCGGGATTGCGGTTCACGGCGATCGAGATGCCGATGCCGGACCCACAGAGCGCGATGCCGCGGTCCGCCCGTCCCGCCGCCACGTGGGTGGCCAGCTTGTAGCCGAAGTCGGGATAGTCGACGCGGGCATCGCTGTCCGGTCCCAGGTCGCTGACCTCGTGGCCCTCGTCCCGCAGCCAGGCCGCGAGCGCGGACTTGAGATCGAAGGCGGCGTGATCCGAGGCGATGGCGATGCGCATGGGCGTGGACCTTTTCGGGCGGGTGGACGGCGGCCCGGGGGCCGTTCCCCGCTCATAGGCCGCCGGGGGCACGCGACGCAATGGCCGCAGCCGCGCCATCCCCGGTCACGATGCGGGCCTGGTGGATTCGATCTCGTCCAGCACCACCTCCGGCGCCACGTCCTGCTTGATCTCCTCGAGCTCCTCCTCGGCCTCGGTCCGCACGCCGAGGTGGTCGGCGATGGAGGCCGCGAGCGTCGTGAGCTTGGTGATCTCGTGCTCCACGAGCAGGCTGATCTGGAGGTCGAGGTCGGCGCGCTTGTCGGCCGTCGCCTGGTTCCGGTTCTGGCTGATCAGCACGAAGGTCGACAGGAAGATCGCCTCCACGGACGCCCACATCGCCAGCACGACGAAGGATGCGTCCCACACGGGGACGCCGGGGATCCAGCCCAGGTTCGCCACGATCCAGAAGGCGAAGAACGCCAGATGGATGTAGACGAACATGATGCTGCCGGTGAACCGGGTGATCGTCAGGGCCAGGCGGTCCTCGAAGGACGCCTGTTCCTCCTCCGCCTTGCGCCGGTCGTTCAGCATCGCGATGTTGCGCTGAAGGACCGTGCCGAGGCCCGGTGGGCCCTGCGTGGACGGTTGTGCCCGGCTTCGGGTGCTGGCGCGGGACGTCTGGTCGGTCATCGGGGTGGCTCACGGGCGCAGGAGCCTGACAACGCCGCTGGCCGCCGTTCGGTTTGGTCCGATGGCGCCCGCCGGACCGCAGCCAGCCCGGCAGGCGCCGCAGCACTCAGTCGAAGAAGTCGGCATCCCCTTCCGACAGATACTTCCTGGCCTTCGCGGCGATCAGCTCGACGCCGAGGCCCGGACGGTCCGGCACGTCGATGAGGCCGTTCCTGACCGGCATCCCGTCGAAGCCCTCGGTGATGTCGTACCAGAACGGCTCGAAGCGGGCCGGATACTCGAACGCGATCAGGTTGTCGGGCAGCGTGGCGCAGACCTGGATCAGCGATGCCAGGCCGAAGATGCCGTTGGCCGTGCCGTGGGGCGCCATGGCGATGCCGTGCAGGTCGGCATATTCGGCGATCCACTTGAGCTCGGCGATGCCGCCCACGTCGCAGGGGTCGGGACCGATGACGTCCACCGCGCGCGTCTCGATCAGTTCCTTGAAGTTCTGGCGCAGGTAGATCTGCTCGCCGGTGTGGATGGGCGTCGTCGTGTGCGGCGTGACTTCGCGGTAGTTGTGGGCGCTGACGTGTGGCACGTAGTCCCCCGTGATCATGTCCTCGATCCACAGGAGGTGCAGGTCCTCCACCGCCTTGGCGAAGCGCAGCGCGTCGTGCACGAGGAAGCCCGGGCCGGCATCGACCGCCAGGCCGTGCCTGCTGCCGAGCGTCTCCTTGGCCGCCCGCACGCAGGCGACCATGTGGTTGAAGCCGTCCTCGCTCAGGAGGCCCTTGTGCGGATAGGGAAACGGCGCGTCATGCTGGACGGCGCCGTAGTGGAAGTCGGGGAAGTCGCGCACCATCGACGAGTGGAACGAGGTGGGCAGCTTGAACATGGTGAAGCCGCCCTCCAGCGCCATGCCGTACTCGGCCCAGCGGCGGTAGTCGTCCGGCGTGTGCTTCACGCCCGCCTCGTTGTGGTAGAGCGTGCGGTAGGTGCGCACCTGGTCTCGCACCTTGCCCCCCATGAGGCGGTAGACGGGCAGGTTGGCGGCCTTGCCGGCGATGTCCCACAGCGCAATCTCGATGGCGCTCACGGCCGCGCCGAACGGCTTGAAGCCGCCGCGCACGCGGATCCGCTTGACCACGCGCTCGACGTTCACCGGGTCTTGCCCCACCAGCCACGACTTGAGCTGCAGCACGATGGGCTGCAGGTAGGGCTTGGGAGTCTCGATCTGGCTCCAGCCGGTGATGCCCTCGTCCGTCGTGATCCGGATCACGGGGCTGCTGGCGATGACGGCACATTTCACGTCGGTGATCTTCACGCGTAACCTCCCTGGCCTTGCTGCATGACGGCGGCAAGGCTCGTCCCCTGCTCACGGCGGGCCCGGCTCGCGTCGAGGCGTGCCCGCCCGGCGAGCCTATCGCCGCCTGCGCCGGCGTGCCACCGCCCGCATGATCCTGCATGGCGGGGTTGCCGGCACCGGCCGGCCGGGTTCACGCCTTTTCAACGCACCTGCTTCACCCTGTGGGGCAACGTTTTCGGAGCCGTCCCCATGCCAGACCTCTCGCGCCGCGCCGTGATCGCCACCGCGGCCGTCGTCCCGCTGGCCGCCTGCGTCCCCGCCGGACGCGGTGGCGGACCGGTTCCCGCCGCGACGACGGCGCCGGCGGGCGAGCCGTCCTTCTTCGCGCCGGACATCTATGCCGCCGTGACCACCGAGCCGTTCCCGGTGCCTGCCGTTCCGCTGGGCGAGATCGATCCGCAGTTCCGGCGCCGGGTGGTCGACGCTCCCGCCAACCAGCCTCCCGGCACCGTCGTGGTCGACCCGAAGGCGCGCTATCTCTACCTTGTCATGCCCAACGGCCGCGCCATCCGCTACGGCGTCGGCGTCGGCCGCGAGGGCTTCGCCTGGGCGGGCTCGGCGGTGATCCACGACAAGCAGGCCTGGCCGGACTGGTATCCGCCCAAGGAAATGTTCATGCGCCAGCCCGAGCTCAAGAAGCAGATGACCGAGCTGCGCAGCGGCATCGGCATGAAGGGCGGGCCGGGCAATCCGCTCGGCGCCCGTGCCCTGTACCTGTGGCAGAACAACAAGGACACGCTCTACCGCATCCACGGCACCATCGAGCCCTCCACCATCGGCAAGAACGTGTCCTCGGGGTGCATCCGCATGGTGAACCAGGACGTGATGGACCTCTACGAGCGGGCTCCGGTGAACACCACCGTCGTCGTGCTGGCGGGCTGACGAGCCGCGCCGAAGCCATGGGTCTTGCAAGGCCCGAGCTTGCCAATCGTGCCGCTTGGCGGCAGTGTCTCGCCCGCCAGGGCGTCCAGCTAAGGTGTATGACGATGAAAAGCAGTTCTCTCGACCGCCGGTCCTTCGTGTTCGGATCCGCGGCCGGCCTCGGTGCGCTGGGCCTCGCCGGCTGCACGACGATCGACGGCATGACCACGGCCGAGGCCGAGAAGGTGTACGGCCCGCTGCCCCAGGAGAAGTTCCCGGTGCCGGCGGTCGACGTGACCAAGCTCGACCGCAAGTACTACCGTCGGACGGTTCGCTACGACAGCAAGGAAGCGCCGGGCACGATCATCGTCGATCCCGGCAACTACTACGTCTACCGCATCGAAGAGGACGGCATGGCGACCCGCTATGGCGCCAATGTCGGGCGCGACGGGTTCCGGTGGAGCGGCGACGCCTATATCGGGCGCAAGGCGGAATGGCCCATCTGGACCCCGCCTGCCGAGATGATCAAGCGCCAGCCCGAAGCCGCCAAATACGCTGGCGGCATGGCGCCCGGCCTCGACAATCCGCTCGGCGCCCGCACGCTCTACCTCTACCAGAACAACCGCTACACGCTGTACACGATCTACAGCACGAGCGACCCCGAGACGATCGGCAACGGCATCACCAGCGGCTGCGTCGGCCTGCTCACCCAGGACATGATGCACCTCTACGAGCAGACGCCGGTGAAGACCAAGGTCGTCGTGCTGCCGGCGTAAGCCTCGCCCGCACGGACCTCGCCCGCGCTATCCGAGCGCGGGCCCAACCCAGGTTGGGTTGCTCCGTCGAACGACCTGCCCTCCGCCCGCGTTTGTGGGTGGAGGCCAAGCCATGTTCGATGCCCTTCGACAGTTCCTGAGAGGCGCGCTCGCCGCCGCCGCGCGGCCGGTGTCCCGGTCGCGCAGCAAGGCGGGCATCGCCCTGCTGCCGTACCGCGGCTACGGTTCGCGGGACGAGCTGTTCCTCATCGGGCGGGTCTTCCGCCAGCGCCCCGGAGCGCGGCAGGACAAGGGCCTGAGCCTCTCCGGCCAGGTTCGCAACGTGATGCGCCGGATCACGCGGCATCCCGTGCAGGACATGGGCGTGACGGCCCGGTTCGGGGATGCGAGCCTGCGCACGCGGACCGACGCGGACGGGTATTTCCGCATCCGCATGGCGCTCCCCTCCCCCCCTCCGGACACGACCTGCTGGCACGATGTGACCCTGACGCTCGACGGCGCCCCGGTGACGGCCAAGGCCCCGGTGTTCATCCCCCCGCCCGACTGCCGCTTCGTGGTGATCAGCGACATCGACGACACCGTCGTCGAGACGGGCGTGGCCAACACGGTCCTGATGCTCTGGCGCCTGTTCGTCGCCGACGCGAAGAGCCGGACGGCCTTTCCCGGCGTGGCGGCGCTCTATCGCGGCCTGCACCGCGGGCGCTCCGACGCCGAGTTCAACCCGCTGCTCTACGTCTCGCGCGCGCCCTGGGGCACCTACGAGGTGCTCGATGCCTTCTTCAGGCTCCACGGCATCCCGGTCGGGCCCGTCCTCTTCCTGCGCGAGTGGGGCGTACGCTGGACATCGCCCATTCCGCGCAAGGCCCGGACGCACAAGGAGGACCTCATCCGGCACATGCTGGCCCTCTACGGCACATTGCCCTTCGTCCTGATCGGCGACAGCGGCCAGCAGGACCCCGAGATCTATGCCCGCATCGTGGCCGACCATCCCGGCCGGGTCCTCACGGTGATGATCCGTGACGTCAGCGGGGACCCCGCCCGGACCCGGGCGATCGCCGATTTGTCGGAGGCCGTGGCGAAGGCGGGCGCCAGCCTGCTGCTCGCCGCCGACAGCGTCGCGATGGCGCGGCACGCGCTGTCGCTCGGGCTGGTGCCCGCCGAGGTCGTCGAGGCGACCGCAGCGGATCGGCGACACGAGGCGCCTGCCGAGGACGATGCACCGGGCGCCAGTGTCGTCATCGACGCGGGCGAGCGAGGACCAGCCAGGATACAGGGCCGTTGAGACGACGCATCCTTGCGAAGCTGGAGGCGGAAAATCCTATCGTCGCCGCTCCGGACACGGGCGCGCGGCCTTCTCCCGGCCGTGCCGCAGGGGCGTTCCACCCGGCCGATTTCCAGGGCCAGGGACATCGTCGGGACTGCGGCCCTGGAACCAACATTGCTGACCGAGAATTGCCGACCCGGGGCGGATCGGAGAATTAAATCATGACTTCATCAGCTCTCAAGGCAGTCCTTGCCGCTGCCATCGTTGGTCTTCCCATCGCCGCCTGCGGCAGCAGCACGACGACGGGCGCGGCCGGCGGTGCGGTCGCCGGTGCCGTGGTCGGTGGCCCCGTCGGGGCGGCCGTCGGCGGTGTCGCCGGCGCCGCGGTGGGTGCGGCGCTCAGCCCGGACCAGAGCACGAGGGTCCGGCAGTACGTGGTCGCCCAGCGCCGTCCTTCCGTCGCCCTGCGCGACGAGGTGGTCGTGGGCTATGCGGTGCCGAGCCGCGTTCGTGTCTATCCCGTGCCGGCGAATGTCGGCCTGACGACCCAGTACGACTACGCGGTGATCAACGGCCGCACCGTTCTGGTCGAGCCGGGCACCCGCCAGGTCGTCTACATCGTCGAATAGCCTGGCCTTCGGGGACCCGGCAGGCGCCGGGTCCCCTCTCCGGCTAGCTTCTGACGAGACCGAGTTCGGCGATGATGCCGTCGGCCACCCTGGCGGGCGAGACCGAGACCTCGACCGACAGGACGTCCTCGTCGGACCCCGGCGGCTCGAGGGTGGCGAACTGGCTGTCCAGCAGGGACGTCGGCATGAAGTGGTTGCTGCGCCGGGCCATGCGCTCGCCGATCAGGGCGCGGTTGCCGACGAGGTGGACGAGCCTCGCGCCCGGCTTGCCGGCCATGATCACGTCGCGGTAGGCGCGCTTGAGCGCCGAGCACGTCACGATGCCATGCTCGCCGCGGGCGATGCGCTCCTGGATCCAGGCAGCGATGGCGGCCAGCCACGGCGCCCTGTCGCCGTCGTCGAGCGGGATGCCGCGCGACATCTTCTCCACATTGGCGGGCGGGTGGAAGCTGTCCGCATCGCGGAACGGCCAGCCGAGCCGCTCGCTGAGCGCCGTGGCGGTCGTCGTCTTGCCGGAGCTCGACACGCCCATGATCACGATGACGCTGACGGGCGCGGCCTCTGCGTTCGGACCGGCCATCACTTGCCCTTCCCGGGTTCCTGGTGGCCGCCGAAGCCCTTGCGCATGGCCGACAGCACCTTCTCGGCGAAGGTGTGGTCCTGGCGCGACCTGAAGCGCGTGTACAGGGCTGCCGTGAGCACCTCGGCAGGCACGGCCTCCTCGACCGCGGCCTGCACGGTCCAGCGGCCTTCGCCGCTGTCCTCGACATGGCCGGAATAGCTGGCGAGGTCGTTTTCCTGCGCCAGCGCGGCGGAGGTCAGGTCCAGCAGCCACGAAGTGATCACGCTGCCGCGCCGCCACACCTCGGCGATGCCGGGCAGATCCAGCTCGAGGCGGTGCTCGGGGGGCAGCGACGGGCTGTCGGCGTGCTTGAGGATGTCGAAGCCCTCGGCGATGGCCTGCATCATCCCGTATTCGATGCCGTTGTGGATCATCTTCACGAAATGGCCGGCGCCGGTCGGACCGGCATGGATGTAGCCCCGCTCGACGCGCGGATCGAGGTGGTCGACGCCGGGGGTGCGCGGGATGTCGCCGCGGCCGGGCGCGAGCGCGCTGAACAGGGGGTCGAGCCGGTCCACGGGCTCCTTGGGACCGCCGATCATCAGGCAGTAGCCGCGCTCGAGGCCCCACACGCCGCCACTGGTGCCGATGTCGAGGTAGTGGATCCCGCGCGCGCGGAGCTCGGCGCCGCGCCGGACGTCGTCCTTCCAGAAGGAGTTGCCGCCGTCGATGATGACGTCGCCCGGCTCCATGTGCCCGGCGAGTTCCTGGACCGCGGCCTCGGTGGCCTGGCCGGCCGGCAGCATGATCCAGACCGCCCGGGGGGCGGCGAGGCCCGCCACCACGCCGGCGAGATCGGACGCCGCGGTGGCGCCCGCTTCCGCGGCGAGGATCTTCCCCGGCTCGGGGTTGCGGTCGTAGACCACGCAGGTGTGCCCGCTGAGGGCCAGCCGGCGGACGATGTTCGCTCCCATGCGGCCGAGGCCGACGACGCCGAGTTGCATGTCCGTGTTCTCCTGAGCCCGACGGGACGTGTCCCGGTCCAATCCCGCGTCCGCACCGGACAAGTCAAGGGTGGCGACGACGCGCTCCCCCGCAAGGGTTGTGGCCGATCCCTGTCAGGTCAGGGACTTGGCGGCCTTTTGCCGCCCGCCCCTTCGTGCGCTGCATGGGTGTCCGGCCCCCGCCGCACGGGCGGCGGCCTACTGCAGCGCGGCCGTGAGCCGGGCGAGGTTCTCCGCCGCGCGCGTCAGGAAGGGGCGCTGGCGCCAGCGATCGAGGTCGACGGGGACGGCGCGGGCCGCATAGGCCTCCAGGATGGTCCTGAGCGGCCCCACGGCGTTCTCGCCGTAGAGCAGGACCGAGACCTCCATGTTCAGCGTGAACGAGCGGATGTCCAGGTTGCTTGAGCCGATGGCGGCGAGGTCGTCGTCCACCACCATGGCCTTGGCGTGCAGCAGCGTCGGCGCCGGATAGAGCCGCACGTCGACGCCCGCCCGCAGCAGCTCCGCGTAGAACGAGCGCTGGGCGTGGACGACGAACGTCTGGTCCACCGCCTGGGAGTTGATGAGCGTCACCTTCACCCCGCGCCGCGCCGCGTTGGTGATGGCGAGCATCAGGGCGTCGTCCGGGACGAAATAGGGGGTGGCCACGACGAGGCTGTGACGGGCGGCGTGCATCAGTCCGGTGAAGAGACGCAGGTTGTTCTCGTCGTCGAACCCCGAGCCGCTGGGGAGCACCTGCGCGATCACGCCCCCGCCGGGCGCGAAGGGCGTCGCCTCCACCGGCGGGTGCAGCGACGCGTCGAGCAGTTCGCCCGACTCCGAGTACCAGTCGGTGACGAACACCGCCTCGAGCTCGAACACGGCCGGTCCGGTCAGGCGCAGCCCCAGCTCCTCGTAGAACAGGTCGTCGGAGCGATGGTAGGCCTTCTCGATCAGGTTCAGGGACCCCGTATAGGCCTCCAGACTGTCGATCACGAGGATCTTGCGGTGGTTGCGCAGGTCGATCCGCAGGAACTCGCGCGGGTTGAGCAGCGGAAGCATGTAGCGCCACTGGATGCCAGCCGCCGTCATCCGGGCCTCCATCTCCTTGCGCCGCGGAAACTTGCGCGAGCCCATCTGGTCGAGGAGCAGACGCACGGTGACGCCCCGCGCCACGGCCGCCTCGAGCGCGGCGAACAGGGGCTCGGTCGTGGCGTCGAGCGCGACGATGTAGAATTCCACGTGCACGTAGTGGCGCGCCCGGGCGACGGACGCGACCATCTCGGCGACGATGCCGTCATAGCCGTGCAGGAAGGCGATGGTGTTGCCCTCCATCGGCGGCATGCCGCCGAGGCGCTCGGCCAGGAGCCCGAACGGCGCGCCGCGCTCACCCAGGCGCTGCGGCGGCACTGGACCCGCGAGGTCGGCGCTGCCGGCCTTGGCCAGGGTGCCGGCGATCATCTGGGTCATCTGGCGCTGCAGCTTGCGCCGCCGCGCCGGCAGCTTCGGGCTGCCGATGGCCAGGAACAGCATCACGCCCACGAAAGGCGCCGCCACGATGAGCAGGAGCCAGGCGGTGGCGGACGATGGCTTGCGGTTGATGGGCACCGTCAGGAAGGCGACGATGACGACCGCCGTGTGAAGCGCGAGCGGGAGCAGGCTCCAGAGGGTGGCGGTCATGCGAGGCGGGTCCGGTCGGGATGGGCTGGCGGCGCCAACCTAACCGAGAATCGACGCTTGTCGCCCGCCGCGCGCGTCAGCGGCGCTTCCGCCCGGCCCGGCTCACCCGGCGGCGACGAGCGTCCGCCCCTGCCCGTCGGGCACGCAGCCGCGCTCGATCATCTCCATGATCTCGTCGGCCGTCGCCAGGGACGGATCGAAGGTGCGCTGGGTGTCGTTGAGCCGGAAGTTCGGGTCGCCGTTGACCAGGCGCATGCTCCACGACCTGAACATGCGCGCATGCACCTCCCGGGCGAGGCACAGCCGGATGTTGTCATGGCGGTGGTCGGCGAGGATCCGCCCGAGCGTCTCGGTGACACGCAGGCGCGGGCCCTCGAGCAGTTGGACGAAGAAGCGGTGCGAGAACAGCAGGACGCCGGAGATATCGGCTTCCCGGTTGTGGTGGGTCGAGACGTCGTGGATGGCGCGCAGTTGCGGCAGGAGGTCGCCGCTGGCGATGTTGACCTCGCTCAGATAGACCACGCGGATCAGAAGACCCATGCTTGCTCCGGTTCCTTCACGCCAGACGTTTGGCCAATGGCCGACCTCAAGCTAACCGGGAAGCCTTAAGGTTCGGGGATCCAGGGGACAGTTTGCGAAACCGGGCGCCGGCCTTTGGCCGGTGAGCGAAAGTCGCCGCCGGGTCCGGCCGCAGCGCGGAAACGCACGTTGGTAAAACTACTTATCTGCAACTCTCGGTTGTAGGCCCCGCGCACGGCGGCTTCCGCAGGGCTCCGGCGCTTTAACGCTTCGTTTGCCCTGCTGCCAATTCGAGCCCCGCCAGGCGACCCGCATGGGGCCGCCGGGGCGATGCTAGCCCACGCCCGGCGCCTCGTGGCCGGTACGGGCCACGTAGTCGAGATAGCCGCCGCCATACTGGTGCACGCCGTCGGGCGTCAGCTCCAGCACGCGGTTCGACAGCTGGGCGAGGAAGTGGCGGTCGTGGGACACGAACAGCATCGTCCCCTCGTACTGCGCCAGCGCCTCGACCAGCATGTCCTTGGTGGCCATGTCCAGGTGGTTCGTGGGCTCGTCCAGGACCAGCAGGTTCGGCGGGTCGTACAGCATCAGCGCCATCACCAGCCGGGCCTTCTCGCCGCCCGAGAGCACCCGGCAGCGCTTCTCGACGTCGTCGCCCGAGAAGCCGAAGCAGCCCGACAGCGTGCGCAGCGAGCCCTGGTTGGCCTGCGGGAAGGCGCTCTCCAGCGTCTCGAACACGGTCTGCTCGCCGTCGAGCAGGTCCATCGCATGCTGGGCGAAATAGCCGAGCTTGACGCTGCCGCCGAGCGTCACCGTGCCGGTGTCCGGCGTGGTGGCCCCGGCCACGAGCTTGAGCAAGGTGGACTTGCCCGCGCCGTTGACGCCCATGATGCACCAGCGCTCCCGGCGCTGGACCTGGAAGTCGAGGCCCTCGTAGATGCGACGGCTGCCATAGGCCTTGTGCACGGCCTTGAGGCTCACGACGTCGTCGCCCGAGCGCGGCGCCGGGGGAAACTCGAAGGACACCGCCTGGCGCCGGCGCGGCGGCTCGACGCGCTCGATCTTGTCGAGCTTCTTCACGCGGCTCTGCACCTGGGCGGCATGGGACGCGCGGGCCTTGAAGCGCTCGATGAACTTGATCTCCTTGGCGAGCATGGCCTGCTGGCGCTCGAACTGCGCCTGCTGCTGGCGCTCGTTCATGGCCCGCTGCTGCTCGTAGAAGGCGTAGTCGCCCGAATAGGTCGTCAGCGATCCCGCATCGATCTCGACCACCTTCCGGACGATCCGGTTCATGAACTCGCGGTCGTGCGAGGTCATCATGAGCGCGCCGTCGTAGCCCTTGAGGAAGGTCTCCAGCCAGATGAGGCTCTCGATGTCCAGGTGGTTGCTCGGCTCGTCCAGCAGCATCACGTCGGGGCGCATGAGCAGGATGCGGGCGAGCGCGACGCGCATCTTCCAGCCGCCCGACAGCGCTCCCACGTCGCCGTCCATCATCTCCTGGCTGAAGCTGAGCCCGGCCAGCACCTCGCGTGCGCGGCCTTCCAGCGCGTAACCGCCGAGCTCCTCGAAGCGGGCCTGCACCTCGCCGTAACGTTCGATCAGCGCCTCCAGCTCGTCGGCCCGGTCGGGATCGGTCATGGCCGCCTCGAGCTCGCGCAGCTCCTCCGCGACCGTGCTGACGGGCCCCGCGCCGTCCATGACCTCGGCCACCGCGCTGCGGCCGGCCATCTCGCCCACGTCCTGGCTGAAATAGCCGATGGTCACGCCGCGATCGATCGCGACCTGTCCCTCGTCGGGCACGTCACGGCCGGTCATCATGCGGAACAGGGTCGACTTGCCAGCGCCGTTCGGCCCCACGAGACCCACCTTCTCCCCGCGTTGCAGGGTGGCCGAGGCCTCGATGAACAGGATCTGGTGGCCGTTCTGCTTGCTGATGTTCTCGAGGCGTATCATGGGATCCTGCCGCAGGTGGGTCGCGCGGCGCCCTTATGGCCCGCCCGCGCCGGAAGCGGAAGCCTCATGCCCGCACATGCCCTGCCCCGGATCAGTCCAATGCCGGATTGCGCCCGCCGGCACCTCGCGTGCTAAGCCGTCTGCGCGCCGCGACGGCGCCTGCGGAGAACGATCGATGTCCGGCGACGATGACTATGTTTTCGACGAGGAGACCGGCGAATGGATGCCGGCCGCCGACCTCGCGGCACGACGGGCCGCGGCCGACACGGTGGTGGTCCGCGACAGCGAAGGCAACACGCTCGCCGATGGCGACCAGGTGATCGTGATCAAGGATTTGCCGGTGAAGGGCACGGGCCAGGTCATCAAGCGCGGCACGGTGATCAAGTCGATCCGCCTGACCGGCGATCCGCAGGAGATCGACTGCCGGCACGAGACCATCAAGGGATTGGTGCTGCGGGCGGAGTTCGTGCGCAAGCGGACGGGCTGAGGCGGCAGGGACACGTCTCCCGCCTGCCTGTCACCATCCGCCTCATCCCGAGCGGGCCGCAGCGCGGCCAGGCCGGGATGACGCAGGATGCCCGCGGCGGCACGGTCGTGCCGCCTGCGACTCACGGCCTTCACGGGCCGTGTCTCGGGACGGGGCTCTCGACGAGCCCCGGCGCCGGACGGCGATCAGGCCGTCTTTGCCCGAACGCGCTTCTTCGGGGCCGCGGCGGCCTGGGCAGCGGCCTCCTCGGCGGCCACCTTCGCCAGGGCGGCGTCGCGCTCGAGGCGCAGCGCCTTCAGCTTCTCGGTCTTGACGGCCCGGCGCTGGTCGATGAGCCGCTGCTCCTCCACCCTCTTGGCGTCGGCCGTCTGCTGGCGCTCCACCCTGTCGTTGAAGGCGGTGGCCGCCTTGCGGCGGGCGGTCTGGTTCTGCGTCGAATGGGCTTCGCTCATCGAAGTCCTCCTTTGAAGAGATCGCTTCAGTGCTTCGAGCCGGACGGCTTCTGGGGCACGGTGCCCTTGGTCGAAGGAGCCGCTGCGATCGTCTTCGGCTTTTCCTTCTTCGGTTTCTTGGCTTCTCGATTGCCGCGCTGTTCGCCCTTTGCCACGTCGATCTCTCCCAACCAAAAAACATCCATAGCATAATCCTTACGATTCTTTTTGGCGCGAATAAGTTCCCGCTGCCGTTTTTCTGTCGGACGCGGTCCCAGCGGCCGGCGAAAATTGATGATCCGCCTGGGAATTTCTCGGCATCTTTTGGCTCGTAAGCTTGACTGGGTGCAATGGGCTTGCAATCTGGACGCTGCTGGCCTAGTGTGCGCAGATCGACGTTTGGCCGGACGACTGGGCCGTTTTCGCCTGCATGGCGTAGCGCAAGTTCAGATTTCTCTCCAAAATTCGACTGAACCGGAGTTGGGCGTCGCCCTTCTTCCATGCGCACATCTATGCAGAGGACAGATCACATGATCGTCGGCACCGTGAAGTTCTACAACGACCAGAAGGGCTTCGGCTTCATCCAGCCGAACGACGGCAGCAAGGACGTCTTCGTCCACGCGACCGCTCTCGAGCGCGCTGGCATGCGCGGCCTCGTCGAGGGCCAGAAGGTGGCCTTCGACACCGCCGAAGACCGTCGGACGGGCAAGATCGCCGTCAACAACATCGCGACGGCGTAATCGCCTCGCCGAGACGCGAAGGCCGTCCTTTCGGGGCGGCCTTTTCCTTTTTCGCACCACCCACGACCACTGAAGACACCTCTCCAGGAGACCGAAACAGATGGACTTCCGCTCTTCCCTCAACGATCGCCTCGCCGCTGCGGAAAAGGCCCGCAAGGCCATGCAGGAGCGGTTCGCGGCGAAGAATCCGGCCACAGACCCGGCTGCCGCAGCGCGCCGGGCCGCACGCGCCGAAATGGCGAGCGCCCGCGATGAGCGTCGCAAGGAGCGCGAGATCCGCGTGGCCGCCGAGAAGCTCCAGCGCGCCGAAGAAGAAGCCCGGCTGAAGGCCGAGCGCGAACAGGAGGCGATCAGGCTCGCCACCGAGAAGGCCGAGCAGGAGCGCGAACTCCTGGCGCGGCAGAAGGCGGCTCGCGACGAGCGCTATGCGGCGCGCAAGGCCCGCCGCAAGTAAGCTCGTCACCGCACGGGCGCGGTCGGGCAGGCTCCCGGACGCGGCGATCTGGTAGAGTGAACCGATCGCCGCATCGTCCGGACCGACCCATGAGACACCCGACCTCCTCCCGCATCCGGCTCGAACCCGAACGGCGGACCGCCCTCGTCAAGGCGGTCCAGGCCCATTTCCGCACCGAGTTCGACGAGACCCTGAGCGACTTCCGCGCCAACGCCCTGCTCGATTACTTCGTCGGGGCCGTCGGGCCGGCGGTCTACAACCAGGGTGTCCGGGATGCGGCGGCCTTCATGCAGGGCCATCTCTCCGACATCGAGACCGAAGTCTACGAGCGCGACACCGACAGGTGACCGCCCAGATCGCCGTCTCGCCAGAACGGCGGCAGGACCTTGAAGTCGGGCGTGGCGGGCGTCGCCGGCAGGCGCAGGGCGCGCAGCCGTCCCGGCGTGCCGCTGATCGGTTCCGCCGTCCATCCCATGACCGTTTCGAAATAGGCGGAGGCCAGCGCCACGCCCGGCCACCAGTGGTCGTCCAGGATGACGAGCCCGCCGGGCTTGACCAGCGTCTGCAGGAAATAGACGTCCACGAAGACCTGGTGGAAGACGTGGCTGCCGTCGACGAAGGCGGCATCGGCCACGACGCCCTCCTCGATCAGGCGCGGCAGGGCGTTCTGGGACGGCTGCCGCAGCAGCTCCGAGATCCCTTCGAGCCCCGCCCCGCGCACCGCGGTCCACCCGGCATCGCGGAAGGCGCTCTCCTGGTAGGGATCGACGATGACGTGCCTGCGGCCGCCGGTGGCCACCAGCGCCTCGCCGATCGCGAGGGCCGAGCTGCCATAGGCGAGCCCGATCTCCACGACCGTGGCGGGCCGCTCGGCCGCCATGGCATCGCGGATGGCGTCGCAGTCCTCGACGGGCAACGTCACCACCCCGAAGTCGCCTTCTGAACGGACCCAGTTCGGACCTTCGGCGGCCAGGGTCCGCCGCGCCTCGCGCACACGATCAAGACGGGTTTGCGACATCGCTTCCTCCTCCGACGTTGGTTCGGGCCCGCTGTCGCGCGGCCGGGGGTCGCGGGGACACGAGTGCCGCGCGCCGCGCGCGTTGGTCGTGACGGCAAGAATGCCGCGCGTCGCGCGCGGCTTGCCGTCACTGCAGCAAGTGCCCCGTCTGCTTGTCGAACAGCCTGATGCTGGTCGGCGCCATTGTGAACCGAAGAGGCTGGCCGGGGGAATAGGCGTGGATCGAGGGCGCCCGCGCGACGATCTGTCCTGACGGGAGGTCGAGCACGACGAACGTCTCGGACCCCTGCGGCTCGGCCACGCGCACCACACCGCGCACGCTCATGGGCCCTGCCTGGTCGCTGTCCGAGCACAGCTGCAGCTCCTGGGGGCGCACCCCGAGCGATACGGCCTGGCCGGGAGAGGCCATGGCCGGCATCCCGGAGCCCTGCGGTGCCTGCACCGCGCCGGCGTTGGGGCCGAAATCCAGCCCTCCCGGCCCCACCGTGGCCTCGATCATGTTCATTTCGGGCGTGCCGATGAAGCGCGCGGTGAACACGTCGCCCGGCCGGTTGTAGAGCTCCATCGGCGTGCCGACCTGGAGGATGTGGCCGTCCCGCATGACCACGATCCTGTCGGCGAGCGACATGGCTTCCACCTGATCGTGGGTCACGAAGACGACGGTGCGGCCGAGCCGCTGGTGGAGTTGCTTGATCTCGAGCCGCATCTGCCCGCGCAGCTGCGCGTCGAGGTTGGACAGGGGCTCGTCGAACAGGAAGGCGACAGGGTCGCGCACCATGGCCCGCCCGATGGCGACGCGCTGGCGCTGACCGCCGGACAAGGCCGCGGGGCGACGCTCGAGGTAGGGCTCCAGGCTCAGCATGCGGGCCGTCTCGGCAATGCGGGCCTGCTTCTCGGCCTTGGACAGCTTCGACGTGTAAAGACCGAAGCCGATGTTCTGGGCCACCGTGAGGTGCGGGTAGATGGCGTAGTTCTGGAACACCATCGCGATGTTGCGATGCTTGGGCTCGCGCTCGTTCATCACCGCGCCGCCGATGCGCAGCGTGCCCGCGCTGATTTCCTCGAGCCCCGCGATCATGCGCAGCGTCGTCGACTTGCCGCAGCCCGACGGACCGACGAGCACCACGAATTCGCCGTCGGCGATCGACAGGTCGATGCCATGCACCGTCTCGATGGGCCCGTAGCGCTTGACGACCTTCTGGAGTTCGATCGCGGCCATCATGCTCCCCTTGCGATTTCGTCGATCCTGGTGTCGAGGTCCCGCGCCGCGGCGGCCTCGAAGGCCGACCGCGACGCCGCGCGCTCGTGGAAGGCGTCCAGGGACGTCCGATAGCCGCGGATGGCCGCGTCGAGCGCCGCCGGGGCCGGCCCGCCGAAGCGGTCGCGGATCGCCACGAAGTGCTCCGGCGAAACCATGCTCGCGAACTCGCCCTGCCCGGCCCGCGGAGGCCGGCCGACATGCCGGGTGAACGACTCGACGAACGGCGCGAAGCCGTCCCTGGGCAGATCGCCGCCGGTCGCGACGACCGCACGCGCGACGTCTGCCGCGATCTCGTGGCCCAGCCGGAACGACAGGCCCTCGCTGCGCACCAGCCAGTCGGCGAGTTCGGTGATGGTCGCGCACGATCGGCTCAGATTGGCGGAGACCCTCTCCGGGTCGATCTGGCCGGCACCCACAGTCGCGGTGAGCAGACCCAGCACGCGCTGGGCGACATCGAAGGCCTGGTATCCCATCTCCTGGGTCTCGGCCTCGCTGTCGGTCATGTCCGTGAACGGCGTGTTGTGCATCACGTCGACCACCGCGCGAGCCCGGCCCACGGTCTGGCTCGCCAGATGGCGCAGATGCTCGAACGGCACGGGATTGCGCTTCTGCGGCATGATCGACGAAATCTGGACGAAGGCATTCGGCAGGTAGAGCTGCCCCACCTCGAAGCTCGACCAGAACTGGAAGTCCTGGATGGGGCGGCCGAGATGCAGGAACAGGAGCGAGAGGGCGCTGTAGACAGAGGTCAGGTAGTCGGTGGCGGCAATGCAGGAATAGGCGTTCTGCAAGGGCGCGGCGAAGCCCAGCAGCTGCGCGACGCGGTGCCTGTCGATGGGAAAGCCCGAGGTGGTGATCGCCGCCGCGCCCATGGGGCACAGGTCCACGATGGTGCGCGCCGCCTCCAGCCTCTCCAGGTCGCGGATCAGCACCTCGATCACGGCGGCGAGGTAATGGCCGTGGGTCGTCGGCTGGGCCGGCTGCCCGTGGGTGTAGGCCACGATGAGGACGTCCCGGTCGCGCGCGGCGACGTCGATGAGCGTGCCGAGAAGCCCCCGTCCCGCCTGCAGCAGGGCGTCGATCCTCGGCTTCAGCCCGAGCTTGAGAAAGGTGTGGTCGATGTCGTTGCGGGAGCGGGCCGTATGGAGGCGTCCTCCCACGTCGGGGCCGGCCCGATGCTTGAGCTCCCGCTCGCGATGGAAGAAGTAGTCCTCCACGTCGCCGCCATAGGTCAGGCTGCCGGGGTCGATCTCGCGGTCCATCGCGACGAGGGCTCGCGCGATCGCGGCGCCCTGCGCGGCGTCCAGGATGCCGGTCTCCACGAGCATCACGAGATGCGCCCGGTCGATGCGGGCGAGCGCCGCGGCGTGATGGTGGGTGGCGCCGTCGAAGAGGGGCTTCAGCACGGTGGCGCGATAGACCGGATCGGGAAAGACGGAGCGGTCGTTGGCCTGCAGGATGCTCATGGCGATCAGCCCTTCACGCCGGCGAGCATGACGCCGCGGACGATGTAGCGTTGGAAGAAGAGGAAGATGAGCAGCGTGGGAACGGTGGCGAGCGCGGCGCCCGTCATGATCAGTTCCCACTGGATGGATTGCTCCACCGCGAAGCTCGAGAGACCGACCGGGAGCGTGTAGAGCGTCTGGTCCGTGGTCACGATCAGCGGCCAGAAGAAGGCCGTCCAGTTGCCGAGAAAGGTGAAGATGGCGAGCGCCGAGAGCGCCGGCGTCACCAGCGGCAGGGCGACCTTCCACCAGATGGCGAACTCGTTCAGACCATCGATGCGCGCGGCTTCGAGGAAGTCGTCGGGGACCGTCTCGAAGAACTGCTTCATCAGGAAGACGCCGAAGGCCGTCATCATCCCCGGGAACATGATGCCCCAGTAGGTGTCGAGCCAACCGAACTTGCTGGCCATGAGGTACCAGGGAATGACGAGCATTTCGGTTGGGATCATCAGGGTCGACAGGATGGCGAGGAACACCGCCTGTCGGCCCGGGAAGCGGAACTTGGCCAGCGTGTAGGCGATGAGGCTGTCGAAGAAGACGCAGGACAGCGTGACCACCGTGGCCACCAGCACCGAGTTGAAGAACCAGCGCGCGAAGCGACCGTCGCCCAGGACCTTGACGTAGTTCTCCCACGTCGGATGGAGCGGCACGAGACGCAGGTCGTAGACCTGGCCCGCCGACTTCAGCGACGTCGAGAACATGAACAACAGCGGCGTCACCATGACCACGCCGCCCAGGAAGAGCACGGTCCATGCGGCGATCCGGCCTGGACGCACCGATGCGAAGCGGGCCGGCGGGGTTGCGCGCGGGTCCATCTCAGCGGCTCCTCAGGATCCAGAGTTGCGCCATGGAAATCGTGAACAGGATGGTGAAGAGCACCACCGTCTGCGCGGCGGCGTAGCCCATCTGGTAGGACGAGAACGCCGTCTGGTAGATCATCAGCACCAGCGGCTTGGTCGAGTTCAGCGGTCCGCCGGGATCGTTGCTGGTCATGTTGTAGACCTGGTCGAAGATCCGCAGGAACCCGATCGACGAGAAGACGACGAGGAACACGGTCGTGGGCTTCAGCAGCGGAATGGTGATGCGGGTGAGGATGGCGCCCTCCCCCAGGCCGTCGACCCGGGCGGCCTCGTAGTAGCTGACCGGAATGGCCCGCAGCCCGGCCAGGAAGATGATGATCTGGAAGCCGAGATGGGCCCAGATCGACGTCACCATGATGGCCGGGAGCGCCTGGTCCACCGAGCGCAGGAACGGCTGGGCCGGGATGCCGGCCCAGGCCAGGAGGCTGTTGATCACCCCGATGGGCGGCGGCTGGTAGAACCAGCGCCAGACCCAGGCCATGGCCGCGGCGGTGGTGAGATAGGGCAGAAAGTAGAGCGCGCGGATGAAGCCGTGCAGAACCGTGACGCGGTCCAGGTAATAGGCGATGGCGAAGGACAGGACGATCGCGATGGGCGTCCCAAGAATAAGGTAGGCGAACGTGTTGCGGAAGACCTGCCAGAAGGCGGGATCGGCAAAGAGCCGCCTGTAGTTGTCGAGCCCCACGTATTTCGCGGGATTGAGCAGATCCCAATCGGTCGTGGACAGATAGAACGCCTCCAGCGTCGGGTAGAAGCGTACGACGGTGAAGAACAGGAGCGGCACGGCGAGGAAGGCCCAGGCCCAGACGACGCGCTTCGCCGACATGGACAGCCGCCCCCACAGCCCGGTGCGTCCCTCGGTCTCATTCACGGTTGCATCGGTCATGGGTCCTCCGGGCCATCCGCAGCCTCGGGCCGCGCCTGGCGAAGGACGCCTGCGTGCCCGGGGGCAGGCTCGCGTCCTTCGCCGACTGACTGACGGGACGATCGCCCGTCGTTACTTGCCCTTCGCCTTGTCGAGGACGGCCTGCTCACGCTCGGCCGCGGCCTTGACGGCGTCGGCGACGGGCGTGTCCTTCAGAAGCACGGAGTTGATCATGTCGATCGACACCTGCCGCTGCGCCAGCTCGTCCGTCATCGGCGGGGTGGCTGCATAGTCGAGAGCGCGGATGAAGGGGCCGTAGATCGGGTCCTTGATGTTCTCCTCGGTCAGCGCGACGCGGCGACGCGCCGGCAGCTCGCCCACCTTCTCCAGCCAGATGGTCATGGCCTTGGGCGAGGAGACGTAGGCCAGGAATTTCTCCGCCGCGGCGAGTTTCTCGCCCGTCGCCGAGGCGCCGATGGCGTTGGCGAAGTAGCTGCCGAAATTGGCCCTCTTGCCGTCCTGGCTGGGCAGTTCGGTGACGCCCCAGGTGAAGGTCTTGATGGTCTTGTACGACGCGATGCGGAACGTGCCGTCGACGACCATGCCGGCGAGCCCGGCGCGGAAGGCCGCCTGCCCCTCGTCCATGAAGCTCTCCTGGCCCACTTTGTGGACCTTCTGGAAGCTGGTGTAGAACGTGAGCGCCTTTCGCCCCGCCTCGCTGTCGTAGGCGACCTTGCTGCCGTCGGCCGAGTAGGACTCGCCGCCGAACTGGCGCACCAGGATCTCACGCCACCAGTTGTGGTCCTGCCGGGCGATGTCGAGCGCCATGCCGACCTGCTGGTAGTTCCCGGCGCCATCGCGAACGGTCATCGCCTTGGCGGCGGCGACCATCTCGTCCAGGGTCTGCGGCGGCTTCTCCGGGTCCAGGCCTGCCTTCTTGAACAAGTCCTTGTTGTAGAAGAGCGCCATCGTCCGCACGGCCGTGGGCAGGCCGTAGTACTGGCCGTTGCGCTTCATGGCCGTGACGATGGGGAAGAACTCGCTCTCGATCTCGGCGGCCTTGAAGACCTCGGGCGAGAGGGGTTGCACCAGCTTGCCGGCGATGAAGGTGTCGAGCCAGCCGTAGAAGAGCTGCATCACCTCCGGGCTGCGGCCGGCCGCGCGCGCCGCGATCAGGCGCGTCTGGTAGTCGGCGTAGGGGAATGTCACCTGCTTGACGGTGATGCCGGGGTTCTCGGCCTCGAAGGCCTTGATCACCTCGGTCATGGCCTGGACGCGCGTGTCGAAGACATACTGCCAGTACTGGATCTCGACGGCGGCGGCCGGACCGGCCGACAGCGCCAGCGCTCCGGCGAAGAGCCCGCCGGCGAGAGTGCGCAGAGACCGGGCGAACTTCGGGAGAAGCGGCATCGGGCATTCCTCCTGGTTGACTGATGTTTATGCAAGCGCTTGCGTAAACGGTCATGCCAAGGTTGTCAAATCGCGGCGGCCCGGGATAAGGTCTCCGCATTCGAATTGCGGCCAAGACCAAGTCTGCAATGGATTTGAGACGAGATGAGTACAACACCCACCAAGGGCCTTTTGCCCGACAAGCGCTTGCACAAAGGGGCTGATCTCAAGTCGCTCGCCATCCAGCTCGGCTTGTCGCAATCCACCGTCAGCCGGGCGCTTCGTGGCCATCACGCGATTCCGGAGAGCACGCGCCGGCGGGTCGAGGCCGCGGCCGAGGCGGCGGGCTATCGGCCCAACGCCAGGGCGCGCAGCCTGGCGATCGGACGGGCCGAGACGATCGGCCTCGTCTTCCCGCTGGAGAGACTGCAGCTTCCCGAGACCAACTTCGTGGACGTGCTCGCCGGCATCTCGACCGTCGTCACGCAGCGCAACTACTCGCTGTTGCTCTCGCCGTTCAGGGACGACGAGGTGGCCGTCCTGGGCAAGCTCGCCTCGTCCAAGTCGGTGGACGGGGTCATCATCACCCGCCCTCTCGTCGTCGACCCGCGCATTGCGCTCCTGAACCAGCTCGGCCTGACCTTCGTGCTGCACGGACGCACCGAGGTGCAGGAGCCCTACAGTTTCGTCGACACCGACAACGACGCGTCCTTCGAGCGATTGACCGGCCTCCTGCTCGACTACGGCCATCGGGACATCGTGGCGGTGAACGGTCTTTCGCACTTCCGCTACGCGGCGGCCCGGGCGGCCGCGTTCCATCGTGCATTCAGCGCGAGAGGCCTCGAGGCTCCGACCGAAGCGGTCGAGTTCGTGTCGATGACCGAGGCGACCGGCTTCGAGACCGCCATGCGGCATCTGGCGGCGCCCGTGCGTCCCACGGCCTTCGTCTGCGGCTCGGTCTTCCAGGCGCGCGGCGTCTACCGCGCCGCGGCCGCCTGCGGCCTCACGGTGGGTCGCGACCTTTCCGTGGTAGCCCATGACGACGGCGTGCGCGGTTGCCAGGCCACCGACCTGACGCCCGCGCTGACCGCGACGACCACCCCGATCAGCGCCTCCGGCGAGGGGCTGGCCGGGATGCTCATCGACCTGGTCGAGGGGCGGATCAAGGGCCCCGTGGGCCGGATCCTGCCCTTCGACCTCATCCTGCGCGACTCCGTGCACGTGGTGCGGTAGGCCCCGGCCGCCGCCCGCCGCAGAGCGTTGGGCCGGCTGGACAGCCGATCAAACCAGTCCCGCCTTGTCGAGCCCATAGAGCTTGTCGGTGGAGCCCGGCTCGGCCCGGAATGCGACGCTGGCACGGTTCCAGGCGTTGATCGTCATGACCGCGTAGGTGAGGTCGGCGAGTTCCTTGTCCGAGAATTCGTCGCGCACTCTGGCGTAGAGATCGTCCGGGACGCCCTTCGCCGGCAGGTGCGTCACGGCCTCCGTCCAGGCGAGCGCCGCCCGCTCGCGGGCGGAAAAGAGCGGCGACTCGTGCCAGACGGCGACGTGGTGGAGCCGCAATTCGCGCTCACCGTGGAGCCGCGCCTCCTTCACGTGCATGTCGACGCAGAAGGCGCAGCCGTTGAGCTGAGACGCGCGGATCTCGACAAGGCTGAAGAGTGTGGGCTCGACGGCCTTCTTGACCGCCATGGAGAGGTCGGCGAGCGTCCTGAAGAGCTCGGGCGACTGCTGGGCATGGTTGAGGCGCTGGATCATCGTGGTCTCCCGTGAGCACAGAATGGGTCTGCTCGAGACGAGACGATGGGCAGGCGAACGATGTGACGCGGAGCCGACATGACGGGACCGCGCAGCCTCGATGTCACATCGGCGACCGCGATCTCGTCGATCGGTCGGCAGGCCCGTGGGGGGCCGCCCGCCGAACGAGAGATGTGCCATGTCGACCGCTGCCGGAACCGCCCTCGCCTCGCTCCGGGCGCCCGCCATGACGGCCGATGACCCGGTAGCGTCCTTCGAGGCGCAGCGGCCGCGCCTGGTACGGCTCGCCTGCCGCATGCTCGGCTCGCGCAGTGACGCCGAGGACGTGGTCCAGAGCGCGTGGATCCGCTGGATGGGCACCGATCGAGGCGAAGTTCGCTCAGTCCCGGCGTTCCTGGCGCGGGTCGTGACGCGCTTGTGCCTCGACGAGATGAAGTCGGCGAGAGCCCGTCGCGAAATCTATGTCGGCGCCTGGCTGCCGGAGCCCGTCCTCGACCGGGCCGAGGAGGATATCGACGGGGATGACCTCACGCTGACGCTGATGCTGGCGTTGGAGCGCCTGTCGCCATTGGAGCGCGCCGCCTTTCTGCTGCACGACGTGTTCGGCATGCCTCTGGACGCCGTGGCCGATACGCTCGGCCGCAAGGGGCCAGCCGTGCGCCAGCTCGCCGCTCGCGCGCGCCGCCACGTGCGGGAGGCGAGGCCCCGCTTCCCGGTGGATCGCGCCGAGGGAGAGCGGATCGCGAAGGCCTTCTTCGCCGCGACGGCGAGCGGCGACCTCACGGCCCTGCGCGGGCTGCTCGCCGAGAATGCCGAGCTGCGATCCGACGGCGGAGGCAAGGTGCTCGCCTTCCCCAACCCGGTCCGCGGGATCGAGCGCCTGCTGCGGCTCTATGCCAGCCTGAGCCGCAAATGGGGCTCCGCCTGGGCCGAGATGATCGAGCCGGTTTGGATCGACGGGCTTCCAGGCTACATCAGCCGCGAGCGCGGCGCGATCCTGCAGACGACCGCCCTGGCGATCGAGTGCGGCCGGGTCGTGGGCATCTACGTGACCCGCAACCCGGACAAGCTGCAGCGGGTGCCGCGGCCCGCTTCAGGAGCGGTCGATCGGGATGCGCTTGCGCCCATAGACGATGCCGTCGAGGGACCAGGCTCCGGGCCCCAGGAGCATCAGGCTGAGGCTGCCGCCCGCCAGCGCCAGGCAGGACGCCAGTGGCGGACCTGAACCGGCGAAGACCACGCTGAGCGCGAGCAGCGGGCTCGTCAGCGGCGTCCCGGCGCCCAGGAGGACGCATGTGGCCAGGACGAGGGGAGCGGCGCGAAGCGCCAGGCCGAGTGCTCCGCCCAGGACCGCGTCCGCGGCCGTCTCGGACGCGACGGCGATGGCAAGGGCCGACAGACCCAGCGTCATCCGCAGGATCAGCAGTCCTAGACCCGGCCACGACCCCGGAAAGGTGGAGAACAAGCGCTGCACGCGAACCTCTCGGCGAGGTTACGCGCGCCAGCCGATCCGGCACACCCCGATCGAGGGGGTGCGCGCCGCCTCTCACGAGGGGGCGTAGGGATCGAGCAAACCGCGCGCCATGCCGAGCGCGACGGCATGGGTGCGGTCGCGGGCGCCGAGCTTGACCAGGATGTTCTTGACGTGCCCCTTGACCGTCTCTTCCGCCAGGCCGAGCAGCCCCGCGACGGCCTTGTTGGAGTTGCCGGCCGCGATCAGTTGCAGGACCTGCTGCTCGCGCGGGCTCAAATCCTCCGCGCCGATGGCGCCGGCCATGGCGCAGGCGACGTCCGACGACACCCGCGTCTGCCCGCGATGCACCGCGCGGATGGTGTCCATCAGGTCCTTGCGAACCGAACTCTTCAGCAGGTAGGCCTGGGCCCCGGCCTTCAGGGCGCGCCTCGCCAGGAGATCGCCGCCATAGGTGGTGAGGACGATGATGCGGGCCGCCGGGGACTCGGCGCGGATCGCCTCGATGGCTTCCAGTCCGCCAGCGCCCGGCATCTGCAGGTCCATAAGGGTCACCTGTGGCCGCAGCGCCCGGTGCAGGGCCAGCGCCTGGTCCCCGTTGGCGGCTTCGCCCACCAGGCGGAGATCCGGCTCCTGGGCGAGCAGCGCGGCGATCCCCTCGCGGATGAGCGGATGGTCGTCCACGACGAGGACAGTGATGGGATGTGCGCCCGCGGGGCGGGCCGTGACCGTTTCAACCGACATGGGTTCGGGCTTTCTCACTGTCGACGGGGCGGACCCAGCCGGCGCCCCCATAGGCCGCGGCGGCCGGTATCACGAGTTCGATCTCGGTGCCGGCGCCGGGCTGGCTCCAC
The DNA here is from genome assembly GCF_945952055.1 of uncultured Alsobacter sp. GTDB lineage: Bacteria > Pseudomonadota > Alphaproteobacteria > Rhizobiales > Beijerinckiaceae > Alsobacter. The sequence goes on from NZ_CAMFHB010000002.1 coordinate 195,992, forward strand.
ACCGTGAGCCGTCCGCCGATCCGCTCCGCGCGCTCGTGCATGCCGGCCAGGCCCCAGTGGCCCTCCCGCCTGCCGGACGCGGCGACCTTGGCGTCGAGACCCACGCCGTCGTCCCGCACGCGCAGGACGAGGAGCTTGCGGCCGTAGGACAGCTCCACCTCGATGTGGGCCGCGGCCGCGTGCTGGGCGGCGTTGCGCACCGCCTCGCGCGCCACCAGGAAGACCTCGTCCACGAGGAGCGGCGTCACGTGGCGCGTGCGCCCCTCGATCAGGAAGGAGATGGCGGCGCCCGCGGCGGTGCCCGCCACCTCGTCGCGAAGGGAGGCAAGCGCGGCGGGAAGATCGCGCTCGCCGTCGGCCATGGCCCGCAGGTCGCTCACCGTGTCCCTGCCCTCTCCGATCGCCTGGTCGGCCCGGTCGAGCGCCAGGTCGAGCATGTCGGCAGCCTCCTGCGGCCGCGCGGGCAGCATGTTGCGGACCGCCTGCAGGCGGAGCACCAGCCCCTGGAAACCCTGCAGCAGGGAATCGTGGATCTCGCGGGCGATCCGCGTGCGCTCGTTCACCCGCTCGTCGAGCCGCATGGCGTAGTGCCGGCCGATCTGGGCGAGCCGCATCCGGTAGGCCGTGGCGCTGGCGGCGAACAGGAGGCCCAGCGCCACGAGCTTGACCCAGCCCCGCTCCCACCAGGGCGGCAGCACCGTGATCGTGAGAGCCTGCCCCGGCGCGCTCCAGCCACTTCGGCCCGTCCGGGCCTGCACCTCGAAGCGATAGGTCCCCGCGGGCACCGCCGTGTAGCTCGCCAGACGAAGGTCGCTGCCGCCTTCGTGCCAGCCGGTGTCGAGCCCCTGGAGCCTGTAGCGGTACTGGACCGCGTTGGGATTGCGGAAGCACAGGGCGGCGAAGGCGATCGCGAACTCGTTGCCGTCGCTGGGCACCTCCAGCCGGGCGGTTCCGCCGCCCTCGAGCCGCGTGCGCTCCGCCGCGGTGACGGGCCGGCCGGAGAGGCGGACGTCGGTGAGGACGAGCGGCGGCTCCACCTCGCCGCGCATGGCCTGCGCCGGATCGAACACCGTGGCGCCGGAGAACCCGCCGAACACCATCTCGCCGGACGGCGCCCGGTGACAGGCGTTCCAGCCGCTCAGATCGTTGCCCGGAAGGCCGTCGGCGATAGAGAACGCCGTGAAGGCCATGGTGTCGACCTGCAGCCGGGCGATCCCGTTGTTCGTGCTCATCCAGAGCGTGCCGGGCCGTTCCTCGAGGATGCAGCTCACGACGTCGCCGGGCAGCCCGTCCGCCTTGCCGAAGACCTTGAACGTGCCCTGCGCCCGGTCGAGCAGGTTCAGGCCGTTCTGGGTCCCGACCCAAAGCGCGCCGCGCCCGTCGACCAGCACCGTGTTGACCGTGTTGTTGCTCAGCGTCGAGCGCACAGACGGGTCGTGTCGAAAGCCCGCGAAGCGTCCCGTGCCGGGCTCGAAGCGGTAGAGACCTGCGGTGCTGCCGAGCCAGAGGTCCCCGGAGGGGTCCTCGGCGATGGAGAAGTAGCCCTCGGCGGCGCTCTGCGGGTCGCGCTTGAACACCTGCGCGCGGCCGGTCGCCGGATCGAAGCGGTTCAGCCCGTTCCACGTGGCGAGCCACATCGCGCCGCCGCGGGCGACGAAGATGCGCGTGACGATGTCGCTGCCGATGGAGGCCGGATCGGCGGGATCGTGGCGGTAGTGGGTCGTGGCGCCGCTCGCGAGGTCGAGGCGGAAGAGGCCGCGCCCGAGCGATCCGGCCCACAGGACCCCGGCGGGGTTCTCCCTGATGGCGAGCATCTCGACCGCGCCTTCGCCGGGCAGGGCCACGGGCCGGCTCTCGCCGCTCTTGCGGTCGATGCGCCCCAGCGCACCCCCGGCGCCGGCCCAGAGGATGCCGGCGGCGTCCGTGTAGACGGTGTTGACCAGCGTCTCGCCGACCGACTTGGGATCGGCGACCGGCGTCGCCACGCGCTTGAACGGCAGCTCGCTCGCCGCGAAGCTGTTGGGCGGGCTGGCGTGGAGCCCGACCCACACGTTCTGCTGGGTGTCCTCGAACAGCGCGATGATGCGGTTCTCGGCCAGCGACTCGAGCGACCCCGGATCGTGCCGATAAGCCCGGAAGGCGTGCCGTTGCCGGTCGTAGCGCAGCAGGCCCTCGCCCATGGTACCGAGCCAGATCGTGCCCTCGTGGTCCTCGAGGATGGCGTAGACGCCCGTGAGGCCGGATCCTCCCGCGGACCCGCCCTGGACGGCGAAGCGCGTGAGCGTGTTGCTGGTCCGGTCGAACTGGGCGAGCCCGTTGCCGGACCCGTAGACGATCCAGAACGTCCCGGCCTTGTCCTCGTGGAAATAGAATTCGCGGACGGCCTCGCGGATGGGAATGCGAAAGGTCACCCGGCCCGTGGCCCGGTCGAACGTCTCCAGCCCCTCCCCCGTCGCCACCCAGAACCGCCCCTGGCGGTCCAGGCCCGACGACTTCACGTCGTTGCTGGCCAGGCTCGCGTCGTCGACGGGATCATGGAGGAAACGGGTGACCGCACCGGTGCGGGGATCGTGGCGATAGAGCCCCTGCACCGTCGCGAGCCACAGGACGCCGTCCTCGTCTTGGCTGACGTGGTTGACCACGGGGTTGCCGTCGTCGAGCCGGACGTGACGGAAGGCTTCCGTGCGCGGGTCGTAGGCATCGAGCCCCTGGTCGCTGCCCACCCAGAGCGTGCCGTCGCGATCCTTGAACAGGGCGTAGATGAACACGCCGCTGAGGCTGCCGGGGTCGCCGGCCTCGTGCTTGAAGAGCCGATAGCTGCGGCCGTCGTAGCGGTTCAGCCCATGCTGCGTGCCGAACCAGAGGAAGCCGCGGTCGTCCTGGACGATGTGGGACACGCGGGTCTGCGACAGTCCGTCTTCCAGCCGGGTCCGCCGGAACAGGATGTCGTTGCGCGTCTCGACCGGCAGGACGACGACCTCTTGGGCCACCGTGGCGCTGGGCACGGCGGCAGGGGCGGCGCCGGCGAAAAGGCACCAGGCGGCCACGAGACAGAGGGCTGCGGCGAGCCAACGGTCGATCCTCATGGCGGGCCAGGGCACCGGGGCCGACATCACCACTCCCGTTTGCTATCGCGATAATAAATATTGCACGATGCATTCGTCTCGGTCAATGTCGGTGGCATCGGGCCGGGGGGCTCGGCGCCTTGGCGGCCGCACGGAAAAGAAGAAAAAAATGCTCGAGCTCGACCAGCATTTCTGCTTCGCGGTGTACTCCACCGCGCACATGTTCAACCGCGTCTACCGGCCCCTCCTCGACGAGTTGGGCCTGACCTATCCGCAGTACCTCGTCCTCGTCGTGCTGTGGCACGAGGGACCCGGGTCGGTCACCGCGCTCGCCGAGCGGCTGAAGCTGGAGACGAGCACGCTCACGCCGTTGCTGAAGCGCCTGGAGAAGGCCGGCCTCGTCACGCGCACGCGCAGCCGGGCGGACGAGCGCAAGGTGACGATCGCTCTGACCGACGCGGGGCGCGCGGCGGCCAGCCGTGTCCCGCCGATCAACGCCGCCATCGCGGACGCCATCGGCGAGACCCCGGAGGAGCGCGCGGCGATCCAGAAAGCCCTGCTGCGCATCCGCGAAAGGCTGGAAGCGGCCATCGCGTGAGCTCTGGCGACGGCGTCAGGCGAAGCGCTTGGCCCCGGCCACGCAGGCCACGACGGCGGCCGCAGCCGCGAACATCGTCCAGGACACCGGTTCGGCGAGAAGAAGGGCTGCCAGGCCCAGCCCCAGGAACGGCTGCAGCAACTGCAACTGGCCCACGCCCGCGATACCGCCCAGGGCGAGGCCCCTGTACCAGAAGACGAAGCCCACCAGCATGCTGAAGACCGACACGTAGCCGAGCCCCGCCCAGGCCGGGGCGGCGACGGCGCTCCAGTCGGCGGGCCACACCGCGACGGCCGCCACTCCCATCAGCGGCAGGGACGCCAGCAAGGCCCACGAGATGACCTGCCAGCCGCCGAGCCGGCGCGACAGGGCCGCGCCTTCCGCATAGCCCAGCCCGCACAAAAGCACCGCGCCGATCATCAGGAGGTCGCCCTGCAGCGAGGCGCTGCTGCCCTGGGTGAGCGCGAAGCCCGCGACGCAGGCAGCACCCGTGGCCGCGAAGATCCAGAAGACCGGCCGCGGCCGCTCTCCGGCGCGCATGACGCCGAAGAGCGCCGTGGCGAGCGGCAGGAGCCCGATGAAGACGATCGAATGGGCCGAGGTCATGTGCTGGAGGGCGAGCGCGGTGAGCAGCGGAAAGCCCACCACGACGCCGGCCGCGACGACCGCGATCGCGGCGAGATCCCTGCGCGCGGGCAGCGGCTGGCGGAGCACCAGGAGCAGCAGTCCGCCCAGGAGGGCCGCGATCACCGCGCGGGCGGAGGTGAGGAACAGCGGCGTGAAGCCGTGCACCGCCACGCGGGTGGCCGGCAAGGATCCGCTGAAGATCACCACGCCCACGAGGCCGCTGCCCCAACCCGCCATCGACCGCTGCATGCGGCACCCTCCCGATCCTGCGTCCTCCTTCTAGACGCTGGACGCCGGCCCGGACAGATACGGTTGCAGTACAGTTCTCAAAACTGTATGCCTCGATTGCGCGATACGGTGGCCCCTGAGGGCGGGTGACGATGTCGGGACGGACGCAGCAGGTCGTCGAAGCCATCCGGGCGAGGATCGGCGGCAAGTCGCTGGCGCCCGGCGAGAAACTGCCCTCCGTGCGCCGCCTGGCGCGCGAGATGGCGGCGTCGCCATCGACCGTGGTGGACGCCTACGACCGTCTGGTGAACGAAGGGCTCGTGCACGCGCGGCCAGGGTCGGGCTTCTACGTCTCGGCCGCACGCACCCCGCCCCCGCTCGCCGTGGCCGAACCGCGGCGCGACAGGGCCATCGATCCGCTGTGGGTGTCCCGGCAGGCGCTGGACGCCGGAGCCGGGGCCTTCACGCCGGGCTGCGGCTGGCTGCCCGCCGACTGGATGCCGCTGGACTCGCTCCGCCGCGCCCTGCGCCACGCGGCACGCGGTCCGGACGCGGCGATCGCCGAATACGGCGGCACCCAGGGCCCGCTCGCGCTGCGCGCCCTGCTGGCGCGCCGGCTGGCGGGCCAGGGTCTCGACGTCGGCCCGGACCGGGTTCTGCTCACCGCGTCGGGAACGGAAGCCATCGATCTCGTCTGCCGGTCGCTCCTCAATCCGGGCGACACGGTGCTGCTCGACGACCCGTGCTACTTCAATTTCCAGGCGCTGCTGCGCGCCCACCGCGCCACCATCGTGAGCGTGCCCTACACGCCGGCCGGGCCGGATCCGGTCGCCTTCGCCGCCGCCGTGGAGGCCCACCGGCCGCGCCTCTACATCACCAATTCGGCGCTCCACAATCCCACCGGCGCCACGCTGTCCCCCCAGGTCGCGCACAAGCTCCTGCTGGCCGCGGCCGGCTGCGGCATGACGATCGTCGAGGACGACATCTTCTCGGAGTTCGAGCCCGAGCCGTCCCCTCGCCTCGCCGCCCTCGACGGGCTGGCGAGCGTCATCCGCATCGGCAGCTTCTCCAAGACGGTCTCGGCCTCGCTTCGCTGCGGCTACATCGCGGCCTCGGCCGAGCACATCGACGCGCTCGTCGATTTGCAGGTGGCCACACGCTTCGGCGGCCCGAGCCCGGTCACCGCCCATGCGCTGCTCGCCGTCCTGGGCGACGGGGCTTACCGCCGCCATCTCGACCAGTTGCGGCGGCGGCTCGCCACGGCTCGGGTCGAGGCGGCCGAACGCCTGTCGTCCGTCGGCATCACGCCCTGGATCATGCCGCGGGGCGGCTTCTATCTCTGGTGCCGGCTGCCCGCTGGCTGCGATGCCGCAGCTCTCGCCCGCAGCGCGCTCGCGGACGGGGTCGTCCTGGCGCCCGGCAACGTGTTCAGCCCCACCGAAAGCGCCCCCGACTTCATGCGCTTCAACGTCGCCCACCTGGAGGATCCGCGCGTCCTCGCGACGCTGGCCCGGCACATCGCCGCCGCTCCCCGGGACGCCGGGATCGTCGCGTCTGCCTCGGTGTCGGCTCGCTGAGGCGCCTCGTGGTGATGCCGGGGCGGCAGGTTCTGTCTGCCTTGCGTAGAATTGTTCGTATTCACGGCTTCTCTGATGGCTTGCCAGCCTAATCGTGGCCGTCATTCCCTGTATTCATCGCCGCAATCTCGGAACCGTTGACGACGTGTCTGCATTTCTGGCCGGCAGACAACGTCCTGAGACCTGAGGAAAGGGATCACATCATGAAACGCCTCTTGATCACTGCAGGCACGATCGTCCTTCTTGCTGCACCGGCGATGGCGCAAAGCGGAGCCGCCGGCGGCGCGGCCGCGGGTGCCGTGGGTGGAGCCGTGGTCGGCGGCCCGGTGGGCGCCGCGGTTGGCGGCGTGACCGGCGCGATCGTCGGCGGAGCCTTGTCGGCCCCGGACCAGACGCGCGTCCGCGAATACGTCGTGAAGGAGCACCACCCGTCGGTGAAGGTGCAGGAAGACGTCCGCGTCGGCACCGTTCTGCCTGGCACGGTGACCTACTACGAGATCCCCAACAAGGTCGGCGTGAAGACGACCTACCGCTACGCGGTCGTCAACGACCGTACGGTGCTGGTCGATCCGGCCACCCACAAGGTGATCCAGGTCATCGAGTAAGCGATGGCGCGCCGGTTCGCCGGGCGATCCCGCCCGAGGGAACCCGGCGCCGCTCCGCGCATTCACTCGCATATCGGTGAACATTCAAGCGATGACGGCGGGTCCCACGCGGGGCCCGCCGTCGTCCGCATCTTCGCGGAGACGACATGACACATGCCGAGGCCATCGGACGGCGTTCCGTCCTGCTCCACCCTGGCCTGGTGGCATCCGGCGCGACCCTGCTGATCGCCGCCTTCGTCAGCGACGTCCTGTACTGGCGGACCCTCCTCTACCAGTGGAACAACCTGTCGCAATGGCTCGTGGCCGGAGGCATGCTGATGGCGCTTCTGGCGGCCATCGCCTTCGTCGTCGACCTGCTGCGCGGAGCAGTGCATCGCGTGGCGTGGCTCCGCTTCGCGGGCCTCGGCGTCGCCGCGCTGCTCGGGTTCCTCAACGCATTGGTCCACAGCCGCGATGCCTACACGGCCATCGTGCCGCAGGGCCTCACGCTGTCGGCGATTGTCGCCGCTCTCCTCCTGATCGTGGGACTGACGGGAGGCTGGTCGCTGGCCCATCGCCGGGCCGTGGTCGTGTCGCACAACCCGGATGTCCGCCCATGACCCGCACCAACTCCTCCGCCCGCCCCCTGCTTCTCGCCATGGTCGCGGTGGCGCCCGCGCTTCTGCTGGCCGCCTGCAACGACCAGGCCGGCGACCCCCGCACCCAGTATGGCGGCGATCCGAAGCTGCCGGAGGCCAAGCAGTATCTCGTGCCGCCGATGAAGGTGATGCCGGCGCGCGGCTGGCAGGACGGCGAGGCGCCGACCGTCGCCGCGGGCCTGCGCGTGCAGCTCGTCGCCAACGGCTTCGAGCATCCGCGCATCGTCTACCCGCTGCCCAACGGCGACATCCTGGTGGTCGAGACGAACGGGGCCGGCGGGCCCGTCTACCGGCCGAAGGATTGGATCCAAGGCATGATCAAGGGTCTGTCCGGGTCCGGCGGCAAGGCCGGCCAGCGCATCACCCTGCTGCGCGACAAGGACGGGGACGGCGTGCCCGAAACCCGCTCGGTGTTCATCGACCACCTGAACGCGCCCTACGGCATCGCGCTCGTCGGATCGGACCTTTACGTCGCCAACACGGACGCCATCCTGCGCTTCCCCTACAAGGATGGGGACACGCAGATCGCGACAGCGGGCGAGAAGCTCACGGACCTGCCGGCGCAGACGCCCAACCACCATTGGACGAAGGCCATGACGGCCAGCCCCGACGGGTCGAAGCTCTATGTCGGCGTGGGGTCGAACAGCAACATCACCGAGAACGGGATCGGTGCCGAGGAAGGCCGCGCCGCCATCTGGGAGGTCGACCGCTCGACGGGCCTGAAGCGCATCTACGCGGCCGGCGTCCGCAATCCCACGGGCCTCGCCTTCGAACCGACGACGGGCCAGCTCTGGGCCGTGGCCAACGAACGCGACGAGATCGGGCCGGACCTGGTGCCGGACTATCTGACCTCCGTGAAGGAGGACGGCTTCTACGGCTGGCCCTACAGCTACTGGGGTCAGCACCTGGACAGCCGCGTCCAGCCGCAGCGCCCGGACCTGGTGGAGAAGGCGATCAAGCCGGACTACGCGCTGGGCTCGCACGTCGCGCCGCTGAGCCTCGCCTTCACCCAGGCGAACGCTCTGCCGCCCCAGTTCCAGAACGGAGCCTTCATCGGCGAGCACGGAAGCTGGAACCGGGATCCGGTGTCCGGATACAAGGTGGTCTTCGTGCCCTTCAAGGACGGGCGCCCGAGCGGCGATCCGGTCGACGTCGTCACCGGCTTCTACACCAACGACGGCAAGACACGCGGCCGACCGGTCGGCGTGGCGCTCGACAAGACGGGCGCCCTGCTGGTGGCTGACGACGTCGGCAACGCGGTCTGGCGCGTGACCGCGGGCTCGGCCTCGGCTTCCGCGGCCGTGCCGATGCACTGAGGCCGACAGGATCGACCCGCAGGGTCGGGGCCCGTGCCCCGATCAGGGATGGATCGCCAGGCGGTCGATGGCGTCCCGGTCCCAGGCGATGCCGAGGCCCGGGACGGTCGGCGCGACGGCCATGCCGCCGGGCTCGACCTGCATCAGGTCCGCGGTGGTGATGGCCCGAAGCTGCGGGATGTGCTCGACATAGATGGCGTTGGGCACGGCCGCGCAGAGGCTCACGTGGATTTCCATCAGGAAATGCGGGGCGACCTTCACGTTGAAGGCCTCGGCCATGTGCGCCACCTTCAGCCAGGGCGTGATGCCGCCGATGCGTGCGACGTCGGGCTGGACGATGCCCGCCGCACCATGCGCGAGGTATTCGCGGAAATGGCTCGCGGAGTAGATGCTCTCCCCGACCGCGATGGGGATCGACGTGGAGCGAGCCAGCTGGACGTGCCCCGACATGTCCTCGGCCGGCAGCGGTTCCTCGAACCAGAAGGGGTCGAACTCCTCGATCAGCCGGGCCCGGCGGATCGCGTCCGCCGCCGTCATCGACTGGTTGGCGTCGACCATGATGTTCGTGGTGGGACCCAGCGCCTCGCGCAGGGCGCCGAGCCGCTCGCGGTCCTCGGCTGGGTCGGGCTTGCCGATCTTGACCTTGATGCCGCTCCATCCGCGTGCCTTGGCGGCGAGCGCGTCGGCGACGAGTTCGTCCGTGGTCAGGTGCAGCCAGCCGCCCTCGGTGTTGTAGATCGGGATCCGCGATTTCGCGCCGCCGGCCATGATGCCGAGCGGCTGGCCCGCGGCCTTGCAGCGGATGTCCCACAGGGCACAGTCGACGGCGGCCAGGGCGAGGCTGGTGATGGCGCCGACCGCCGTGGCGTGCGTGCGCCAGAACAGGAGCTGCCACAGGGCCTCGATCTGGCGGGCATCCTGGCCGATCAGCGCCGGCAGGAGATCGTGGTGCAGCAGGGCCATGACCGAATGGCCGCCGGTGCCGATGGTGTAGGTGTAGCCGAGCCCCGCGACGCCGGCGTCCGTCTCGATCTCGACGAAGATCGTCTCCTGCTTGACGAAAGCCTGGATGGCATCCGTGCGCGGCGTCTCCGGCACGAGGTCGACTTTCCAGGTTCTGGCGGCGGTGATGCGCATGGCACGGTCCGGGGTTCTGACGCACGGGTGCGCCGAGCCTGCCATGCCGCCGCGGCCCGCGAAAGGCCCGTGACGGCCACGCTTCAGCCGCGGCCGGCTCCGCCGATCAGGTGCCGCAGCCTGCGGACCAGGTCGTCGTGGTCGTAGGGCTTGCCGACGATCTCCGTGCACAACTCCTTGGCGAGTTCCGCCGACTTGACGTAGCCGGAGGTGAGCAGCACGGGAAGACCCGGGCGGGTGCTGCGCACCCAGCGTGCCAGGGAGAAGCCGTCGAGGCTCCCGGGCATCTGGATGTCGCTGAACACGAGGTCCACGGTCTCTCCGGCCTCGAAGATGCGTCGCGCCTCGTCTCCGCTGGCGGCCTCGAGAACCCGGAAACCGCATTCACGCAGGTGATCCGACACGGTCATGCGGATCAGCACCTCGTCTTCCACGACGAGGATGATCGGCGGCACTCCATTCTCGGAGGCCGATGAGAGAAGTGTCTGTGCCATGCCGGAGAATGTCGGGAGCGGAGCCGTAGTTCCGTGGAGGCCGGTGCGACATGACGTCCTCATTCCCGGGGCGTCTCCGCCGGTCGAAGGATTTGTCACAATCTGTCCCGGCTTCGGTCACGATCGCGAAAGAGAGTGCATGTCATCGTGTAAACGCTCTGGTGACCTGCCATGAACTTTGTTAGCGTTCGGTTCGGCTGCCGACGCAGCCCAAAAGACTGACAAGGGTAAGAAGACGTCGTGAGGCACGCGCAACAGGGAGAGCGCGACCATGCTCACCGTTAGGGACCCCGGGCTCGAAGACATGTTGTCCGAGCCGATGATCGTGAAGCTGATGGCCAGCGATCGCATCAGCGCCGACGAAGCGCGTGCCCTCTTCGCCGATATCGCGAAAAGGCTGCAGGATCGGCACCTCCAGACATCGGACGAAAGCGACGGGATGCGCCATTCCGCATCCGGTGGGATCGTCTACGCCTGAAGAGCACCACGCTCGCAGCGCAACCGGCTTGGCCTCTCGACAGTTCATGTCTAAACTGTCTTGAGCCAAACGGAGCTTCCGCGTGTCGCATCACTCAGGCCCGCCCTCCGCCGGGCGCCTCATTGCCGGCGCCGAGAAGCGCGCCGATGCCGTCGTCCACGCGATCGGCGTCACGGCCGGTGCCGTCGGGGCCGTCCTGCTGCTGGCAAGTGCCGTCGATCCTCGCCCCCTGCATGCCTTGTCGGCGATCGTCTATGCGGTCGGCCTCATGGCGATGCTGAGCTGCTCGGCGGCCTACAATCTCGCCCGCCCGTCGCGCACGAAGTGGTGGCTGCGCCGGTTCGACCACGCCGCCATCTTCCTGATGATCGCCGCCACCTACACGCCTTTCCTCGTGCGCCTGAAGGACGCGTCGACCGCAACGGTGCTCGCAGCCGTGGTGTGGGCCGGGGCCGTGGCCGGCATGGTGCTGAAGATCGGCTGGCCGGGACGGTTCGACCGTCTCTCCGTCGCCCTCTACCTGGTGCTGGGCTGGGCCATCGTCCTGGCCTTCGGGCCCCTGACCCAGTCGGTCACGATGCTGTCCCTGGCCCTGCTGATCGCGGGCGGCGCGCTCTACAGCATCGGCGTGATCTTCCACCTGTGGGACAGCCTGCGCTTCGGGACGGCGATCTGGCACGGCTTCGTCGTGGCCGCCGCCTGCTGCCACTACGGCGCGGTGTTCGACCTGCTCGTGCTGTCCCCCGGGTGAACCGCCGGGGGACCTCTCCGGGACCGCGTCAGGGCTGGCGGAAGGCCCGGTTGAACTGCTCCGTCATGGGCTTGCCGAGGTAGGACAGCACCGTGCGCATGCCTGTCTGGATGAAGGCCTCGACGGGCATGCCGGGCAGGAGCTTCAGCGTTTTCAGCTTGGAGAGTTCGTCCGGGGGCACGGCCAGGCGGGCCGTATAGTAGCCCGCGCCGGTGCGCTGGTCCGTGGTCAGGTCGGCCGAGATCAGGCTCACCTCGGAGAAGAGCTCGGGCGTGGTGCGCTGGTTGAAGGCGGAGAACCGCAGCGTGGCCCGCTGGCCGATGCTCAGGTTGTCGATGTCCTGGGGCGACACCTTCACCTCGACCACCAGTTGCTCGCCTTCCGGCACGATGGTCATCATCGCCTCGCCCGGAGCGACAACCCCGCCCACGGTGTGGACGGCGAGCTGATGCACGATGCCGGTTTGCGGCGAGCGGATCTCGACGCGCGACAGCTGGTCGACGGCCGCCACCTTGCGCTCCGCCAGCTCGGCCGACTTGGCCTGGATCTCGCGCAGCTCCTTGGCGACCTCGGAGCGCAGCTCGTTGTCGATCTGGAGGATCTGCATCTGGATTTCGCTGATCTTGCCCTTGGCCTGGGCCGCGCTGGCGATCAGCGCGCCCCGCTCGCCGTCCAGCCGCGCGTCCTCGCGCTCGAGCGCCGTCAGGCGGGGCAGCTGCACGAGGTTGCGCTTGTAGAGATCGCGCACGCCCTCGAGCTCGCGCCGGATGAGCTCGATCTCGCGGCCCTTGGAGGCCACCTGCCCCTCGACGCCGCGGATCTCCTCGCGCAACTGGGCGATGCGCTGCTCCAGCTGGCTCTTCTGCCCCGCCCGCGACGAGCGGCGGAGATCGAACAGGCGGCGCTCCGCTTCCATGGTGCGGCGCACGTCCGGGTCGTCGGCGCGCTCGGCGAGACGCTCCCGGAAGAGCAACGCCGGCAGGTCGTCGCGCTCGGCCTCGAGTCGGGCCTGGCGCGCATCCAGCTCGTCCAGGCTCTTGAGGATGATCGACAGGTTCGAGCGCAGCACCGTCTCGTCGAGGCGCAGCAGGACGTCGCCGGCCCTGACGCGCTGGCCCTCGCGCACCGCCAGCTCGCCCACGATCCCGCCCGTCTGGTGCTGGACCTTCTTGACGCTCGTGTCGACCACGAGCTGGCCGGGCGCGATCACCGCGCCCGCGATCTCGGTGGTGGCGGCGACCATGCCCATGCCGCCCCCCAGGCCGAGCGCGACCACGAGGCCGACCGTCAGGTAGCGGCGGACCTGCTCGGCCGCCGTCTCGCGCACCGTTCCGCGTGCGCCGCGATGGTCGAGCATCATCATGCGCCTCCCTCGGCTCCGACGGCCTTCAGCCGGGTCGGAGCGACCGCACGGCGCACGAATTTCTCGAAGACCTCGTCCTTGGGCCCGAAGCCCTGCATCCGTCCCTCGTTCATCACCAGGATGAGGTCCACGCCGGCCAGCGCGCTCGGGCGATGGGCCACCACGACGACGATCCCGCCCCGGTTGCGCACGCCGACGATGGCCTCGGTCAGCGCTTCCTCGCCGGCGCTGTCGAGATTGGAGTTCGGCTCGTCGAGCACCACGAGGAACGGGTCCCCGTAGAGGGCGCGCGCGAGCCCGATGCGTTGGCGCTGCCCGGCCGACAGGGCGAGGCCGCCCTCCCCCACCCGCGTCTCGTAGCCCTGGGGCAGGCGCAGCACGAGGTCATGGACGCCGGCATGCGTGGCGGCGGCGATGATGTCCTGCGGGCGCGCGTCGGGTTCGAAGCGCGAGATGTTCTCGGCGATGGTGCCGTCGAACAGCTCGATGTCCTGGGGCAGGTAGCCCACGTGGCGCCCGAGCTCCTCGCTCGACCACTGGTCCAGCGAGGCCCCGTCCAGCCGGATGGTGCCCCGCACCAGCGGCCAGACGCCCGTCAGGCCCCGCACCAGCGAGGACTTGCCGGAGGCGCTCGGCCCGATGATGCCCAGGCCCTGCCCCCTCGCGAGCGAGAAGCTGACGTCCTGCACGACGATGCGCCGTTCGCCGGGCGGGGCGATGACGAGCGTCTCGGCGGTGATCTGGCCCATCGGCGCCGGCAAGGCCATGGGCTCGGGCTCGGCGGGCATCTGCGAGAGCAGCGCCATGAGCCGCGTCCAGGACTGGCGCGCGCCGATGAAGGGCCGCCAGTTGGCGATGGCCAGCTCGACCGGCTGCATGGCCCGCGACATCAGCACCGAGCACGCGATGATGGAGCCCGAGCTCACCTCCTGGTGGATGGCGAGGTAGGCTCCCAGGCCGAGGATCATCGACTGCAGCATCAGCCGCAGCGTGCGCGACATCGTGCCCAGCCCGCCGCCGATGTCACTGCTGCGCTGGCTCTCGTCCAGGTGCTTCAGGTGGGTGTCGGACCAGCGCGTCGCCAGGCGGCGCCCCATGCCCATCGCGCGGATGGCCTCGGCATTCCTGCGGGTCGATTCCGTGAAGGCGTTGCGCTGCGCCAGGGCCTGGCTGGCCGCTCGGGAGGGTTCGCGCGTCCGGGTTTCGGCGGCGATGGTCAGGGCCACGAGGATGAGCGAGCCGACAACGGCGGCCAGACCGATATAGGGATGGAACAGGAAGGCGATGGCCAGGTAGAGCGGCATCCACGGAAGGTCGAAGAGGGCCGTGGGACCGGCACTGGCCATGAAGCTCCGGACCGTGTCGAGATCGCGAAGGGGCTGCATCCCGTCGCCGCCGGTGCGGGCCAGCAGCGGCATGCGGATGATGGACTCGTAGACCCGGGTGCCGAAGCTCTCGTCGAGCGCCGCGCCGATGCGCGACAGGACGCGGGAGCGCAGGAACTCCAGCACGCCCTGCATGAGGAACAGCGCGGCGGCGATGGCCGAGATGCCGACGAGGGTCGGGACGCTGCGGCTGGGCAGCACCCGGTCGTAGACCTCGAGCATGTAGATGGTGCCGGTCAGCGTCAGGACGTTGATGACGGCGCTCATGGCGCCGATGCCCAGGAAGGCCGAGCGGTAGGCCCGCACGAAGGCACGCATCTCGGCCAGGGCCGTGCTTCGGGTCTGATCTTGCAAGCTCACGGGTGTCCCCCCTGATGCCGATGATCAGTGTCTTGCCACCGAAGCACAGAGTTAAGCCGAGTATGACCGATGCGCGCCCTTCCAAGCTTCGAAAGACGCGAAACCAAGGCTTCTGGCCTCAGCCTTGATTTCGCTCATTCGAACTCTTTACGTCCAACTACGTGTAGTGTCCGGCGCAGGTGGAGCTTAGGTCGATCACATTGATCGACCGTAAACGTCCTCGATCCGGATGATGTCGTCCTCACCCGTATAGCTACCGACCTGGACCTCGATGATCTCCAGCGCGATGCGCCCGGGATTTGCCAGGCGGTGCACGGAGCCGAGCGGCAGGTAGGCCGCCTCGTTCTCCTGCATGAGCCAGCAGCGCTCGTCGACGGTGACCTCGGCGGTGCCGCGCACGACCACCCAGTGCTCGGCCCGGTGCATGTGCTTCTGCAGCGACAGGCGGGCGCCCGGCTTCACCATGATGCGCTTCACCTGGAAGCGCGGGCCGATCTCGATGCGCTCGTACCAGCCCCAGGGCCGGTGGACGCGCAGGTGGGCTTCCACCTCGGGCGCCTGGTTGGCCTTCAGCTGGGCGACGAGGTCCTTCACCTCGCCGGAGCGCTCACGGCTCGTGACGAGCACGGCGTCCTTGGTCGCCACGACGACGACGTTGTCGAGGCCGACCACGCCGGTGAGCATGTCCTCGCTGTGGACGAGGCTGTCGCGGGTGTTCACGAGCGAGGCATGGCCCGTGACCACGTTGCCGCTCGGATCGCGCTTGCAGACCTCCCACAGGGCGCCCCAGGTGCCGACGTCGGACCAGCCGCAGTCGACGGGCACGACGCCCGCCTTCGACGTCTTCTCCATGACGGCGTAGTCGATGGAGGTCTTGGGCGCCTTGCCGAAGGCCTTCTCGTCCAGGCGCACGAAATCCAGGTCACGCGAGGCCGTGTCGAGGGCGGAGCGTGCGGCGCCGAGGATCTCGGGGACGTAGCTCTCCAGTTCGCCGACCATGGTCTTGGCCAGGAACATGAAGTTGCCGCTGTTCCACAGGTAGCCCTCGGCCACGTAGCCCTTGGCCGTGGAGAGGTCGGGCTTCTCGACGAAGCGGGCCACCTCGGTGCACTCGGTTCCCTCGATGGCGCGGCCCGGCCGGATGTAGCCATAGGCCGTGGACGGCGCCGTGGGCGTAATGCCCAGGGTCATGATGTAGCCCTTGGCCGCGCCGGCAGAAGCCCGCGTGCAGGCCGCGACGAACGACTCGGGATCGGCGACGACGTGGTCCGCCGCCAGGACGAAGGCGATGCCGCGCGGGTCGCGGCGCGCGACGGTCTCGGCCGCCACGGCGACCGCGGCCGCGGAATCGCGGCGGCACGGCTCCAGGATGATCTCGGCCTGCATGTCGAGCTGCTGCAGCTGCTCGGCCACGATGAACCGCACGTCGTTGCCCGCGATGATGACCGGCTTGCCGAACACGGCCGGGTCCGACACGCGCCGAAGGGTCGCCTGGAACGTGGATTCCTGGCCCAGGAGCTGGATGAACTGCTTGGGCATCGTTTCGCGCGACGCCGGCCACAACCTGGTGCCGGCACCGCCGCACATGATGACGGGGATGATGTGCGATGCCGAATGCGCTGCCATGAACCGAATCTCCAGAAATGCCGCGCCCGAGCCCGGGCGCCGATGTCGAGGCTGATGTCCGCAGACTTAGCACGCCCGTCTCGACGGCGAACAGACGTCGGACCCCGCTGAGGGGTTATCCTTCGTGTCTATCACGTCTAGGTTGTAACATTATTTCATCGGCGCGCCGCTTTCGCAGTCACGTTTTCCTAACCACGACGGGCGAGGCTTCGTTCGACTTTTCAGGACACCCGCCGGACTTTCCCGCCCACCCGGCGGACCGCACCCTGGTGTCGCTTCAGGTCGTCCATGGATATTCTCTTCGTTCACAACAACTTTCCCGGCCAGTACCTGCATCTGGCGACGCATCTGGCGAAGCGACCGGGTTACCGGGTCTTCGCCATCGGCAACGACAAGTGTGCCGGTGTCCCGGGCGTGACGATCGCGCGGTACAAGATCCGCAAGCTGCCCCCCGAGGGGCTCCATCCCTTCGCCGCGCGCTTCGACAGCGAGTCGCGGCGGGCGGAAGGCGTGCTGCAGGCCGCGCTGGCCCTGCGCAAGGCGGGGGTCGAGCCCGCCGTCATCGCCGTGCACCCGGGCTGGGGCGAGAATCTGCCGCTGAAGGACGTCTGGCCCGATGCCAGGCTGGTCGTGTTCTGCGAGTTCTTCTACCGGCCCGAAGGCGCCGACGTCGGCTTCGACCCGGAGTTCGCGCAGACCGACGTCGCGCGGATGGTGCGCCTGCGGGCCAAGAACGCGGCGCAGCTCCTCGCGCTCGTCGACGCCCAGGCCGGCGTCGCGCCGACCCGGTGGCAGCGCAGCCTCTATCCCGACGCGTTCCTGGACAGGATCTCGGTCGTCCACGACGGCATCGACACGCGCTGGATCCGCCCGGACACGCCGGAGCGAATCGTCCTTCCGACCGGGCACGCGCTGAACCCTGGAGAGGAGATCGTCACCTTCGTCGGCCGGAACCTGGAGCCCTATCGCGGCTACCACGTGTTCATGCGCGCCCTGCCCGCGATCATGGCCGCCCGCCCGCAGGCCAGGATCGTCATCGTGGGCGGCGAAGGGGTCTCCTACGGCGCGGCGGCGCCGGAGGGCACCACCTGGAAGCAGGTCTTCCTGGACGAGGTCAGGGGCCGGATCGACCCGACCCGGGTGATCTTCGCCGGCATGCTGGACCATCCGACCTTCGTGAAGCTGTTCCGCCTGTCCAGCGTCCACGTCTACCTGACCTATCCCTTCGTTCTGTCGTGGTCGATGCTGGAGGCCATGGCGACGGGGTGCCTCGTGGTCGGGTCCGCCACGCCGCCCGTCGAGGAGATCATCCGCGACGGCCAGAACGGCCTGCTCGTGCCCTTCTTCGACACGGCGGCGCTGGCCGAGCGGGTGATCGAGGCCTGCGCCAGGCCCGGCGCGTTCCGCCCGTTGCGGGAAGCGGCACGCCGGCTCGTCGTCGAGCAGTACGATCTGGCCACCGTCTGCCTGCCGGCGCAGCTCGCGCTGATGGGTCTCGGCGACGCGTGACGAGAGCCGGCTTGTCGGGCCAGCCATGAGGCTCTATCACGCCTAGGACCGACCCGTTGCCAACAGGTGCTCCCCCGTGACGAATTCTCCGACTGAGACCCCGGTCCTCGTGACGGGCGCGGCCGGATTCATCGGGTTCCACGTCGCCCGCCGGCTGCTCCAGTCCGGCCGCCGGGTCGTCGGTTTCGACAACGTCAACGCCTACTACGATCCGTCCCTGAAGCGGGCCCGGCTCGGCATGCTCGCCGCCCTGCCCGGCTTCACCTTCATCGAGGCGGGGCTGCAGGATCGCGAGGCCGTCGACGCGGCCTTCGCGGCGCACCGCTTCGGCCACGTGGTGAACCTCGCGGCGCAGGCCGGCGTGCGGTACTCCAAGGTCAACCCCTATGCCTATGGCGACGCTAACCTCACCGGCTTCCTGAACATCCTGGAAGCCAGCCGGCGCCACGCGGTCGAGCATCTGGTCTTCGCCTCCTCGTCCTCCGTCTACGGGGCCAACACGGCGATGCCGTTCTCCGCCCACCAGGGCGCCGACCACCCCCTGTCGCTGTATGCCGCCACGAAGAAGGCCAACGAGGTGATGGCGCACAGCTACGCGCACACCTATGGCCTGGCGTGCACGGGCCTCAGGTTCTTCACGGTCTATGGACCGTGGGGACGCCCCGACATGGCCATGTGGATCTTCACCCGCGCGATTCTCGCGGGCGAGCCGGTGACGCTGTTCAACCAGGGGCGGATGCGGCGGGACTTCACCTACGTGGACGACATCGTCGAGAGCATCGTCCGCCTGATCCCGCTGCCGGCCCGGCCGAATCCCGACTGGTCCGGAGCGTCGCCCGACCCGGCCACGAGCCTCGACCCGTTCCGGCTCTACAACATCGGCAACAACAACCCGGTCGAACTGGAGCGCCTGATCGTGGCGCTCGAAAAGGTCCTCGACCGCGCGGCCATCCGCGACTACGCGCCGCTGCAGATCGGTGACGTGCCGGAGACCTATGCCGACGTGGCGGACCTCTCGGCCGCGGTGGGCTTCTCCCCGTCCACCAGCATCGAGGACGGCGTGGCTCGCTTCGCGGCCTGGTACCGGGACTACCATGGCCTCTGACGCGGCCCCTTCCGGCACCTGGACCCGTTTCCTGGTGACCGCGGGCGTTTCCGCCGCGCTTCTCTCCGTCGCCGTCGTCCTCTTCGCCTTCGTGTTCGACCCGTTCGGCGTCGGGCCCTTCGCCCGGCGCGCGAACCCGGTCCTCATGGATCTCAACCAGCGGTTCATGTACCCGCAGATCGTCCGGTCGGGCCGGTTCGACGCGGCGATTGCCGGGACGTCGACGATCCGGCTCGTCGACCCGCAGGCCCTGGACGCCGCCTATGGGGCCCGTTTCGCCAATCTCGCGATGAACTCGGCCACCGCCTGGGAGCAGACCCAGATCGTCGACCTGTTCCTGCGGCAGGTGCCGGCGCCCAGGGCGCTCATCTGGAGCCTCGATCCGCTGTGGTGTGCCCCGGACGCCGCCGACCCGCGCCAGCGGCTGACCTTCCGGGCGTTCCCTGCGACCTTCTACGACGACAATCCCTGGAACGACTGGCCGGAACTGTTCAACCTCAAGTCCCTGGAACTGGCCTGGCGCATGTTGCTCTACCGCGCCGGCGCCATGCCCGAGCGCTACCGCAACGACGGCTACGAGGTCTTCACGCCGCCCGAGTCGACCTATGACCTCGCGCGTGCCCGGCAGCACCTGTGGGGCGGGCCACCCCGCGTGATTACCCCGCGCGAACCGCCCTACGTGCCTGCCGCCGGCGAGCGCGAGGGCTGGGTCATGCCCGCGCTGGCCTGGCTCGACCAGAGGCTTTCCGGGCTGCCGGCCGCGACTCGCGTGGTGCTGGTCTTTCCGCCGACCCATGTCTCCGCGCACCCGCAGCCCGGCTCCGAGGCGGCCGCCAAGGCCGCGGAGTGCAAGGGCCGGGTGGCGCGAATCGCGACTCGGCGCGGAGCGACCGTCCTGGATTTCCAGCAGGCGAGCCCGGTGACGCTCGACGACAGCCGCTACTGGGATCCCCTGCACTACCGCCTCGACGTGGCGCGGCGGATCGAGAGTGCCCTGAACGCGGTGGCCACGGGCCAGGCCGCCCTCGCCGCCCAGCCCCAGCCGTTCTGGACCGTCCTGGTCCCGCCCACGCGGTGAGGCCGCGCGGCCGCGGCCCCGCCGAGGCGTTTCCCCGCCGGATCGCGGCACGAACGCCCGCAACCGCGGCGTGCGGCACGCAAACGAGGCCATCGTCTTAACGGCTGGTTAACACCCCGCTTCTGCCTCGATCCGAACTATTGCGTTTGTGCAACATCCGCTCGGAAACAAGGCAAAGTTGTGCATCTAGGTACACTTCCAAGTTGAACGGCGCGTCGGCACGCGTAGGTTGCACTCGTGGCAGGGGAATCCCTGTCGCGCCTTCGGTTCCCCGGTGCCCGCACCGGAGGACCGGCGGACAGGGGTTAGGGACTCTTCGCTGAGAGGGCCTTCGGGGGCCGATCGGAGAAGACACAGCCCACTCCCGACGGGTCTCGAAAACGTCTCTTGGAGGTTACCAAATGAAGCTCATGAAGAGCCTTCTCCTCGGATCGGCCGCTGGTTTCGCCGCGGTCGCCGGGGCACAGGCCGCCGACCTTCCCGCACGGAAGGCCGCTCCGGTCGAGTTCGTGCGTGTTTGCTCGCAGTTCGGCGCTGGCTTCTTCTACGTCCCCGGTTCGGACACCTGCCTGAAGGTCAGCGGTCGCGTCCGTGCCGACTACATCTGGAACGAGCCGCTCACCCGCGCCAGCAACACCACGACGTTCCGCGCTCGTGGCTACCTCGCGCTCGACTCGTTCACCCCGACCGATTGGGGTCCCCTGCGTGCCACGACCCGCGTCTACGTGACGCGTGACTCGGGCCGCGGCTTCAACGGCAACGGCGTGAACCTCGCCAACGTCGGCAACGGCGCCGGCTCGACCAACGCTGACGTCGCGCTCGACTGGGCCTACATCCAGTTCGCCGGCATCACCGCCGGTCGCGTTGCGGTCTCGTTCTTCGAGTTCGCTCCGTTCGGCGGCGTGACGTACCTGGGCGGCGGCGCCAACGGCCGCGGTTCGGACTACGGCGCGATCGACGCCCTCGCCTACACCGCCACCTTCGGCGGCGGCTTCTCGGCCACGATCGCCATCGAAGACGGCACCGAGCGTCGCGCTGCGGCCCTCGTCAACGGCGGCGCCACGTTCCTGACCACCGGCGTCACCGCCGGCAACCTGAACTACGCCGGCCACGTGATGCCCGACATCGTCGGTCGTCTCGACTACACCGGTCCGTGGGGTTCGGCCGCTCTGACCGGCGCCGTGCACCAGATCCGCACCACCGGCATCTTCCCGGCGGCCGGCAATGCGATCGGCGAGACCGACTACGGCTTCGCCATCCAGGGCGGCGTGAAGGTCAACCTGCCGATGCTGGCTCCGGGCGACGCCCTGTTCCTGCAGGCGGCCTACGCTGACGGCGCCAACTCCTACACGGGTTGGGGCGCGCTCGGCATCGGCTCGCAGAACCTCGTCGGCCAGGCGGTCATCACGCCGGATACGGTCTACGACGTGCTCGGCAACTCGCACACGACGAAGACCTGGTCGATCGTCGGTGGCCTGCTCCACTACTGGACCCCGACCCTGCGTCAGGGCGTTGCGGTGGCTTACGGCAAGCACGACGCCTACGGTTCGTTCTATGACGCCGCGGCCCTCACGGTTGCGACGAACATGATCTGGACCCCGGTGAAGGGCTTCGACATCGGCGCCGAAGTCGGCTACCAGCGCCTGACGGACGTTCCGAACATCGTCTACTCGCCGGTCAACGCGCCGACGTCGCTGTTCGGTCTCCAGAAGGACGGCTGGTTCGGTCGTCTGCGCTTCCAGCGCGACTTCTGATCCAGACCTTCGGGTACGGAACAAGAAACCCCGGTGCGCGAGCACCGGGGTTTTTTCTTGGGCGGCGTTCATGCGCGGCCTTCAAGGGCGGGCGGCGCGTCTCTCCAGCACCGCGAGCGCATCGGCCATAAGCACGGCGGCGAGCGCCACGATGCCCCCGCCCTGCGCGACGAAGGCCGCATTGTCGGAGAGCAGCCCCGCGATGATGACCTCGCCCAGGCCCGGGGCCGCGACGGTGGATCCTATTGTCGCCGTCCCCATCGCCACGATGGCCGAGACGCGGATGCCGGACAGGATCTGCGGCAGCGCCAGCGGCAGTTCCGCCGACACCAGCACCTGGCCCGGCGTGAGCCCCATCCCCTGCGCGCTGTCGCGCACATCCTCCGGGACGAGCCTCAGGCCGGCCAGTGCCCCCTCGAAGACGGGGAGCAGGCCGTAGGCGAACAAGGCGATGCAGGTGGGCCAGACGCCGAACCCCACCAGCGGCACGGTGATCGCGAGGACAGCCACCGGCGGCACCGTCTGGCCGAGATTGACCAGCAGGCGGGCCAGCGGCTGGTACGCCGCGCCGGACGGGCGCGTCACCACGATGGCGAGCGGCACCGCGACGAGCACCGCGGCGACGGTGGCGCCGGCCACCATGGCGGCATGGGCCGCGAAAAGGGCGGCCAGCGAGGCCCGGTCGTAGAGCACGGGGGCACCGGCGGGCGCCAGCGGCGCGATGAATGGGAGCAGGACCTGCGGCGCCACCAGAACGGCGATCAGCGCGGCCCACCCCACCAGCCTGAGGATCGCCGGCCCCATCCGGCTCACTCCTGCCGGGCCCGGGCCAGGATGGCGCGAAGCGTCACCTCGCGGGGTGGACCACCGGGCGGGCCATCGACCGCGAGGCTGTCCGCGCCCGCCCAGAGCAGGACCGACAACGCCTCTTCCAGGGAGGCCTCGGCATCGATGCGCGGCCGGCCGGCAAGGCCGACGGCCGCGGGATCGGCCGGCTCGGCGGCGTCGCCCACGCTGACGAGGGCGAGGAGCCGCAGGGCGCGCCTGGCCCCTTCCATCAGGGCCGCGACGGCCGGGTGCGCGGGCCGGCGCAGCAGCTCCTCGGGCGGCCCCTCCTGAAGCAGGCGCCCCTCCTCCATCACCGCGATCCGGTCGCCCAGGCGCAGGGCCTCGTCGAGATCGTGGGTGACGATCACCACGGTGGTGCCCAGCCGGGCCCGCAGGGCGAGAAGATCCTGCTGGGCCTTGCGGCGGATCAGGGGGTCGAGCGCGCCGAACGGCTCGTCCATGAGGAGCACCGGCGGATCGGCCGCGAGCGCCCGGGCGATTCCCACCCTTTGCTGCTCGCCGCCAGACAGCGCGGAGGGATAGCGCTCGCCGAAGCTTCGCGGCAGCCCCAGAAGGTCGAGGAGTTCGCCGACCCGATCGGCGACGCGCTGCCGCGGCCAGCCGAGAAGGCGCGGCACGGTCGCGACGTTGTCGAAGACGGTGCGGTGCGGGAACAGCCCGATGCCCTGGATGACGTAGCCGATGCGGCGGCGCAGCATCGGGCCGGGCTCCTCGGCGACGTCGCGCCCGCCCACGAGGACGCGGCCGGCGCTGGGCTCGACGAGGCGGTTGATCATGCGCAGCAAGGTCGACTTGCCCGAGCCGGACTTGCCGACGACGGCCGTGATCGCGCCGCGCGGCACGGCGAACGACACGCCGTCCACCACGGTCCGGTCGCCGTAGCGGCGCGACACCGCGTCGACGACGATCATGGGGTCCATCGCAAGCCCTCCGCCGCCGCGTCGAGGAGGATGCCGGCGGTCACGGCCATGGCCACGATGGGAAGCGTGCCGAGCAGGACCAGATCGATCGCCGTCTGGCCGAGGCCCTGGAAGACGAAGGTCCCGAGCCCGCCCCCGCCGATCAGCGCCGCCACCGTGGTCAGGCCGATGGTCTGGACGAGCACGACGCGGACGCCCGACAGCACCGCGGCGAAGGCCAGGGGCAACTCGACCGCCCGCAGGATCTGGCCGCGCGTCATGCCCGCGCCGCGCGCCGCATCGACCGCCGTCGGCGGGACCCCGGCAAGGCCGGTCACCGTGGCGGCGACGATGGGCAGGAGCGCGTAGAGCGTCAGCGCGATGAAGGCCGGCGCCGCCCCGATCCCCCGCACGCCCAGCGCCCCGACGGCGGGCACCGCATGGGCGAGCCAGGCGAGCGGCGCCATCAGGAGACCGAACAGGGCAATGCTCGGGATCGCCTGGATGGCGGTGAGCACGGCCAGCACCGGATCGCGCGCACCCGCCCTCGCATGGATCGCCAGGCCGATGGGCAGCCCCAGCGCGATGGCCGCCGCTGCGGACCCGAGCGCCAGCGCGACGTGCCGGGCCATTTCCCGCCAGAACACCTCGGACCGGACCGCGTATTCGCGCATCACCGACAGTCCGTCGAGAAGGCCGGCCTGCAGGACGGCCAGAACCAGGAGCCACGTGACGGCGACGGCCAGGACGCGCAGACCCGGGGAAGGCCGGGCGCGGGCGGCCGAATCGGTCAGGGCCAGGGCCATGCAGGTCGCCGCGAGCCAAAAGCCCCAGTCCGGAGACACGCGGGCGAGCTTGTCGCCGGCCGGAACGAGCGTCGCCGACGCTGCGATGACCCCGGCGAACACGGCGGCGAGGCCTGAGGCGGGCGCCAGGATCCGGACGGCGGGCTTGGGAAAGGTCGCCAGCGCGCCGAGGCCGGCCAGCAGCAGCCCGAGGACCGCCGCGGCCGCCGGACCGGAAACCGCGGACCACAGCATCAGCGGCTCGCCCTCCGCGATGCGGTTGGGCTTCAACGACACGAACGGCCCGAGGCACAGGGCACACAGGGCCAGCGCCACGAGGACGGCGGCCAGCGCGTCCGCGCCACGGCGGGCCGCCGGCAACGGCAGCGTGCCGGCAGCCGGCACGGTCATGGAGGGCCGCCGCCTACTTCAGGAAGCCCTTGGACTTGAGATAGTCCTCGGCCACCGCCTTCACCGGCTCGCCGTTGACCTGGATGCGTGCGTTCAGCTCCTGCAGCGTTTCGCGCGTGAAGCTCTCGAAGACGGGCTTCAGCAGCGTCTCGATCTGCGGATACTTCTTCAGCACCTCCTCGCGCACGATGGGTGCCGGCGCGTAGACGGGCTGGTCGTACTTGTCGTCGTCGAGGACGACCAGGTTCGACGCGGCGATGCCCCCGTCGGTGCCGTAGACCATGGCCACGTTGGCGCCGTTGGTGCGCGACGCCGCGGCCTTGATGGTGGCCGCCGTGTCGCCCCCGGACAGGACGATCATCTGGTCCGGCTTGAGGGAGAAGCCGTAGGTCTTCTGGAACGACGGGAGCGCGGCAGGCGAGTTCACGAACTCGGCCGATCCGGCGAGCTTGACCTGACCGCCGCGTCCGACCCAGGCCGCGAAATCGCTCATGGTCTTGAGCTTCTCGGCTGACGCGACGTCCTTGCGCACCGCGATCGCCCAGGTGTTGTTGGCCGGGGCCGGCGCGAGCCAGACGATCTTGTTGGCGTCGTAGTCGAGCTTCTTGGCGAGTTCGTAGCCTTTGCGCAGGTCCTTCCAGAACGGATCGTCGGCCCGGTTGAAGAAGAACGCCGCGTTGCCGGTGTACTCGGGATAGACGTCGATCTCCCCCGCGATGATCGCCTTGCGGACGACGGGCGTGCCGCCCAGGGTCAGCCGATCCGTCGTCTTGACGCCATTCGCTTCGAGAACGGTCTTGATCACCGTGCCGAGCAGCGTGGCCTCGGTGTCGAGCTTGGAGGACACGACGACCTGCGCCGAGGCGCTCGCGGCCCAGGCAAAGGTCAGTCCGGCGGCGAGGCCGAGCAGGCGGGAAACACGCATCGGGATGATCTCCGGCTAGGAAGGCTGGTCTCGACGAGGCTGCCGCACCTCAATCTCGCGGCAACGTTCGAGCCCGCCTTCGGGTTCCGTCCGGCGGGATCGTCCAACGTTACAGCAGTCGGCGGTCTTTCGCTGGCCCGATCAGGTGCCCGGCCGCGGCGGTGCCGCGCCGAGACGCCGCAGATAGCGCGTCCAGGCCACGAGCCCCTGTTCGAAGCTCGACAGCCGGAAGAACTCGTTGGGCGCGTGGTAGTCCTCGTCCACTGTCGCGAACGAGAAGAAGATCGTGTCGATGCCCAGGACGCGTTTGAAGATCTCGCCGATGGGGATCGTGGCGCCCATGCGCACCCGCACGGGGCGGCGGCCCAGGACGGTCTCGAGAACGTCCTCGGAGAGGGCGAGCCCGGGATGGTCGTGCGGGACGCCCGCGGCACGTGCCCCGCCGGGCTCCCGGTGGACGGACACGCGGACGCCGGCGGGCGCATGCCGCAGCAGATGGCGCTCCAGGCTGTCGAGGACGCGCGCCGGGTCCTGGCCGGGCACGAGGCGGCACGTGATCTTGGCGGATGCGCTGGCCGGGATCACGGTCTTCTTCCCTGCGCCGGTGTAGCCCCCGACGATGCCGTTGAACTCGAGCGTCGGGCGCACCCAGTTGCGCTGGAGCAGGGTATAGCCCTCTTCCCCGGCGCCTTCCGGTGCGCCCACCTCGGCGAGATAGGCGGCCTCGTCGAACGGAATGTCCGCGATGGCGGCGAGCTCGGCCTCGGTGACCGGCTCGGCGCCGTCCATGAACCCCTCGACCGCCACACCGCCACCGGGGGCGTGCAGGGTCGCGAGCAGCTTCACCAGGGCCTGGATCGGATTGGCGACGGACCCGCCGTGCCGTCCGGAATGCAGGTCCTTGGCCGCGCCGCGCACCGTCACTTCCAGGCCGCAGATCCCGCGGCTGCCAACGATGACGCTCGGCAGGTCGGCGCGCCATTGGGCGCCATCGGCGGAGAGGGCGAAATCGGCCCGCAGCATCGCGCGGTTATCCGCGACGAAGTCCTCGAGGTTGGCGCTGCCCACCTCCTCTTCGCCCTCGAACAGGAACACCATGTTCACCGGCAGGCGCCCGTCCTCGCGCAGGAAGGCCTCGGCGACCGCGATGGGAATCAGCAGCGGACCCTTGTCGTCCGCCACGCCGCGCCCGTAGAGGCGGTTGTCGCGGATCGTCGGCTCGAAGGGCGGCGACCGCCACTGGTCCACCGGATCCGGCGGCTGGACGTCGTAGTGCCCGTAGACGAGCACGGTCGGCGCTCCGGGTGCGCCGCGCCAGGCGGCGGTGACGGCGGGATGACCCGCCGTGGCGTGGATTTCCACCTCCCCGAGCCCGGCCGCCCGCAGCCGGTTCGCCAGCCAGGCCGAGCCGGCCGCGATCCCGTCGCGATAGGCGGGGTCGGTCGAGACGCTGGGGATGCGTACGAAGGCCTTCAGCTCCTCGACGAGCCGGCCTTGCTCCGCCGCGAGCCGCGCCTCGACGGGGTCGGTCGAGGGAGCGCTCATTTGCCGCCGTCCACGGAGAGCGTCTGGCCGGAGATCCAGCTCGCCTGGTCGCTCAGGAGGAACAGCACGGCGGAGGCGATGTCCTCGGCCCGGCCGAGGCGGCGCGTGGCGATGCGCGACAGCAGGGCCTTCTGCCCCTCCTCGCCGTAGCTCTGCCACTGACGCTCGGACGTGGGGTTGGAGCGCACGAAGCCGGGCGCCACGCTGTTGACCGTGATTCCGAACTGGCCGAGCTCGTGGGCGAGCTGGCGGGTGAGCCCGATCTCGCCGGCCTTGGCCGAAGCATAGGCCTGGATGCCGGTGAGGCTGACGCCGAGGCCTGCCCCGGACGAGATCATCACCATCCGGCCCTGCCCTTTCGCCTTCATGGCGGGTGCCACGGCCTGGGCCAGGAAGAAGGCGGCCTTCATGTTGATCGTGACGATGGCGTCCCAGTCGTTCTCGCTGATCTCCTCGAGCGGCCGCCCGACCTGCCCGCAGACGCCGCCGGCACTGTGGACGAGGATGTCGAACGGGCCGTTCGCCGCGACCAGGCTGCTGATGGATTCGACCTTGGAGAGGTCGCAGGTCACCGGCCGGACGCCGCGCGTTTCGCCCAGCGCCGCAACCTCGCTGCCCAGGATGTCGGCGGCGACGACGTCGGCTCCGTCGGCGGCCAGCGCCGTGGCGATGGCGCGACCGATGCCGTGGGCCGCGCCCGTGACGAGGGCGCGGCGCCCTTCGAAAGTGATCTGCATGTGGGAGTGCTCCTGTCCTGTCGCGTAGGGTCAGTGATGGGCGCCGATGCGCGCCGAGAGTTCCGCCAGGTTCGCCCAGTCCATCGGCCGGACGCCGGTCTCGATCTCATGGATCATCGCGAGCACGCCGGCGGTCGCAACGGCGTCGATCCCGACCGTGCGTCCGAACGCCACGATGGGCCCGAGCTGGGCATTCGCCTCGGTCTTGCGCTTGCGGACGGCGAGGTCGCGCCAGATGCCCGAATGCGTCTTCGCCGACTTGGCGTTGTGCGCGACCATGGCGTCGAAGGCGGCGTCGGCCGCGGTGTCCGGTGCGCCGGGAGCGAAGGCCGCGGGGTCGTAGCCGTTGAAGCCGAGCGGCGTGATGCCGAGCGCGAGGGCGATGGCCGTCGCCTCCCCGGCGATCCGCCGGTAGAGCGGGCGCGGCGCGCGGGCGTCGAGCGCCTCGCAGATGCTGGCGTCGGTGAGCGCCGTCGCGAAGAGCAGCGCGCCGTAGCCGAGCTTGCCCCACAGGTAGCCCATGACGTTGTCGGACGCGATGGCGTTGGGTTCGAACTCCGTGAGCAGCGCGTGCAGCGCCCGCACCCGGGGCGTGATCCGCCCGTCGGTCTCGCCCACGACCACCGCGCCGCGGCCGCTGAACTGGACGACGCCGGGGGAGAGATAGTCCGCCCCGAAATTGACGAAGGCCCCGACCGTGCGCTGCGGGCCGACGACGTCGGCGATCTCGACCTCGTTGAGCCCGTTCTGAAGCGAGGCGACGTAGCCGTCCGGAGCGAGGAACGGCGCGAGCTGCAGGCTCGCCGCGCGGGTGTCCTGCGCCTTGGTGCACAGGAGGATCCTCCCGTAGCGCCCGGAGACGGCCTCCGGCGTCGACGCGGCGGCGGGCACCGCGAACTCCTCGATCGGCCCCACGATGCGTAGGCCGCCGGCGTTCATGGCCTCGACGTGGTCGCGGTCGCGGTCGACGAAATGGACCTTGTGGCCCGCGCGCGCCAGGTAGGCGCCGACCGTGCCGCCGATCGCGCCCGCCCCCCAGACCAGGATGGTGTCGTCGATCGCGCTCATGACCACGGGCCTTCGATCAGGGCCCGGGTCTCGGCGACGGCCACGTCCCAGATGGCCTGCATCTCGTCGTCGCTGCGCTGGTAGAGACCGCCGAAATTCCCGTCGCCCAGCACCTCGCGCACGCCCACGGGGTCGTGCAGGCGCATGCGATCGGTGTCGACCATCGGCTTGCCCTGTTCCGGACCGCGGATGTTGGGCAGCCGCGTCCAGGGGAAGTTCTCCATCCACGAGGCGTGGGAGGCGACGCGGTCGATCTCCTGCACCTTGGCGAAGGTCTTCGGCGCGTTCCACCAGTTGTGGAAGCGCACGCAGGCGCCCGGGTGCGAGGCCATCCATTCCACCCCCACCGTCTGCGCCGGCCCGTTGCCGCCGTGCCCGTTGCACAGGAGGATGCGACGGAAACCGGTGCGGTGCAGGGAATCGAGGATGTCGGCGACGATCGCGGCATAGGTCGCCAGGCGGATCGACACCGTGCCCGGATAGGCCATGAAGCCGGGCGTGATGCCGTAGGCGAGTACCGGGAACACGGGCACGCCGAGCGGCTCGGCGGCCTCGAGCGCGACCCGTTCCGACAGGATGGAATCAACGGACAGGCTGAGCTGCGCGTGCTGCTCGGTCGAGCCGAGCGGGACGACGCAGCGGTCGTCGCGCTTCAGGTATTCCTCCACCTGCATCCAGTTCAGGTCGCTGATCTTCATCGGGCGTGCCTCCGGGCGGCGGCCGCTGGAGCGGCGCGAAAACGGGTGGCGTCCACCAGCGGCAGCAGCTCGGTCTGGACGGACAGCGGATCGGGAACGTGGCGGTACTCGATGTCCTCGACGCCGGGCGGCAGCGAGGCCAGCGCGGGCTCGGCCCCCGTCGCGTGGACGACGACGTCGACCCGCTGCAGCAGGTCGTCGAGCCGGGGATCGCCGACGACGGCCGCCTCGACCGAGGCGACGTGCGGGGCGAAGCGCAGGACGCCCGGCTTCATCAGCGCGAGGAACTCCGGGAAGACGGAGACCAGGCCGAGGCGGCACAAGGGATCCACTCCGGCCAGGCGCGCGCGGGTCCGTTCCGAGGGGATGAAGCTGATGCTGAGGACCGTCGCGTCCGGGCCCAGCAGCGCGGCCACCTCCGCCCGCCGGTTGGCGAGGGTCACGTAGATGTCGGTCGCGGGACCGCCCTCGCCCTTCAGCTGGTCGATGGTGATGGCCACGATGGTGTCGCCGGGCTTGAGCTGGCGCTGGATCTCGGCGGCGTAGGCGCGGGTCGCGTCCATGAAGACGCCAACCATGGTGAGCCTGACGCCGCGCGTCTCGCGTGCCCGGCCACGGCCGATGCGCGCGCTCAGCAGGGAGGCGATCTCCTGGGCCTGCAGCCCGGCGGCTTCCCCCTCGGCCAGCGCGGCGTCGAGGTGGGCCTCGATGCGGGCGATCGAGGCCGCCGAGGCCGACGCGACACCGTCCGCCACGAAGGTGCCGGAGCCGGCGCGCGTCGCGATGAGCCCGGACTGTCGCAGTTCCTTGTACACCGACGCCGCGGTCATCGGCGCGATGCCGCCCGCCTCCGCGAGTTCGCGCACCGAGGGCAGCCGCGTGCCCGCCGGAAGCTCCCCGCAGGCGATGCCGTACTCGATCAGCCCCTTGAGCTGCACGCTCAGCGGCACCGGCAGGCTCCGGTCGAGCGCCGACGACAAATCGGAGAAGAGGGCTCTGTCCGGCATCTGTTCTAAGAGACTAGGACACCGCCGGGAAACATTGGCAATTTGCAAGCATTCTGGGCCGGCATCTTGGTTGACGCCTCTTCATAAGGCCATCTAGCATCCTAGGACACAAGCACAATCCAACGATGGCGGAGAGGGGAAATGGCGATCCGACGCACCTTCCTGAAGACGAGCTTTGCTGCCTTGGCCATCGCCGCGGGGCTGGGCACGCTGACGATGCCGGCCGATGCGGCCACCCGCGGCGGCAAGATGGTCTACGCGCGCTACGCCGACTCCCTGTTCCTCGACCCCGTGCTCAACGACGCCAACGTCGACATCTGGGTGCTGACCAACCTCTACGACACGCTGCTCCAGCCGACCAACGACGGCGTCGGCGTGCAGCCGGGCCTGGCGACGAAGTGGGAGACGGCCGCCGACGCCAAGTCGCTCACGTTGACCCTGCGCCAGGGCGTCAAGTTCGCCGACGGCTCGGCGATGACCGCCGACGACGTGAAGTGGTCGCTCGACCGCGCCCGCGACCCGAAGGCGGGGGCCTGGTCGTCCTCGCTCGCGTCCATCGACAGCATCGCCGTCAGCGGCGAGACCGTCACCCTGAAGCTGAAGAACCCCGATCCGACGCTCATTCCCGCGCTGGCGACCTTCAACGCCGCCATCCTGCCGCAGAAGCTGTTCGAGGCGACGCCCGGCGCCACGCCCGAGGAAAAGGCCAAGGCCTTCGCCGAGAAGCCGATCGGCACCGGTCCCTTCATGCTGACGTCGTGGAAGCGCAACCAGTCCATGACGCTGAAGCGCAACCCGTACTACTGGAAGGCGGGCGAGGACGGGAAGGCCCTGCCCTATCTCGACGAACTCGAGTTCCAGATCATCCCCGACGACGCCACGCGGCTCCTCAAGCTGAAGGCCGGCGAGGTCGACGGGACGGAGTTCATCCCGTATGCGCGGGTGAAGGAACTGCAGGGCGACCCCAGCCTGCGCATGGAGCTGTGGCCGTCCACGCGCGTGCGCTACCTGACCTTCTATTGCGGCCCGACCTTCAAGGACGGCAAGGCGAACCCGCTGTCGAACGTGAAGGTGCGCCAGGCCCTGAACTACGCGGTCAACAAGGACGCCATCATCGCCATCACGACGCTGGGGCTCGGCAAGCCCATGCGCTCGTACATGTCCTCCACGACGCCACTGTTCTCGGGCCAGGATCTCTACAAGTACGACGTGGCCAAGGCCAAGGCGCTCCTGGCGGAAGCCGGCTTCGCCAACGGCTTCGAGACCTCGATCTACAGCCTGTCGGGCAACGGCGACGACAGCAACGACCTCGCCGCCGTCCAGCAGATGTGGGCGCAGGTGGGCGTGAAGCTGCGCATCGACCAGGTGGACAACCCCACGCGCACGGCGCGCTATCGCGAGGAGAACTTCGCGATGCGCACCTCCGCCTGGACCAACGACATCTCCGATCCCAGCCAGATCACCTCCTATTTCGCCTACTGGCCGAACATCCACTCCCTGCACTCCAACTGGCAGGACAAGCGGGTGGACGAACTGTTCGAGAAGAGCCAGCAGGAGACCGACGCCAAGGCCCGCGCGGCGGAGTACCAGGAAATCCAGCAGCGCTACAACGAGGCCGCGCCGATCGTCTATCTCTACGAGACGCCCTACCCCGTCGCGTTCCGCAAGAACGCCAAGGGCTTCGTGCAGATCCCGCTGGGCAACAACCTCTTCGAAGCGGCCTACGTCGAGAAGTGAGGGTGGCCTTCCGCGTACAGGCGGCGACCTCGGTCGCCGCCCCGTTCCCGGACGGGCGGCGGCGTGAGGCCCGGTCATGAGCCGGGCCGGTCTCGTGCTGTGGCGGCTGCTGCAGATCGTCCCGACCTTCCTGCTGATCGGCGTCACCATCTTCGTGCTAGCGCGCCTGCTGCCCGGCGATCCGGTGAGCGCCATGCTGGGCGACCGGGCCAGCGACGAGGCGGTGAACCGCCTACGCCAGCAGATGGGGTTCGACCGCTCGATCCTCACGCAGTTCGTTCTGTTCATCGAGGGCATCGCGCGCGGCGACTTCGGTTCCTCGACCGCCTACCGCATCCCGGTGACCCAACTCATCGGGGAACGCCTGCCCGTGACGATCACACTGACGGCGCTCGCCACGGTGATCGCGCTCGTGTTCGCGGTGCCGCTGGCCTTCGTCGCCGCCGTGAAGGCCAACCGCTGGCCGGACTTCCTGATCCGCGGCGTGTTCCAGGTGGGACTTTCCTCCCCCGTCTTCTACGTCGGCCTGATCCTGCTCACGGTGTTCGCGGCCTGGCTGCGGTGGTTTCCCGTCGGCGGCTACGGCGAGACGCTGGGCGACAAGCTCTGGCACCTGTTCCTGCCGGCGCTCACCCTGGCGCTCAGCTTCTCGGCCATCATCATGCGCAACCTGCGGGCCGCGATCCTCGAAGTCTTGACCGCCGAATTCGTCGACTTCGCGCGCTCCAAAGGCCTCGCGCAAAGAATCATCTTGTTCCGGCATGTCCTTCGCAACGCTCTCGTTTCCACCGTCACCCTGGTGGGATTGCATGCCGGCTCGCTGCTCGGCGGCGCGGTCATCACGGAAAGCGTCTTCGCGGTGCCGGGGGTCGGCCGGCTGATGGTCGACTCCATCTTTGCCCGTGACTACCCGGTCATACAGGCCCTGACCCTGGTGCTGGCGGTGGTGGTCTCGCTGGCCTTCCTGGTCACCGACCTGATCCAGATGGCCCTCGACCCCCGGGTGGCCCGATGACGGCGCGGATGCCGCGCCTTCGGCTGCCGGGCTCGCTCGTCGCCGGCGGCGCCATCCTCGCGCTCATGCTGGTGTGCGCGCTGGCTCCCGGCCTGGTCGCGCCCTACGACCCCATCGCCTTCGACTACACCGCCCTGTTGCAGCCGCCCAGCGGCGCCCATCCGTTCGGCACCGACCAGTTCGGTCGCGACATCCTCTCGCGCACCATCGCGGCGGCGACCATCGACATCCAGATCGCCGTGTTCGCGACCGTCGGCCCCCTCGTGGTCGGGACCGTGATCGGGCTCCTGGTCGGCTACTACGGCGGCATCGCGGACATGGTCTTCGGCCGCCTGGTCGACCTCGTGGTGACCTTTCCCTTCCTCGTGCTGGTCATCGCCATTGTGGCGGTGCTCGGGCCGGGGCTCGTCAACATGTACATCGCGGTGGGCGTGGTGGGCTGGGTGTTCTACGCCCGCCTGATGCGCGGCGAGGTGCTGGTGCTGCGCAACCACGACTACGTGTCGGCCGGCAAGGTGCTGGGCTACGGCGAGGCCCGCATCCTGTTCCGCCACATCCTGCCCAACGCGGCCCGGCCGATCCTCGTCTACTGGATGACGGACATGGCGCTCGCCATCCTGCTGGGCTCGTCGCTGGGCTATCTCGGGCTCGGCGCCCAGCCCCCGGCCGCCGAGTGGGGGGTCCTGATCGCCGACGGCAAGAACTTCTTCTCGCAGGCCTGGTGGATCACGGTGTTCCCCGGCATCGCGATCATCCTGGCCGGCATCGGCTTCAGCCTGGCCGGCGACGGCGTGGCCGACCTCCTGGACGTGAAGCGATGAGCGGCGGCCCGGACCCGATCCTCGCCGTGGAGCGCCTGGCGGTCACCTTCGACACGCCGCGCGGCAGCGTGCGCGCCGTCGACGGCGTCGACCTGTCGGTGCGGGAAGGCGAGATCCTGGGGCTGGTGGGCGAATCCGGCTCCGGCAAGAGCGTCACCCTGCGTGGCATCGTCCGCCTGCTGCGCGCCAACGCCGCGGTGGCCGGCCGCGTCCTGTGGAAGGGCGCGGACCTGCTGGCCGCCTCGCCGGAGCGGCTGCAAGCGGTGCGCGGCCGCGAGATCGCGATGATCTTCCAGGAGCCGATGACGGCGCTCAATCCCGTGCTGTCGATCGGCACGCAGATCGAGGAGAGCCTCGTCGCCCACACCACCCTCGACGATGCCGGCCGGAAGCGGCGGGCGGCGGAACTGCTCGATCTCGTGGGGATCGCATCGGCCAAGGTCCGGCTCGCCGCCTATCCGCACGAGTTCTCGGGCGGCATGCGCCAGCGGGCGATGATCGCCATCGCCCTGGCCGCGCAGCCGCGCCTGCTGCTGGCGGACGAGCCCACGACCGCCCTCGACGTCACGATCCAGGACCAGATCCTCAAGCTGCTGCTGGGGCTTTGCCAGGATCTCGGCATGGCGATGATCCTGGTCACCCACGATCTCGGCGTCGTGGCGGAAACCTGCGACCGCGTCAGCGTGATGTATGCCGGCCGCGTGGTCGAGAGCGGCCCCGTGGAGGCGCTGTTCCGTCATCCGCGCCACGCCTACACCCATGCCCTGCTGCGCTCCATGCCGCATGGCGGCGCGGCGCGCCAGCCGCTGGTGCCGATCCCCGGCCAGCCGCCACGGCTGGACCGGCCGGTCGAAGGCTGCCCCTTCGCGCCCCGCTGCCAACTCGTCGAGGACCGCTGCCGCACCGTCGCCCCGCCCTTCGAGCCCGTGGGACCGGCCCATGCCGCCGCGTGCTGGGCGTCGGATCGGCTCGCCATGGCGGAGGGAACGGCATGAGCGCGGCCCATCGACCCGCCGAACTGCTCGAGGTCCAGGGGCTGAGCAAGCGCTTCGCGCTGCAGCGCAGCCTCGGCGACGTCGTTCTCCGGCGCGAGGCCCGCGTGGTGCGCGCGGTCGAGGAGGTTTCGCTGCAGGTCGCGCGGGGCGAAACCCTGGGCATCGTGGGCGAGTCGGGGTGCGGCAAGTCGACCCTGGCCCGCTGCCTCGTGCGCCTCTACGAGCCCGACGCCGGGACGGTGCGTTTCGAGGGGCAGGACGCGCTCGCCCTCCAGGGGGACGCGCGGCGCGCCTTCAACAGGCGGGTGCAGATGGTGTTCCAGGATCCCTACGGATCGCTGAACCCGCGCCTGAGGGTGGGCGAGGCGCTCGCGGAGGCGCTGCGCGTCCACCGCATCGTGCCCGACGGGGACGTGGGCGCGCGGGTGGATGCCCTGCTCGACCTCGTCCACCTGCCCCGCGATGCGGCGGGCCGCTATCCCCACGAGTTCTCCGGCGGCCAGCGCCAGCGCATCGGCATCGCGCGGGCGCTCGCCGTGGAGCCTTCGGTGATCATCGCCGACGAGCCCGTCTCGGCGCTGGACGTGTCGGTCCAGGCGCAGATCGTGAACCTGTTCCTCGAACTGCAGGAGCGGCTCGGCCTCGCTCTCGTGTTCATCACGCACGACCTGCGTCTCGTGCGCCACGTCTCGCACCGCCTCGCCGTCATGTATCTGGGGCGCATCGTCGAGACCGGACCGACGGAGCGCGTGTTCGCGGCCCCGCGGCATCCCTACACCCAGGCCCTGGTGGCGGCGGTGCCCGCCGTCGAGCCCGGCCGACGCAGCCGCCAGGCCGCCGTGCGCGGCGAGCTGCCGAGCCCCCTCTCGCCGCCGCCGGGCTGCCCGTTTCACCCGCGCTGCCCGCTCGCCCAGGACGTCTGCCGGCGCGACCTGCCGGCGCTCCGGGAACGATCCGGCGACTGGCCGGTGGCCTGCCATTTCGCCTGACGCGCGCCCGCCCGCCCGAGCCTGACGACCCTTGGTTACATGCCGGACCGGGGCAGCCCGTCGCTGCCTCGGGCGGGAGTCCCGCCAAAAGCTGAGGGGCGCTCCGCATTTTTTGAGTTGCGCCCCTCAACGACATGGTGCCAGTCTGTCGGCCACGATCCGGACCCTTCATGAATCCGGACGGGAGGAGATGACCATGGCTTGGAAAAAATGGGCCTTCGCCGGCGTGGCTTTGGCCTGGAGCGTGGCGGCTGCGACAGCCCAGACGACGGTCAAGTGGCTGCACATCGAGGTCAATCCGAACCAGGTGAAGCTCTGGGAGGAAGTGGCGCGCGCCTACGAGGCGAGCCATCCCGGCGTGAAGGTCGAGATGTCGTTCCTGGAGAACGAGGCCTACAAGGCCAAAGCCCCCACCCTGCTGCAGTCCAAGGACAAGCCGCACATCATCTACAGCTGGGCCGGCGGCGTGCTGCAGTCCCAGGTCGAGGCCGGCGTGATCGAGGACATCACCGACCAGGCCAAGGGCTTCACCGACACGCTGGCGCCGGCCGCGGTCGATGCCTTCAAGGTCAACGGCCGCCTCTACGGCGTCCCGATGAACCTGTCGCAGGTCGGGTTCATGTACAACAAGGAGCTCTTCGCCAAGGCGGGCGTGGACGCGACCAAGATCAAGACCTGGGACGACCTGCTCGCGGCGGTGAAGCAGATCAAGGCCGCCGGCGTCACGCCCATCGTGGTGGGCGGCGCCGACAAGTGGCCCCTGCACTTCTACTGGACGCTCATGGCGGTGCGCCTCGGCGGCAAGGACGGCATCGCCCAGGCCATGAAGGGCGAGAACGGCGGCTTCGAGTCCGAGACCTACGTGAAGGCGGGCGAGCTCTACAAGCAGCTGGTCGACCTGCAGCCCTTCCAGAACGGCTTCCTGGGCTTCAAGAACCCGCAGGCGGTGGGGGCGTTCGGCGACGGCAAGGGCGCCATGATCCTGGCGATCTCGAGCTTCTACCACACGCAGAAGGCGCTCGCGGCCGACAAGGTCGGCATCTCCGACGACAAGATCGGCTGGTTCGAGTTCCCGACGGTGCCGGGCGCCAAGGGCGATCCCACCGACACGCTCGGCGGCATCAACGGCTGGCTCATCACGAAGGGAGCCCCCAAGGAGGCGCTCGACTTCGTCAAGGCGCTCGTCTCCAAGGACGTACAGACCAAGCAGGCGGCCGCCAACTTCATCATCCCGGTGGTGAAGGGTGCCGAGGACGGCATCACCACGCCGTTCATGAAGAACATCGCCGGCAACATCGCCCGCTCGAAGTATCACCAGAACTTCTACGACCAGGCGCTGGGCCCGAACGTGGGCCGCGTCATCAACGACGCCTCCGCGGAAATCGCCGGCGGCAGCATGACGCCGAAGCAGGCGGCCAAGGCCGTGAACGACGCCTGGAAGACGGGCAACTGACCACTCCGGCCTCGTGAATCGGATCCGGGTCGCCGACCAGGCGGCCCGGATCGTCTCTTGGGACGCTTCATGGCAACGACCTCGATCAGCCTGCGCCGGAAGGACGGAGCGTTCACCGCCGTCGTCCTGTTCCTGCCCCCGGCCCTGCTGCTGTTCACGATTTTCGTGGTGCTGCCCATCGGCGAGGCGGCCTGGTATTCGGGCTTCAACTGGAACGGCTTCGGCTCGCCGACCCGCTGGGTGGGCTGGCTGAACTATCTCTCCGTGTTCGACACGCGCGCCTTCCACATCGCGCTGCGCAACAACGGCCTCATCATCGTCATCTCGCTGCTGATCCAGCTGCCGCTGGCCCTGACGCTGGCGATCCTGCTGGCCGACAGGTTCCGCGGCGCGGTGATGCTGCGCATGCTGTTCTTCCTGCCCTACGTGCTCGCCGAGGTGGCCACGGGCCTGATCTTCAGCTTCGTCTACGACGGCGACTACGGCCTGGTCGCGGCGATCTGGAAGCTGTTCGGCGCGGAGGGGCCGCATCTGCTCGCCTCGGCCGACACCTCGATGCTGGCGATCCTGATCGTCGTCATCTGGAAGTATTTCGGCTTCCACATGATGCTGTTCATCGCGGCCCTGCAGGGGCTCGACCGCAACCTCATCGAGGCGGCGCGCATCGACGGCGCCTCGCGGGCGCAGGTGCTGCGCTACGTGGTGATCCCCCTGCTCTACCCGGCCATCCGGCTGTCGGTGTTCTTCGCCATCGTGGGATCGCTGCAGCTCTTCGACCTGGTGATGCCGCTCACCCGCGGCGGCCCGGCCGACAGCTCGCAGACCATGGTGAGCTTCCTCTACACGCACGGCGTGATGCGCATGCGGGTCGGCTACGGCAGCGCCATCGGCGTGATCCTGTTCGTCATCTGCGCCACCTTCGCCTTCACCTACAAGCGCTGGGTCATGCGTGATGAATAGTGCCTCGGAAGCCGGCAACCGCGCCGACCTCACCACCCTCTACAAGGGCCTGTTCCTGGCCGCGGTCGCGGCCTTCGTGGCCGTGCCGCTGCTCACCACCTTCCTGGGCGGCTTCAAGAGCCTGGGCGAGCTGCGCTCCAACCCCTTCGGCTGGCCCACGGCCTTCGAGTGGCAGAACTACGGGGACATTCTCTTCTCGCGCCGCTACTGGGAGCTGATGCGCAACTCGCTCGTCATCTCGGGGCTGAGCGTGGTGCTGACGCTGATCGTGGCCTCGATGGCCGCCTTCGTCTTCGCCCACATCACCTTCTTCGGCAGCCGGATGCTCTTGTCCTACATCACCATGGGCCTGCTGTTTCCCGCCTCGACCGCGATCCTGCCGCTGTTCATCAAGGTGCGCGACCTGGGGCTGCTCGACACCTATCTCGGCGTCGTGCTGCCGCAGGTGGCGTTCAGCCTGGCCATGAGCATCCTGCTGCTGCGCCGCTTCTTCAAGGACCTGCCAGAGGAACTGCTGGAAGCCGCGCTCGTCGACGGCTGCAGCTACCTGAACTTCTTCCGCTACGTGACGCTGCCCCTGTCGCGCCCCATCCTGGCGACGGTCGGCACCATCGCCTTCGTCCACAGCTGGAACGCCTATCTCCTTCCCCTCGTGATGCTGAACACGGACGGGCTCTACCCGTGGCCGCTCGGCATCATGGTCTACCAGGGCGAGTTCTCGGCCGAATGGAACCTGATCCTCGCCTTCATCACGCTCACTCTCATGCCCACCATCATCCTCTTCGTCTTCGCCCAGAAGCATATCGTGGCCGGCCTCACCGCCGGCGCGGTGAAGGGATGAGGCCCGGGCCGCAACGGAGACTTCGCCCATGAGAAAAGTCGGTTTCGGTGTCGTGGGGTGCGGTGTCATCAGCACCGCCTACCTCAACGCCGCCAAGAACTTCCCCCACCTCGACCTGCGCGGCGTCGCCGACATCCGCCAGGATGCGGCCCGGCGCAAGGGCGAGGAGTTCGGCGTGCCGGGCATGCGGGTCGACGACCTGCTGAAGCGCGACGACGTCGAGATCGTGCTCAACCTGACGGTGCCGCTCGCCCACACCGACATCAGCCTCGCGGTGCTGCGGGCCGGCAAGCACGTCTATTCGGAAAAGCCGCTGGGCGTGAACGTCGGCGAGGCGCGCAAGGTCATGGACCTGGCCGCCGAGAAGGGCCTTCGCGTGGGCTGCGCGCCGGACACGTTCCTGGGCGGCGGCCACCAGACGGCCCGCCGGCTCATCGACGAGGGCGCCATCGGTACGCCGATCGCCGGCAGCGCCTTCTTCATGTGCCCGGGCCACGAGCGCTGGCACCCGGCGCCGGGCTTCTACTACCTGCGCGGTGGCGGACCGATGCTCGACATGGGGCCGTACTACATCACCGACCTGGTGCAGCTGCTGGGCCCGGTGGCGAGCGTCATGGGCTCCACCTCGCGCCTGCGCAAGGAGCGCACCATCACCTCGCAGCCGCAGAACGGCACGGTCATCCCGGTGGAGGTCGACACCCACGTGGCCGGGACGCTCGAGTTCGAGAGCGGCGCCATCGTGTCGATCGCCATGAGCTTCGACGTGCCCAAGCACCGCCACTCGCCCATCGAGATCTACGGCTCGACGGGCAGCCTGACCGTGCCCGACCCCAACCGCTTCGGCGGCGAGGTGTCGATCGCCCGGCCGGGCGGCGAGTGGGAGGACGTGCCGCTCAGCCACGGCTACGCCGACGGCAACTACCGCTCGCTGGGGCTCGCCGACATGGCCGCCGCCATCGTCTCGGGCCGGGCGCACCGAGCCAGCGGGGCGCTCGCCTTCCATGCGCTTGAAGTGATGGAAGCCTTCCAGAAGTCCTCCGACGAGGGCCGCCGCGTCGCCATCGAGAGCCGCGTGGAGCGGCCCGCCATCATGCCCGCCGGCCTCGCGCTCGGCGCACTCGACTGAACAGGGATCTCACCGTCATGCGCAAGGCCATGATCGTTTACGGCGGCTGGGACGGGCACGACCCCGACCTGTGCGCCTCCATCGTCCGCGGCTGGCTGAAGGCCGCGGGCTTCGACGTGCGGATGGAGACCAAGACCTCCGCTTTCCTCGACCCGGAGCTGCCCAGCTACTCGCTGGTGGTGCCGATCTTCACCATGTCCAAGATCGAGAAGCCCGAGGCCCTGGCGCTGTGCGCGGCGGTGGCCTCCGGCGTGGGCCTGGGCGGCCACCACGGCGGCATGTGCGACGCCTTCCGCGACAGCGTCGACTACCAGTTCATGTGCGGAGGCCAGTGGGTCGCCCACCCGGGCAACATCATCGACTACCGGGTGAACGTGACGAAGCCCGACGACCCGATCATGGAGGGCATCACGGACTTCGACTACCGGTCCGAGCAGTACTACCTGCACGTGGACCCGGCCAACGAGGTGCTGGCCACCACCACCTTCACCGGCGACCATGCCGCCTGGATCGACGGCGTGGTGATGCCCGTGGTGTGGAAGAAGCGCTACGGCCAGGGCCGGGTGTTCTACTGCTCGCTGGGCCACCGCGCCTACGAGCTGGACGTGCCCGAGATGAAGGCGATGATGCAGCGCGGGCTCATGTGGGCGGCGCGCTGAGAGCAGGCTGAACCGATCCGTCGGCCAGGCTTCGACATCTGCTTCGCGGCGTGGACAAGGGCGCTCTCCCTCCCCTGTAGGGGGAGGGAGAGCGCCGCTCCACCGAATATCAGGTGTGCGCGCGTCGAAGGATCAAGCCCGGGCAGGACGGCGCGGAGGGAGCGCGGACCCGGGAAACCTCGGGCGAAACTGTTTCCCACAAAGTTACGCTTACGCTGGGTATGCTTAACCCGGTTGCAGGAGATTTTTTCGTATTCGGGACAGTGGAGCTCCCCCGGCTTCCGACACATCGTTTCTGGATGCCCCCATGACCGCTGGTTCGTCGCAGACGAACATCGCTTCCATGACGCGGGGGGACTCCCCGCGCGCGAAGCGGGGGGCCTCTTCCAGTCGCATTCCGCTGCTCGCCGGGGGTACGCTGGCGGCGGCGTCCCTGGCCTTCCTGGCCTCCATCGTCACGATCTTCTTCGTCCTCGTGCAACTCGAGCAGAAGATGGCCGAGGTCTCGCGGGAAAACTCCCTGTGGGACTGCTACCAGCTCGACCGCGAAGCCGTCCGGACCCTGAGCGCAGTGGAGGCGGCTCAGAACCGGATCGGGCTGGTGACCCGGGACGACCTCGACCGGATCACGTCCCGCTACGACATCCTCTACAGCCGCGTGCGGACGATCGACGCCAATCATCGCCTGCACACGATGAACTACGACACGTCCATCATCGACAAGGTCGAGGCGGTGAACGCGGCCATCCTGGGCATGGCCCCGGCCTTCGACGGGCTCGAGGCGAGCCGCGACGTGCTGGCGCAGCTTTCGAGCCTGCGCACCACCTTGTCGAACATCATCACCGTCACCGGCGGCCTGCTCGGCTCCGTGCACCAGCACGGGACCGAGCGAACCTACCGGCTGCGTGACGAGACGATCAGCCTGCATCGCTTCCTGGCCTTTGCCGTCGCCGGCCTCGCCTTGACCATGCTGGCGGTGAGCTACGGGATCTGGCGGCAGATGAGGGCCTCGTCCGAGGCGCGCGCCAAGATGGAGCGCGTGGAACGGGAAAATCTCGAGAAATCGCTGGCGCTGGCCCAACGCGACGAGCAGGCCGCCCTGATGAGCCGCGAGGCCGCGCTGGCCGAGCAGATCGCGGCGTTCACCAACCGGATGAACGCCTCGGTGACCAGCCTCGCCTCGATGATCGAGGGCATCACCGGGCAGTGCATGACCATGGCCAAGGCCGCGGAGCGGGCCCGCCTGGGATCGCGCGAGGCGGCGGATTCCTCGGCCCGGGTCGCCGAGCACGTGTCACGTGTCGCCCGCTCGGCGGACTCGATGTCCGACGCCGTCCGCGACATCTTCCGCAAGACAGTGGAGACGGGCCGGACCGCGCACGGCGTCCACGACGATGCCGACCGCACGGGCGAGACCATTCGCGACCTCGTGGCGGCCGCGGCGCAGATCGACTCCGTCGCGCAGCTCATCGCCGAGGTCGCCGGCCGGACGAACCTGCTGGCACTCAACGCGACGATCGAGGCGGCGCGAGCGGGCGAGAGCGGCCGCGGTTTCGCCGTCGTCGCCGGCGAGGTGAAATCGCTGGCCAACCAGACCGCCAGCGCGACCTCCGAAATCGCCCGGCAGATCGAGGCCATCCAGACCGCGACCTCGTCCTGCGTCGCGGCGATGGACAACATCCGCCGCCGCATCGTGTCGCTGGGCACCATCGGCGAGCAGATCTCGCTGATCACCAAGGACCAGAGCCAGATGGCCGAGGGCGTCGCCACGATGATCAACGACGCCGCCGCCGAGACGACCCGGGCCTCCAGCACCGTGGGCTCGGTGATGGAGGCCACCGAGCGCGCCAACGCCGCGGCCGAGGCCGTGCTGGGCCTCATGGTGAGCGTCAACGAGGAAGGCCGCCGCATCCGCCGCGAGATCGAGACGTTCCGCGCCTCCGTGGGCGAGCCATTCGGATCCAGCACGGCCGCCTGACGCGACACGCCTACCGGGAGGCCGCGTGCGCTCCTATATTGGGGCCATGCCAGTCCTCTCCGTCCTCGACCTCTCGCCGATCGTCGCCGGCTCCGATGCCGG
Organism: uncultured Alsobacter sp.; assembly: GCF_945952055.1. Classification (GTDB taxonomy): domain Bacteria; phylum Pseudomonadota; class Alphaproteobacteria; order Rhizobiales; family Beijerinckiaceae; genus Alsobacter. The sequence goes on from NZ_CAMFHB010000002.1 coordinate 239,286, forward strand.
CGCCGCGCTGCGCAATTCGCGCGACCTGCTGCGCCATGCCGAGGCGCTCGGCTACCACCGCTACTGGATGGCCGAGCACCACAACATGCCGGGCATCGCGAGTTCGGCGACGGCCGTCGCCCTCGCCTACGCCGCGGAAGGCTCGACCCGGATCAGGATCGGGGCGGGCGGCATCATGCTGCCGAACCACGCGCCGCTGGTGATCGCCGAGCAGTTCGGCACGCTGGCATCGCTGTTTCCCGGGCGGGTCGACCTCGGGCTGGGGCGGGCGCCGGGCACCGACCAGATGACCGCGCGCGCCCTGCGGCGGACGCTGGCGGGCGGCGGCGCCGACACGTTTCCCCAGGACGTCCTGGAACTCATGGCCTATTTCGAGCCGGCCGAGCCCGACCAAGGCATCCGGGCGGTCCCCGGCGCGGGCACGCGGGTTCCGGTCCTGATCCTCGGCTCGAGCCTGTACGGCGCGCAGCTCGCGGCGGCGCTGGGCCTGCCCTTCGCCTTCGCGTCGCACTTCGCGCCGGGTGACCTCGACGAGGCGCTGCTGATCTACCGCCGCACGTTCCGCCCCTCGGCGACGCTGGAGCGGCCCTATGCCATCGTGGCCTGCAACGTCCACTGTGCCGACACCGACGAGGAGGCGCGCTTCCTGTTCACGTCGCAGCAGCAGTCGTTCGTGAACCTGCGGTCAGGCCAACCCGGCCCGCTGCCTCCCCCGCGCGAGGGCTTCCTGGAGACGCTGGATCCGGCGTGGCGCGCGATGCTGCTGCGGACGCTGACCTTCGCCTTCGTCGGGTCGCCCGCCACCGTGCGGGAGGGCCTGCGCGGCTTCGCGGAGCGGACGCAAGCCGACGAGATCATCGTGGCCGGCGCCATCTTCGACCATGAGGCGCGCAAACGCTCCTACACGCTGGCCGCCGAGGCCGCGGCGGGCCTCACGCGCGCCGCCGCCTAGACACCCGCTCGCCCTCCAGCGCGCCGTAAAGCGGGCATGGCGCCCTGACCGGCACCGGATGCCGTCGGGTCCGCACGTGCGCCGGCGATCAGCCGGACGGCCGTGCGAAGCGCGCGATGTCGCGTTCGATCCGCTCGGCGACCGGCCTGCGGTAGTGCGAGTCGTCCCAGAACAGCTCGGCCGCGGCCCAGGCCGGGTCGCCGTCGCGGTAGTCGAGGAGGACGGTGCCCGGCCGGCGACCGACGACGGCGTGCAACGCCTTGCGGCAGGCTTCGTCGACCCGCGCCGCGGAGCTCGCGGGCTCCGGATGCCGCGACAGGTGCACGGGCGGTCTCACGAGGACGACCCGGGTGGTCTCCGGCACGGCCGACAGCATCGCCCCGAGCCGCTCCACCCCTGCGAACCGGGCGGGCACGGGGCCCGCCGCGCCCGCGGGACGGCTCGCCGCCAGCGCCGGCGGCGTCCAGGTCCGCCCCGCCTCGTAGTCCCAGTAGCCGTCGTCGGGCCGGCTCAGGCGGCCGCGGGCCGCCAGCGTGATGCGTTCGGCCGCGGCGCCCACCGTGCGCGTGTTGAACAGGCCGGCGAGGTAGGGGGCCGTCGCCGTGTCGTAGAGCCAGAAGGGGAACGGGTTCGTCTGGAGCAGGCCGCTGCCGCCGTGGCACTCGAATTCGTCCACGCCGAAGACGAGCAGCGCCGGCGCCTGGCGTCGATGGCGCATGAACCAGGCGAGCAGCGCCTCCTTCTCGCGCACCCCGGAGCCGGGAACCGTCAGGGAGACGGTCTGCAGGCCCGTCGCGGCCTTGAGGCGGTCGGGCGACAGCAATTGGACGTGGGAGTTGCCGAAGATGGCGGCCTCGTAGCGCGGATCGCGCGCCCTGGAGACGTGGGCGAACCGGGGGCTGTCGGCGGGCGTCCCGCGCAGGCCGGTCGCCACGGGCCGGCCGGTGTCGTAGGGGTCGATGACGGCCACCAGCGCCAGCGCGGCGATCGGGAGGGCGACGACGCCGAGCGTCGCCCGCCGGAGCCATCGGCGCCAGCGGACGGCGGGGCCGCCCGGTTCGACGGCGGAGGCGATCTTCGCGGTGGGGACCATGGAGGCGTCCGGGCCAGTGATGCCCGGACGCTTAGCATGCCACAACCTAGGGTTGTATAGCCGTCGACCGCCCGGCCTCAGGCCGGCAGGCGCTTGTCGTAGTCCTGCTTCAGCCGTCCCCAGCCGTCCCAGAACGGGCCCTCGGGATCGATGCCGTTCGCCCGCGCGACCAGGATGTCCAGGTGGGCGTGCCAGCCCGCACTGACGTTCAGCATCATGGTGCGGCTGGGCAGGCGGCGGTGGATCACGGTGAGCATCACCTTGTCGCCGACGGGCTCGAGGTCAAAGGACACGTCGCCGCTGCCGTCCCAGGTGAAGGCGAGCCGGCGCGGCGGATCGACCTCGGTGAGCACGCTCTTCATGCTGTGCTCGGCGCCGAAGCCCTCGGGCCTCGTGCCGGGCGGCGAGGTCAGCTGGTCGTTGCGCCAGGTGAGCTCGAAGGCTGCTCCCACCCGCAGGTCCATGTCTCCGTCGGCCAGCCAGCGGCGGCGCAGGTCGGCGTCGGTCAGCCAGGCCCAGCATCGCTCGATCGGCCCGGGCAGAAGGCGCTGGATCTTGACCGTGGCGGGCTCGGTGAGCGTGCCGTAGGCGGCGGGCCGGGAGCCCGTCGTGGCGGTGTCGTTCATGGCTCGTGTCCTTCCTTCGAGGTGCCGGCATCCTCCTCGCGGAGAAGCCGTTCGAGCACGTCCAGACGATCGGTCCAGAAGCGTTCGTAGAAGCTCAGCCAGGCATGGGCGCTGGCCAGCGGACCGGGTGCGAGGCGGCAGACATGGGTGCGTCCCCTCACCTCGCGGCGAATGAGGCCGGCGTTCTCCAGGGCCTTCACGTGCTTGGAGGCCGCGGCCAGCGACATGGCGAACGGTTCGGCGAGCTGCCCGACCGTCTGCTCGCCCCCGGCGAGCTGCAGCAGCATGGTGCGCCGCGTGGCATCGCCGAGCGCATGGAAGACGGTGTCGAGCTGGACGTCGTGTTGTTCAACCATACGGTTGAATATAGGGGCGCGCGGATTGGATTGTCAACCGAATGGTTGAATGAACCCGATGACCTGGTGTCGTCTAGCTCGCCGCGCCGAACTCGCGCCGCAGTTGGGCCCAGCGGCGGCCCGTCTCGCGGCCGCCTTCCACGTGGCCTTCCGGCGCCTGCGTGTAGGGCGGGCGCGGCGGGCCGCTGCGGACCAACCCCGAGCCCTCGAGGCGGCCATAGGCGATGGGCACGTTGTAGTCGACGAAGTTCTCGAGCTTGCCGCCGGGGAACATGGCCGACTGGGCCCAGGCCATGCGCTCGGCGATGTGGTCGGCCCGCGGCCAATCGCGGTCCATGACGGCGCGCTCCAGGGCGATGAGAGGCTCCACCCCGTCGGCGGCGTTGCCGGTCCAGCAGGCCACGGCCTCGTCGGGGTGGCGCTGGGCGAATGCCGGCCAGGCGGCATCGATCGGCAGCACGCGGATGCGCCCTTCCACGGCGGCGATGTCGTCGGCCATGCCGGGACCGCCGATGTGCTTGGTGGCGACCACGCCCGGGATGCGGCTGAGTTCGGCATAGACCGGCGTCGGGATCTTGCCCTTGAAGGCGAGGTGGTTGTCGTAGATCACCACCGGCACGCCGGGCAGGGCCTCGGCGATGTCGCGGTAGTAGCGCAGGATCCCGGGGGCATCGAGTGCCATCCACATGGGTCGACCGAGGAACAGGCCATGGGCGCCGCGGGCGAGCACCGCCCTCGCCCGGGCGATCGTGTCGCGGGTGTTGAGCGTCGTGACGCCGGCGAAGAGCAGGCCGCGGCCCGCCAGGGTGTCGGCGACGCAGGCGGTGAAGGCCTCGTGCTCGCTCGCCGTGAGGGACGCGCCTTCGCCGAAGCTGCCGTTGGTCATCAGGATCGTCACGCCGCCGGAGACGATGCGCTCGACCATTCTGGAGGTCTCGTCGAAGTCGACGGAGTTCTCGCAGGACCAGTGGTCGGCGTCGGGGGTAGACGGGGTCGGGATGATTCCGACGATGCCGCGGATGGCGTCGACGGTGACGTGGCCTTGCATGCGCCTCAACTCCAGATGCTTGCCGCCCAGGACGCGGCGGCGCAGAGAGTGCCCCGCGCAAAGCCTCCCTGCCACCTCTTTCGACGTCGCGGGCCCCGGCCTTGACCCTTCCTTAAGCGGCGAGGGCCACGCTCATGCCGCAACCGACCGTTAAAACGGTTCGAAACAGGACAACGCCGGCTTGACCGTAAGCCCGGCGTCGGGGATGTGGTTGGTCTCTTGCAATCGTTGTGCGGGACACGACTTCGGGGGGTGGGGATGCGACTGACGCGGCGTGCCGTCCTGGCTGCAGGCGCCGGAGCATTGGTCGGGGGCCGAGCGGCCGCCGACGTCAACATGAACAATCTCCTGGCGCCGCGCTGGTTCGGAGCCGCGGAGCTGGAAGACCGGGCCCGCAGGCTCGCCCAGTTCCCGCACGATCCGCCGGGCCGGCGCGTTCCCGCGTCGATCAACGGGCTCGACTGGGATGCCTGGCGCGAGATCCGCTTCAAGCCCGACGGCAACCTGCTGGACAGCCCCAACAGCCGATTCCGCCTGCAGGCCTTCCATCTCGGCCACCTGTTCAAGCGCCCCGTCCGGCTGAACCTCGTGCGCGGCGACGTGGCGGAGCCGATCGCCTATTCGGCCAACGACTTCGACTACGGCCACCACGCCTTCGATCCGCCGCTGCCGGCCGACCTCGGCTATGCGGGCTGGCGGATGAACTACCCGCTGAACAAGCCGGGCGTGATGGACGAGCTCATCTCCTTCATCGGCTCGAGCTATTTCCGCCTGCTCGGACGCGGCCAGGTCTACGGGCTGTCGGCCCGCGGCCTGTCGATCGGCACGGGGCGGCTCGACAACAACGAGGAGTTTCCCTTCTTCCGCGAGTTCTGGTTTCGCGCGCCGGAGGAAGGCGCCGACCCGGCGAACGACAAGCTCGTGTTCCACGCCCTGCTCGACAGCCCGTCGATCACCGGGGCCTATTCCTTCGAGCTGCATCCCGGCGACGTGTCGCGCATCGACGTCAGCGCGACGCTCTTCGCCCGCCGCCGCATCGAGGACCTGGGCATCGCTCCGCTGACGTCGATGTACTTCATCGGCGAGAACGACCGTCACTACAACGACCGCAACCGGTACGACGACTACCGTCCGGAGATGCACGATTCGGACGGGCTGAAGCTGCACCTGGCCGACGGCCGGTGGATCTGGCGGCCGCTGCGCAACCCGCAGATCCAGGAGCTGTCCTACTACCACACCACGGACCTGCGCGGCTTCGGGCTGATGCAGCGGGACCGGGACTTCAGCCACTACCAGGACATCGACCTCGCCTATCAGCAGCGCCCCAGCTACTGGATCGAGCCCAAGGGGAACTGGGGCCCGGGCCGGATCGAACTGGTCGAGCTCGCCACCAAGGACGAGACCGCCGACAACATCGTCGTGGCCTGGCTGCCCAAGGAGGCCATCGAGCCCGACAAGCCGATGACCTTCGCCTACACCCTCCATGCCGGGCTGGACTTCTCGAAGCTCTCGCAGCTCGGGCGGGTGGAGCACACGTTCAACGCGCCGGTCGGCGCGCTCGGCGCCGTGCGCGAGCAGAAGCACCATGGCGCGCGGCGCTTCCTGATCGACTTCGCCGGCGGCGAGCTCGACCGGCATCTGGCCAAGCCCGAGAGCCTGCAGGTCGTGGTCAACGTGACCGGCGGCAAGACCATCCGGTCCTTCGTCACGCCCAATCCCCAGCTGCCGGGCGTCCGGGCCATCCTGGACGTGAAGGGCTTCCCCACCGACACGATCTACATCGACGCGCATCTGCGCGCCGGCGACGTGCCGGTCACCGAGACGTGGAGCTACCGCTGGAAGGTGGAATGACCCGCCCTTCAGGCGGGGTGGCGGGCGTTCCAGTCGCGCGCATAGGCGCTGCAGTTGGCGTCGAGCTCGGCCATGTCCAGCACGCCGGCCGGGCGCACCCGGGTCGGCCCGTTCGCGGTGAAGGGGATGTAGCGCTGGTGCGCCACGCGCCACAGGCGGCGTAGTTCCACCAGCGGCTCGGGGCTGTCGTCCACCCGGATGTCGATGGCGGGATAGGCCTCGGTGGTCCACACGCGGATGGCCGCGGACTGCTTGCCCCGCTTGTCTCCGCCGGCCACCTGCCCCGCCTCCAGGGCGGTGATCAGCCGGTCGTCGAAGTCGAGGTGGTGCGAGGCCTCGTAGGTGCGCAACGTGGCCGCGACCACCTCCGGGCCCGCCAGCATGTTGCCGGCCACCGAGACGTTCGGCGCGCTGACATGGCCGGCCCAGTCCACGCAGCCGCGCCCGGTATGGGCGGCGATCCGTCCTTCACGGTCGATCACGTGCATCTGGCGGATGTCGACCCCCTCGTCCGCCGCCGTGACGATCGCCACGATCTCGTCGGCGGGACGGCCCTCCTGCAGCAGCTTCATGCCGTCGACCCCGTAATACGGGTTCATGAAGGCCTGCGTCGCGAGCGCCCCCAGCCGGCCGCCGCCATAGGGCACGCGCGCCCCCACTCCGAAGGCGCAGGTGGTGACGGCCACGGCATAGGCGCCGGTGGCGGGATCGCGGGCGACGATGGACCAGGTCATGGCAGTGCTCATCCGTTGCGGTTGACGCCCGGAGTGGAGCACGGACGCAGGCCCGTGACGAGTGCGTGGGACGCCGGCCGCTACTGCGTCAGCGTGGGCACGCGCACCTTGCTGGCGATCGCGTCGGCGAGCTTGGTGACCATGTTGGAGTTGCCGTCGGTGAGGGTGCCGCCCACCATGAAGCCGGGCCACTGCTTGATCGTCTGCCAGCCGTTGGCCAGCCCGTCGCGGTCGTTCGTCGACAGGTCGGGATTGCCGAAGAAGACGAGCAGCTTGCGGGTCTGGTCGATCTTGGCGGCGCTGTCCCACTTGGCCTTCAGGTCGGCATAGGTGCGGGGCATCTTGGTGGCCGCCGGATAGTTCGGGTTCTTCAGGCTCAGGGAATAGCTCGGCTTGTGGGCCGCCGCGTCGGTCCAGACGACGACGGTGGGATAGACCGCGTCGAGCGGCTTGGTGCCGCCGGTGGACGGTGTGTCGCCGACCTTCGCCCAGGGGCTGTCGATGGCCTCGTTGACGCATTCGAGCCCCGACTCCGGCGTGTCGCCGCCCCCGTTGGCCGTCTCCGGGTTGACGTAGCCCTGGAAGGTCGTGCGCTCCGCGGGAAGGTTGTAGAAGTTCGACGCCTTCATCGGCGGCACGTCGCCGACATAGGTCCAATAGTCGGAATCGGTGGGCTTCGACGTCTTCGTGGCGTACTTCGTTCCGTTCCAGTACGTCACGTTGTAGCTGGACGTGCCGTTCATGTAGTTGCCGCCGTAGTCGCGGTAATAGATCGCGCGCACGCGCATCGCGTCGAACTTTGGGATGCCGCGGCGCACGAGCTCGTCGTTCAGGTTGGACTCGAGATTGAGCGCGTTGTTCTTCACCGCCGTGAGCGTGTTCGACATCGAGCCGGTCGCGTCGATGCAGAAGACCAGGTCGAGCTGGCGCACGTCGGGCTTGGCGATGGCGGCCTTGGTGGTGACCGTGGCCGACATCGAACCCACGCCGACGATGCTCGCCACCTTCATCGGCACCTGGATGTTGATGTTGGCGGTGATGGTGTTGCCATCCGCCGACAGCGTGAAGCTCGCCGACTTCACGTTGGGCAGGGTGTCGGGGCCGAGCTGGGCCTCGAAATAGCGCTGCGCGATCGCGGGGCGCAGGGTGTCGGCGTCGTTCAGCCGGGCCGCGGCGAGCACCGCCGTGTCGGCCGCCGACTGGATCTTGAGCACGTTGCGCGTGGTCGTTCCGTAGTCGAAGCCGATCCCCGCCATGCCCACCAGGGCGACCGTCATGAGCGCGAAGGCAGGCGCGAGCGCGCCGCGCCTGTCATCGGCGAAGCGTCGCAGTGTCCGGACGGTCGAATGCGGCGTCATGCTCGCGTCTCCACCCCAATCGGGATGGAGCAACCGTAGATTGATAAATTTAAAGATCACTCAATCTGCGGATGTGAATTCGTTGATCCGTCACAATTCACTCAAACCTTTGGCAATGCTGGCCGCGGCGATCCCGGCGAGGCAGAGCACCGAGACGCGGCGATGCAGTTTCGCGTCGCCGCGATGGAAGCCCTGGGCGCCGCACCACGTGCCCACCCACATGACCGGCAGGGCCACGATGGACAGGACGACGGTGTCGCGTCCCATCAGCCCAACCGCGGCGGCGCTGCCCAGGGCGGCGACCGACGTGGCCAGGAAGAACACCAGCAGCGAGGCCCGCACCTGCAGCCGGCCCAGCGGCGAGGTCATGTAGAACGCGACGGCGGCGGGACCCGGCATCGCGGCCACCCCGTTGCACAGCCCGGCGGCGAGCCCCATCGCGATCGTCCACAGGCGCCCGGGAACCGCGGAGAGGCCGAAGCCTCCCCCCACCAGGATCGCCGCGACGAGGGTCAGGAGCCCGATCACGATCCGCGCGCCCGAGGCCGGCGCGACGCTGAGCAGCGCGACGCCGAACGGCGACCCGATCGTCGAGCCAACGATCAGCCAGCGCAGCGACGGCCAATGGCAATCCCGCGAGGCCGCGGGAAAATCGAGGATCCCGCCCAGGAACTGCAGGCCCAGCGCGAGGGCGACGGCGCTGGAGGGCGAAATGAACAGGCTGAGCAGCGGCACGGCGGCGATGGCGAAGCCGAACCCCGTGAAGCCGCGCAGCGCCGCGGCCGCGAACACCACGGCCAGCGCTTCGGCCAGGCGATCGAGCGAGGGCAGCAGACCGAGCCAGTCGTGAAGGGCCATGCACGTTCCTGCAACCGCCGGCACGAGGGACCGGTCCGACGACACCGCGCGGAGAGGCGCGATTCGCCCGCCGCGCGGCGGCCGGACGATACAGCCTTTCCGGGCCGGCATGGCGGCGGCCGCGGCGCGACGCTCAAGCCCGGCGCGCTGGTCGCAGACGCGCTAGCGAGTGTCGCCCGGACGGCTTGCCACGGGATCGGAATGTTTCGACCATCCCTGTCGAGGGGCGTCTCCACTGGAGGCGATCGAGGGGCTGGCCGCGACGCGCGAGGACGGTCATGATGGCCCGACAAGCGCCGAAAACGGCCGAGACATCACGGAGGGGACCATGACCAACGACATCCACGACCAGCATATCCGCACGTTGGGCCGCCAGCTGGCCGACGGCTCGATGAACCGGCGCGAATTCGTTCGCTTCGCGACCCTGCTCGGCATGGCCGCACCGGCCGCCTACGCCGCCGCCGGCCTCGCGGCGCCGACGGCCGCCCGCGCGCAGTCCATGCCCAAGGGCGGCGTGTTGCGCATCGGCACGCGCGTCAAGGAGATCAAGAGCCCGCACACCTATTCGTGGGGCGGCTACGACTCCAACATCTCCCGCCAGGTGCTCGAATATCTCACCTTCACCGACGAGAAGGGCGTCACCGGGCCGGGCCTGTTCGAGAAGTGGTCGGTCAGCCCCGACCTGAAGACCTGGACCTTCAACGTCCGCAAGGGCGTGAAGTGGCACAACGGCCAGGAGTTCACGGCCGACCACGTGATCTGGAACCTGAAGCGCGTGCTCGATCCGGAAGTCGGCTCGTCGATGATCGGCCTGATGAAAGGCTACCTGCTCGACGACACCACCGTGAACGGCAAGGCCTCGACCAAGATCTGGGACGCCAACGCCATCGAGAAGGTCGACGACCACACGGTGCGCATCAACTGCAAGCTGCCGCAGGTGGCGGTGCCGGAGCACTTCTTCCACTACCCGATGGCCATCATGCACCCCGACAGCAAGGGCGTGTTCCAGGTGGGTTCGGTCGGCACGGGGCCGTTCACGCTCACCGAGTTCGACCTCGGCAAGAAGGCCGTGCTCAAGGCCCAGAAGGGCTACTGGGGCGGTGACGCCTTCATCGACACGATGGAGCAGATCGACATCGGCGACGACGCCAGCGCCGCCATCGCCGCGCTCGCCTCCAAGCAGCTGCACGGCCTCGTCTTCGCCGATCCCGGCCAGTACGACGCGCTCAAGGCGCTGCCGCACCTGGCCTTCTACGACGTGCCGACGGCGGAGACCGGCGTCATCCGCATGCGCTGCGACGCCAAGCCCTTCGACAACCCGAAGGTGCGCAAGGCCATGCGCCTGGCCATCGACCCGGAGGTGGTGCTGAAGGTGGCGCTGCGCGGCCTCGGCGTGACCGGCGACCATCACCACTGCTCGCCCGCGCATCCCGACTATGCGGCGATCCCGCCGATGAAGCGCGACGTGGCTGCGGCGAAGAAGCTGCTCGCCGAAGCCGGCTACGCCAACGGCATCTCGGCGGAAATCATCGTCCCCAACGACCACGCCTGGTTCCAGACGCAGGCCGAAGCCTGCATCGAGATGTGGAAGGAAGCCGGCATCACCATCAAGCTGTCGCCCATGCCGGGCGCGGCCTACTGGGACGTGTGGACGAAGGTGCCGATGGGCACGACCATCTGGTACCACCGCCCGCTGTCGATCATGTGCCTGGGCCTCGCCTACCGCACCGGCGTGCCGTGGAACGAGTCCGGCTACTCCAACAAGGAGTTCGACGAGATCCTGACGCAGGCCGAGGGCACCATCGACCTCGCCAAGCGCAAGGAGCTCGTGGCCAAGCTCGAGACGATCATGCAGGAGGACGGTCCGCTGGTGCAGCCGGTGTTCCGCTCGACCTTCACCTTCATGGACAAGCGCGTGAAGGGCTTCTCGATGCATCCGACGAACTACATGTTCGGCTGGAAGATGGGCCTCGAGGCCTGATCCAAGCCCGAGCTTGACGGCAAGAATCGACCGGCCGACCATCGCGTCGGCCGGTCCGTTCCGGCCCGGGCGGGAGTTCCCATGCTGAGGTTCGCGGCGCGACGCCTGGCCAGCCTGCTGCTGACGCTCGTCGCGGCATCCTTCCTCGTTTTCGCCGTCACCGAGTTCTCGCCCAGCAACGTCGCGCGCAAGACGCTCGGGCCGTTCGCGCTGCAGAACCAGGTCGACATCCTCTACGAGAAGCTCGGGCTGTCCGACCCGCTGCTGGTGCGCTACACGCGCTGGGCGGGCGTGCTGCTCGGGCTCAAGGCCGATCCGCTGCAGGATCCCGCGCTGAACCTCAACTTCAAGGATCCGCGCGGCGACAAGTACTTCGGCAACTTCGGCTATTCGACGCTGTACAAGGCGCCCGTGAACGACGTCATCTGGTCGCGGCTCGGGGCGACGGCGACGCTGGCCGGGATCGCCTTCGCCATCATCGTGCCGCTGTCGCTCGCGTTGGGCGTGCTTGCCGGCATGCGCGAGGGCAGCGCGCTCGACCGGACGATTTCCGTCTTCGGCATCGTCAGCACCTCGATCCCGGAATTCGCGTCGGGCGTCTTCCTCGTCGCGATCTTCGTCGTGGTGCTCGGCTGGCTGCCCGGCACGAGCCCCCTCGACCCCGGTTCGGGGTGGCCGATCTGGTCGCAGCTCGTGCTGCCGGTGGCGGTGCTCGTGCTCTATGACGCCGGCTACGTGGTCCGCATGGTGCGCGGCTCCATGGCCGAGGTCATGAACAAGGGCTACGTCCGCACGGCCTTCCTGAAGGGCCTGCCGATGCGCACGGTGGTGATGCGGCACGCGTTGCGCAACGCCATGATCGCGCCCTTCACCGTCATCCTGCTGCAGATCAACTTCCTGATCTCCGGCGTCGTCGTGACCGAGATGGTCTTCGCCTATCCGGGCTTCGGCCGCATGATCCTGGACGCCTCGCTGTTCGGCGACATCGCGCTGATCGAGGCCGCCACCCTGATCGCCCTCACCATCGCCATTGCCACCCAGCTCGTCAGCGACATCGGCTATGCGCTGCTCAACCCGCAGATCTCCCTCAAATGAGCGCCGCGACCGACAAGGCCTCCACCGCGGTCGCCGCCGTCCCCCGGAAGGCACCCGGCCTGCTGCGCCGGCTGCCGACGTCGCGCGTGGCGATGGTGGGCCTGGCCCTCATCCTGGTCTGGGTGGTGCTGGCCCTGCTCGCCCCGTTCCTGCCGCTGGACCCGCCGAACAAGCAGGACCTGATGGCGCTCGCCAATCCCCTGCCCTCGGCCAAGCACTGGCTGGGGACGGACTTCAAGGGCCGCGACATCCTCTCGCGCCTGATCTGGGGAGCGCGGACCGTCCTGACCGTGGCCCCGGCGGCCGCCCTGTGCGCCTACGTCGTCGGCTGCCCGCTGGGGCTCGCCGCCGGCTATTTTGGCGGCTGGGTCGACACGGTCATCAGCCGCGCCTCGGACATCATCCTCTCCTTCCCGATCATCATCCTCTACGTAATCCTGATCGCGAACATCGGGCCCTCCGTGCTCAACATCGTGCTGGCCGTGACGCTGACCGCCGCGCCCGGCATCGCGCGCATCGTGCGCGGCCTCACGATCGAGCAGCGGCATCTCGACTACGTTGCGGCCGCGCAGCTCCGGCGCGAAAGCGCTCTTTGGATCATGTTCGTCGAACTCCTGCCGAACTGCAGGGGGCCGCTGATCACTGATTTCTGCCTGCGGGTCGGCTACACGATCATCACCATCGGCATCCTGGGCTTCCTGGGCCTCGGCCTGCCGCCGCCCGACCCGGACTGGGGGACCATGGTGAAGGAAGGCACGGCCATGATCTCGGTCCGGCCGCACATGTCGCTCTTCCCGGCCATGGCCATCGTCAGCCTGATCCTGGGCTTCAACCTGCTCGCCGACGGTGTCCGCGAGCTGTCGCTGCGGGAGTAGCGCCATGGCCGGCGATGCGCTGCTCACCCTCGACCGCGTGCGCGTGGACTACCACTCCGCCCTCGGCGTGGTCACGGCGCTGCCAGACCTGTCGCTTACCATCCGCAGGGGCGAGAGCTACGGCATCGTCGGCGAATCCGGCTGCGGCAAGTCCACGCTGCTCATGGCGATCCTGGGCTATCTCGGCGCCACGGGCCGCGTGTCGCGGGGCCGGATCGACTTCGACGGGATCGACGTGGGCACCGCCTCGCGCGAGGCGCTGGCGCGGATCAGGGGCCGCGGCATCTCGATCGTCTACCAGGACCCCAACGCCGCTCTCAATCCCACGCTCACCATCGGCCGGCAGCTCGTCGAGGTGCCGATGCTGCACGAGGGCCTCGACGAGGCGGCGGCACGGCAGAAGGCCCGGCGCATCCTCTCCGACGTGCACCTGCCCGACCCCGACGCCGTGATGGCGCGCTACCCCCACCAGCTCTCGGGCGGGCAGAAGCAGCGCGTCGTGATCGCCATGGCGCTGCTCGCCAACCCCAAGCTGCTGCTGCTCGACGAACCGACGACCGGTCTCGACGTCACGGTGGAAGCCGCGGTGCTCGACCTCGTCAATGAGCTGCGGGAGAAATACGGGACCACCCTGCTCTACATCTCCCACAATCTCGGCGTCATCGCGAAAGTCTGCGACCGCGTGGGCGTGATGTATCTGGGCGAGCTCGTCGAGGAAGCGCCGGTGCGCGAGCTGTTCGCCCACCCCCGGCATCCCTACACGCGCCGCCTGCTGGCCTGCGTGCCACGCCTCGACACGGACAAGCACGAGACCTCGTTCCTGCCGATCCCCGGCCAGCCGCCGGCGCTCGCCGCGCGCCCTCCGGGCTGCCCGTTCGGTCCGCGCTGCGCGGGCTTCGAGGAGCGCTGCGCTGCCGGGCCGGTGCCGGCCGAGGCCGCGGGCGATGGCCACGCGGTCCGCTGCCTGCGCTGGCGCGAGGTGGACGGCTTCGACGCCGGCGCCAACGAGGCCGTGCGGCCCGCCCCCGTGCAGCCCGAGACGGTGCTGGAGGCGCGGGACCTCTCCAAGGTCTACGCGCTCGGCAATGCCTTCTTCGGCATGGGCGCGACGCGCCAGCTGGTGGCGAACGAGGACCTCACCTTCGACGCCAGCAAGGGCGAGATCCTGGCCATCGTCGGGGAATCGGGCTCCGGCAAGTCGACCTTCGCGCGCGTGCTGGCGGGCCTGCAGGACGCCAGCGGCGGCAAGCTGATGGTGCTCGGCCAAGACCTGTCGCGGCTGCCGGCCCAGCGCCGCACGCTGGAGCAGCTGGCCGCCGTCCAGATGGTGTTCCAGAACCCCGATGCGACCCTCAACCCGTCGCACACCGCGGGCTTCTCCATCGGCCGGGCCCTGCGCAAGTTCGGCATCGCGAAGTCCTCCAGGGACGTCGAGACCCAGGTGCACGAGCTGTTCGACATGGTGCGCCTGTCGCCGGAGCTGGCGCACCAGAAGCCAGGGCGCCTGTCGGGCGGGCAGAAGCAGCGCGTCGCGATCGCCCGCGCGTTTGCCGGAGACCCCGCCCTCCTGGTCGCGGACGAGCCGGTCTCGGCGCTCGACGTGTCGGTGCAGGCCGCCATCGTGAACCTGCTGTTGCAGATCCAGGCACGCAAGGCGTCGACCATCGTCTTCATCAGCCACGACCTCGCCCTCGTCCGCCATCTCGCGGACCGGGTGGTCGTCATGTATCTCGGCCGGGTGATGGAGATGGGACCGGTGAAGTCGATCTTCGCTCCCCCCTACCATCCCTACACGGAGGCGCTTCTCGCCGCCGTCCCGGTGCCGGATCCCTCCGTCAGGCAGAAGCACCTGCGGCTGCAGGGAGAGCCGCCCTCGCCCATCGACGTTCCCAAGGGATGCCGGTTCGCGGGACGCTGCCCGCGTCGCATCGGACCCGAATGCGACGCCACCCCGCCGCCGCTGCGCGATGCCGGGGGCGGTCATTTCATCGAATGCCACATCCCGATCGAGGACCTGCGCAACGCCGCCCCGGTGCTGGGTCCGGAGGGTTGAGGCCGCGCCCGGACCACACCTTCATCACGCAAACAGTTACATGACACAGAAGAGTGTCCAGAAAGTCGTCAAGGACACGCGCCACATACTTGCTTCGCATAGTGGATAGTCTGACGCCTCTACGGTGAGTAGCCGGTTGTTATTGCGGCAGCGCGGCGTTTTCTTGCCCGTTTTCGAGCCAAAATCCACGGGTTGGAAAGGATTCTCGTCCAGGCTGTGCTGAAGCCTCTGCTGGCTGCACACCTATGAGCAGGTCTCCTTCATGTTCGGATTTGGTACTCATTCGCATGCCGCACCGGCCGACGTCGCGAAGGCCATTGATCGCTCGATGGCGGTGATCGAGTTCGATCTGGAAGGGCGGATCCTCTCCGCCAACGCCAATTTCCTCGCGACGATGGGCTATTCGCTGGACGAGATCCGGGGAAAGCACCACAGCATGCTCGTGGAAAGCGACTATGCGCGGTCCAGCGAGTATCGCGCCTTCTGGGAGAAGCTGAAGAGAGGCGAATTCCACGCGGGCGAATTCCGGCGCCTGCGCAAGGACGGCAGCGGGATCTGGCTGCAGGCGACCTACAATCCGATCCTCGACCGCAGGGGCCGCGCCTACAAGGTCGTGAAGTTCGCGACCGACGTCACCGCCCAGAAGGAGCGGCTCGCCGACTTCACCGGCCAGATCGACGCCATCAACAAGTCTCAGGCCGTGATCCAGTTCGCGCTGGACGGCACGATCCTCGACGCCAACGCCAACTTTCTCGCCGTGGTGGGCTACAGCCTCGCCGAGGTGAAGGGGCGCCACCACAGCATCTTCGTCGATCCGGCCGAGCGTGACGCGCCCGGCTACAAGGCCTTCTGGGACAAGCTGCGCCGCGGGGAGTACGACGCCGCGCAGTATCGGCGCCTCGGCAAGGGCGGCAAGGAGGTCTGGATCCAGGCCAGCTACAACCCGATCTTCGACAGCGAAGGCAAGCCCTGCAAGGTCGTCAAGTTCGCGACCGACATCACGGCCCAGGTCAAGGCGGCCCGCATCGAGGAGGTGGTGGCCCAGATCAGCGACGCGGTCGAGGCCGCCCGCAACCGCGACCTGACGGTGCGCGTGACGGCCACGCAGGACGCCAGCCAGAACGTGAAGACGCTGTGCGAGGGCGTGAACAGCCTGATCGACACCATGGCTTCCGTGATCGACGCGGTCGTCAGCGCCACGCAGGAGACGGAGACCGCGTCGGCGGAGATCACGTCGGGAAGCCGCGACCTCGCGGGACGCACCGAGCAGCAGGCCTCCGCCCTGGAGGAGACCGCCGCCACGACGGAGCAGCTCGCAGCCTCCGTGAAGAGCTCCGCGCAGTCGTCGCGGCAGGCCGTGGCCTATGCGGAGGAAGCGCGCGACGTCGCCGAGGAAGGCGGCCGGATCGTCGGCCAGGCCGTGGAGGCCATGACGCGGATCGAACAGGCGTCGGCGAAGATCACCGAGATCACCTCGGTGATCGACGAGATCGCCTTCCAGACCAACCTTCTCGCCCTCAACGCGGCCGTCGAGGCGGCGCGCGCGGGCGATGCCGGCAAGGGCTTCGCGGTGGTGGCCGCCGAGGTCCGGACGCTGGCCCAGAGATCGTCGGAGGCCGCCAAGGACATCGGTGGCCTGATCTCCACCTCCACGGTGGAGGTCGGACAGGGCGTCAAGCTCGTGCGCGAGGCCGGCGCCACCCTGGAACGGATCGTCGGCGCGTCGGCCAAGGTCGCCGGCACGGTCAACGAGATCTCCACCGCCTCGGCCGAACAGGCCAACGGCATCGACGAGATGAGCCAGGCCGTCGCCCACATGGACGAGATGACGCAGCAGAACGCCGCGCTGGCCGAGCAGAGCTCGGCGTCGGCCATGTCCCTCTCCCAGCAGATCGCAGCCCTGAAGTCGATCGTGGGCGAGTTCCGGACGGGATCCGCGTCGATCTCGCACCGCCCTGCCCCCGCTCCGACCGTTCCGGCCCGGCTGCGCGACATGGCGAGCGCCGCCTTCAGCGGCAAGCCCACCGCTCCCAAGGCCGCGACGAAGCCGGTGGCGAAGCGCAAGGTCGAACCGGCCAAGGCTCCGGCGCTCAAGGCGGCCGCTGGCGGCGGGAGCTGGGACGAGTTCTGAGCCCGCGACACGTCGGCGGCGCCCGGGACCCGGGCGCGGCCAGGTGGGTCGCCGCCTGCGCCGATGTGAGCGGCGCGCCGGCCGGGCCGTTCGCGAGAATGGCGAGTCGGGACAGGATCTTGGCGCCGGCGGCTCAGGGCCGGATTCAACCGAAACTGGTTTCAACGGTTTGATTCAACCAGACCGGGCAAGCCCTTCGCGTCACGAGCATTTCCAGCGTCCGCCGATTGTTCTACAAGGCCGCCACCCTTGCAGGACTGCGCCATGACCTCCCAGTCGCTCCGCGCCCTGGAGGCGACGGTCCTGTTCGTCGCCTTCGTGGCCGCCACCTATGCCTTCGGGCTGTACCTCTTCCCCGCGACGGTTGAGGCGATCCGGCGGGAGATCCCGTTCGACTACCAGGTGATGGGCGTCCTCACCGGCGGCATCCAGGCCGGCTTCATGACCTTCTCGGCGGTCGCTGGGTGGCTCGTCCTGCGCTTCGGCGGGATGCGGGTGATCCTGGGCTCGGTGTGGCTCAGCGCGGTCGCCTTCGCCGCCATGGCCGGAGCCGGGGGGCCGGTCACCTTCGGCGTGCTGCTGTTCGTCATGGGCGCGATCTCGGCGACGATCTGGGTCCCGATGGTGGACGTCCTGCGCGACCTCGTTCCGGAACGCCATCGCTCGAAGGCGATGGGAGCGATAGCGGCCGGCACGAGCTACGGCCTGCTGGTGAATGCCTGGCTCGTCGCCAACCTGCTCGATGGCCAGGGCTGGCGGGCCCTCTGGCTGATCGCCGCCGGGCTGACCGTGGCGCTGGCAACCTTCGGCACGCTGCGCCTGCGCAGGCTCGCCGGGCCGGCCGGCGGGCTGCCAAGCGGCGCGGCCGCCCAGGGAACCCTGGCCCAGCGCCTGCGGGCCCTGCCGCGCGGCACCACCGTGCTGGTGCTGTCGCTCATGTTCCTGAATGGGTTGGCCAGCATCCCCTACCAGACGTTCATCTCGCCCTATGTGGAGGCCGAGAGCACGATGGGGCGGGAGGCGGCCACCCTGGCCTGGCGGGTGATCGCGGTGGTCGGGATGTTCAGCGGCTTCCTCTTCGGCGGCCTGGGCGATCGCATCACGCCGCGCCGGGCGCTGGTGGTCTGCTTCGCCGTGATGGCCTGCGGCTTCGTCGTGACCATCGCCGGCGTGCGGCTGAACAGCGTCGCGGTCCTGGCCTCCGGCGCCTTCCTGTTCGCCTTCGTCTACTACGCCATGTTCGGGCTGGTCGCGGCCTACATCGCCTTCTTCTTCGGCGCGGGCTCGGCGGTCGTCTTCGCCGTCGGCAACGTGCTCATGGGGCTGGGCGCCGTCCTGGGCAACGTCATCGGCGACACGCTGAAGGAAGCGACCGGCTCGTTCGAGAGCGTCTACTGGATGTTCGCCGCCGGAGCGGTCGCCTCGCTCGTCATCTCGGTCGTGCTGCCGCGCAGGCTCGCCGCCGCGTAGGACCGCCGTCAGGCGACGGCGGCGCGCACGGCCTCGACCACACGATCCTGCGTCGCCTCGTCCAGGTAGGGATGCATGGGCAGGCTCAGGACCCGCCGGCTGAGATCCTCGGACACGGGCAGGCCGTTTCCGGCCACCGGATAGTGGCGGTAGGCCACCTGCTTGTGCAGGGGCATGGGATAGTAGACCGCCGTCGGCACGCCGGCCGACTTCAGGGTCGCGGCGATCGCGTCGCGCCGATCGCCCGGCACCAGGATGGTGTACTGCGCCCAGACAGACACGTGCCCGTCCGGAACGAACGGCACCTGGCAGACATCGGCCAGGGCGGCGTTGTAACGGGCGGCGACGCGGTTGCGGGCCTCGATCTCGTCGGCGAACACCGCGAGCTTCTCGATCAGGATGGCCGCCTGGATGGTGTCCAGGCGCGCCGTCATGCCGATGCGGACGTTGTCGTACTTGTCGCTGCCCTGGCCGTGGACGCGCAGGCTGCGCATCAGGGCGGCCAGTTCGGCGTCCTCGGTCAGGATCGCGCCGCCATCGCCATAGCAGCCGAGCGGCTTGGCCGGGAAGAAGCTCGTGGCGGTCGCCAGGCCGAAGGTCCCGACCTTGCGGCCGTGGACCGACGCGCCGAAGGACTGCGCGGCATCGGACAGCACCCAGAGGCCCTCGGCCTCGGCCATCGCCACGATCGCGGCGTAGTCGGCGGCGAGGCCGAAGAGGTCGACCGGGATGATGCCGACCGGGCGCAGGCCCAGCGAGCGCGCCGTCTCCAGCGCCTGCCGCAGGCTGGCGGGATCGATGTTGAACGTGTCCGGCGTGCTGTCGACGAAGATCGGCGTGGCGCCGAGCCATGCCACGACCTCGGCGGTCGCGCAGAAGGTGAAGGTGGGGCAGATCACGGCGTCGCCGGGCTTCACGCCCTTGGCCATCAGGACCAGCGCCAGCGCGTCGGTGCCGGAGGCGCAGGACACGACGTGGGTGGCGCCGCAGAACGCGCCGAGCTGGGCCTCGAAGGTCTTCACCTCCGGTCCCATGATGTACTGGCCATGGTCCAGCACCCGCTTGATGGCCGCCTCGACGGCCGGGCCGATCCGCTGCTTCTGGGCAGCGAGGTCGATGAAGGCGATGGGCTCGGGTGCGGCAGGTGCGTTCATGGCCTTGTCCGATGGTCCGGTCTCTCGCCGCGACGACAGGCAGGGCCAGCACTCGCGACTTTCACGATGGCCAAATAGCACGCAAAAGAAGCAGGCGCACGCACGACCTTCCCTCTCGCCGCACCCGGGCAAATGCTGTAACCCGCGACGAGGACCAGGATCGGACATGGCCAAGCATTCGCGGGAGGAGCTGACGTACCAGGGGCTGCTGGCGGCCCTGCGTCACGACATCCGCATGGGCCATTTTCCGCCGGGAGCACGCCTCAAGGTGGCTGAGCTCGTTCGCCGCTACCGAACGGGCGCCATGCCGGTGCGCCAGGCGCTCGTCGACCTGCAGAGCCAGGGGCTCGTCAGCATCCCGGCCAATCGGGGTGCGAGCGTGAGGATCGTCGACGAGCGGCTGGCGGAGAACCTGTGCGACCTGCGCCAGGCCATCCTCGGGCTCGTGTTCCGGCGCTTCGTCGAGCGCGCGACACCCGCCGACATCGACACGCTCGAGGCGCTCGAGGACGACATCGGCCGGGCGGGCTCGATCGACGAGCACATGGTGCGCAACGACCGTTTCTTCGACCACGTCATGGCGGTGGCGGGCAACGCCGAGGCCGCCGACGCGCTCGACCGCACCTGGCCCCTCCTCTATCCCGCCTTCCGCCACTTCGGCCCGCGCGACCTCGGCGCCATCTCCGCCAACCACCGGGCCATCATCGCCGCCGCGCGCGCCGGCGACGGCGAAGCGGCCGCCCGCATCGCCCAGGAGGCGGTGGAGGCCAACCGCCGCTACATCGTCGGCCGGATCAGGGCCGAGCGGGAGGCGGGGTAGCCGTCATCCAACAGCCGGTGCGGTCGGGAAAGGCCTCTCCCTCTCCGCCGTCATGGCCGGGCTTGGCCCGGCCACCCACGACTTCAGAATGCCTCCGGCAAAGTCGTGGATGCTCGGGCCGGAGCCCGGGCAGGACGGGTGAGAGTTGCATGATTCACGTTTCCTCGGCCCCTCACGCCGCCCAGGACGAGCGATCGCCCATGCGCAGGAGGCCCTGCATGTAGCCGATGGCGTGGGCGCGGCCGCGGTGGTTCCAGTCGGTGTCGTCGTCCATGTGGGGCACGTGGTCGTCGAGCAGGAAGCCGTTGAAGCCGGTCTTCTTCAGGAGCGCCATGGCCTCCGCCGGGTCGAAGTTGCCTTCGCCGATGAAGCACTCGGTGAAGTTCGGCACGGTGCCCTTCACGTCGCGGAAGTGGACGTAGAAGATCCGGCCCTTCGGCCCGAAGAAGTTGATCATGTCGCGCACGTTGATGGCGCCGCCCACCATCTCCGAGCAGCAGCCCAGGCACAGGTCGAGGCCCCAGGCGTCGCTGGTGGGGTTGATCTCCCAGGCGCGCTTGAAGTTCTCGACCTTGTAGAACAGCCGGGCGATGCCGCCGAGCATGGGAACCGGCGGATCGTCCGGGTGCAGGGCCATCTTCACCCCCGCTTCCTCGGCGACCGGCAGCACGGCCTTGATGAAGTAGGTGTAGTTCGCCCACATCTCCTCCTCGGTGACGAGGGGCTCGCCGGGGCCGCGCAGCGGCATGGTGTCGAGCCAGCCCAGCCCCGTGGGCAGGAACTTGCGCCACTCGTCCTTGGTCTGCGCGGCGTCGACCACGGCCATGTCGAACTTGGTGCAGCCGGCGCCGCCGCGGCCCGGCGCGAGGCGCTCGGTGCGCCACACCGAGTTCGGCATGAAGTGGAAACCCAGGATCGGGATGCCCGCCCGGCCGACGTTGCGCAGGGTGTAGCAGTAGTTCTCGATCTGCTCGTCGCGCCCCGGCAGACCCAGCATCACCTTGTGGTAGAAGTGGGTGGGGACGTTCTCGATGGCCTCGAGCTCGAGGCCATGCTCCTTCGCGCGCGTGACCAGGGCCCGCAGGTCCTTCTCCTCCCAGCGCGCGTCGCCCGGCAGCGTCGGGTTGTTGAGCTGGAGCGTCGTGACGCCGATCTGCTGCGCGAATTTGAGCTTCTCGTCGGTAAGTTCCTTGAACTGGCCGACGCCAATGCGGATGCCCTTGGCTGACATGTGTTTCCTCCCGAGCTTTGAGCGGATCGTCGAAGACGTGGACGTCACCCCTTGACCGAACCGGCGGTCATGCCCTGCACCATGAAGCGCTGGGCGACGAAATAGAGGATCATCAGGGGCAGCGACGAGATCACCGCCCCGGCCATCAGCGGCCCCCAAGGCAGCACGTCGCTGGTGATGAGGTAGTTGAGCGCGAGCGGCGTGGTGCGCTGCGATTCCGAGGTGATCAGGACCAGCGCCAGCAAGAGCTCGTTCCAGGCGCCCGTGAAGGTGAAGATCGCCACCGCCGCGATGCCGGGCGCCGAGAGCGGAATGACGATCCGGAACAGCGCGCCGAAGCGCGTCAGCCCGTCGATCATGCCCTGCTCCTCGAGTTCCTTCGGCACGCCGCGGAAATAGCCCTGCAGGAGCCAGGTCGACAGCGGCAGCGAGAAGGTGAGGTAGACGAGGATCAGCCCGTGCAGCGAGTTCCCGAGCCCGAGCCGGGCCATCAGGATCGATAGCGGGATGAAGAGCAGCGTCGTGGGCGTGAGATAGGCGAAGAGGATGAGCCGGCCGACGAAGCCACGGAAGCGGTAGCGGAACCGCGCCAGCGAATAGGCGGCGAGCGAGGAAATCACCACCGAGATGAAGGTCACCGAGCCCGCCACCAGCAGGCTGTTGCGGAGGGCGACGAGAAAGCCCTTGTCCTCCAGCAGGATGCGGTAGTTGTTCCAGGTGATGGTCTGGGGCCACAGCGACGGCACGCGGTAGATCTCGCGCGGCAGCTTCAGCGACGTGATGACCATCCAGTAGATCGGGAAGAGGACGAGGAGCACCGCGCAGGCGAGCGCCACGTAGGTGCCGATGCGGGCGAACAGGAGCCGACGGCTGATGCTGGGGGAGCCGGCCATCAGTCCTGCTCCTCGCGGCTCGTCATCATCGCGGTCGCGAAAATGACGAGGATGGCCAGCACCGGCAGCATGGCCACCGACACGGCCGCCGCCTCGCCGAGCCGCTGGGTCTGCATGCCGAAATAGGCCAGGACCGGGAACACCATGGTGGCGTCGGACGGGCCGCCTTGGGTCAGCAGCCAGACGTGCTCGAAGGAGTTCGCGGTCCAGATCGAGGACAGGAGCGTCGTGATGATCACCACCTGCCGGATGCCCGGCCAGGTGACCGCCCTGAAGCGCTGCCAGGCATTGGCGCCGTCGATGCGCGCCGCCTCGTAGAGCTCGCCGGGAATGGTCTGCAGCGCGGCCAGGATGCTGACGAACCAGAACGGGAAGCCGCGCCAGACGGCGGCGACGATCACCGACGGCATGGCGGTCTGGCGCTGGCCGAGCCAGTCGACGATCTCCGGGTAGATGCCGGTCTGCGTCAGCACGAGATTAATGCCGCCGCCGATGGGCTGGTAGAGCACGCGCCAGGTGAGATAGGCCACGAAGGCCGGCATGGCCCACGGCAGCATCAGCATGGAGCGGAACAGCCCGCGCCCCGCGATCTTCTGGGTGACGAGCAGGGCGAGCCCGAGCCCGATCGCGAGCTTCAGGATGTCGCTGACGACGACCAGCACGATCGTGTTGCGGATGGCGCTGAAGAAGGCCGGCGAACCCGCCAGGTAGCGGAAGTTCCCGAGCCCGATGAACACGCCGTCGTTGCCGACCACGCGGTTCGTGAAGGACACCCAGATCGCATAGAAGAACGGGTAGGCGACGAGGCCCAGGAGCAGCAGCACGACGGGCAGCACGAGCCCGTAGGCGAAGAGCTGGTCCTGCGTGGCGGCGGAGAAGCGGGGCTTCGGGCTGGCCGTGCGGGGCTGGGTCATTCTGCGCCCTTCGACCTGGCCGCAACCGCGGCCGGCTCGGGATGAGGACTTCTGAAACAGTTCAACACCAAGAATGGTCCTCATCCAGAACAGCCGCCCGAGGCGGCGTGTCGAAGGATGCTGGATCTCTCCACATCCCTCGACACAGGAGCAACGGCACTATTTGTACTTGTCGTAGATCGACTGCGTGACCGTCTGTGCTTCATCCATGGCGCGATCGAAGTCCCAGTTGTCGATGACGACGCGCTGGACCATCTTCGGCACCACGAAGTTGTTGTAGGCGTCCGCGAAAGCCGTGTTGTAGACGTCCGGATAGGCGGGCGCGGTGCCCTTCACCACGAGGTCGAGGAGACCCGAGAGGATCGGGTCGCCGCTCGTGAAGGCCTTGAGCTTCGACTGGCCCTGCAGCACGGGGCCGTAGATCGCCTGCTCGTAATAGGCGTTCATGAACTCCGGGCTGCCCAGGAACTCGAGCAGGGCGCGCGCGGCATCGGGGTTCTTGCTGCTCTTGGGGATGGCGCGCAGGTTGGTGTTCGTCGCCGAGACGACGCCCTTCGGGCCGCCCGGCAGCGAGGAATAGAGCGTCGCCTGGTAGAGCTCGGGGTCCTGGCTCTTGGCGGCGATGCCGACGGAGCCGGTGTTGGCGATGAATGCCGCCTGGCCGGCGAGATAGGCATTGTTGTCGCCTGCCCCGTCCCACGTGGTGTTGCCGGGCGGGAACAGCTTCTTGTCCCAGGCCGCCTTCACCCACTTCAGGTATTCGCGGGTGGCCTCGGACTTGATGGCGGCCTTGGTGCCGGTGTCGTCGGCGATGCGTCCGCCATAGGACTGCAGCACGCCGACCTGAACGTTGCCGTCGCCGACGTTGGACAGCGCGAGGCCCAGCCCGTAGAGCGGCGGCTTGTTGATCGCCGCTGCCTGCTGCGAGAGTTCCTCCCACGTGGTCGGCGGGTTCTTGAAGCCGGCCTTCGACAGCAGGTCGTTGCGCCGCAGCAGCAGGTTGCCCGAGACGCCGTAGGGAATGCCCGTGCGCCCGCCCGCCACCTTGGACGTGTCGGACGCCGAGGCGATGGCGGGGAACCAGCCGCCCTGGGCCTTGCCGAGGCTGTCGAAGATCTCGTCGACGGTGTGGAACACGCCCTGCCGCGACAGGAGCATCAGCAGGTCGAGGCTGAGGTCGAGCGCGTCGGGCAGGGTGTTCGAGGCCACCGCCGCCGACACCTTCTGCACGGTCTCGTTCTGGTTGATCATCACGACTTCGGTCTGGATGCCGTTGTCGGCGCCCCACTTGTTGATCGTGTCCACCAGGAGCTTGTTGGCCTTGTCGGAGAAGATCAGCCCGCCCCAGTAGGTGAGCTTGGATCCCTTCACGAGGGCCGGTGCCGCGAGCGACGAGGTCGCCCGTCCGGCCGTCAGGGCCGCCGCAGCGCCTGCCACCGATGTCTTGAGGATATGCCTGCGCGTCCACGCGAAATGCGCTGTCACCTTGGTCCTCCCTGACGTCCTTGTCTCACGCGCGGGACAGACCCCGCAGCGCGGCTGGTCTTCGGTCGTCGCCCTGCGCGGCACGCGGCGCGGGAGCGCTAACACTGGCACCCATCTTTTTGATCAAAAACGACATTGTCAAGCGAAGCCGCAGGCTCGCCAAGGTCGCAGCCGCCATGGCAGACTTGCGCGATGAAAACGCCCCTCCCCCTCTCCCGCCGCGTGCTTCTGGGCCTCGTGCCGATGCTGCTCGCGGCGCCCCGGAGCCATGCCATGACACGCGACGGCCAGGCCCTGAGGCTGCCGACCGGGGGGACGCCACCGCCGTCGCGAGGCTGGTCAAGGCCGGCGCCGACATCCGCGAACGCGACAAGCGCGGCCGCACGGCCCTGCTGGCCGCCACCCATGCCCGGGCGGCCGAGGCGGCGCGGCTGCTGATCGAGGCCGGCGCGGACGTCAACGCCAAGGACGGTATCGACGACAGCCCCTACCTCTATGCGGCGGCGGAAGGCCCGGTCGAGATCCTGCGGCTGACGCTCGCGGCCGGCGCCGATCTCAAGAGCGTGAATCGCTACGGCGGCACCGGCCTCATCCCGGCCGCGCATCATGGGCACGTGGAAAACGTGCGCGAACTCCTGAAGACCACCATCGCGGTCGACCACGTCAACAGGCTCGGCTGGACGGCCCTGCTGGAGGCCGTGATCCTGGGCGACGGCGGCGCCAGGCACACCGAGATCGTGCGCCTGCTGCTGCAGGGTGGCGCCAACCCGTCGCTCCCCGGCCGGGACGGCAAGACCCCGCTGGCCCACGCCCGGGCAATGGGACAGGCGTCCGTGGTGAAGCTGCTGGAGGCTGCCGGGGCGCGGTGATGCCTTTCGGCAGCGATGGTCCTCCAGTTCGTCCTGGCCGGGCTTGGCCCGGCCATCCACGACTTTGCCGGGGCCGTCCCGAAGTCGTGGGTGCCCGGGCCAAGCCCGGGCATGACGGCGGAGAGGGAGAGAGCGAACGAGGTGAGCGGCGACCTGCTTGCGTGAAGCCTAAACCCCGATAAGCTTCCCTGATATCGCGTATTAAGAGTCCGGATTGGACAGCCCCGCTCCGGGCCGCTGGAATGACGTGGATCGTGCCTCGGAGGGAAAGATGGCCAAGGACAAGAAGCTCTATCTCAAGTTCGTCGACGCCGACGTCACCGGCATCATCACGATGTATTGGGACAACGCGCCGCAGACGTGCAAGGCGCTGTGGGGCGCGTTGAAGAAGCCCATCCGCTGGCGGGCCACGCACGCCATGTTCTCGGGTCCCGAGATCATGATGGGCCTGCCCAAGGAGGCGCAGAACTTCGATCCCACGAAGTTGCCGCCGGAGAACCAGACGGTCATTCCGGAAGCCGGCGACATGCTGTGGTTCTATCAACCGCCGAACTTCTTCAAGAACGACCCGACCGAGTTCTGGGAGATCGGCCTGTTCTACGCCCATGGCGGACGCACCTTCGGTCCGACGGGCTGGATTCCCTGCACCTATTTCGCGCACATGTCGGAAGGGCTCGACGCCATCGCCGAGCAGTGCCGACTGATCCGCATCGAGGGAGCCAAGTGGGTGGAGATCGGCCGGCTGTGATCAGCCGCGCCGCCTACGGACCGCGCCCGGCCGGGCGCCACAGGGAAAGGGGACTATCCATGAGCATCAGGATCGCTTCCGCCGCCATCATCGCCACCGTGCTGATGAGCGGCACCGCGCTCGCCCAGGCGCCGACGCTGGTCATCAACTCGTTTGGCGGCGCCTACGAGCAGGCGCACCGCAAGTGCGTCATCGACCCGTTCGAGAAGGCGACCGGCGCCAGCGTGAAGATCGTCACGGCCTACTCGGCGGACGCCTTCGCGCAGGTCCGGGCCCAGAAGGCCGCGCCGCAGTTCGACGTCATCCACTTCTCGGGTGGCCAGGAGATCGTCGCGGCGTCCGAGGGGCTGCTCGCCCCGATGGATCCGGCCAAGATTCCGAACCTTGCCAATCTCTACGACTTCGCCAAGAAGAACGTCGCCAAGGGCGAGGGACCGGCCTACCAGATCGCCGCCATCGGCCTCGTCGTGAACACCAAGAAGGTGCCGAAGGAGCCGACCAGCTGGAACGACGTGATGGATCCGGCGATGGGCGACCACGTCGTCCTCACCGACATCTCCAACGTCTACGGCCTGCTCGGCTTCCTCATGCTGAACCAGGTGAAGGGCGGGACGCTGGACAACATCCAGCCGGGCCTCGACGCCGTGAAGACGCTGCTCAAGGGCGGCGCCGTCGTGGTGAAGACCTCGCCGGAGATCCAGCAGGCCTTCGCCCAGAACGACGCCTGGATCGCGCCCTACGCCTCCGACTATGCCTTCACCCTGAAGAAGGCGAACATGCCGGCGAAGTTCATCCAGGCCAAGGAAGGCACGCCCGCGAGCTTCATCACCGCGAGCCTCGTGGCCGGCCGACCCAACGGCGACCTCGCCGCCAAGTTCGTCGACATGACGATCTCGGCGGACGCCCAGGCCTGCTTCGCCGAGGCGCTGCGCTACACCCCGACCAATGCCAAGACCAAGGTGTCGGACGAGGTGGCGCAGGACATCGTCTCGGGCGAGAAGGCCGCGGCGGGCATGATCCGCTTCGACCCGACGGTCATCGAGGCCAAGCGCGCGGCCTGGGTGGACGCCTGGAACAAGGCCATCGCGAAGTAAGGCGCCCTCGATCTCCCAGGCTCCGATGCCCTCGCAACACAGGCCGTTACCTCTCCGTTCGTCCTGCCCGGGCCTGGCCCGGGCATCCACGACTTTGCCGGGGCCGTCCCCAAGTCGTGGATGGCCGGGCCAAGCCCGGCCAGGACGTCGGACAGAGGGAGCCAGGATGATCAAAGCTCTCCCGGGGACGGCGGGGTGAACGACCGCACGGAAACAGCGGCCCTGCTCCTCCCGGGGATCGCGCTGCTCGCGCTGGCGTTCGCCCTGCCGATCCTGCACATGCTCGTGCTGGCGGTCGCCGGCCCCAGCGGCTTCACGCTGGAGTATCTCGCCAAGGTGCTGGGCGACGGGTTCTACCTCGGCGTCCTGTGGCGCACCGTGCGCCTGTCGCTGGTCATCACCGCGCTGTGCGCGCTCATCGGCTTTCCGCTCGCCTACATCATGGCCCGGGGCGGTCCGCGACTGCGGCTCGCTTTGCTCGTCATGGTCGTGCTGCCGCTGATGACGAGCGTCGTGGTGCGCACCTTCGGCTGGATGGTGCTGCTCACCCGCAGCGGCCTCGTGCCGCAAACCCTTCGCGACCTCGGGCTCGTGAACCGGTCGTTCTCGCTCATGCAGACCGAGACGGCCATCGTGCTCGGCCTGACCCAGGTGCTCCTGCCGTTCATGGTGCTCTCGATCCTCGGCGTCCTGACGCGCATCGACGGACGCCTGGAGGAGGCGGCGCGGACCATGGGCGCGAGCTTCGGGCGGACGTTGACCGCGGTCGTCCTGCCCTTGTCGCTGCCCGGGCTCGTCGCCGGCTCGCTGCTCTGCTTCACGCTCTCGGCCAGTTCCTTCGTCACGCCGAACCTGCTGGGCGGCAGCCGCCTGCACGTCCTGGCCTCGTCCATCTACGGCGCGGTCACCCAGACGCTCGACTGGAACTTCGCCGCCGCACAGGCCGTCGTGCTCTTCGCCGGGGTCCTCCTCGTGCTGGTGCCCTATGTGCGCCCGACGGGGCCGCGCCATGGTTAGGGCCGTTCCCCTCCCCTGGCGCATCGCCGGCGGCGTCGTCGTGGTGCTGGCGGGCCTCGTCCTGCTCGGCCCCCTGGTGGTGGTGATCGGCGCCTCCGTGTCGGAGAACCAGTTCATCTCCTTCCCGCCGCAGGGCTTCAGCCTGCAGTGGTACCAGGCCGTGCTCTCGTCCGGCGCCTATCTCGCCGCGGCCGGCACGAGCCTGCGCCTCGCGCTGCTGGTGACGCTCTCGGCGACACTCGCCGGCGGGGCGGCCGCGATCGCGATCCACCGCCGCGTGCTGCCGGGCTCCGACGTGATGGCGACCGCCTTCCTGGCGCCCCTGGTGCTGCCGAGCATCATCTTCGCCATCGGCATGCTGATGGCCTGGAGCCGCACCTTCGGGGCGGTGTCCCTCGTGACGCTGTGGCTCGGCCACACCGTGATAGCGATCCCTTATGTCGTGCGGACCACGCTCGCCGTGCTCGCCGACTCCGACCCCTTCCTGGAGGAGGCGGCGCGGACGATGGGCGCGGGACGGCTGCAACGCCTGTTCCTGGTGGTGGTCCCGCAGTGCCTGCCGGGGCTCGCGGCCGGCGCGTTCTTCGCCTTCAACATCTCCTTCGACGAGGCGGTGCTGTCCCTCTTCCTGCGGACGCCCGTGCTCATCACGCTGCCCGTGCAGATCTACGGCCAGCTCGAATTCAGCCCGGATCCTTCGGTGGCCGCGGTGTCCACGATCATGATCGGCATCACCGTGCTGCTCATGGTCGTCATCGACCGCCTGCTCGGGCTCGGAAAGGTCACAGCCTGATGTCCGCGGTCGAGCTCACGGAAATACGCAAGTCCTTCGGGGCCACCCCCGTCCTGCATGGGGTCTCGCTGTCGATCGAATCCGGGTCCTTCACCAGCCTTCTGGGCGCGTCGGGATGCGGCAAGACCACGCTGCTGCGCATCGTCGCCGGGCTGGAGGGCGTGACCAGCGGCGCGGTGTCCATCGGCGGGCGGGACGTCACGGGCCTGCCGCCCGAAAAGCGCGACATCGCGATGATGTTCCAGTCCTACGCCCTGCTGCCGCACCTGTCCGTGGCGGAGAACGTGCGCTTTCCGCTGCGCATGCGCCGGCTGGGCTCGCGCGACGAGCAGGATGCCAAGGTGCGAGCCGCCCTGGAGACCGTGCAACTCGCGCACCTCGCCGACCGCCGGCCGCGGCAGTTGTCCGGTGGCCAGCAGCAGCGCGTCGCGCTGGCCCGGGCCATCGTGTCGAAGCCGCAGGTCCTGCTGCTCGACGAACCGCTGTCCAACCTCGATGCGCGCCTTCGCGAGGACATGCAGGTGGAACTCATCGAGATCCATCGCCGCATCGGGCTGACCACCCTGTTCGTCACCCACGACCAGGAGGAGGCGCTCTCCCTGTCCGACCGGGTCGTCCTGCTCAATGCCGGCCGCATCGAGCAGGCCGGCGCGCCGGAAGACATCTATGGCGCGCCCCGCTCGGCCTTCGCCTCGGGCTTCCTGGGCTCGGCCAACCTGCTGCCGGCCGACATCGCCGATGGCCCGCGTGGACCGTCGGCCCGCCTCGCCGACGGGACGAGCCTGCCGCTCGCCGCGACGGAGCCACGCCGCGGGCGCGCCCTTCTGGTCCTGCGTCAGGAGGACCTCCGCATCGTGGCCGAAGGCCAGGGGATCGCCGGCGTCGTTCGGGCGCGCGTCTATCTCGGCTCGCGCGTCCGTTACGTGGTCGCGGTGGGCTCCGAGGTCGTGAGGGTCGTCGCCACCGGCGACACGGCGTTCGCCGAAGGGGACCGGGTCGGCTTGAGCATCGAGCCGTCCCGCGTGCGGACCGTGGCCGCGGAGTGACGGGAGGCGCCGATGCGCATCGTCGACATCGCCACCTTCACCACGCTCGCCCGCGTCCGCCATTTCGCGCGAGCGGCACGCGAGCTCAACACCACGCAGCCGGCGATTTCCATGCGGCTCGCCGCGCTCGAGGAGGAGCTGGGCTGCAAGCTCGCCATCCGCTCGGGCGGCGCTTTCCGCCTGACGCCCGAGGGCGAGCGGGTGCTGAAGACCTTCGAGGAGATCTCGCACGCCCTCGAGGCGCTGCGCACCGATCTCGCCGGCCAGACCGCCTCGGCGATCGACGTCATTCGGGTGGGGGCGATCGACACCATCTCGTCGACCTGGATGGCCCATCTCGTGGAGGCGCTGCATCGCCGCGCGCCACGGCTGAAGGTGGAGCTCACCATCGAGGGCACCAAGAACCTCGTCGAGGGCATGCAACACGGCGCCTACGACGTGATCTTCGCCCTCGACCCGGTGATCGGCGAGAGCTATCGCAGCTTCATGAGTTGCGTCTTCGAGATGTCGTGGGTGGGATCGGACAAGGTCATCGATCCGCAGCGCACCTACAGCGTGGAGGAACTGGCGCTCCTGCCGGTCGTGACCTTCCCGCGCGGCACGCCGCCGTTTCGGATGCTCACGCCCTATTTTCAGGACGAGCAGGTGCTGGCCTCCAAGCTCACCAGCACCAATTCACTCTACTCGATCATCAATCTCGTCATCGAGGGCTTCGGCATCGGCGCGCTGCCGACGATCACGGTCCAGCGCGAGATCGGCATGGGCCTCCTGCACGTGCTGAAGACGACCAAGCCGCTGACCCCGATGCCGATCATCGGCACCTACCAGGCCTCGACCAACGCGGCCCTCGTCGCCCTGTGCGTCGAGCAATCACGGCTGAGCGCGGCCCACTACTGCGGGCAGGTCGACACGGAGCGGGCCTGGGTGGAGTAGAGCCCAGGGCGAATAGCGAATGGAGAATGGCGAGCAGGGAATGGCGTAAGCTCCACCCCACTCCCCACTCGCTACTCGCTACTCCCCACTCGCTACTCGCTACTCGCTACTCGCTACTCGCTATTCTCTAGTCGCTACTCGCCTTACTCGATCACCTGGATCACGCGGCGCGTCTGGGGATCGACGAGCACGGTGCGGCCGTTGACCACGGAGTAGCGATAGGTCGTCTTCACGCCCACGTCGGAGGGGATCTCGTAGTAGGTCACGGCGCCGGGAAGCGTCGAGCCGACGACGACGTCTTCTTCCACGCGCACCGACGGGCGCTGCTCGCGGACGACGTATTCGCGCACGCGGGTGCGATCGGGCTGCGACAGGGCGCCGCCGACGATCGCGCCGGTCACGCCGCCGACCGCGGCACCGACCGGGCCGCCGACGATGGCGCCGCCCACGGCACCGGTGGCCGCACCTGCGGCCGCGCCGCCGGCCTCCTGGGCGAAGGCGGTGGCCGGGAGGATGGCAAGGGCTGCAGCGGCAGCGATCAGGGTCAGGCGGGGCATGATTTCACCTCGTCGTTTGCAAAGAGGCGGGAAAACGCGCCGCTGACGGCTTCGTTCCGGCCTGCCTGCGACAACTTGGCCGTGCCACATCGCGCAATGTGAATGGAACCGAGGCGCGCCCGCCGGATTGGCATTCGTCTCGAGGACCCTCCATGTCGAACGTCGAAACGACCCCGCTGCGTCGCGTATCCCCCGACGAGCCTTCTCCCGCCGCGGCTCCCCTGCCCGGTCCGGCCACCCCTCCGGCCCCCGCGCCGCGAAGCGCCGACGACGCGCCGCAGCGGCCCTGGCGGCGGCGCGTGCTGTTGCTGGCGGGGCCGCTCGTCGTCCTGGTCGGCGCCTTGTGGTTCTACCTCGCCGGCGGCCGGGCGGTCAGCGAGGAGAACGCCTATGTGGGCCGCGACACGGTCGCGATCGCGCCGCAGGTGTCGGGCGTGGTGACGACCCTGCCGGTCAAGCAGAACCAGCCGGTGAAGAAGGACGATGTTCTCTTCTCCATCGATCCCGAGCCCTACCGCATCGCGCTGGCGGGCGCCCAGGCGCAGCTCGGCGTGACCCGCGACCAGATCGCCGCCCTCACCGAGACCTACCACTCGCGGCAACGCCAGGTGGAGCAGGCCCGCGCCACCCAGGACTTCGCCCAGCAGGCCTTCGACCGCATCCACGACCTCGTTCGCCGGGGAGTCTCGTCCCAGGCGCAGCTGGACGCGGCCGAGCGCGACCTGCGGGTGGCGCAGGCGAGCCTCGCGGGTGCCGTGGCCGAAGCCCAGTCGACGCTCGCCCAGATCGGCGGGAACGGAGAGACAGGGGTCGACGAGCGCCCACAGGTCCGACAGGCGCAGGCGGCCGTCGAGAGCGCCGAACGCAACCTGCGGCTGGTGACGGTCAAGGCGCCTTTCGACGGCATCGCCACCAACGTGAACGCCATCGCCATCGGCGCCTACCTGACGGCCGGCCAGCAGGCGATCAGCATGGTCGCCGACCAGCCCGTCTGGGTCGATGCCAACATCAAGGAAACCGATCTCGCGGACGTCAGGGTCGGGGCCCACGCCACGGTGAGGGTCGACGCCTATCCCGGACGCGACATCGGTGCGACGGTCGAGACCATCAATCCGGCCAGCGGCGCGACCTTCGCCCTGCTGCCCCCGCAGAACGCCTCCGGCAACTGGGTGAAGGTGGTGCAGCGCGTGCCCGTCCGCCTGAAGCTCGACCTGCCGCCCGAGCAGGCCTCGGTGCTGCGGGCCGGGATGACCGCGACCGTCTCGATCGACACCGGACGCCGCCGGTCGCTCGGAACGCTGGTGGACGACGTCAGGGGCTGGTTCGAGTGAGCGCATCCGCCGCGAAGGCCATGCCCGCCGGGATGGCCCGCATCGGTGCGACGGCAGCCGTCATGCTGGCCGCGCTGATGCAGGCGCTCGACTCGACCATCGCCAACGTCGCCCTGCCCTACATGCAGGGAAGCCTCTCGGCCACGTCCGAGCAGGCGAACTGGGTGCTCACCTCCTACATCGTGGCCGCCGCGATCATGACGCCCACGACCGGCATCCTCGAGAACAGGCTCGGGCGACGGCGGCTGTTCATGGGCGCCGTGGTCGGGTTCGTGGTGGCGTCGATGCTGTGCGGGGCGGCCACGTCGCTCGACCAGATGATCCTGTTCCGCCTCCTCCAGGGGATCTTCGGCGCGCCTCTTGTGCCCCTCGCCCAGGCGGTGCTCCTGGACAGCACGTCGGCGGAGCAGCGCGGGTCGGCCATGGCCATCTTCGGCCTCGGCGTCATGCTGGGGCCCATCATCGGACCGAGCCTCGGCGGCTGGCTGACGGAAAGCTACGGCTGGCGCTGGGTGTTCTACGTGAACGTGCCGATCGGCGCCCTCACCGTCCTGCTTCTCTGGCTGTTCCTGGCGGAACCGCCCCGGCAGGGCGTCCAGCGCTTCGACATCTTCGGCTTCGCCATGCTCAGTCTCGGCGTGGGAGCGCTGCAGATGTTCCTGGACCGCGGCGAGCAACTGGACTGGTTTTCGTCCACCGAGATCATCGTCGAAGTCACTCTCTGCGTGCTGGCCTTCTACCTGTTCGTGGTCCACATCACCACGCGGCGCGAGGCCTTCCTCGACGTGCGGCTGTTCTCGGATCGAAATTTCGTCATCGGCCAGGTCCTCATCTTCGCCATCGGCGCGATCCTGCTCGCCACGCTCGCCCTCATCACGCCGTTCCTGGAAAGGCTGATGAACTTCCCCGTGCTGGAGGCCGGCCTCGTGCTGGCGCCGCGCGGCATGGGCACCATGGTGGCCATGGTGCTGGTCGGCCGCCTGCTCGGCCGGATGGACGGACGCTGGCTCATCGCGACCGGCCTGCTGCTCACCGCCTTCGCGCTCTACGAGATGTCGCTGTTCACCGCGGACGTGTCGCGGGCCACGATCATCCGCACCGGCGTGACGCAGGGTTTCGGCCTGGGCTTCGTGTTCGTGCCGCTGAGCACCCTGACCTTCGCGACACTGCGCCCCGAGTTGCGCACGCAGGGCACGAGCCTGTTCAGCCTGACGCGCAACATCGGGTCCAGCATCGGCATCGCCTTCACCACCTTCCTCCTGACCCGGCTGACGACGACCATGCATGCGGAGATCGCGGCCACCGTGACCCCGTTCAGCCGGGCCGTGCGCGCCGAGGACCAGTTCCACCTCGCCACCCCGGCCGGTCGCGCCGCCCTCGACCAGCTGGTGACGTTGCAGGCCGCCACCATCGCCTATGACGACAATTTCCGGCTGATGATGATCGGTTGCCTCGTGGTGCTGCCGCTGCTGCTGCTCATGCGCCCGCAGCCGCGCGCGGCTGCGGCGGCCAAACCGGCGCGCAGGCTCGCGGCGTGAGGCCGGAATTCCGCTCCGGCTGGTGAAGCGGGCGCGTCAGTGCCCGCCTTCCACCCAGGGAATGCCGCCGGCGATGAAGCTCTCGGCCAGGCCCGCCTCGATCTCCAGGGCCTCCCACGCCCGCATCGGATTGAGGTGCTCCACCATGCCGGGCAAGAGGTGCACGCCGAAGCGGCGGACGGCGCCGCTCGCCTTGTAGCCGGTCTTGTGCTGGTCGAACCGCCAGTCGGGATCGCGCCCGG
Organism: uncultured Alsobacter sp.; assembly: GCF_945952055.1. GTDB lineage: Bacteria > Pseudomonadota > Alphaproteobacteria > Rhizobiales > Beijerinckiaceae > Alsobacter. The sequence continues at coordinate 274,432 of NZ_CAMFHB010000002.1, forward strand.
TCTGGCCGACATAGAGGCCCCACGGATCGGGCCGCTCGTCGTTGCGCAGCAGGACCACGTAGACCGAGTGCCGGGCACCGCGGGCCTTGTGGCTCACCGCCTTGTAGCTCTTGGCGATGCGGAAGGCCTTCGGCAGCCAGTCGGGCGATAGGCCGGAGATCATGGGGACGACCCCGGCGGCGGGCCCTGGACCCGCCGGCCCGCCAGCCGCCGGGCGAGGCCCAGGCCCACGATGCCGGTCGCGAAGGTGAGAGCGCCCAGCACGGCCGTCGTGGCGCCCAGCCCGAGCAGAGCGAAGAGGCTCGACGCGGCGAGATAGCCGATGAGGTGGCCGCCGAACACCGCGCACATCTGCAGGCGATAGACCTGCGCGATCCGGTGCGGCGGGAAATCGTGCTGGATGATGTGCAGGAGCGCGAGGTTCTCCAGCGGCCCGTTCACGGCGGCCAGCGCCGCGGAGGCCATCAGCCAGGCGCGGTCGGGCGCGAAGGGGAGCAGGAAGACGCCCAGCCCGAAGGTCAGCTTCGCGCCGATCAGCCACAGCATGGGACGTTGCGGGCGACGGCCGGAGAGGTAGACGTTGGAAGCCAGGTTTCCCACGCCGTAGGCGGCCATCATCAGTCCGTAGTCGGTCAGGGGCGTCGGGCTCGTGTCCTGCAGGTGGAGCGCCATGCCCAGGAGCAGGCCGGCCGACCAGGTGACGTTGCCGACGATGTCGGCCGCCAGCCCGTAGTAGAGCACGAGGTGGCCGCGCATGGCGCGCGCCCCGCCGACGACGGCGTCGCGGACGGCCTCCAGGCCGCGGACGGAGGTCGTGTCGGGCATCGCGACCCGCGACAGGCCCCGGTGCACGGCCCAGGCCGACAGCAGGAACGCGACCGCGGTGATGGTGAAGAACTGGCCGGTGGGAACGAAGCTTCCGACGAGGGCCACCAGCCCCGGGCCGAGAATGCGGGCGATCCGGCGCGTCGCGTCGAACAGGCCGTTGACCCCGTGGCGCCGCTCGCCGTCGGCCACCAGCACCGGCAGGGTCGCCTGCAGGGCGGGATCGTAGACCGCGGTGGCGAGCGCCACCAGGACGGCGGTGACGATCAGCATCGGCAGGCCGATCGGCCCGACGAGGTCGGCGCCCGACAGGACGAGCAGCAGCAGCGCCCGGGCGATGTTGACCCCGATCATGGTGCTGCGATGGGGCCACCGGTCGGTGACGATGCCGCCGAAGATGCTCCCCGCCAGAAGGGCGCCGGCCTGCATCGCGGAGACGAAACCGGCATCCCGGCCGATCAGCGACGACGCCGTCCAGATGACGGCGACCATGTAGAACTCCGCGCCGGTGGCGGCGAGAAGCTGCGCGCTCCACAGGGAGGCGATGCGCCTGTCGGCCAGTGGCCGGACCATGTTCATGCCGCGCTCCCCGTCCGCACGCGCGGCGCCCTGCAACCCGGCTGATATCGCAAATCGGACACCGCCAGCCACCGGTTTCGCTCGCCGCAGGATCGCGACGGAAAAGAACAGTCCCGATATATCTTGACTCCCGATATATCGAGACTATTTTTACCGCATGCGACACAGACATTCTTTCGAGAGCCATCCCCGCTTTTCACGCGGCATGCGGCCCGATCACCCTTCCCGCCATGCAGAACCCGCCGAGGGCCATGAGCCCCGCGGCCGCGGACATCGCGGCCGGCATGGGCGCCGCCCGTTCGACTACGGCGAACTGCGCCTCCTCGTGCTGGCCATGCTGGCCGAGGAGCCACGCCACGGCTACGACCTGATGAAGGCCATCGAGGAGCGGATGGGCGGGAGCTACACGCCGAGCCCCGGCGTCATCTATCCCACCCTCTCCTGGCTGGAAGACATGGGCTACGCCGAGGTTGAACCGACGGGCGGCAGCCGGAAGCTCTACCGTGTCACCCCGGAAGGCGGGGCCTTCCTGGAGGCCAACCGCGGGGCGATCGTCGCCCTGACGTCTCGGCTGCCCGGCGGCGGCCCGGGCCGCGAAGGCATTCCCGCGCCGGTCATCCGGGGCATGGAGAACCTCAAGCTCGCCCTGCGCCTGAAGCTGCGGGCCGGCCCGGTTTCGCCCGAGACCGCCGACGCGATCGCCGCCGCGCTGGACGAGGCGGCCCGCACCATCGAGCGCAGTTGAGGTTGGCCATGCACGCCATCACCCGCGTCCGGCATGAGCTCAAGCGCCGGCAGCTCGTCGTGCGCTCGGTCGAGCCGGTGACCCCGCTCATGCTGCGCGTGGTCTTCTCCGGCGACGACCTCGCCGACTTCACGAGCCTCGGACCCGACGACCACGTGAAGATGTTTTTCCCTGTCGCCGGGGGCGATCCGGCCATGCGCGACTTCACGCCCCGCGCCTTCGACCCGGTGGCCCGCACCCTGACCATCGACTTCGCGCTGCACGACGCCGGACCGGCGTCCGACTGGGCGAAGGCGGCGCGGCCCGGCGACGGGCTCATGGTCGGCGGTCCCCGTGGCTCCCTGGTCGTGGCGCCCGATTTCGACTGGTGGCTGCTGATCGGTGACGAAGCCGCCCTCCCCGCCATGGGCCGGCGCGTCACCGAACTACCGGCCGGCATCCCGGTGACCACGCTGGCTTGCGTGAGCGGACCGGCCGAGGAGCAGAGGTTCGACGGCGCCTGCTGCCTGGAAAGCCTTTGGGTTCACCGTCCGTTGGCGTCGGCGGACAACCCGCGGGCCCTCCTGTCGGCCCTGCGCGCCCTGCCCTGGCCATCCGGGGACGGGTTCGTCTGGATCGCGGCCGAGGCGAAGGTGGCCCGGGCGCTGCGGGAGCACGTCCTGTCGGAACGGGGGCATCCGCCGGCCTGGCTGAAGGCGAGCGGCTACTGGGTGAAGGGCGTCGCCGACGGGCGGGAGACCTTCGACTGACGCCATCCCGCGTTTGCCCGACCCGGCGCCCCTCTCTATGGTCTCAGGATCGCGCCGAGGGAGACGTGAATGGTCGCGCCTATCGCCACGATGAGCTGTCGCTGCGGCACGGTCCGCGGCACGCTGACCGGCGCGACGCCGGACAGCGTGAACCGGGCGGTCTGCTATTGCGACGATTGCCAGGCCTTCGCGCACTGGCTGAGCCGGGCGGATCTCCTCGACGCCCATGGCGGCTCGGACATCGTCCAGTTCGCGCCCGGCGCCTTCACGATCGATTCGGGCCACGACGCGATCGCCTGCGTCCGGCTCGGCCCGCAGGGCATCTTCCGGTTCTACGCCACGTGCTGCAAGACGCCGGTCGGCAACACGGTGAAGCCTTCGATCCCGTTCATCGGCGTTCCGGTGCAGGCGTTCGGTCAGGGAGCGCAGGAGGCGGACCGCACCTTCGGCCGGCCTGCCGGACGCATCATGGCCCGGTTCGCCATCGGGCAACCGCCGGATGCCTCCCAGGGCATCGGTGCATGGCTGATGCTGCGCGCCGTCGCCAAGGTCCTGTGGTGGCGACTGTCGGGTCGATCCGGCCCCCACCCGCTGATGTCGCGGGACACCGGGGAGCCGCTCTTCTCGGTCACCGTGCTGTCGCGCCAGGAACGCGACTCCCTGCGCCCGCTCTGCGGTCCGCATCCCACGGCCTCCGCGCCGGCGGCCTCCACGACCTGACCCCCGTGTTCATCCCGACTGATCATGCCGGGTGATCGCGGCTAGGGTCCTGGCGCTCGTCCCCCCGGGAGCCCGACCATGACCGTCGCCTCGCCCTGCATCAAGGTTTGCAGCATCGACCCTTCGACGGGTCACTGCGTCGGCTGCGGGCGATCCCGTCGCGAGATCGCCGGCTGGAGCCGGATGACCGACCGGCAGCGCCTGCTCGTCATCGCGGCCCTCGAGAGCCGCCCCAAGGACCCCGTGCAATCCGCGGTGATGATGAACTGCGCCGCCTGCGGCGCCTGCGCCGGGCGGGAGGTCGCCGCCTAGCGCGGCGCGGCCGGGCTCAGTCCCTGCACGCGAAGGGCAGGAAGCTGCCGGTCATCCCGGCATTCATGGCACCGAGCGACAGGAGGTTGGCGACCTGCAGTTCCTGGGGCGTGCGCGGGCAGACGTCGGCCCGGGACGTGCAGCCGGACGCGATGAAGGCCTCATGGCGTTCCAGGAAGGCGGTGCCCAGGCCGGCATTCCCTCGCCTGGCCATGACGTCCGTCCAGACCTTGCGATAGCGCTCGCATTTCACCGCCGGCCAATCGGGCGGGGCGGCGTCCTGGGCCCAGGCGCCGCAGGTCATGCCCGTCAGCAGCGCCGCCGCGAGGGTCGCCAGGAGTGTCGTCTCTCGCATCGCCAAGACCGTCGCTTTCTTGCCGTCGCTGTCCTGCCGTCGCGGTCCCGCCTCAACGCCCGGCACGCGCGTCCAGGGCCCTGCGCAGGGCGTTGACCAGCGCGTCGATCGCGAAAGGCTTCTGCAGCAGCACCCCCGGCGGCACGGCGCGCCCGGGATCGGGCGCGTAGCCAGACATGTAGACGATGGCGATATCAGGGAAGCGCTCGCGCGCCTGCGCGGCAATCGTCCAGCCGTCGATGCCGCCGGGCAGGCGGATGTCCGTCAGCAGGGCGTCGAAGGACCGCTCGGCAAGCAGGCCGAAGGCTTCCGGGCCGCCGCTCGCCCCGGCCACCGCGAACGCGCGGTCCTCCAGCTCCGCCACGACGGTATCGAGCAGGAGGGGTTCGTCCTCCACCACCAGGATCCTGTCAGGCATCGGGCTGTCCTCGCGCCTCGACCAGCGGAAACGTCATCATCACCTTGGTCCCGTCCCCCTCGCGCGTGACGAGGTCCACCCTGCCCCCGGCGCTGCGGGACATGCCGAAAACCTGGCTCAGGCCGAGGCCGGAGCCCTTGCCGGGCTGCTTCGTCGTGAAGAAGGGATCGAAGGCCCGCGCCTGGACCTCCGGACTCATCCCCGTCCCGTCGTCGGCGACGCACAGCGTCGCCTCGTCCACGCCCCGCGACACGCGGATGACCACCTCGCCGCCGGCGGGGGTCGCATCCCGCGCATTGGCGACGAGATTGATCACCGCGCTGGTGAGTTCGGCCGTGTCGACGAACACGTGGACAGGCTCCTCGGCGGGCTCGAACGTGAGCGAGCGCTCGCTGCCCAGCGCTCCCTCCGCGATCGGGCGCAGGGACTGGACGAAGTCGTTGAGCTCGACCTCGGCGGCGGCCTGGGGCTGCTGGCGCGCATAGGCGAGCATCTGGGACGTGAGGTCGCCGGCCCTCCTCGCCGCCTCCAGCGCCGTCCGGCGCGCCTTCTCCGCGCGCTCGGGGCTCAGGTCGCGGCCGAGGCGCTCGAGGTTCAGGGTCACCACGGCGAGGAGATTGTTGAAGTCGTGGGCCACGCCGGCCGTCATCTGGCCCAGCGCCTCCATCTTCTGGGCGTGACGGAGCAGACGCTCCGTCTCGAGCCTCTCGAGGCTCTCCGCCTCGAGCCGGCGCAGGGCCTCGTCACGCTCCGACACCCTGGCCGCCAGGTCGCCATTCATGACCCGCAATTGTGCCGGAGACGGCAGGGCGAGGGCGTGGGGCAGCAAGGGCCACAGCGCCCCGGCGGTGGCGATCGAAGCCGCCGCGGTGGCCGCCTTGAGCAATCCCTCCCCGGCGTAATCCGGGTTCCAGATCGTCCAGATGCCCATCACATGCGTAGCTCCGCATGCGAGAATGAAGGCGGCGAAGCACCAGAAGACCCAGCCGAAGCCGACGTCCGGACGCCGCCGGATGAAGTAGACCAGCACGACAGGGATGGAAAAATAGGCTACGGCGATGGTAAAATCCGAGATGACGTGCAAGAGGACCAGATCGGAGCGCCAGAGAAGGCATTGTCCATGCGGCGCCAATGGCGCGCTGTCCAGGAACGTCCACAGCCAGTCGAACACGATGATTTCTCGAATATGACGATGCGACGCAAACTGAACCATGGTCGCAAGGTCTTTTCAACGACCTGTATACTTAAGCTCAAGGACAAAACGGGGATCTCGACAGGGATTTATCTTGAGCGTGGCCGTTCGCGCGGGCGGTGGGCGGGCCGCCCCGGTCGATCCGCTCACCGCCAGGCGAGCACGCGCGTTTCCACGGCCCGCACGATTTCGTGCATCGCCCAGCCCAGGGTGGAGAGCATCAGGATCGCCGCCAGCACCAGCGCGGCGTCGTTGTTCTCCTGGCCGACGCTGAGCAGGTAGCCGAGGCCGAAAGTCGCACCGATGAGTTCGCCGACGACCGCCGCCGTCACCGCCTGGGTGGTGGCGATTCGCAGGCCGGCGAAGATGGACGGAAGCGCGAAAGGCAGTTCGACCCGGCGGAAGCGGATCGCGGCGGAGAGGTCGAGCAGCCGAGCGAGGTCGCGGTAGCCGGGCTCGACGGCCGCGAGACCCGACACGGTGCCCGTCAGCACCGGGAAGAAGGACACGAGCGCGATCAGCACCACCTTGGGCCCGAGCCCGAGGCCGAGCCACAGCAGCAGGAGCGGCGCGATCGCGATCTTGGGCGCGGTCTGCAGCAGCAGGATCAGCGGCGAAAACAGGCGGCCGAGGAGCGGCAGGCGGTCGAAGGCCCAGCCCACCAGGAGGCCCGCGACCGCGCCGGCGGCAAAGCCCAATCCGAGCTCCGAGAGCGTCGCGGTCGCATGGCGCTCCAGTTGGCCCTCGCGCGCCATGAAGACGAAGCGCGCGAAGACGGCATCGGGTGTGGGCAGCAGGAAGGCGGGGATGCGGAACAGGATCACCGCCCCCCACCACACCGCGACGGCCCCAGCCAGGACGACCAGGCTGGAGAACCCCCTCGCAAGTGCCTGCGTGGCCGACGTCATGCCTTGATGTCGGCCGGCTGAACGACGAGGTCCTCGGCCTTGAAGCCGCGGTCGATGACCTTGTACTCGGCCAGGATGTCGACGTTCTTCTGCCAGCCCGCGAGATCGCCGGCGCCCAGCCCCTTCTCCTTGGTGAGCGGGCTCTGCCAGACGGACGCCACGAACGTCTCCTCGAAGGCACGCTTGAGAAGAGCTTCCTGGCCCTTCCAGGTCGGGGCGTGCTTGGCGATGGCGATGGACAGCGCCTCGTCGATGCCGCCCTTGATCACGAAGTTCAGCGCCTCGTCGAGGCCCGCGTTGAAGCCCTTCACCAGCTTGGGCTTCTGCTGGAGGAACTTCTCGCCGGTCACCACGACGTTGCCGAAGGACGGCAGGAAGTCGTTCGACGAGATCATGCCGACCTTCACACCCTCGCCCTCGAGGTTGTACTTGCGCAGCTCCGAGAAGACGATCGCATCGACCTGGTCGGCCTGCAGCGCCTGGACGATGGCGCCGGTGGCGATGACCTCGACCTTGACGTCGTCGACGGTGAGGCCCGCCTTCTTCAGGCCCACCTGGAGCTGGAGATAGTTGGGGCTGCCGATGGCGGTGACGGCGACCTTCTTGCCCTTGAGGTCGGCGAAGGTCTTGATGCCCTTGTCGGCCTTGAACAGGGTGGCGCCGATTCCGCGCTGGTAGGTGGTGTGGACGACCTTCACCGGCAGGCCGCTCGCCTTGGCGGCGATGACGCTGTCGCCGTTGGGGAAGCCGAGCTCGACGTTGCCGGCCGCCACGTTGCGCATGATGTCGGAGGCGGCGGCGTAGACGACCTGCACGTCGAGGCCGTTCTTGGCGAAATAGCCCTTCTCCATGGCGAGATAGATCGGGGCGTAGAACGGCACGGCCGCGCCGTCGATCTGCAGGGTGACCTTCTCGGCCGCCTGAGCGAAGGCGCCTTTCGGCAGGGTGCCGGCCGCGGCGGCGGCGAGCGCGGCGGAGGAGAAGGCGCGGCGGGTCAGATGCGTCATGACGAGGTCTCCGGTTTCGTGGCGGGATGCAGGTAGGTCACGGCGGTGGCGGCGAGGCGCACGAGGTTCCTCTGGGTTTCCTCGTAGTCCTCGAGCCAGCGGTCGGTGATGCGGTTTCCGTGGACGGCGAGCACGGCGCCGGCCTGGACGCCGAGCGCGGCCGCGACGGCGAACAAAGGCTCGGCCTCCATGTCCATGCCGGCGACGCCCGCTGACTGCAGGCGCTCGACCAGGCCGTCGTAGGGCGGCGGCACGTCGGCCGCGGGGTGCGTGGGACGGTCCTGGCCGCGATAGTAGCTGTCGGTCGTGCGCACGCGGCCCCGACGGTGGACGAGGCCCAGCGCGCGGGCCGCCTTCTCCAGCGCGTCCACCACGGCGGGCGAGGCCCGCGTGCCCGCCGGATCGCCGCCATAGACGCGCGCCGTGCCGGTGGCCCCCTCGGCCGCCTCCACGATCACGAAGCAGCCGAGCGGCAGGTCGAGGTCGACGGCGCCCATCCCGCCGACGCGAATGAGCGTGCGGGCGCCGAGATGGGCGAGTTCGACGGCGGCGATCTCCGTGGACGGCCCGCCGATTCCCGTGGAGCAGACGCCGACGGGCACGCCGTCCCACCGTCCCGTCGCCATCGCGAACTCGCGCCGGCGGCCGAGGTCGCGCACCTGGTCGAGGACGCCCGCGGCGATCCCCACGCGGTCGGGGTCGCCGGGCAGGAGCATGGCCTGCGGCACGTCGCCCGGCCGGCACGGCAGGTGCACGGGCAGGCCGTCGCGCCAGGGCCAGCGGGCGGAGCGGGTCGGGACATCGCCGGCCATGTCAGGCCCTCCACGACAAGAGGCGGCGCTCGGCGACGTCGACCGCCTGGTAGACGGCGATGCCGAGCAGCGCGGTGAGGACGACGGCGGCGAACAGCATCGGCGTCTTGTAGGTCGCGGTGGCGAAGGTCATCAGGTAGCCAAGCCCCTGGCGGCCCGACATCCACTCCCCCAGGATCGCGCCGACCACGGCCTGGACGGCCCCGACCCTCAGCCCGACGAAGAGCTCGGGCAAGGCTGCCGGCAACTCGATCCGGCGGAAACGCTGCCACGGCGAGAGCTGCAGCAGCCGGGCGAGGTCGATCAGGCGGCGATCGACGCCGCGCAGGCCGACGAGCATGCCGATCATCACCGGGAAGAGCACCAGGGAGACGACGAGCACCATCTTGGACGTCGCGCCGAGCCCGAACCAGATGACGAAGAGCGGCGCGAGCGCGATCTTCGGGGCGGTCTGCAGGAACAGGATCGGCCCGCCGAGCGCCCGCTCCAGCGCCGGCACGCGGGCCAGCGCGAGGCCCGCCGCCATGCCGAGGACCGCACCGAGCGCCAGGCCGGCGGCGAGGTTGCCGAGCGTGAAGGACAGATGCGTCCACAACTGGCCCGAGGTCGCGAGGTCGACGATGGCGCGCCCGACGTCGCCCGGCGCGGGCAGCAGGTAGGGCGGCACGCCGGACAGGCGCACATAGAGGTCCCAGGCGAGCGCCACGCCCAGCAGGGCGGCGGGCAGTTCCAGGGCGCGGCGCAGACCGGACGTCATCGCGGCCTCACGCCAGGTCGCGGCGGAGATCCGCCATCAGCTGGTGGAAGCGCGGATCGAGCTTCGTGCGCTCGCCGCGCGGGCGTTCGAGATCGACGGTGTGGATCCGCTTGATGGCGCCCGGACGCGCGGACATGACCACCACCGTGTCGGAGAGGTAGGCCGCCTCCTCGACACTGTGGGTCACCAGCACGATCGTCTTGCGGGTGGCGGTCCAGATCGCCATGAGCTCGTCGTTCAGACGGTCGCGGGTCAGCAGGTCGAGCGCGCCGAAGGGCTCGTCCATCAGCAGCAGCGCGGGATCGTAGGAGAGCGCGCGGGCAATCGCGACGCGCTGGCGCATGCCGCCGGACAAGGTGCGCGGCAGGGCCTGCGCGAACGACGACAGCCCGATCATCGCCAGGAGCTCGTCGGTGCGGCGGTCTCCCTCCGCCCGCGGCACGCCGGACGTGTCGAGCGGGAAGCGGACGTTCTCGCGTGCGGTCAGCCAGGGCAGCAGCACGGGCTCCTGGAAGACGAAGCCGGGACGGCCCTGTTCGCCCTCGTTCGCGATGCGCCCGGTGCTGGCGGTCTCCAGGCCTGCCACAATGCGAAGGAGTGTCGACTTTCCGCAGCCCGAGGGGCCGATGATGCTCGTGAAGCTGCCCGACAGGATGGTCAAATCCACCGGTCGGAGGGCCTCGACCGGGCCGCCAGGCCCGGAAAACGTCTTGGAAACCCCTTCGATCCGGATCATTCCGCACTCACTCTTCCGCGGCGCAGAAAACGTCAGCGCGGCAGGCGGGTCAAGCGCAAGGCGGGGTTGGGCGTCTGAAGGCTGTGGTCGATGCCGATCGAAGGGCGCCGGCCTTCGTTGACTCCCGGTCGCCGCGCCGCTCAACTCCCGCCATCGTCGCCAGGGGAGAACGCCATGTCCGCCGCCGTGACCGCACGCCCCGAGGACGTGGGCCTCTCCTCCGAGCGGCTGGCCCGCATCGGCACGTGGATGCGGGGCTGGGTGGACAGCGGCCGCCTGCCGGGCCTGCTCACGATGGTCATGCGCCGCGGCGAGGTGGTGTGGCTCGACACCTGCGGCATGGCCGACATCGCCCGCGGCCGTCCCGTCGCCGAGGACACCCTCTACCGCTTCTACTCGATGACCAAGCCGCTGACCTCGACCGCGATCATGATGCTGTACGAGGAAGGACGCTTCCAGCTCGACGACCCAATCGCGCGGTTCCTTCCGGCCTTCAGGGACATGCGCGTGTTCACGACCGGCACGCCGCTGAAGTGGGACAGCGAGCCGGCGCGCCGCGGCATCACGTTCCGCGACCTCCTCACGCACACGAGCGGCCTCACCTACGGCTTCATGAACGCGACGCCGGTCGATGCGCTCTATCGCGAGCGCGGCGTGGACTTCCAGACGGCGCAGACGAGCCTCGCGGAGGTGGTGGACGCCGCCGCCGCCCTCCCGTTGCTCGCCCAGCCGGGGGAGGCCTGGAACTACAGCATCGCGACGGACGTGCTGGGACGCCTCGTCGAGGTGATCGCGGGGATCCCCTTCGAGCGATTCCTGCGCGAGCGCGTGCTGAAGCCGCTCGGCATGCACGAGACCGATTTCCACGTGCCGGACGACAAGGCCCATCGCTTCGCCGCCAACTACGTCCCGGGCGCGGACGGTACGCTGACGCTGGCCGACGATCCGCAGGACAGCCGGTTCCGCCAGCCGCCGCGCGTTCCCTCCGGCGGCGGCGGGCTCGTCTCGACGGCGGCCGACTACGCGCGCTTCTGCCGTTTCATCCTCGGCAAGGGTCAGCTCGACGGCGTGAGACTGCTGGGCCGCAAGACGGTCGAGCTGATGACCGCCAATCACCTGCGCGGCGACATGGCCGAGATGGGCCAGGCACGCTTCAGCGAGTCGCCCTACACCGGCATAGGCTTCGGCCTCGGCTTTTCCGTCATGCTGAATCCGGCCCGCGCGCAGATCCTGGGAACGCCCGGCGAGGTCGCCTGGGGCGGGGCGGCGAGCACGGCCTTCTGGATCGACCCGGCGGAGGACATGGCGGTTATCCTCCTCACCCAGCTCATGCCGTCCTCGACCTACCCGATCCGCCGCGAACTGCGGGTTCTGGCCTACCAGGCGATCGTGGACTGACGGCAGAGCTATTCTCAACTATTCCTAGCATACTGCATAAACATTCTAATAAAATTTGCGTGTATAGCATGTCCAAATTTAGATCGGATTTTCTTGCCAATCCAATATAGTTTCCTTTTCTTTTAGTTCTTATTGTATGCTTAACATAACTTTCCAAATCTATTGTTCTGGAAATCAATTCAGTCTGTTGAGATATTTTAAATCTCATTCGTCAGGTTCATGGGGCCAGACCTCACGTCCCATGATGATGAGGGGCGGCAAGAGGAGGGGCTCGCTCCAGGAGCCGGCGCCGCGGAGCCGTGGTCGGCGCGGCCGACGGATTTCGTTCTGCAAAATTTTTTTTGCGTGAGGCGGCGGTCCGCCGGGGAAGAGGAGCCTCGCGCCGGCGCGGGCACGGACTTTTCCGATGGGCCGCCTTCATTGGGGGGCGGGACAGCGACATCCGCCGGTTCCGGAAGCGCCTGACGTTCGGTTTCAACAGCGGGCTTGCGGGTGGCGGGAGACGGCGCGGAGCTGTCGCGCGCGGGTCCATCCGGTGCGGTTACGGACGTCGGACCGTGCGGCGCGGGCGTGCCGATTTCGTTCTGCGAAAAAGTTTTGCCCGGTCCTGGGGCGTCGTCCCTCGCGGTGGCGGTTCCGGTCGTCGCGGCGTCCGCCTTCCTCCACGCGGGGCGAAGCATGTCCAACACGTCCTGCCAGATTGCGTCGATCTCCGCTTCTTCCCTGAGAGCCTCGATGACGGCCTCGAGGCTTTCGATGCACAGGACCCTGCACGCGCGCTCCATCCAAGCCTGGCCGAACCGGAGCCGCTCCGCGTAGTCGCGCTGGTAGCGGCGGAAGAGCCGGATGTCGTCGTCCAGAAACGCGGAGTGGCTCGCGGCCTCGAGAGGGCGCAGAACGTCCAGAAGCTCGTGATAGCGGCTGAAGGCCGCGAGGCGAAGGCCGTTCAGGCCATCAACCCGCTGGCCCAGAAGGCCGGGCGGTGGTGCACGACGGGCACTCAAATCGCGGCCTCCTGAAGACGGCCATCGTTGTTGACCGTCACGCTAGGACGTCCTGCACGGCGATGTCGGGCTCGTCGTCTCCCGTGGCGCGACCCACGATGTCGGCGAGAACGAGGTGGATCGGGCGCAGCCTGCGCAGCGCCTTGCTGCGGGCGGTGAAGGCGCGCGCCTCGTAGCGGTCGAGGCGCACGATGTCCTCGATGGCGTTCAGAACCGCGGCGCTGTCGCGATCGATGCACCCCGCACCCTGAGCGGTGGGAGCCCCGAAAGTACGGGCGCTGGATGCGCTGCGGCCGCGACCCTTTTTCCGTGCCGAGCGCATCAGGTGCGCCAATTGCTCCATGTTGCGTTCGCCGCGCATGTCGATCGCAGCCAAACGGTCCAGTCCCTCGTGGGCGTGCCGATCGGCGGCCTTGGCGAGGTCGTCGTAGCTCTGCTGCAGGAGGGCATCGAAGGCCAGCACCGCGATGGTGGCGAGAAGGGCCTCACGCTTGGCGCGGCGCGCGAACTTGAGCTGCTCGTCGGCCGCCACGAAGGCGAGGGCCCGCGCTAGGAAATCGGTCCCCATGCTGCCCAGCGCGGCGAGGATTTCGCGCATGAGGTCGTCGGGGACCGGGTCGTTGCCGCGGCCTCCTGCGATGCCGGCCAACAGGCGGATCGCGGCATCGGCGTGGCGAGCGAGGTCCTGCGGCGTGTCCCGGCGCGCCGCGAGGCCGTGTCGAAGGGCATTGCGGCTGGAACGGGCCTTGCCGGCCTCGGTGCGGGGGCCGGTTCGGCCGGTGCGGCCCGGGCCCGACGCGGTGGACGGACGATCGGTGGATGTTGGCATGGGGTGCCGGGCCCGCCTGTCAGGTCTGGTTCGAGCGCTTGGCGTGGACGCCGTTGCCGGAATGGAGTTCGCGCACGAGGCGGTCGCGGCGCTTGCTGACGTCGCTGATCATGCGGTGGATGGCGTCGGGCGGATGGCGCTCGTGGGCGCGGGCGTCGATCACGTGGCGGGTCAAGTGGGCGCGCGACAGGTACTTGTCGACCTGCTGCCTGGACCTGGCGTCACCCGCGACATCGGCATTGGCGAGGGCGACGGCCTGGCCGAGGTCCCAGTCCCCCTTCACCAGGAGAGCCTCGAGAACCTGGCGCCGACCCTCGTTGAGGAGCTGAGCCTCAATGCGGCGATAGCGCCAGATTTCGACGGCCATCTCGCCGATGTCGCGCAGGAGCGTCCACTCATGGGGCAGCAGGGGCGTGATCTCCATGCCGTGCAAGAAGATCTCGGCGCGGTACACGGCGATCTCGGCGGGATCGGTCAGAGACCCGACGAGAACCTCCTTGTAGGGCTCGGGGCAGCTCTGAAGGAGTTCTTCGAACGTGCGGGGGCGCATGGAGCCGGGCGGGTCGTCCGGCATGCGCTGGCTCGGGACGGGCGCGGTGGCGGGTCCGGACATCGACGCGTCCGCAGACGTCGAAGAGGAGGAGGCGGCGTCGGAAGAGGGGGAGGAGGGAGAGGAGGAGGACGCGGAAGAGTGAGAGGGTCGGTCGTTCATGATGTCTTGGATCGAGAGTTGTCGTCACAGCCCATGTGTGAGGGGCAGCGCGATGCCGGGAGAGGGTCGAGCCTTGGCCCAAGTCCACTCAGTAACGTGGAAGCGCTACCGGACTGGGGCATCCGGGACGACCGGCGATGACTGCTCAGGGGTTCACGACGTCGAGCGCCGTTCTGCCCCTGGTTCCATTCTCGCCTTCCCGGCATGATCATCGTCTTCAGCGAGAGCGTGTCGTACAATAGGTTTAATATTTTTGTGATTGTCAACCCTATTATTGAGAAAAATGCGAGCGCACTAGGAGATCGACGCTAGATAGCACCGCGGCTGGCAACATTGGGATAGATCCCACCTGTCTTGTGGCTGATCTCGTGGGGTTAATGCTGTGGGCAGGATCCCACTTATCTTCGGGCGGAATCCGCCTTCCCCGATACTAGGCTGAATAGGGATTCCGCGGTGGAATCCGGCCACGTCTCTTCAGGCCCAATGAAGATGGCGGGAGGGATTGCGCCATCGTCGTAGCGGGCAAGGATGAACCGGATCTCATCGTCGGGAGTCATTGGGCCGGCTGAGCGCTCATTGCGTCGGTAGCGCCTAAAGCGCGGAATCGATGACATCGCTGAAACTCCAAGAAGTATGGCTCCGTCTAGCGCACCTCAAGTTTGCAAAATCGTGCATGGAGAGTCGACCTGAGCTCTGCTGGGACGACGTCTGCCGCAATCTCTCACCGGAGGTGTCGCGCAGTTTTGTCCGGATGCGCCGCTAGCTCTGGCGGTTACCTGACTGCCATTTTCCAACGGAGGCGGCAGGCCGCTCAGCTCTTCGAAGTACTCGTCTTCGCTCTGGCCATGGGTGATTCCGAAAAGGGCCTTTGTGTCCCAGGTTCTTGTCAGGCTTTCTTGCGAGCAGCGGTGCGGCCTGATGGCTTCATGACCGCATCCTTGGCCGCAGGAGACGGGACATCCTTGCCCTTGCGAGGCTTTGATGGAGCCATCTTTCTTTCGTTTACGACGGCGGCGGGCTCGGGCGCAGGTTTACGTCGCGGCTGCTCGGCTGCCTTCTCGCGCTCGATGCTCTGTCGCAGCGCCTGCATGAGATTTACCACATTGCTCGGCCGCGGCGCGTCAGCCGGTGCCGCCGCTGGGCGACCCGCTTCTTTCGACTTGATCAGCGCCGTGATGGCTTCCTCATACCGGTCCTCGAACTCTGCCGGATTCCATTCCCCCAGTTTCCGCTGCAGGATCAGCTCCGCCATGTCGTGCATGTCCTTCGATATCGTGAGGGATGGAATGTCTTCGAAATATGTCTCAGCGTTGCGGACCTCGTACCCATAGCGCAGGACGGTGCCGAGCAGCCCCTTCCCCCAGGGCTCGATCATGATCACGCGCTCTCGCCGCGATATCACCACTCGCCCAAGGGCGACGACATCCTTGTTTGCCATTGCGTCGCGGATCACTGCAAACGCCTCCTGAGCGACCCTGTCGTCGGGCGCTATGTAGTACGGCGCATCCATGAACCGAGGGTCGATCTGCGAGCGAGGGACAAATTTCTCGATGTCGACTGTGTGGGAGCTCTCAATCCTCACTGCCTCGAGTTCCTCGTCCGTGACAGTGATGAACTCCGTTTTGCTGACCGGGTAACCCTTCGCCTGGTCCTCTGAGCCGACCTCCTCGCCGGTTTGTGGATCAACATAGATCCGTTTGACCTTATTTCCCGTCTTCTTGTTCAATGTGTTGAATGAGACGCGGCTGGCGGTGCTGGACGCCGGGTAAAGCGCCACCGCGCACGAAACCAGCGACAGCTTCAGATATCCTTTCCAGTTTGCGCGCGGGGCCATTGACTCCAACTCCCTAGAATTCGCGACTCAACCGGAGGCTCTGCGAATCGTTCCGGCAAAGCTCGACCAGTGGGGCTGTGGAACCGGGGGAGAACTCGCGGATTCAGTGGTTGAGACCGGCTAGTCGGTGCATGTGTCAGCCATGATCTTTCAAGCGCGCATTCACATCCGAGGACGTCTAAAGGGGCTTCCCGCCCGGCGAGCGGCGACCCTCGCGGAGTGGCGAGGAGCGAAGGTCGTCAGGAGCCCATCGTCGGCGGACCTCTGCGTGGTGGCGCATTCCTGTGCTTCCACGTGGGGCGTCGGGAACTTGGCGGCCTTCGCTCTGCCCGTCTTGAGCGAGCTGTCCTTCCGTCGGGAACTTGGCCTTGAACCCCCACTTCCTGAGGAAGCACGCCCGTTCAACGCCCTGAGCCTCTCCCTTCATTCCGGCTTGCCGGTAGAGACCATTTTAAAGCTGTCCGCCTTTGATGTAATTGACGGTCCTCATGACTACCCATTTCGTGACATCTCAGTTGCGCGTGAGGTTCGGCGGTTTCTCGACACAGGCACGCCGCTTCAATCCGTTTTGCAAACGGGAGCCGACCTCCGAGCCCGGGGAGTTCGCCTGACATCCGCCCTCACGGAAACGCCCTGGGGCGCTCTGGCCGGCGTTCACGGTGACGACTACGTCGGCATAGACGGGCAGCTCGAACTCCGCCTGTGTGAACCTCGCCTGCGCTTCGAGGAGGTATTCGACGCGGCGGCCGATGCGGAGGCCGAAGGAGATCTAGACGAAGCGCAACGGCTGTATCGGATGGCCGCCGAACTCGATCACCAGAACGGGGAATGTCTGTTCAATCTCGGCAACGTTCTCAGCTCAATTGGTAGGACAGACGACGCATTAGTCGCCTTCCTAGCGGCTGCGGTCCGCGACCGAGATATCGCCGCCGATGCTTTCTACAACGCAGCGATCCTGCATCGGCGGGCGGGTTCGTCGGAGAAGGCAGAAGGACTCTATGGTGCGGCACTACGCGCCGACCCTGGCCACGCTGACGCACGACATAATTTGGCACTGCTACTCTCGGCTCAGGAGCGCTTTTCTGAGGCGATAGGGCTGTGGGACGCTCTGGCCGGTGAGGGAAAGGCCGACGCGCGGCGTCAGGCAATGTTTTGCAGGCTCCAGCTGAGAAGCAAAACGATAGGCGCGGCCTAATAATTGTTGCGTGAACACGTGCAATGAGTGCGGAATTCCCAATGCCCTCGAGCGGGACGGGATGACTCCCGACTGGCCAGTCAGGTGAGAGTCGTTCCCACCAATGCGCGACCGGGCGAGATCCCGGTATCCCCCGCGAACCGCCTCGAACTGGTGTTAACCCCCGCGCGGCGTCTCGGTTCGGGCCCTTCCGCCCGGGAGAAGTGCCGCCGAGCCATCGAACGTCCGGGGGTCCGGCGAATAGCGGAAGCTGGATATGTCAACCCGACCCGACAGCCCCCCGCATCGTGTCACCGACCGCCTAGCATTGGCCTCAAAGCGACGTCGATATCCTCGAACCGCACAAAGCGTACTCGGTCGCCCTCTTGAACAAGCACCCCAGTTTCGCCCTCCAGCTTGGTGACCACCCGGGCGTTTTCGTAGGATCGTCGTTCTCCTACCAGGCAACCGCGATCACCGGGTCTGATTTCATTCTTGGGGATTATCTCTGCCCCTGCCACCTTCACCTCCGCTGCCCGGGCTCTCGGCCAATCGGCACTGCCGGCGGAAACTTACGTTGTTGCGGTGTCGTCCGTCGTACATAGAACGATTGCCAGGCTGCGACATTTTGTCCAGCTCAGGAGCGTGCCATGTCAACACGGGAGATGACCCTTGTGCTGTTGCTGTTCGCGGCTGGATTGCTGGTTGGCGTCGTCACCATCAAAGCCGATGTGCAGGCGTGCATCCTGATCGCTTGCCAATAAGGGCCGCGGGACAACGCAGGACATTCGGCGTTGTCGCTGCGCCCCTACACTAAGCACAGACTAGCCCCGCCGAGTGTCGCTCGGAGGGGCTTTTCTCTAATAGGCAAGGCTCCGCCCCGGCCGGGTAACGGAAGGGCAACTCATCTGTGCTTCCCTGCGGTCTGGAGGGGCGCGACCTCTTCCACACCGGGCGACTTTTCGTCCGACCGGTCGCGCGCATGGCCGGGCGCCCGTCGTTTCTTAGCGGCGGGCGTCTGGCGTTTCAAAGCTGCTAAGCGTGACCGGTCACTTCCGAGCTTCGGTTATCAACACGTGAGAATTGCGGCTCTGTACCATCGGCTACGCAATTCGTGAGTGCCACTCTGCTTTTCGGTGGCGCAGAGTGGGGCACGTGGCGCCGCGCAACAATCGCTCCCTCTTTGGACGCTGCAGCTCAGCAAGCCATTCCTGTCACGGTAACGTTCTAGGCAAGCTTCGTATTGTACTAAGGCGGAGTCTGGAGTTTGCCGTCGGATGTTTCGTCTTTCCCCCGCTCGCCTGTTCGCGCTAGCCGTCGTGTTGCTGATGACCGGCTCCTGCGTCATCGCGTTCATCGCCTTAAGCCAGCGGCGCAGTGCCGTCGCAGCGACGGCGCGAAATGCCACGTCTATGATGTATCTGCTCCACAGCGCAAAGAACGCCGTTGGGCAGCATCGCATCTTGGCCATGCAACGGCTCCTCTCTGGCCCGGAGACTGATCCCGATCTCGTTCCCCTCGAACAAGCGATATCGACTCAACTGATCAATCTCGGGTCCATGCTCGCGGCGGAGATGGAGCAGGCGCACGCTCGCCAAGCCCGTGCAGCGTGGGCGAGCTATATGGGCGAGTACCAAGAGCAAAAGGAACTCGCCGACAGTGGGCAAAAGAACCTGGCCGCGCAACTCTATTCCAACTCGAGCACCGCCACAGCCGGGCAAGTCACGGCTGTCCTGTCGCGGCTTTTCGAACTTCAAAAGGCGACCGAGCCGCCTGAGTTCGATGCTAGTGGACTGCTTACATGGGACGCGGAACTCGCTGGGCTGGCGATCACTTTAGCCATCGTCCTGCTCGCCGTCGCGTACTCCTGGGAAAGGCAGCGTAGCAAGCGCACGCGTCACCTTATTAAGGTCATGCAAATGTTGGTGAGCGGCAATCTTTCACCAGACATCCCTCGGCTTCAAGGCGACCTCGCCGCATTCTCGCGCGGAGTGTCGATGCTTCGAGACCTTCTCGTGGAGCAGTCAATGCGGGCCGATACCGAGGTCGCCCGCCGCGAGGCATCAGAGCAGCAGACGTCCGCCCTGCAGTTGAGAGTGCATGACTTTGACGCCCACATCCGTCGATTAACGCTACAAGCTGAACAGGCCTCCCAAACCATGGAAGAGGCCGCGCAGACGGTCGCGAGGTATGCGGCTAAGACAGATGAGAATTCTACGACGGCCGGCAATGTGTTCCTGCAAGCGGCGGGAGAGACGATGGCGATAGAGGTAGAACTGCGAGCGCTGGCCGACAGCATGACTGAGGTCGAGCTTCGCATATCGGACGCCACCGACGCCGCGGCACGGGCTGTCGAGCTTGGAGCCGAAGCGGATGAGACGATTATAGGCTTGTCTTCGGAAGCGCAGAGGATCGGAAAGGCCGCCACGCTGATCACAAGCATCGCGGCCCAAACCAACCTGCTCGCCCTCAACGCGACCATTGAGGCAGCACGCGCGGGAGAAGCTGGCCGCGGCTTCTCGGTGGTCGCCAACGAGGTGAAGTTGCTAGCCGCGCAGTCGTCGGAAGCCGCAGCCCTTATCCAAGGCTACATTTCGTTGATCCAGACGCTCAGCATGCGCAATGTCAAGACTCACAAGTCCATGCTGATCGGCATTGCCCAGGTTGCGAGCGCCGGGCGCGATGTCAGCAACGCGGTCGACCGCCAACGCGGCATCGCCAGCAACATACGGCTGCGGATCAGCTCACTCTTGGGAGCAAGTGAGGACCTCGGCCGGCACATG
This sequence comes from uncultured Alsobacter sp., assembly GCF_945952055.1. Taxonomy (GTDB): domain Bacteria; phylum Pseudomonadota; class Alphaproteobacteria; order Rhizobiales; family Beijerinckiaceae; genus Alsobacter. Next base: position 294,281 of record NZ_CAMFHB010000002.1, read on the forward strand.
GACGAAACCAAGTCGTCAGCCGCGGCCGCCAAGGAGACCACGCGAGCGGCGCTGGACCAGGCCGCCGGAGTGGCTGTCACAACGGCGATGCAGCGTAGCGCCCTCGACCGCTTCTTGGCTGATGTCGCGCTGATCCGTTGACCGGCGCTAAGGACATTCTGCCGGAGAGGGTGACGCTTCGGACTCGTTGACGCTGCGCTGCGCCAGGCTGCTGCCACACAAACCAATCAACCCCGTTTGCGAAGGCGCGCCAAAGTCGATCTAGAACAGCCTGTGGCGTTCTGGATTGTCGACCAAGTCTGTCCGGACTTCAGCATCGCAATGATAGCAGCGTGTCGGTCCTCGTCGGCCTTCCGGCCCCGGTAGGCGCCAGCTGCCTTTGCCATCTCAATGCCTTGAGCCTGGCGCCGCCGGCGGTCGTCGTAGTCCTTCCGCGCCACAGCGGCGAGCATGTCCAGCATCATTCCGTTAATCGCATCGAACATGCGAGCCTGAAAATCGTCAGGCTTCACCTCCGCCATCATCCAGCTCGTCGGCAGGTCTAGGGCGACGACACGGACGCGGCGCTTCGCCATCTCGGTCTTCAGCCGTTCCCAATCGCCGGCTGTCAGGCGCGACAAACGGTCGACCTGCTCTACGAGGAGAATGTCACCGGGCCTGCAGTCGGCCAGGAGTCGGAACAGCTCTGGCCGCTGCAGCGAGGCGCCGCTCTCGTTCTCGATATAGAAGGCAGCGACGTGCATCCCGCGATCGGCGGAGAAGCGCTCGAGGTCGGCACGCGCGCGCTGCGCATCGATGGCGGGGGCAGAACTCATTCCGAAATCAGAAATCAGGCCCGGAGACCGCGTGACACTCGCGGGCGAGCGAAACTCCTACGAAAACGCTCGCTTAGTTATGCGGCTGGACGGCGGCACCGGGGTTTTCGTACGCGAAGGGACCGGGAACGGCTGGTCCCCTTTGAGGAGATCCAGACCGTGATGCGTCCGATTTATCCCAGCCTCAGAATATAATTAGGTTTGAAGAACTTATCTGCGTAGGGTGCGTCAAAAGACTTACCATCGGAGTTCAATTCATATGAGTGCCGTCCAGCTGATCCCAAAAGCCGAAGCCAGGCCAGGCGACCGGGTGCGCGAGGTAGGGCTTGCTGTTGCCTTTGAGCGGATGCCGAAGGTCGTACGCGTCGATGCCGGTGGCTTGGTGGTCACTGACGACGCGGGGCACCCACGTCTCGTGCCATTGTCTAAAGTCGAAAAGATTGTCCGGGCTGTCTCCCCTGAACGCTTGTCGAAACCCGCGGCCCTTCCTTTGCCGGACGATGACGACAACCGTGACCCGAACGAAGAGGCCCGGATCCTCGCCAAGTTTATGAGCGCTGTTGAGGAGCTGCGGGGCGCCGGCGCTCCAGCCTCCCAGATCGCCGGAGCTGAAGCGCTCGCCCGAGCTGCTGCTCACATACTTGAGGAGAAATAACCAAAAGCCCTGCCAGAGGTGATGCTCTGACAGGGCTTTCGGGGGTGGATTCTTCGTGTACTGAACCAACCAATGAACCGCAGAAGCGTTCCAAGCCGTCCAGTTTTCCGGCCAAGTTGGTTCGCCCACCCTAACGCTCTCAGGGCAGCGGATCGCGACGGTGAGACGGACGATCCGTCATGAGCATGAATATAGCTCCGACGAACGGAGCTCCTAGAATCCAAGCCGGGATAAGCCAACCGTACATGGGCACCTCCTGTTCAGGTGCAGTAACAATGCCGCCCGGTATCGCTGGTTCGACTAGGTAGCCGGCTTTTGATCCCCCGCTGTGGGCCTTCGCCCCCGACCCTTACGAGCGTCGCCAAGCCCTTGACGGTAAGTCTGGCTCACATCATGGCGGCGGCTGTGGTAGTCGATGCGGGCCTGCGCAACTCGCAGGAGTGCAGGCCGCCAACGATGCCGGTTTGCCGTACGGCGGCCGGGCCTCGCGCGCATCGAAGCTCGGCCGCTTCGCCCTAATCGCACAATCGAGCGCTGAGATCCTGACCGGAGGTGAGGTGCCGCAATGCAGGCGTTCCTGTCATCTCCGATATATTTCCAGGTTTTGGCTATCGGTGTCGGTGTCGCTTTCGCGATTGTTGGGGCGGCCGCGAGTTTGCTCGTTCTCACACTGGCAAGGCGAGGCACGGAAAGTGATTTTCAACGTGTGTTGGTGGCCACCTGGGGAGCGATCTTCTTCAGCACTGGCGCTGTACTTTCGCTTTTTCAGATGAACCTACCCTGGCCCTGACGAAGGATGCTGCTTGAGCGGAGCGGTGACGTCCGCATTCCTACGCCATAGTGCGGGATTAGATTCTCGCTATGGTGCCACCCACCTTCAGAGCACGACGCACCGAGCCTCGCGGTGAGGGTTTGCGCTCCTGGTCAAGCCCTTGCTGCTGAAAAGAGTGGCGAGGGCTTTTTTTTTGCTGGCCTTGGGCCAGCCATTAATGCCGAAATCGGATGCTAACTGTCCTCGCCCCAGCCCTGCGGATTAGCGATGCGCGGAATGGTGTTCTTCCTTCTTGTGATTATTGCAGCGGACTTCGTCGCGTTGGACGGACCCATGCGCAAGGAGTTGCAGGCATCGCTCTCGTCCACAATCGCCACGCTGTCGAGAGAGCTCCGCATCTTCCGCTAATAGCCGGGCGCATCCGACCCACTTGAGTTGTGCGCTCCCTGTTCCCCCTCTGTAGTTTCAGGCCCCGCAAGCCGGGGTATCAGCGGACTGTCACATCAACTGTGCAAACGTGGACTCGCGCTTAAGGGAGCAGAGCCATGCAGTTCTTGGTCTCAGAGATAAGGGTCGGTCTCGACACGGAACGCTCGGGGGAAGAAGCGATGTCGCTGGTCGTCAACAGCCTGAACGACGGCGTACAGTTTGTTGCCCAGAGGGCTGGTGCCATCCAGGGTGAGCCGTGGCCTACAACGTATGGATCGATTCTCGTTCGGGACCGCTTCGGCTGCTTCACCAAATGGACTGTAAACGCGATCTGCTAGTGCAGGCCGCGCTTCGCATCGCTGCCGCGGCAGTTTGGTCCCATCCACGACGTGGTGAGCCCATTGGATGCTGACACTTGTGCGCGATAGCACCTCTTTTCGAACGAAGGGCTCGTAGCTTGTCCTCATCATCCAACGGTGGGGACGAGAATGACAGCGGTTCAGTTTGTTCCGAAGATCGAGGCTCGACCTGGTGATCGTATACGGGAAGCCGGGAGCATCGCTCCACTCGAGCACATGCCGAGGGTAGCGCGTATAGGCGAAGCCGAAGGAGTTTTCGTCTCCGACGGCTTGAGTGAGCGTTACGTGCCGCACGTTCAGATCGAAATGGTGATAAGCACCATCGACGTCTGAAGGATGGATCAGGGCGTGATCCCGGCCGCAACAGGAATCGAAATATGTTGGCTAACCGGTCAGAACCCGCCCGACAGTTCGTTAGATCCCCGTCAGGGTCACGCCGTAGCCGAGGTCGTGTCCAAAATTCACAGCCCTAAATCTGTGGTATAGGGATCCGGCCTGCTAACAACGCAGGAGTGTGAGGCCGCAAACGACGCCGGTTCTCGTGCTGGTTGGCGGCCGGGTCCGGAGGCGCATCGGGGCTCGGCCGCTACGCTGCTGCGATGCCGCGTGAACGCCGTCGGGCGGCGGAGCCACGCCTCCCTTTGTCAAACATCTTCGGAGCTTCGCCAGGAACCTCAGGCACTCTCGGCGTTGCGCGAGTCGCACTACCTCTCGTACGACCCATTGCCGAGTGTGCCTGTCCTTTGCCCTCAGGTCGACGATGCTCCCGACCCACCGCGCCCAGGCGCGGGCCCTGCACCGACGACGGCGCGGAAGGGGAACGCGCCGCCAAAGCGGGCGAGGCGGGTCCTTCACCTCGTCGACATGTCGCCTAATCCGACGCCGAGACGGACTCCCTAGGACGACGCCATGCCGCGCCCGGCTCCTCGACGGAGCCGGAGAAGACAATTCCCGCTTCCTCGAAGCGCGCCGGAGGTCGGGCAGTGTTTGCGAGCGGCTCGGCGGAATCCTGTCGACCAATTTGCGGTGCCGCGCCGTCGGTACACCCCTTTGAGGTCGACGCGGAATTCGCTTTACCCCGGCGGGTCGGAACGGCGACGAAGCGCGACGCCAGGCTCGGCCTCCGTGCCAATAAACTCTACGCCGGCCTCCTCGAAAGCGTGCTGTAGGTCGGCCAGCGTCTGCGAGCGGCTAGGGGGGATCCCGTCATGCTGTTCAAGACGCTGGACCGTAAACCGCGTGGTCCCTGCTTTGGTAGCTAGGTCCGAGGCAGACCAACCCAGTAGTCCGCGCGCCGCTCTAATTTGTGATCCTGTTATCACAAAAATAATCCTTGACGTAACATTTTGTGACATTCATGGTTATCTCACACCGGGGAGAGGTGGGAGAGGAGACTTGAACATGTCTGACACATTCGCACACTGGCGCAACGCCCTTGATGGCCGCATCCGGCCAATCCACGAGAATGATCCGCAGCCAGGGTTCTACCGCACCAAGGCGCGCGGAGGCGAGCGAGCCATGCCCGTCGCAATCTGGCGCGACGAAAGCGGCGTCCACGCCCTTCGCGACGGATTCCCCGTCGAGCCGTCGGCCGTGTGGACGTGGTGTTGCATGCACCCGGTGTCCTATGAGACCTATGTTGCTGTCGCCGAATTGGGCCAGCCTTGGCCTGAGGACATCGTGGTGCCAGGGATCGGGCACAACGGTGGACCTACTAATGTGGACGGCGTCGGCAAGGTGCTGACGGGCGCGGATTCCGTCGCCGAGCGCCATCCAGCCGACACGCTGCGCCTCAAGATCTCGGTCCTCTGGGATGTGGCTTCGGGCTGGCTGACGTCGACCGGTACTGTCTCGACGCAGGTCGATGCTGACCGGGCCGCGAACTATGCCGAGGCCTTCGCTGCGCTGGAGAGGGAGGCGGAGGAGACCCGCTCGGCGGAGAAGAAGCCCATCCTCGAGCAGGGGCGCGCCATCGACGCTCGGTGGAAGCCGGTTGTCGGTGCGGCCGAGCATGCCAAGAAGGCCATGAAGAAGGCGCTCGAGCCTTTCCTCATTGCCGAGGCAAAGCGCCTCGCCGATGCCGACGAGGGTTCGTCGGGGTTCGGCCAAGGGGCAAAGGCCGGCACCACCGGTCGGCGGGTTGCGCTGCGCCGGTCGAAGAGGGTTTCTGTCACCGACCGCAATGCCTTCGTCGCCCACTATCGCCGGGACGCTCGCCTCTACAACGATGAGGCGGTCCAGAAGGTGATGCTGCGCCTTGCAGAGGTCGATTTCGCTGCCGGCAAGCGCGTTCCTGGCGCGGCTCTGGTCGAGGCACAGGTCGCAGCCTGAGCCAGAGGCGCCGCTGGCGTCCGACTCACTCCCGAACTCCAACGCCATCACGATCGAGGGGCGGCCGCTGGCCGGCCCACGGGGAAGGTCTGCCCGACCCAATGTGACCGGCATCCCGCAACATCAACCAGAGGACCTCCGACGCGGAGGACGACGTTCATGAGCGCCAACTCCAGCTTGCCCTTCCTTGAATTACCTGAGTCGCGCCGCCTGTTTCCTGCGGACGGCAGCGGCCGGTCCGACAAGGCGGATTCCGCATCGGAGCCACCGCCGCTTGCAGCGTCACAGCCGTCGCCCAGTCCGCGGCGCCGGGCGCTCCCACGGACTGTTCTCCGGCCTCGCCCCCTCGTGCCCACCTCGCTCGACGAGGCTCTCCAGCTCGGGCGTGCCGTCGTAGCGGCACGGCTGGCACCGCGCGGGATGGAGACGCCGGAGGCCTGCATGATCGCAATTCTGCACGGCCTGGAAGTTGGGCTCTCTCCGATGCAGGCGCTGCAGCGCATCGCCGTCGTCAATGGCCGTCCCACGATCTGGGGAGACGGCGCGCTTGCACTGGTGCAGGCGAGCGGGCTCGCGACCTTTGTCAGCGAAGTCGTCGTGGGAGACACGCCGGAGCTGTGGGTTGCGTCCTGCACCGTGCTTCGCCGCGGCGAGAGGCAGGTCGTCACCCGAACCTTCTCGGTCGAGGATGCGAAAAGGGCCAGGCTGTGGGGCAAGGCAGGTCCCTGGAGCGAGTACCCGCAGCGGATGCTCCAGATGCGGGCAAGGGCCTTTGCGTTGCGAGACGTCTTCGCTGACGTATTGGGCGGTCTCTATCTCCAGGAGGAACTCGCCGATTGCGAGGAGACGCCGACTTGGCAGCCGATGGTGGCGCTCGGCCCGGAATCCGTTGCAAAGGCCGATCATGGCGCGGAGGTGGTCCAAACGGGTCCAAGCCAAGAGCCTCAGCACGCGCATCCTGCGGCGAGGCCTCAAGCCTCCGGGGCTCCAACATCACCCTCTGAGCGCAGGGTGCGCGGGACGGCGCCGCCCCCACCCTGGATCACGGCCGCAGGCGACGCATCGGCGGGGAATTGCTCAGCCGAAGAGGTTTCTCCGATGCAGGCTCTGACCAGTGAGGGCACCGCCGCCGAGCCGCCGTCGGAGCGCGCTCACGAGAGCGCGTTGCCTGCGCCACGGCCCAGGTCGATGGATCTGCGGGTCCGCCGTCCTTCGGCGACAGCTTCGCGGCGTCGCTTCAACGAGTACTGGGAGGTGCGGAGGCCGCGGGCACTGGGTGAAGGCAAGGCGCGGTCAAGCGCGGCGAAACGCAAGCCCGACTTGGCGGCACGGGCACCGAACAACGGCTTGCCCGGTCAGCCCGAGGGTGCTGGCGATGAAAATCCTCCAACCCCGTACCATGTGCCCGGGCAGGACGACCTCACCCTACTCGACGACGCTCTGTGCTGTGCCTTTGACCCCGCCACACTCGACGAGATTGTCGTGGAGTTCGCCGCTCGCATTTCCAGACTATCCAGCGAGGACGGCCGCAAGGCAGAGGCGATCATACGCCGGCATTCGGCGCGCCTGGAGCCGCTGGCGTCAGGAGCGGACATGCGGGAGCGAGGGCATGAATGAGGCTACTCGCCGGCGCAAGCTTTCTACGCGAGAGCGGCTCGACCTGTTTCTTGAAGCCAAGGGGCATTGCCAGGGGTGCGGTTGGCAACTGCGACCTGGCACCCGATGGGAGGTCGATCACATCATCCCGCTCGGGCTCGGCGGGCGCGACGAGGCTTGCAACCTTCAGGTCCTGTGCGAGCCTTGCCATTCCGGGAAGACGCGGACGCGGGATGTGCCGGCCATGGCCAAGTCGGCTCGTGCGAAAGCTCGTCACTTGGGAGCGGTCAGGTCGCGAAGGCCGATGCCGTGTGGGCGAGGCAGCGGGTGGAAGAGAACTTTTGATGGGAAGATCCTGAGAAGATCATAGTATAGCTCTTCCGCACAGTGCACATGGCAGATACGGTGATTGTGTGGGAAACCTGTGAGGATCTCGGCACGATTTCCACTTCAACGTGTTGGACGACAAGGCCCATCGCTTCGCCGCCAACTACGTCCCGGGCGCGGACGGCACGCTGACGCTGGCCGACGATCCGCAGGACAGCCGATTACGCCTGCCGCCGCGCGTTCCCTCCGGCGGCGGGCTCGTCTCGACGGCGGCGGACTACGCGCGCCTTTGCCGGTTCATCCTCTGCAAGGGTCACCTCGACGGCGTTAGACTGCTGGGCCGCAAGACGGTCGAGTTGATGACCGCCGATCACCTCACGCTTCAGCGAGTCGCCCTGCATCGACATCGGCTTCGGCCTCGGCTTTTTGGGTGATGCTGGATCCGGCCCGCGCGCAGATCCTGGGGACGCCCGGCGAGGTCGCCTGGGGCGGGGCGGCGAGCACGGCCTTCTAGATCGACCCGGCGGAGAACATCGCGGTCATCCTCCTCACCCAGCTCATGCCATCCTCGACCTACTCGATCCGCCGCGAACTGCGGGTTCTGGCCTACCAGGCGATCGTTGACTGAGGCTTCCCTCGCCGCACAGAGCGCTCGCCGCGGAGCCCCGGGCGGATCGATCACGGTTTCGTGATGGAACCCTTTTTATAGCGCGGCGCGGCAGTGCACGCGACGGCGGCACCGTCGGATCAAGAGCTTGGCGGTGAACGGAAGACCAGGGACTGGTTCAGTTGCCCCCCACCCTCGCCGCGCGTTGGGCGGTCTGGGGCTCCTCCGACCTTGAAATTTACCGGGCTTGCCTGTTGATGCTCGTCGCCCCGCGTGCGTGATCAAGGTCATGATGTCCGTCGAAGCGAGCCCAGACAGCCCGGTCGAACGCCTTCTCGGCGCCCTCGGTGACGGTTGCAGTCACGAGGCCGACGATCTGTTCGCGACCGTCGGGCGCGACTGGGATCGCGCGGAGTTCCGGCGCCAGATCGGGCGGCTCGTGTCGCTGGGCGTCTGCAGCCGCGTCAGGAACGGCCACTATCTCCTGTCCGAGCCGGATGCGGAGAAGGCCGGAGCCCTGACCGGCGCCGAGGAAAAGCTCGCCCGGACCGTCATCGACGAGCTCATCGTTCCCCACAGCCTGTCGGAGCTCGCCGCCAGGCTGCCGCGCGTCACGCCGACGACGCTGCAGCGGCTGCTGTTCAAGATGCTGCATCACGGCTGGGTGCGCTGGTTCGTGCCGGCAGGCGCACGCGTCCACTCGTACCAGTCGCTGGCCGATGGAATCGCGCAGCTCAATCCCCCGGTCTTCGAGTTGGTGCAGGACGACGAGCGGGCACGCCTGGTCGTGATGGTGCTGTCGGCCGTCGGCGACGCATCGGTGCGGGAGATCAACGAGGCCGCCGCGGCGAAAGGACTGGACCCGGACGGACTGGACCTCGGCCGCCGCTGCCGATTCTTCGCGCAGACCGGGCTCCTGACACCTGTGACGGCGCTGACGCCGGGCAAGCAGCCCCGTTTCGCGCTGGGCGCGAAGGGCCGGATCCTCGCGGACCTCATGCGTGCCGACTCTCTGCAGCCCATGTCGGGCCGCGCGCGGCGAAAAATGCCGCCGCAAGGGCTGTGAAGGGTTAACCCCCGGTCAACAACCGGTGGTTGCCAAGCCCCAGGCGCCGCAAAATATTGCAACCGGGCAACAGTCCCTCTCAATCGCACGTTGTTCGACGTTGATAAACCTCATCATAGTTGCGTGATGAACGTCACCATCTATGGTTGCGGCGTGTCAGGGAGCTCCCTGGCGCAACCTCTGGTTCGGCCACTCGGTCGGGCCGGTGGGCAGGGGTCAGGGACTCTTCGCTGAGAGGGCCTTCGGGGGCCAGTTCGGATGAAGACCAAGCCCGCTCCCGATGGGTCTCGAAAACGTCTTTTGGAGGTTACCAATGAAGCTCATGAAGAGCCTTCTCCTCGGTTCGGTCGCTGGCTTCGCCGCGGTCGCCGGGGCTCAGGCCGCCGACCTTCCCTCGAAGAAGGCCGCTCCGGTCGAGTACGTGCGCGTCTGCTCGCAGTTCGGCGCTGGCTTCTTCTACGTCCCCGGCTCCGACACCTGCTTGAAGGTGTATGGCCGCGTTCGTGCCGACTACATCTACAACGAGCCGCTGACCCGCGGTTCGAACACGACGACGACCCGTGCTCGTGGCTACTTCCGCCTCGACAGCTACACCCCGACCGATTGGGGTCCGCTGCGCGCCACCACCGGCATCTACATCACGCGTGACTCGGGCCGTGGCTTCAACGCCAACGGCGTGAACCTCGCCAACGTCTCCAACGGTAACGGCTCGACGAACGCCGACGTGGCCCTCGACTGGGCTTACATCCAGTTCGCCGGCATCACCGCTGGTCGTATCCCGGTGTCGTTCTTCGAGTTCGCTCCGTTCGGCGGCGTGACCTACCTCGGCGGCGGCTCCAACGGCCGCGGCTCGGACTACGGCGCGACCAACGTCCTCGCCTACACCGCCACGTTCGGCGGCGGCTTCTCGGCCACGCTGGCCATTGAAGATGGTACCGAGCGTCGTGGCGCTGCGGTTGTGGCCGGTGGCGCTGGGTTCATCGTGAACGGCGCCAACCTCGGCGCTGTGCCCTACGCTGGTCATGCGATGCCCGACATCGTCGGTCGCCTCGACTACACCGGCACCTGGGGCACCGCGATGCTGTCGGGTGCGGTTCACCAGGTCCGCGCCGGCAACGGCGTGCTCTTCGGAGCGGCGAACGCGATCGCTGACACCGTGTATGGCTATGCCATCCAGGGCGGTGTGAAGGTCAACCTGCCGATGCTTGCCCCGGGCGATGCCCTGTTCCTGCAGGCTGCCTACGCGAACGGCGCTAACAGCTACACCGGCTGGTCGTCGCTTGGCCTCGGGTTCCAGAACACGCCGGTGAACGGTATCGTGACGCCGGACGTCGTGTACGACGCTCTCGGCAATGACCACACTACGAAGACTTGGTCGATCGTGGGCGGTCTGCTGCACTACTGGACCCCCACGATCCGTCAGGGCGTCGCTCTTGCCTACGGCAAGCATGACGCTTGGGGCTCCTGGCAGGACATGTCGGCCTTCACCGCCGCTACCAACGTGATCTGGTCGCCGGTTAAGGGCTTCGACATTGGCGCCGAGGTTGGCTATCAGCGCCTCACCGACACCCCGAACGTCGTGTACAACGCGGCGAACGTGGCTGCCGGCTCGCTGTTCGGCCTCAAGAAGGATGCCTGGTTCGGCCGTCTGCGCTTCCAGCGCGACTTCTGATCCAGACCTTCGGGTACGGAACAAGGAACCCCGGTGCGCAAGCACCGGGGTTTCTTCTTTTTGGGCCTTGTCTCATGCGGAGGAGGCGATGCATCGACCAGCAGACAGGCGTTCCGCGTCGGGCCCACCCGGAGCGGAAGACGACCATGAATGACGACGGTGGAGAGTTGCTGCGCGGAGAGCGCTAGCGGCTGCCGAGGAAAATTCCGTTGGCGGCGTAGGCCGGCCCCGCGGTGGCGGCGATGCCGAACTGGCCCGCCATCTCGGCCGGCGGTGTCCCCGGACCATAGAAGGAGCCCCGCAGGCTGCCCGCCGCGTTGGTTCCCGTGATCGAGCCCGAGAAATTGACCGACCCGGCTGCGAGCGCGCTGGCGAAGTTGTAGCTGCGCCCGCCCAGATTGGCGATGGAGCCCGTCCCCGTGCCCGTGGCGAAGTTCACCGTGTGGCTGAGGTTCCCGCCCGCCACGTAAACCGCGCCGGCATTGTTGACGCTCGCCATGGCGTGGCCCGAATAGGTTGCGGTGCCCACGGTGGGGATCTGCCCGACGCTCGCCAGCTGGCCTGCGACCCAGGGATTGAGGCTGCCGTAGTCGGTGTCCGTCCCCCGCGTCCCGTCGACCGACCAGAAGCCCCACTGGGTGTAGCGGCAGGAGCACTGGGTGACGCCCGGGAAGTACTGGGCATCGGCGTTGGGATTGCCGGCCCGCACGGCGGACCAGGGGAACAGGAGCTGGCTGTTTCCGCCGCTCGTGGTCGCGACCGTCCCGTTGCGCAGCGTCACCGTGGCGCTGACGCCGCCGGCGCTGCGCAGCGCGAAGGTCTGGTCGTCGATGAAGGCCGATCGCTGGTTGCCGGCCGTGCCGGCGTCCGATCCGAGCCGGTAGACGGCGCTCGCCAGCCTTGAGGTCGGATCGAGGCTGCGAATCTGCAGCGTGGCGCGGGCCGTCGACGATTCGGGTCGGTGACGAGCACGAGATCGTCCGGCGTGCCCGTCAGGCCAGCGAACTGGAAGTCCTGGCGGGTCGCGGCCAGGAGAGGAAGCAGGCCGTTGGCGTCCGGTGTCGCCCCCAGTTGCGTCGAGGTCAGCGACCCCGCCACGTAGCCGCGCAGGGTCAACGCCGTGCGGTCTCCTCCCAGCCCGGCCGGCGCCGTGGCCGGCCCAGTGGTCTGCGACACGGCGTAGTTGGGGGTCGGATTGTCGGCGATGTACCCGAACTGCGTCGCCGGAGCGGGGCTCGCCAACCCGCCGGCGCTGCCGCTCGAATCGAAGGTCGCGGCGACCGGCAGCCCGTCGGCGTCGGCGATCACGCTGGCGTCGGCGCCGGCGAGGCTTCCGGTGGCGAACGACGGCCCATCCACCGCCGAGGCGCGGCCCGACGCGAAGAAGCCACCGACGAACTCCAGGTCGTTGCCCGTGCCCGCCTGGGCCGGCAGGAAGCTCCCGGTCGCGACCAGCACGGTGGAGGACTGCGTGGCCCCCGCCCCCGTCAGCGAGAACCCGATCTGCAGGGTCCGCGTGATCCCCGGCGTGACGATGAACCCGTCCGCTGAAACGGTCCCGAGCGCCCGGTAGCTGAGGAGCGGCGTGACCGTCGCGTTCAGGCTGTTCGTCTCGCTGACCAGCGTGTCGGTGAGGAAGGGCACGCCGGACCCTGACGAGGCCACGCCGGCGAGGCCGAAACCGCGCGCCGGAACGAGGCGCGCCGCGTCGAAGGACGCGCTTACCAGCGTGGTCACGTCGACGGCCCGGGCCTGGACGATCGCGGACTGGGCCTGAACGAATTGCACGGCCGCGAGCACGTCATTGGCCGCGGCGGTCAGTTGAAGGACGGCTGGCCGTGCCTGGATGAGGTTCCCGGCCGCCTGCAACGCCGTAAGCGCTGCCTGGGCCTGGTTCAGCGCGGTCACGGCTTGGCGGTCCCGGACTAAGTTCCCAGCCGCCCTCCACCCCGGTAAGCCATCCCTGGCCTTGGTCAACCGCGTTACGGGCTGGGCCAGGCTGGCATTGGCGGCGTTGAGCGCCGCCTGCGCGGCTGCCGCCGCCGCCAGGGCTGCCGTGCGGGAGGCGGTGGCGTTGGGATCGAGGCTCGCACCGGCGGCGGCGGCGTTGGCGGCCGCAGCGACGGCGGCGGCGGTCGCCTGGGCCTGCTGCGCGGCGGCCAGGGC